>NZ_RXLZ01000038.1 GCF_003970865.1 Stenotrophomonas maltophilia | reverse complement strand
TTTTTTTAAAGGAGGAGGGGGGAACGGGGGGGGGGGCCCTCTGTGGGCCCGGGGGTTTGTTAAAGGGCCCCCTCCCGCCCATGAAGAAGACCCTGTTGCTGCCCCTGCTCGCCGCTGCGCTGGCCCTGACCGCCTGCGGCAAGTCCGGCGAGCCCTCGCAGAAGCTGGTGGTGGCCGCCACGGCCGTGCCGCATGCCGAGATCCTTGAAGTGGTCAAGCCGATCCTCAAGCAGGAAGGCGTGGACCTGGACGTGCGCGTGTTCAACGACTACGTGCAGCCCAACGACCAGCTGGTGCAGAAGCAGGTGGACGCCAACTACTTCCAGACCGAGCCGTACCTGGACGCCTACAACCGCGACCGCAAGACCGATCTGGTGAAGGTGATCGGCGTGCACATCGAGCCGTTCGGTGCCTACTCGCGCAAGATCAAGTCGCTGGCCGAGCTGCGCGAAGGTGCCGACGTGGTGATCCCGAACGACCCGAGCAACAACAGTCGTGCGCTGATCCTGCTGCACAAGGCCGGCGTGATCGAGCTGAAGGATCCGACCAACGCGCTGTCGACCCAGCGTGACATCACCGCCAATCCGAAGAACCTGAAGTTCCGCGAGCTGGACTCGGCGATGCTGCCGCGCGTGCTGGACCAGGTCGACCTGGCCCTGATCAACACCAACTACGCGCTGGATGCGGGCCTCAACCCGACCAAGGATGCACTGGCGATCGAGAGCAAGGACTCGCCGTACGTGAACTTCCTGGTCGCACGCCCGGACAACAAGGACGACGCCCGCGTGCAGAAGCTGGCCAAGGCCCTGACCAGCCCGCAGGTGAAGGCCTTCATCGAGACCAAGTACAAGGGCGCGGTGCTGCCGGCGTTCTGACCATGTGGTAGTGCCGGCCGCTGGCCGGCAATCTGCAACTGCCCTCGCTGATCACTGGGTGCCGGCCAGCGGCCGGCACTACCTTCAGTCGACGTGGAAGGCGAGGGTGGCCGCCACGGCCTGCTGCCATCCTGCATACAGTTTCTCGCGCCGGGCCACCTCCATCTGTGGTTCGAAGCGCCGGTCCAGGCCCCATTGCGCGGCGATCTGTTCGCGGCTGGACCAGAACCCCACCGCCAGCCCGGCCAGGTAGGCCGCGCCCAGCGCGGTGGTCTCGGTCAGCCGCGGCCGCAGCAATGGCACCCCAAGGATGTCGGCCTGGAATCCGGCCAGGAAGTCGTTGCCGATCGCGCCGCCATCGGCGCGCAGTTCGGTCAGCGCGATACCGGCATCGGACTGCATCGCATCGAGCACGTCGCGGGTCTGGTAGGCCATCGCTTCCAGCGCCGCGCGCACGAAGTGCGCCTTGCGGGTGCCACGGGTCAATCCGAACATCGCACCGCGCACATCACTGCGCCAGTACGGCGCCCCCAGGCCGACGAAGGCGGGCACCAGATAGACGCCGTCGCTGTCGGGCACCTGCGCGGCCAGTGCCTGGCTGTCGCTGGCGCGTTCGATCATCCGCAGGCCGTCGCGCAGCCACTGCACCACCGAGCCGGCGATGAAGATCGAACCTTCGAGTGCATATTCCACGCGCCCGTCCAGGCCCCAGGCGATGGTGGTCAGCAGACCGTTGCGCGAACGCACCGCCTGCGTGCCGGTGTGCATCAGCATGAAGCAGCCGGTGCCATAGGTGTTCTTGACCATGCCCGGCTGGAAGCAGGCCTGGCCGAACAGCGCCGCCTGCTGGTCTCCGGCGAGGCCGGCGATCGGGATCGGGTGATCGAAGAAGAACTGTGGCCGGGTATGCGCGTACACGGCGCTGGAATCGCGCACCTGCGGCAGCATCGCGCGCGGGATGTCGAGCAGCGCCAGCAGGTCGTCATCCCAGTCCAGCGTGTGGATGTTGAACAGCAGCGTGCGCGCGGCGTTGCTGTAGTCGGTCACGTGCGCCTGGCCACCACTGAGGTTCCACACCAGCCAGCTGTCGATGGTGCCGAACAGCAGCTCGCCACGCTCGGCGCGCTGTTGCGCGCCCTCCACGTGGTCAAGAATCCAACGCACCTTGGTGGCGGAGAAATAGGCATCGATCAGCAGGCCGGTCCGCTCGCGGATCAGCGCTTCATGCCCGTCGGACTTCAGCCGCTCGCAGATGGCGTGGCTCTGCCGCGATTGCCAGACGATGGCGTTGTAGATCGGCTGGCCGGTGGCACGGTCCCAGACCACGGTGGTTTCGCGCTGGTTGGTAATGCCCAGTGCGGCGATATGACGTGGGTCGATCTGCCCGCGGCTGAGCAGTTCGGTCAGCGTGGCATAGACGCTGGTGAGAATTTCGCGCGGGTCATGCTCGACCCAGCCCGGCTGCGGGAAGATCTGCGCGAACTCGCGTTGCGCGCTGCCGACGATGTCGCCAGCGCGGTCGAACAGGATCGCGCGCGAACTGGTGGTGCCCTGGTCGATGGCCAGCACGTAGCGGGGCGTCATGCAGCGTCTCCGATGGCGATGGGGAAATCCTAATGCATCGATCGCGTCGCGCGCGGCCACCCTGGTAGCTGCCAACCTTGGTTGGCACACGTGGCAACACGGGGGTCAGAGCCCTTTCCCTGGGAAAGGGATCCGACCCCTCATCCACGCCTGCAGCCGCGCCACCTGCGCAGCATCCAGCCGCAACCCCAGCTTGCTCCGCCGCCACAGCACGTCCTCGGCATTCAAGGCCCATTCGTGATCGCGCAGGAAGTCCACTTCGTGGGCATGCAGGCCGCCGCCAAAGTCCTCGCCAAGATCGCCCGTGCCCTGAACGCCCTGCAGCAGCTCCGCGCTGCGGCTGCCGTAGGCGCCGGCCCAGCGGCGCGCAATCTCCGCGGGCAACCACGGTGCCAGCGCCTGCAGCCGGGAGCGCGCCTGTGCGGCGTCTCCCCAGTCGCTGCCTGGCAGCGGGTCTCCAGCTGCCGTCCAGGCCGGTCCCATCTGTGGCAGGGCCGGCCGCAGCAGGTTCAGCGCTTCCTCGGCCAGCACCCGGTAGGTGGTCAGCTTGCCGCCCAGCACATGCAGCGCCGGCGCCGGGTCGGACTGCAGCTGCAGGCGGTAGTCGCGGCTCAGCTTTGCAGCACGCGGGTCCGGGTCGGCCAGCAGTGGGCGCACACCGGCGAACTGCCAGACCACGTCTTGCGCAGTGATCGGCTCGCGCAGATAACGGTTGGCGGCCGCGCACAGGTAGCTCACCTCGGAAGGCAGTACGCTGCAGCGCGCCGGGTCACCGCGGTAGTCGGTGTCAGTGGTGCCGACCAGCAGATGATCGTGGGCGAACGGCAGCAGGAACACCACGCGGCCATCGGGCTGCTGCAGCAGGCAGGCACTGTCATCGGGCCAGGGGCGGCGCAGCACGATGTGGCTGCCCTGTACCAGCCGCAGCGCGGGGCCGCCGCTGCGTGCCTCCATCTGCTCCAGCAGGCCGCCGGCCCATGGGCCGGCCGCATTGGCGACGGCGCGCGCGGTCACATGCTGCTGGCCATCGGCGGATTCCAGCACGGCCTGCCAACGGCCCTGCACAGGGCGCAGCTCGATGCAGCGGCTGCCCACATGTACCTGCGCGCCACGCCGGGCAGCGTCCAGGGCGTTGAGCAGCACCAGGCGCGCGTCATCCACCTGGGCGTCGGCGTAGCTGAAGGCCTGTCGCAGATCCGGGGAGAGCCAGTGGCCGAGCGGATCATGCTGAAGGTCCAGCGCGCGCGCGGCGGGAAATGCCGGGCTACGCCGGCCCAGGTGGTCGTACAGCCACAGTCCCGCGCGCAGCATCCAGCGTGGACGCTGGTGGGGTTCCCACGGCAGTACGAAGCGCAATGGGTGGACCAGATGGGGCGCCTGCCGGCGAACCACCTCGCGTTCGCCCAGCGCCTTGCGCACCAGGCCCAGCTCGCCCTGTTCGAGGTAACGCAGGCCGCCGTGGATCAGTTTGCTGCTGGCACTGGAGGTATGCGCGGCCAGGTCATGCTGTTCGCACAGCAGCACGCGCAGCCCGCGGCCGCTGGCATCACGGGCGATGCCGGCGCCGTTGATGCCGCCACCGATCACCAGCAGGTCGACGTCGTACATCGTGCCTCCGCATCCTGTATGTGCGTAGAGTCGAGTGTCAGTAAAAGTCGAGCAAGCTCGACTCTACGAAAGGCAGTCGAGCAAGCTCGACTCTACAGAACGCGGGTGACGGAAACGACGACGGGCCCCGAAGGGCCCGTCGCGTTACATCAGTGAAGCAGGTGCAGCCTGGATCAGAAGCGGGCGCCGATGCCGAAGCCGACGGTCCACGGATCCATCTTGGCTTCGCCGATCTTCTCGCCGCCAACCTTCACGTCCGGGCGGGCGCGCATGTAGCGGGCGTCAGCACGGGCGAACCAGGTGGAGTTGATGTTCATGTCCACGCCGACGGTACCGATCACGCCCTTGGCATCCTTGAAGCGGATGTCGGTGTCAGCGCCGTTGCCCAGCTTCTCGTTGCTGAAGCTCGACTGGTAGTAGCCCACGCCCACGAACGGGCGGAACACGTTGTCAGCTTGGCCGAAGTGGTACTGGCCGCTCAGCGCGATCGGCTGCTGCTCGACCGAGCCCAGGCGGGCGTTGTTCGGGCCCTTGAACTTGTTATCGAACTTGTCGGCAGCGCCCCACAGTTCAACGGCCCAGTTGTCGTTGATGTAGTAGCTGAAGCTGACGGTCGGCGCCGGGCCACCATCGGTCTTCTTCACGCCGGTGATCGGGTCGTTCTTCGGTTCCAGCAGCGAGATGCCGCCAACAACGGCAAAATGCTTGCCCGAAGCGGTGTCGGTGCTGCTGCTGTCCTGGGCGAAAGCGGCCGGCGCGAAGGCGGCGGAGGTCAGCAGGGCGAGACTCAGGATACGGATGGAGCGCATGGGGGTATCTCCTAATGTTTCTTGTTTTGGGCCCCCGGTTGCGGGGCGAGCACACCGTAGTCGCCCCAACATGAATCGAATCCGACGCACGTTAAAAAATAGTTTTCCTTGTTCAGCGACTGGAGCGAAAAGCCTGTTTTCATGGGCTTTTCGGCCCTCGGCGACATTCATGCAGTTGGAGAAGATGTGAGCGAAGCAACGGTGTGCATCGGCCTGCAAGCGCAGGTGAACATGGAGTGCCGGGTGTTGCTGCTGGGTTCGATGCCCGGCGTTGCGTCATTGCAGGAGCAGCGCTACTACGCGCATCCGCGCAATCGCTTCTGGCCTGTGCTGGCCGATATCTGTGGCTTCGACGCGGGTCTGCCCTATGCGCAGCGACTGCAGGCATTACAGGCGGCAGGTGTCGGCCTGTGGGATGTGATCGGCCAGTGCGAGCGGCGTGGCAGCCTGGATGCCAACATCGTGCGTGGCACGGAAGTACCCAATGCGCTGCCGGCATTGATCGCTTCGCTTCCTGAGCTGGAGCTGATCGGCTGCAACGGTGCCGCAGCGCTGAAGGCATTCCAGCGTTGGGTGCTGCCCTGCCTGGAGACCCCGCCAAGGCTGCTGGCACTGCCGTCCACCAGCCCGGCCAATGCGGCCTGGTCGCTGCCGCGGCTGCGCCAGGCCTGGCAGCCGGTAGCCGACGCACTGGCGACATGAAGCGGACATCGTCCGGACAATACGCTACCGACTGGTCGCGGCCGCAACCCATGAGCAACAGCGTGTCCCGGCTGCGTGAGTACTGAAAACACCTGTAACGGTTGGCGCTGGCCCCCGCTGGCCGCACAATAGACGTTTCCCTACACCAGATTGCCGGAGTTATCCCCATGGCCGAAATCAAGGAAGCACTTGTCCCCGATATCGGTGACTACAGCGATATCCCGGTAATCGAGGTGCTTGTCGCCGTCGGCGACACGGTCAAGAAGGACCAGGGCCTGGTGACGCTGGAAAGCGACAAGGCGACCATGGAAGTGCCGTCCTCGGTGGCGGGCGTGGTCAAGGAACTGAAGGTCAAGGTCGGCGACAGCCTGTCCGAAGGCAAGGTCGTGGCCCTGATCGAAGTGGCCGCAGGCGAAGCCGAAGCCGCCAAGCCGGCGGCTGCCGCGCCGGCCAAGGCCGCTGCCCCGGCTGCCGCTACCCAGAGCGCGCCGGCTCCGGCCGCAGCTGCACCGGCCGCTCCGGCTGCCAGCGGTGGTGCTGTTGAAGCGCTGGTGCCGGATATCGGCGACTACTCCGGCATTCCGGTCATCGAAGTGCTGGTCGCCGTCGGCGACACGGTCAAGAAGGACCAGGGCCTGGTCACGCTGGAAAGCGACAAGGCCACCATGGAAGTGCCGTCGTCGGTGGCCGGTGTGGTCAAGGAGATCAAGGTCAAGGTCGGCGACAATCTGTCGCAGGGCAATGTGGTCGCCATCATCGAAGCCGAGGGTGCTGCCGCGCCGGCACCGACCAAGGCTGCCGCTGCGGCCGCTCCGGCTGCCGCCGAGACCGCCACCAAGGTCGAGCCGGTCGCTGTGCCGGCGCAGCCGGACAAGCTGGCGGCCCGCGAGATCGCCTCGGCCGGTACCCCGAGCAGCCCGCCGGTGCAGTTCAACGCCGATGGCGTGCTGCCGGCCAAGGTGCCGTATGCCACCCCGGCGGTGCGTGTGTTCGCCCGCGAACTGGGCGTGGACCTGCTGCAGATCAACGGCACCGAGAAGGGTGGCCGCATCACCAAGGGTGACGTGCAGAAGTTCGTCAAGGCCGCACTCAGCGGTGGCGTGCCGGCTGCCGGCGGTGCTGCTGCCGCTGCCGGTGGTGGCCTGAACCTGCTGCCGTGGCCGAAGGTCGACTTCAGCAAGTTCGGCGAGACCGAAGTCCAGCCGCTGTCGCGCATCAAGAAGATCTCGGGTGCGAACCTGGCCCGCAACTGGGCGATGATCCCGCACGTCACCCAGTTCGAGCAGGCTGACATCACCGACCTGGAAGGCCTGCGCGTGGCGCTGAACAAGGAGAACGAGAAGGCCGGCATCAAGCTGACCATGCTCGCCTTCCTGATCAAGGCCAGCGCCGCGGCGCTGAAGAAGTTCCCGGAATTCAACGCCTCGCTCGATGCCAGCGGTGAAAACCTGACCCTGAAGAAGTACTTCCACATCGGCTTCGCCGCCGACACGCCGAACGGCCTGGTCGTGCCGGTGATCCGCGACGTGGACAAGAAGGGCGTGGTGCAGATCGCGCAGGAAACCGGCGAACTGGCCAAGAAGGCGCGCGACGGCAAGCTGGGCCCGGCCGACATGAGCGGCGGCTGCTTCTCGATCAGCTCGCTGGGTGGCATCGGTGGCACCGCGTTCACCCCGATCGTCAATGCACCGGAAGTGGCCATCCTCGGCGTCTCCAAGTCGTCCATCCAGCCGGTCTGGAACGGCAAGGAATTCGCACCGAAGCTGATGCTGCCGCTGTCGCTGAGCTACGACCACCGCGTCATCGACGGCGCCCTGGCCGCACGCTTCACCACGTACCTGTCTCAGGTACTGGCCGACATGCGCCGCGTGCTGCTGTAAGGCACCGCTTCGCCCCCACCGTGCGGCCGCAGCCCCTGGCGCGGCCGCGTGAACAGATGCAGTGACAGCCCACCGGCCATGCCGGGCGGGCACGAGGAAAACCCACCATGGCCACGATTGAAGTCAAGGTTCCCGACATCGGCGATTACAGCGATGTGCCGGTGATCGAAGTGTTGGTCGCCGTCGGCGACGCGGTGAAGAAGGATCAGGGTCTGGTGACCCTGGAATCGGACAAGGCCACCCTGGAAGTGCCGTCCTCGGCCGCCGGCGTGGTCAAGGAAATCAAGGTCAAGCTGGGTGACACCCTGTCCGAAGGCGCCGTGGTCGTGGTGCTGGACGCTGAAGGTGCCGCTGAAGCCCCGGCCAAGGCCGCTGCGCCGGCCCCGGCGGCAGCCGCCCCGGCCAGCAAGCCGCCGGTGACCCCGTCGCACCGCGCCCCGGCCGAGCCGGCGGCACCGAAGCCGGCGCTGTCCAGCGGCAAGCCGGCCGACATCGAATGCGAAATGGTCGTGCTGGGCTCGGGCCCGGGCGGCTACACCGCCGCCTTCCGCGCCGCCGACGTCGGCCTGGATACGGTGCTGGTCGAACGCTACGCCAGCCTCGGCGGCGTCTGCCTCAACGTCGGCTGCATTCCGTCCAAGGCGCTGCTGCACGCCGCAGCGGTCATCGACGAAGTGGCCCACGCCGGTGATTTCGGCGTGGAGTTCGGCAAGCCGACCATCACCCTGGACAAGCTGCGCGAGTACAAGGAAAAGGTCGTCAACCAGCTGACCAAGGGCCTGGCCGGCATGGCCAAGCAGCGCAAGGTCCGCAGCGTGCAGGGCGTCGGCAAGTTTGTTTCGGCAAACGAGCTGGAGATCACTGCTGCTGACGGCAGCACCCAGCTGCTGCGCTTCCAGAAGTGCATCATCGCCGCCGGTTCGCAGGCAGTGAAGCTGCCGAACTTCCCGTGGGACGACAAGCGCGTGATGGATTCCACCGACGCGCTGGAGCTGGCCGAAGTGCCGGGCTCGCTGCTGGTCGTCGGCGGCGGCATCATCGGCCTGGAAATGGCCACCGTGTATGGCGCGCTGGGCAGCAAGGTCACCGTGGTCGAGTTCATGGACCAGCTGATGCCGGGCGCCGACAAGGACCTGGTCAAGCCGCTGGCCGACCGCCTGAAGAAGCAGGGCATCGAAGTGCACCTGAAGACCAAGGCCTCGGGCGTCACCGCCGATGCCAAGGGCATCACCGTCACCTTCGAAGCCGCCGAGGAAGGCCAGGCGCCTGCGCTGGCGCAGGGCACCTTCGACCGTGTACTGGTGGCCGTGGGTCGCTCGCCGAACGGCAAGAAGATCGATGCCGAAAAGGCCGGCGTGCAGGTCACCGATCGTGGCTTCATCCCGGTCGACCGCCAGATGCGCACCAACGTGCCGCACATCTTTGCCATCGGCGACATCGTCGGCAACCCGATGCTGGCCCACAAGGCCACGCACGAAGGCAAGCTGGCCGCCGAAGTGGCTGCCGGCCACAAGAAGGAGTGGGTGGCCCGCGTGATTCCGTCGGTGGCCTACACCAACCCGGAAATCGCCTGGGTCGGCGTGACCGAGACCGAAGCCAAGGCCAAGGGCCTGAAGGTCGGCGTGGCCAAGTTCCCGTGGGCCGCCAGCGGCCGCGCGATCGGCATCGGCCGTACCGAGGGCTTCACCAAGCTGATCTTCGACGAAGAAACCCACCGCATCATCGGTGGTGCGATCGTTGGCGTGCATGCCGGTGACCTGCTGGCCGAGATCGGCCTGGCCATCGAGATGGGTGCGGAAGCCGAAGACATCGGCCACACCATCCATGCCCACCCGACGCTGAGCGAATCGGTGGCGATGGCGTCGGAAATCTACGACGGCACCATCACCGATCTGTACATGCCGAAGAAGAAGTAAGGCGCCCGCGCCTTCGCGAACGAAAAGCCCTGGCATCTGCCGGGGCTTTTTTTCTTCGATCAGTGCTGCAGCAAAGGGTGGGGCCGCAGCGCGGGTGGGGGGCATTTCGACAAATGTCCCCCGTCGCCCGCCTGTGGCGGTCGCCTCCTCCTTTACTTTGTCGAAACGCCCGCCACCCGCGCTGCGGCTCGGCTTGCGGACGGTCGAGCCGCAGAGCCACTGCAACAGGCGCATGGATGCCTGACACGCGGAGGGAGCGGGGGCTGCGTGCGAAGTAAAGGAGGAGGCGTCGGCCTCAGGCCGGCGCCGGGGGACATTCGCACACAGCCCCCGCTCCCTCCAGCGCTCGACCAACCCGCTTCTGCTCTTCTGACAGGAACCCACAAAAAAGCGCGGCCCCGATGTTCCGGAGGCCGCGCCAGGAGAGAGAGTGCCGTGGAAGGAGCGGGGGATCAGAACACGAAGCTGACGCCGGCCACCGGGCCCTTGAATTCCTGCTTCAGGCCGATGGTGCCGTCGCTGCCCTTCTTGTCCGCGTCCAGCTTGAACCAGTCATAGCCGGCGAACACGCCGAAGTTCTTCGTGAAGCGGTAGTCGACGATGGCGTTGGCGCGGCTCAGGTCGCCCTTGTAGTCATCGAAGCTGCCCCAGCGCGTGTTCAGGTACTGGCCCTGCAGCGTGATCATCCAGCGCTCGGACGGATTGAAGGTCATGCGCGCACCCACCACCGGTGCGATGCCGTCGGTCTTCTCGTTGAGGAACTGGCCTTCGTAGACGGTGCCCAGATCGGCGTAGGCCTTGGTGCTGACCTTGGCGTACTCGGCACCCAGCTGCAGGCCGAGGTCGAAGGTATCGGTGTCCACCACCGAGTAGTCATAGACCAGGCTGGCGACCTGGTACTTCAGTTCGCCCTTGACGAAGCTGCCCGAAGGTACGTTGACATCACCGAAGGAAATGTCCTGGCCGAGGGTCTCGCGGCGGTCCTTGTCGTACTTGAAGTAGTTGAACAGCAGGCGCTGGCGGTTGCTGATGCGGAACATGCCGTCGATGCGCGGTTCCCACTCCTTGCCACCCAGCTTGAAGTCCTCGGAGAAGCCGATGTCCTGGCCGGCCACGTTGGTCTTGCCGCGGAGGGTGTTGTCCGAGTCGATGTTCATCGCACCCAGGCGCAGGGCGAAGCGGTCGTCGCCTTCAGCGGCGTGGGCGGCAGTGGCGAACGAAGCGCCGACGGCGAGCAGGGAGAGGGCGAGCAGGGTGGGTACAGGGCGCATCGAAGAGTCCTTGCAGTGGTTCATCAGAATGAAAACCACTGTGCCGGACAGGCCCGTCCACCATCCGTGAACGTATGGTCCATGGCATGTGTACGGTTCAGTGCTGTCGCGACGATGCAAAAAAGATGGCCCCGGAGCCGGGCTTCGGGGCCATCGTGGGACCTGCGGGGCGGAGCGTCGACGAGGTTGCTGCAGGCAGGTCGAAAGATCGGACCGGCGCATCCGGCGAAAGTTCCGCGGCCTGCGACCAAAGTTCAATACTGCGCTGCAACATCATACGGACGTCATTGTCCCCTGGGTGGCACGCAAAAATGTAACCGTTACCGCAACTTGCGGCCTCCCGGGATGAACAGGGAGCGGTTGTCTCGCAAATTGTCCCATTGCTATAATTTGGCGGCTCGATGAGGCCCCCCTGCTGTAGTCGCCTCAGCCCTCCACTTGCAACCACGCGGGACGTCCTGTGCTGAACTCCGTTGATGCGGGTCGGCGACTGATGCTGCGCGCCGCGGTCTACCCGCTGGCCGCAGTGGCTGTCCTGGCCCTGGCCTTCCTGCTGGTAGGTCCGAAATATGCCCTCGGCGCGCTGGCGTCCGGTGTGGCCATTTCGGCCGGTGGCTGGGTGGCGGCGCGGATGGCACTGGGCGGTGGAGCACTGGCCGCAGGATCGGCGATGGCACGTCTGATCATTGCGATCGTGGCCAAGTGGATGGTGGTTTTCGGCGTCCTGCTGGTGGGGTTCCTGGTCTTCAAGCTGCCTGCATTGGCGCTGTTGGCCGGTATTGCCGTCGGCTTGATGTTCCAGGTCCTGGCCATGGCCAGGCGTTGACAGAATTCAATTAACTGAAGGTTCCGGACACATGGCGGGCGAGGCTCTAACCCCTACCAGCTACATCCAGCATCACCTGCACAACCTGACCGCGCCGGTCGGCAAGGGTGAGGGTATGTTCTGGCATATCCACGTCGATACCTTCCTCACCGCGGTCCTGATGGGCCTGGTGATCGTGGTCGCGTTCTGGCTGGGGACCCGCAAGGCCACCGCCGGCGTGCCGGGCAAGTGGCAGGCCTTCGTCGAGATCTGCCTGGAGTTCGTCGACCGCCAGGCCAAGGACACCTACCACGGCAAGAGCAAGCTGGTCACGCCGATCGCCATCACGATCTTCTTCTGGATCCTGTTGATGAATCTGCTGAAGATGATCCCGGCCGATTTCATCGCCAAGCCGCTGGAATGGGTGGGCGTGCACTACTGGAAGCCGGTCCCGACCGCTGACGTCAACGCCACCCTGGGCATGGCCATCAGCGTGTTCTTCCTGATGCTGTTCTTCGCGCTCAAGTCCAAGGGCCTGGGCGGCTTCATCAAGGAATTCCTGACGGCGCCGTTCGGCAAGTGGATGATGCCGTTCAACCTGATCCTCAACATCGTCGAGTGGCTGAGCAAGCCGATCTCGCTGGCGATGCGACTGTTCGGCAACATGTTCGGCGGCGAAATCGTGTTCCTGCTGATCTGGGTGCTGGGTGGTGCCGGTTTCTTCGGTGCCATTGCCGGTGGTGTGTTCGGCCTCGGCTGGATGCTGTTCCACCTGCTGGTGATCCCGCTGCAGGCCTTCATCTTCATGATGCTGTCGATCGTGTACCTGAGCCTGTCGGAAGACGCTCACTGAGTTTCAAGCTTCAACGCGTTTCAACCTTCATCCGTTTCATCACCCTTAGCAACTTAAGTTCCTGGAGATAACCATGTACTTCGCCGTCCTGACCAACTTCGCGCAGATTCAGAGCTCCACCGCCCTTGCCGTCGGCATCATGATCGGCCTGGCCGCGCTGGGCGCCGGTCTGGGTCTGGCCATCATGGCTGGTAAGTTCCTGGAGTCGGCCGCCCGCCAGCCGGAACTGATCCCGGTCCTGCAGGTCCGCATGTTCATCACCGCCGGCCTGATCGACGCCGCGTTCATCATCTCGGTCGCCGTCGGCCTGCTGCTGGCCTTCGCCAACCCGCTGTCGGCTGCCTTTGCTGGCGCCGTCACCAAGGCTCTGGCCGGCTGATACAGCGGTTTGAGACGACCGGGTGCTGATGCACCCGGTTTCGGATGAAGGCCGGATGTGCCGCTTCGGCGGCACGTCCACCCCGAAACCAGCGATCGAGCTAACCATGAATATCAATTTCACCCTTCTTGCGCAGGCGCTCGCCTTCGCTGGTCTGATCTGGATCATCGCGACCAAGATCTGGCCGCCGCTGATGAACGCGATCGAAGAGCGCCAGCAGAAGATTGCTGAAGGCCTCGCTGCTGCTGACCGCAGCCAGAAAGATCTGGCCCAGGCGCAGGAGAAGGTCAACGAAGCGCTGAAGGAAGCACGCACCAAGGCCAACGAGATCATCGATCAGGCCCACGCACGTGCCAACCAGATCGTTGATGCTGCCCGTAACGAAGCGATCACCGAAGCCACCCGTCAGAAGGAACTGGCCCAGGCTGAAATCGACGCCGCCGCCAACCGTGCCCGTGAAGATCTGCGCAAGCAGGTGTCCGCGCTGGCCGTGACCGGTGCCGAAAAGCTGCTCAAGCGCGAAATCGACGCCAACGCCCACAAGGCGCTGCTCGACGAGCTGGCCTCGGAGATCTAAGGATGAGCCAGGCCCTCACGCTTGCCCGCCCGTACGCCCGCGCCGCGTTCGCGACCGCGCGCGACGAAGGCGCGTTCGCGCCGTGGTCGGACGCCCTGGCGTTCTCCGCCCACGTCGCCGCCGATCCGCGCGTGGCGGCCCTGCTCGCCAACCCGGAGCTGGGTCGTGACGACGCCGTCGCCCTGCTGGCGCCGGTGTCCCACGGCGAGACCTACTCGCGCTTCCTGGCCATCCTGGCCGAATCGCATCGTCTGCCGCTGCTGCCGGAAATCTCCGGCATGTTCGACGCCCTGCGCGCTGAAGCCGAGCACGTGGTCAAGGCCACCGTGACCTCGGCTTCCGAGCTGTCGGCCGGAGAGCTGGACGCGATCAAGGTTGCGCTGCGCAAGCGCTTCAACCGCGAGGTCGACGTGACCACCGCGGTCGATGCTTCGCTGATCGGCGGCGCCGTGATCGACGCCGGCGACGTGGTCATCGATGGTTCGCTGAAGGGCAAGCTGGCCCGTCTGCAGACCGCGCTCGCTAACTGAATTCATTTAACGTCCGGCCCCGCTGCCGGCACTAGGACTTGACGATGGCAACCACGCTCAACCCCTCCGAAATCAGCGAACTGATCAAGAACCGCATCGAGAAGGTCAAGCTGGCCGCGGAATCGCGCAACGAAGGCACCGTGACCAGCGTGTCCGACGGCATCGTGCGCATCTTCGGTCTGGCCGACGTGATGCAGGGCGAAATGATCGAACTGCCGAACAACACCTTCGCCCTGGCCCTGAACCTGGAGCGCGACTCGGTCGGCGCCGTGGTCCTGGGTGACTACGAAAACCTGCGCGAAGGCGACGTCGCCAAGACCACCGGCCGCATCCTGGAAGTGCCGGTGGGTCCGGAACTGCTGGGCCGCGTCGTGAACGCGCTGGGCGAGCCGATCGACGGCAAGGGCCCGCTGGGCACCGACCTGACCGCTCCGGTGGAGCGCGTTGCTCCGGGCGTGATCTGGCGCAAGTCGGTCGACCAGCCGGTGCAGACCGGTTACAAGTCGGTCGACTCGATGATCCCGATCGGCCGTGGCCAGCGCGAGCTGATCATCGGTGACCGCCAGACCGGCAAGACCGCGATGGCGATCGATGCGGTGATCAACCAGAAGGGCACCGGCATCAAGTGCGTGTACGTTGCGATCGGCCAGAAGGCTTCGACCATCGCCAACATCGTGCGCAAGCTGGAAGAGAACGGTGCGCTGGCCCACACCATCGTGGTGGCCGCGACCGCTTCCGAATCGGCTGCCATGCAGTACATCAGCGCCTACTCGGGCTGCACCATGGGTGAGTACTTCATGGACCGCGGCGAAGACGCGCTGATCGTGTACGACGATCTGTCCAAGCAGGCCGTCGCCTACCGCCAGATCTCGCTGCTGCTGAAGCGCCCGCCGGGCCGTGAAGCCTACCCGGGTGACGTGTTCTACCTGCACTCCCGTCTGCTCGAGCGCGCTGCCCGCGTGTCCGAGGAATACGTCGAGAAGTTCACCGAAGGCAAGGTCACCGGCAAGACCGGTTCGCTGACCGCGCTGCCGATCATCGAAACCCAGGCCGGCGACGTGTCCGCCTTCGTTCCGACCAACGTGATCTCGATCACCGACGGCCAGATCTTCCTGGAAACCGACCTGTTCAACGCCGGCATCCGCCCGGCCGTGAACGCCGGTATCTCGGTGTCGCGCGTCGGTGGCTCGGCCCAGACCAAGATCATCAAGAAGCTGTCGGGCGGCATCCGCATCTCGCTGGCCCAGTACCGCGAGCTGGCTGCGTTCGCGCAGTTCGCCTCGGACCTGGACGAAGCGACCCGCAAGCAGCTGGAGCGTGGCCAGCGCGTCACCGAGCTGATGAAGCAGAAGCAGTACGCGCCGATGTCGATCGCCAACCAGGCGCTGTCGATCTACGCCGTCAACGAGGGTTACCTCGACGACGTGCCGGTCAACAAGCTGCTGGCGTTCGAAGAAGGCCTGCACGCCCACTTCGCCAACACCCAGGGCGAGCTGATCAGCAAGGTCAACGCCACTGGCGGTTGGGACAACGATATCGAAGGTGCCTTCAAGAAGGGCATCGCCGAGTTCAAGACCACCGGCAGCTGGTAATCGCGGTCCTGTAGAGCGGAGCCGCTGGCTCCGCTGGACCAGATGACAAACGGTTGAACAACGCGGGGCATCAGCCCCGCGCCACGGGAAACAAGAGATGGCAAGCGGACGCGAAATCAAAACCAAGATCAAGAGCGTGCAGAACACCCGCAAGGTGACGCGCGCCCTGGAAATGGTCTCGGCCTCCAAGATCCGCAAGGCGCAGGATCGGATGAAGACCTCGCGTCCGTACGCGCAGGCGATGAAGCAGGTGATCGGTCACCTGGCCCAGGCCAGCACCGACTACCAGCATCCGTTCCTGGTCGAGCGCGAGCAGGTCAAGCGGGTCGGTTTCATCGTGATCTCCTCCGATCGCGGCCTGGCCGGCGGCCTGAACAACAACCTGTTCCGCAAGATGCTGGGCGAAGCCAAGGCATGGCAGGACAAGGGTGCGGAAGTGGACCTGGTGACCATCGGCCAGAAGGCATCGACCTTCTTCCGCCGCGTGAAGGTCAACATGGTCGGCAGCGTGACCCACATCGGCGACGTGCCGAAGCTGGAGTCGCTGATCGGTGTGATCAAGGTCATGCTCGACGCCTTCACCGAAGGCAAGGTCGACCGCGTGTACCTGGTCTACAACCGCTTCGTGAACACCATGACGCAGAGGGCCAGCTTCGATCAGCTGCTGCCGCTGCCGCCGGCTGAGAAGCAGGTCGCTCACCACGACTGGGATTACCTGTACGAACCCGATGCCGCGACCGTGCTCGAGCACGTGATGACGCGTTACATCGAGTCGCTGGTGTACCAGGCGCTGCTGGAAAACGTTGCCTCCGAACATGCCGCACGCATGGTCGCGATGAAGGCGGCGAGCGACAACGCCAACAAGCTGATCGGTGAGCTGCAGCTGGTCTACAACAAGGCACGCCAGGCAGCGATCACCCAGGAAATCTCCGAAATCGTCGGCGGCGCGGCAGCAGTCTGACCGCGTTCGTTCAAAGCACACATTTAGAGGATGCAGCAATGAGTCAGGGCAAGATCGTTCAGATCATCGGCGCGGTCGTCGACGTCGAATTCCCGCGTGAGTCGGTGCCGAAGGTGTATGACGCACTGAAGGTCGACAACACCGAAATCACCCTCGAAGTCCAGCAGCAGCTGGGCGACGGCGTGGTGCGTACCATCGCCCTCGGTTCCACCGACGGCCTGAAGCGCAACCTGGTGGCCACCAACACCGACCGCGGCATTTCCGTGCCGGTCGGCGCTGGCACCCTGGGCCGCATCATGGACGTGCTGGGCCGTCCGATCGACGAAGCCGGCCCGGTGGCCGCCAGCGACAGCTGGGAAATCCACCGTGCGGCCCCGTCGTACGAAGACCAGTCCCCGGCCACCGAGCTGCTGGAAACCGGCATCAAGGTCATCGACCTGATGTGCCCGTTCGCCAAGGGCGGCAAGGTCGGCCTGTTCGGCGGCGCCGGCGTCGGCAAGACCGTCAACATGATGGAACTGATCAACAACATCGCCAAGGCGCACAGCGGTCTGTCCGTGTTCGCCGGCGTGGGTGAGCGTACCCGTGAGGGCAACGACTTCTACCACGAAATGAAGGACTCCAACGTCCTCGACAAGGTGGCGATGGTGTACGGCCAGATGAACGAGCCGCCGGGCAACCGTCTGCGCGTCGCCCTGACCGGCCTGACCATGGCCGAGTACTTCCGCGACGAGAAGGACGAAAACGGCAAGGGTAAGGACGTCCTGCTGTTCGTCGACAACATCTACCGCTACACCCTGGCCGGTACCGAAGTGTCGGCACTGCTGGGCCGTATGCCGTCCGCCGTGGGTTACCAGCCGACCCTGGCCGAGGAAATGGGCGTCCTGCAGGAGCGCATCACCTCGACCAAGAACGGTTCGATCACCTCGATCCAGGCCGTCTACGTTCCCGCGGATGACCTGACCGACCCGTCGCCGGCGACCACCTTCGCCCACCTGGACTCGACCGTCACCCTGTCGCGTTCGATCGCCTCGCTGGGTATCTACCCGGCCGTCGATCCGCTGGACTCCACCAGCCGCCAGATGGACCCGCTGGTCATCGGCCACGAGCACTACGACACCGCCCAGCGCGTCCAGCAGACCTTGCAGAAGTACAAGGAACTGAAGGACATCATCGCGATCCTGGGCATGGACGAACTGTCCGAAGAGGACAAGCAGGCCGTGTCGCGCGCCCGTAAGATCGAGCGCTTCTTCAGCCAGCCGTTCCACGTGGCCGAAGTGTTCACCGGTTCGCCGGGCAAGTACGTGCCGCTGAAGGACACCATCCGTGGCTTCAAGGCCATCGTCGATGGCGAGTACGACCACCTGCCGGAGCAGGCGTTCTACATGGTCGGCGGCATCGAAGAAGCGGTCGAGAAGGCCAAGAAGATGGCCGAGAAGGCCTGATCCGGGACGGGCGGGAGCGATCCTGCCCGACCTGACGCCGGCGCCGGGCAACCGCCCGCGCCGGTGGACTCCCACGGTGGCATTGCGCCGCCGCGAACAGCGAAGAGATTTGCATGAGCACGATCCGTTGCGACATCGTCAGCGCCGAGCAGGAAATCTTCCGTGGCGAAGCGACCCTGGTCGTGGCTACCGGTGAGCTGGGCGAACTGGGCATCGCGCCCAAGCACGCGCCGCTGATCACCCGCCTGAAGCCGGGCAAGGTGGTGGTGACCACGCCGAACGGCGAGCAGCTGGATTTCGCCATTTCCGGCGGCATCCTGGAAGTGCAGCCGCAGGTGGTGACCGTGCTGGCCGACACCGCGATCCGCGCGCAGGACATCGACGAAGCCTCGGTCCGCAAGGCCAAGGAAGAAGCCGAGCGCATCCTGGCCAACCGCGGCGAGGCGATGGAAGTGGCTGAAGCCCAGCAGAAGCTGGCTGAAGCTGTCGTCCAGCTGCAGGCGCTGGAGCGCCTGCGCAAGAACCTCAAGCACTGACACGTGCTCGGGAACCATCGGCAGCAATGCCGGTAGTGATGGAAGATCGCCGGCTCAGTGCCGGCGATTTTCGTTGAGGAGAAGGGAGGCATGCACGGAATGCAGTACGCATCGACCACGAGCATCGGCGCCACGGATGCAGCCCGCTCCCGATGGGCCCGGCCTGAAACGCTGTGGGTGGCAAGCTGGCTGCTGCTGTGCCTGCCGTGGCTGATCGGTACCAAGGTCATTCCGTACGACACCGTGCAGCAGTTCTTCCCGGCGGTCAGTTTCAGTGCCGAGCAGCTTCGGAACCTGCAGGCCCCTTGGTGGAATCCCTACCTGTTCGGTGGCTATCCGCAGATCGCCGATCCGCAGATGATGACGCTGCAGCCGACCATGGTCCTGCCGATGCTGCTGGCGCCGGCGTCGTTGCATCTGTTCACCGTGGTGGTGCTGCTGCATGTGCTGGCGGGTGGCTTCGGCGCGCTGCGCCTGGCGCGTTCATTCGGTCTTTCTGCACCCGCACAGTGGTTCTTTGCGATGGTGCTGATGTTCGGTGCGGTGGCAGCCTCCCGCCTGCAGCACACGCCGATGATCGTCAGCTACAGCCTGCTTCCCTGGATCTGGCTGGGCCTGTCGAATGTTCGGAACCAGGGCTGCGCGCGTGACGTGCTGCTGGCGGGACTTGCAGGAGGCCTGTGTGCGCTGCAGCTGACCCAGGTGACCTATTTCATCATCCTGGCGTGTGCCGTGTACGCCGTAGGTGCAGTGCTTTGGGCAAGGGGCAAGCGACTCCGCCTCACATTGCAGCTGTCTGCGGTCGCCCTGATCGCCGCCGCAGTAAGCGCCCCCCAGTGGCTTTCCACATTGGCCTGGCTGGGTGACACCAATCGTGATGGCATGACCCTGGAGACGGCGCTGGCCGGTGCGATGCACTGGCAGGGACTGGTGACACTGCTTTCGGGAAATGTGTTCTCGCAGGTACGTGGGACGAGCTGGTCCTTCGGCGACATCAGCACGGACTACCTCTATTTCGGCGCGGTGCCACTGGCGCTGTGGCTGGCCTGGGGCGGCAGCGTTGTGCACAGGCAGCGACGCGCCACCTGTTTGGCGCTCGGTGTACTGCTGTTGACGACGCTGGTCGCCCTGGGTGACGTCACTCCGCTGTTCGCGTGGCTCTTCAGCGGGTTGCCGGGTCTTGATCTGTTCCGGCGGCCCTCCGATGCGCTGTTCCTTGCGGTACCGGCAGCGGCCTGGCTGGGGGCACAGGCGTTGCAGATTGCGTTGGAGAAGCGCGCACTGCGCCCGCACCGGGTGTCGTTGGGGGTGGTCGTTGTCCTCGTGTCCGTTGCCTCCTGGCTGGCCGTGAGCCACGGGCATCTGGACGCCTTCGCGTGGTTGGCGGCCAGTGCCGGCATCGGCATTGCCGCAGTACAGCTGCTGCGCCAGCACCCGGCTCCGATGCACTGGCTGATCGCACTGGTCGTGTTCGACATGCTGCTGTTCAACGTGGGAGCACGTTTCAATACATCGGGTGCCCGTCCGCCGGTAATGACGGCCGAGCGCAATGGCGCCACGCAGCGGGCCTATACGCTGCTCGCTGCCGAGCGGCATGCAGGCCGCCTGCCCGAGCGCGCCATCGTTTTCGGCATCGGCGTGCTGACCAATGGCGCGGCCGTGCACGCGATTCCACTGGCCAATGGCTACAACCCGTTGCTGTCCAGTGACTACCAGCAGATGGTCGGCATGCCGACGGAGCCCGTGGCTGCCTTCCAGCAGAAGGCGACGACCCCTTGGGCGCCAGACATGGACGCCCCCGTGTACGACCTGCTGGGGGTCCGCTGGCTGCTGTCACCGGAGCCGTTTGCAGGGTCTCATGACCAGGGCAGCGACGTGCAGTTGGCGCTGCGCGGGAGTGTGCTGCCGCGTACGCTCAACCCGCAACGGGTGCAGCGGCACATTGAACGCCTGCCACCGGCCGCTGAGTTCAACCAGACGGACTTCAGCCAGGTGGTCTGGCTGCCCACCGGGCAGCAGACGGACTGCCCTGAACGTGAGGCGGGCCGGCTGAAGGTGCTCTCGCAGGCCTATCAGCCCGGAAGGATCGCCCTTGACGTGGACGCCGAGCATCCGGCGTGGCTGGTGATCAATGAGGTGACCGCCCAGGGTTGGCAGGCCCGGTTGGATGGCGGAGCGTCGTTGCCGCTGATGCGTGCCAACGGGCTCTTTCACGCGGTGTGCGTGCCTGCGGGGCGGCATCGCGTGGAACTTGGGTACAGCCCGCTGCAGCTGTGGCGGGATGGGCTGCCGAAGCGATTCGCGACGGGTGGTGCAGGCTGAAGGTCTCAGCGGAAGACCACATGGCGCAGCAGCAGGAAGGAGATCAAGGCGATCCCACCTTCGATCAGCGGCTTGGCCAGCCAGGCCCAATCCAATCCAAGGTGGCGGCTGGTCAAAGCGACCAGCACCGTGCTGGCAGTGGTAAGTACGGCCCAGATTCCCAGGAAACGTGAAAATCGACGCCAGCCAAGGCGCGCGTCACCTGCGTTGGCAAAGGTGTAACGGCCGTTGAGCCAGAAGCCCAGCAGCATCCCGGCCAGGCGACCGGCAATGTTGGCAGGCACCACCGGCAGGCCCAGCGCGGTCGCGGCGACGAACACCAGCCAGTCGAGCAGCAGCTGCACGAGCCCGATGATGAGATAGGTGCTTCCCTGGCGGACGAGGCCCATCAGTGTGGTGAAGGAGGTGGGATGCACATGTTAACGGCCCACGCTCTAGAATCATCGGCAACGAACCACGGACTGCCGTTTCCATGACCCAACCCCTGCACGTCATCATCCTCGCCGCTGGCGCGGGCAAGCGCATGAAGTCGGTGCTGCCGAAGGTGCTGCAGCCGATCGCCGGCCAGCCGATGCTGGCGCATGTGATCGATGCGGCCCGCGAACTGCAGCCCTCGGCGATCCACGTGGTCTACGGCCATGGTGGTGAAGCGGTGCGCCAGCACTTCGCCGACCAGCCCGACCTGCAATGGGCTGAACAGGCGCAGCAGCTGGGCACCGGCCATGCGGTGGCCCAGGCGATGCCGCAGGTGCCTGACGCCGCGCAGGTGCTTGTGCTGTACGGCGACGTGCCGCTGATCCGCGCGCAGACCCTGCGCGACCTGCTGGCACAGCCGGGTCGCCTGGCGGTGCTGGTCGCCGATGTCGATGACCCGACCGGCTATGGCCGCGTGCTGCGCGATGCCGAAGGCAAGGTCGGCTCGATCGTCGAACAGAAGGACGCTACCGACGACCAGCTGCGTGTGCGCACGATCAACACCGGCATCATTGCCGCCGAGTCGACCGCGCTGCGGCGCTGGCTGTCGCAGCTGTCCAACAGCAACGCGCAGGGCGAGTACTACCTGACCGACGTGTTCGCCTTTGCCGCGCACGAGTACACCCCGGCCGAGATGGCGCTGGTGACCGACGCGCAGGAAGCCGAAGGGGCGAACGATCCCTGGCAGCTTTCGCAGCTGGAGCGTGCCTGGCAGCGCCGCGCGGTTCGGGCCCTGTGCGCGCAGGGCGCGCGCGTGCGTGACCCGGCACGACTGGATATCCGTGGCACCGTCACTGTGGGCAGCGACGTGCTGATCGATGTCGACGTCGTTCTGGAAGGCAACATCGTGCTCGGCGACGGCGTCACCGTGGGCCCGTTCAACCGGCTGAAGGACGTCAATCTTGGCCCGGGCACCGAAGTGCGCGCGCATTGTGACCTGGAAGGCGTGGTCACCGAAGGTGCTGCGCTGGTGGGGCCGTTCGCGCGGCTGCGCCCGGGGACCGTGCTCGCCGACGGCGTGCATGTCGGCAACTTCGTCGAGACCAAGAAGGTCACCCTTGGTGTTGGCAGCAAGGCAAACCACCTGACCTACCTGGGCGACGCGGTGATCGGCAGCAAGGTGAACATCGGTGCCGGCACCATAACCTGCAACTACGACGGCGTGAACAAGTCGACCACCACCATCGGCGACAACGCCTTCATCGGCTCCAACAGCGCATTGGTGGCACCAGTGCTGATCGGTGAGGGCGCCACCATCGCTGCCGGTTCGGTCATCACCCGCAACGCCCCGGATGGCAAGCTGACACTGGCACGTGCACGACAGGAAACCATCGATGGCTGGAAGCGCCCGCTCAAGAAGTCCTGAGCCACGCATTCCGCATGCCGACGAACTGGGCATGCTGCCGGCAATTGAACAACGTGCCGGTGAACTGCTGAAGGATCACCAGGCCTACCCGGTATTTGCCGGGCATGGCCTGGACCTGCCGACGCTGCAGGATGGCCTTGAGCGCGAGCAGCTGTGGGTGGTGGATGCGGCTGACGGTGGTATCGCGGGTTACCTGCTGGCCGGTGAGCTTTGCGGTGAATTCCATGTGTTGCAGATGGACGTGGATCCCGCGCACGCGCGTCGCGGCCACGGCCGTGCATTGCTGCGCTATGCGCTGGCGCAGGCGAGGATGGACGGCTATGCAGCCGCGGTGCTGACCACGTTGTCCGATGTACCGTGGAATGCGGCCTTCTATGCCAGTGAAGGGTTCGAGGTAGTGCCCGAGGCGCAGTGGAATGACGGCCTGCGCGCAGTCATGGCCGAAGAGGCTGCGCTGGGGTTTCCAATGCATCTGCGGGTGGCGATGCGGCAAGTCTGGTAGGTGCCGACCTTGGTCGGCACATCCACGCATGGCGTGGATCTACCCGCTCAACCCACCGGCAACAGAATCGACACGCACAACCCGCCATCGCCGCGGTTCTGCAGTGATACCCGGCCGCCATGCGCTTCCACGATCTCGCGGGTCAAGGCCAAGCCCAGCCCGGTGCCATTGCGCTTGGTCGAATAGAACGGCATCAGCGCATTCTGCAGCACCTGCTCGTTCATGCCCTTGCCGCGATCCAGTACGTCCAGGCGCAGCCACTGCGGCAACCGCGTGAGTTGCACTTGTACGTCATCGTTCGGCGGCTCTGCTTCGGCGCAGGCTTCGTGCGCGTTCTTCAACAGGTTCAGCAGCGCCTGCCCGAACTGGGCGATGTCGATGCGGCTGCTCAGTTCCTCGTCCGGCTCGCGCTCCATGGTGAACGGGATCTGCTGGCGCAGGCTGGACAGGAAGGGGGCCCAGTGCACGGTCTGCAACTGCGGCTGCGGCAGCTTGGCGAAGCGCGCATAGCCGCGGATGAAGCCTTCCAGGTGGCGTGCGCGATCCTCGATGGTGGTAAAGATCTCGGGCAGCCGGTCAAAGCGCTCACGCTGCACCAGTACACCGCCGGAGTGGGCCAGCGAGGCAATCGGTGCCAGCGAGTTGTTCAGTTCGTGGCTGATCACCCGGATCACCTTCTTCCAGGTCTGAACTTCCTGGCGGCGCAGCTCGGCGGTCAGCAGACGCACCAGCAGCAGATCGTGCGGACGACCGTTGAGCTGGAAGGCGCGGCGCGAGAGGTGGTAGACCTGCTCGTCATCCTCATCGCCGTCCTCGCCCTCGGCATGCACCGCGAACAGGCTGTCACCGCCACGGGCGATGGCATCGCGCAATTCCACCGGCACCTGTTCCAGCACGTCCTCCAGGCGCTGGCCTTCCAGCTTCCAGCCGCCATGCAGCAGCTTGCGCGCGGCCAGATTGGAGAACACCACGCGGGCAATGCCATCACCGCCCGAGGCGATCAGCAGCATCGCCACCGGCGTGTTCTGCACCATCGTGTCCAGCAGCAGTTCGCGTTGCACCAGGCCCTGCCGCTGCTCACGCAGTACATCACCCAGTTCGCGGTGTGCCTGCACCAGGTCGCCGAGTTCGTCATTGCCGGGCCAGTGCACGCCGAAGTTGTATTCGCCGTCGCGATAGCTGCTGGTGGTGCCCGCCAGGGCCCGCATCAGTGACCGCACCGGGGCGGTTGCCCGGCGCAGGGTCCACCACATCAGCGACAGCAGGATCAACGCCGACACCGTGGTCACCACCCAACCATGGTCCATCCAGTAGGCCAGCAGCCACGGCAGTGCCGCAGCCAGTGCCAACACTGGCAGCAGGCGCAGGAACAGGCGGAAAGTGAACGAGCGCCGTTTCATTCGCGCGGGATACCGTGGCGGTCCATGCGCCGGTACAGCGCCTGGCGGCTCAGGCCGAGTTCGGCGGCGGCCTGGGCGATGACGCCATGGTTGCGCGCCAGTACGTCCTCGATGCGTGCGCGGTCGGGGTCATTGCCGGCACTGGGGGCCGGGCGCGGTGCGGCCGCTGCACGCGGCAGGTTGAGATCGGCCACTTCGATGCGGTTGCCGGTGGCCAGCAGTTCGGCGCGCTGGATCACGTTTCGCAGCTCGCGCACGTTGCCTGGCCACGGGTGTCGCTGCAGGGCGGCGGTGGCGGCGCTGGACAGGGGCTTGCCAGCGGTCAGGAAGCGCTCGGCCAGCGGCACGATGTCGCCCGGGCGTTCGGCCAGCGGCGGCAGCACCAGTTCCACCGTGTTGAGGCGGTAATAGAGGTCTTCGCGGAAGGTGCCGTCGCGGATCATCGCCGGTAGGTCGGCATTGGTCGCGCTGACCACGCGGACCTTGACCTGGCGCTCGCGGTTGGAACCCAGGCGCTCAAAGCGGCCGGTTTCCAGCACGCGCAGCAGCTTCATCTGCCCGCCCAGCGACAGGTTGCCGATCTCATCCAGGAACAGGGTGCCACCATCGGCGGCCTCGAACTTGCCTTCGCGCGCCTTGCTGGCGCCGGTATACGCACCGGCCTCGGCACCGAACAGTTCCGCTTCGATCAGTTCCGAGGGCAACGCGCCGCAGTTGACCGCCACGAATGGGCCCTTGGCCACCAGGGAATTGGCCTGGATGATCTGCGCGATCTTTTCCTTGCCGGCACCGTTCGCGCCGGTGATCAGTACCGGCAGTTCCGAGCGTGCGACCTGGCAGGCGAGGGCGATGACGCGCTCGCTGGCGGGGTCGGCGAAGACCGCGCCGCACAGGTCGTACTTCTCTTCCAGCGCGTTGCGCTGGCGCAGTTCACGGCTGCGGCGCCGGTCCAGTTCGCGGCGCGCCTCGGACAGTTCCAGCAGGTTGTTGACCGTGGTCATCAGCTTGCGGTCGTCCCAGGGCTTGGCCAGGTAGTCGGCCGCACCGGCCTTGACCAGGTCCACCGCGCTGCTGAGGTGGGTCCAGGCGGTCAGCAGGATCACCGGCAGATCGGGATGGCGTGCGCGGATCTGCGCGAACAGGGCCTCGCCTTCTTCGCCGGAGGTGGTGTCCTCGCTGAAGTTCATGTCCTGGATCACCAGGTCGACCGGCTGCGACTCGAGCAGGGCCAGCCCTTCGGACGGACTCTGCGCCTGCAGGGTGTCGATGTCGTGCAGGGAGAACAGCACGTCCAGCGCGGTACCCACGCTGGCGTTGTCGTCGATGATCAGGATCGCAGGCATCAAGCGGTTCTGCAGAAAGGGATGGGCGGCGCCGTTGGAGCCGTTCGTGTCCACGCACCGGGAGAGCCCGGCGCCACCCATCAAGCATAGCCAAACCCGTGGCTGTGCAGGAACGGCCCTCGCTCAGCGCCGGGGAGGCGCCGGGGGCGGTGGCGGCGCAGGTGGCGGCGGCACCTCCAGCGCCTGGCGCCAGGCTGCAGCGTCGACCGCCACCGTCAGTTCGCGCTTGTCGCGGCGCAGCAACAGATAGGCGGTGGCCGCGTGGGAATGGCGCAGTGCTTCGGCCAGATGTTCAACCCGGCGAACCGCCGTGTCGTCCACGCGGAGGATGCGATCGCCACTACGCACGCCGAAGCGCACTTCCGGGCTGGCGGCCTCCACGCGCACCTGGCCCTCCGTCGAGCGCAGCGACAGCCGCGCGGCATCCTGGCGCCATTCCAGTGTCTGCGCGCTGCCACCGCCGGCCAGCGCCGGCAGTGGCAGGAGCAGCATCAGGCACATCGCACAGGCACGCATCTCACGCGCTCCGCGTGGCGACCGCAGGCGGTACCGCCGCCGCACGCCGTGCCGGACCGAACACCGCGATCTGGCCCAGTACCCACAGCAGCAGCGCACCCAGCGGCAGGTAGTACAGCGGCATGCGCGGCAGCTCGTACAGGTTCATCAGGGCCAGGTTGATCGCGTAGGCCGCCAGCATGCCCAGCACGATGCCCAGCGAGGCCAGCAGGAAGTTCTCGGTCTGGAAGTAGCGCAGGATCTGCCCACGGGTCGCGCCCAGCGCACGGCGGATGCCGATCTGCTTGCTGCGCTGCTGCACCCAGAAGCTGGCCAGGCCGATGATGCCCAGCGCAGTAACCACCAGCAGCGAGATGCTGACGGTGATCAGCAGGCCGACCATCGCGCGGTCGTTCTTGAAGAAGTCCTTGCGCTGGTCTTCATAGGTCAGCTTGTCGCGCATCAGGCGGTTGGGGTCGTTGCGCTCCAGCGCGGCGGCACCAGCATCGAGCACCTCCTGGCGGCGTTCGGGCGAAGTGCGCAGCACATACGTGCCACCTTCGTCGAAGGTGCGCCGCATGGGCAGCAGCATCGAGTTGGTCCAGTTGTCATTCCAGCCATTGGGGGTGCTGAGCGTGTCGACGATGCCGACCACATGCAGCGGCTGCTTGCCCATGTAGAAGGTCTTGCCCAGCGCACTGCCGTTGGGTTCCATCTTGGCGGCGGTGGCCTGGGTGAGGATGATCGGAATCGCGTTCTGCTTGGCGCCGCCCTTGCTGGCGTCTTCGAAGTTCTGATACTCGTCGGGCAGGAAATCGCGGCCTGCGATCAGGTTGATGCCCATCGTGGCCAGCCCGTTCTCGGACAGGGTGTACATCGAGGCGTTGGTGGTCGGCCGTTCCTGGTCGATCACACGCGAGATGCTGCTGCTGGAGGAGCCGTTGCGGAAGGGGACCTGGTTGATGATGGTGACGTTGCTGACGCCGGGAATCGCGCGCAGCGACGCCAGGTCCTCGCGGGTGCGGGCCATGGCATCGGTCTGCTTGCCGATGCCACTGACGCGCAGCATCACCAGTTCGCTCTCTGCGATACCGCTGGGCATGCTGATCTTGTCCACGCGCTGGCTGACCAGGAACAGCGCGTTGCAGACGATGGCGCAGGTCAGTGCGACTTCCAGCACGATCAGGGCAGCGGCAGTCTTGTGCCGGCGCAGCGTGCTGAGGATGGGGCGGATGTCCATGGGAGTCCTCGTTCGGGTGCTTACTGCGACTTGAGCTGGATGGCCGGGGTGACCTGCATGGCGCGCCAGGCGGGCAGGAAACCGGCAGCAAGGCTGGCGAGCAGGGTCAGGCCCAGTGCGAGCAGCAGCATGTTGCCGTCCAAGTGGGCCAGCTTTGCGTATTCCACCGGTTGCTGGCGCACCGCGAACAGGCCAAGCAGGGCCAGGCCGATACCCAGCACGCCACCGACCACGCCGACCGCACCGGCCTCCACCAGGCACTGCAGGAAGATCTGGCCGCGGCTGGCACCGAGTGCACGGCGCACGCCGATCTCACCGCTGCGGCGCAGGAACTTGGCCAACAGCAGGCCTACCGTGTTGACCAGGCAGACACCCAGGAAGCCCAGCGCCAGCCACAGCTGCAGGCGCACGTCGCTGGGCACCGCACCATTGAAGTCCAGCCATTCCATCACGGTGCGCAGGCGCACGTTCGGCGGATGCTTGAAGCGGCCGGCCTCGCGCTGCTGGGTCGAATAGTTCTCCAGGTAGCGGCGGTAGTCGCCGGCCTTGGCCGGGTCCATTTCCACCCAGTACTGCAGCCACGCGCACGGTGCGTTGAGCGAGTAGCTGTTGCCGTCGGGGTTTTCGCCGAAGCAGTTCATGTTGCCGTTGTTGCCGAGCTTCAGGTCGAACGAGGTGGAGATCGGCAGCAGCAGGTCTTCGTTCTTGCCGTAGCTGCCCGTGGTCAGGTCGTAGAAGTGCGGCTCCGGGCTCCAATCCTTCATCACGCCGACGATGCGGTAACTCTGGCCTTCCATGCGCAGGTCGCGGCCCACGCTGTTGGCACCCTGGTACAGCTTGTCGTTGAGCGCCTTGGAGATGACCACCACGCGTGCGCGGCCTTCATCGTCCTCGCGCGTCCAGGGGCGGCCATACTGCATGGGCACCTCGAACATCGGGAAGAAGTCGGCCGAGGTCCAGCGGGTGTCGATGCTGAAGGGCTTGAGGGTGCTGTTGTCCGGTTCGATGGTGCCGCCGCCGCCGCTCATCAGCGCCTGGCGCTCGCCCTTGGCTTCGCGCAGCAGGGCTTCACCGTCGAAGCGGGTCAGCTGGGTTTCCGGCTCTTCGCCGGCGACATAGGCGCCGGTCGCGGCGTCGAGCTGCACGTAGAACAGGCGGTCGCTCTTGCCAGGAATCGGGTCGCCGGACAACACGTGGAACACGGTCAGCGTGGTCATGGAGGCGCCGATGCCGAGCGCGATGGCAACCACCATCAGCGCGGTCAGTATCTTGTTGCGGCGGAAGCTGCGCACCGCCAGTCGGGCGTAGTAGGCGAACATGGTCGGGCCCTCACTCGTTGACGGCGACGATGTGGCGCGGCGGGGTGGCCAGCACCGGCTCGCGGACCAGGTCGGTCACCTGACCATCGACGATGTGCACGTTGCGCTGCGCGCGCGCGGCCAGTTCCGGATCGTGGGTGACCATCACGATGGTGGTGCCGGCAGCGTTGATCTCTTCCAGCAGCTCCATCACGCCGCGGGCCATCTGCGTGTCTAGGTTGCCGGTTGGTTCGTCGGCCAGCAGCAGGCGCGGGCTGCCTGCCAGCGCACGCGCGATGGCCGCGCGCTGCTGCTGGCCACCCGACAGTTCATTCGGATAATGCTTCATGCGCGAGCCGAGGCCGACCTGGCTCAGCGCCTTCTCGATGCGTTCGCGGCGCTCGTTGGCGCTCATCTTCCGATAGCGCAACGGCACGTCGACGTTGTCGAACAGGTTCAGGTCGGGGATCAGGTTGAAGCCCTGGAAGATGAAACCGATCTTCTGGTTGCGCAGGCGGCTGCGGGCGTCGTCGCCCAGCGTGCTCACATCCTGGCCGTCCAGCATGTAGGTGCCGCTGGTGAAGGTTTCCAGCAGGCCGGCGATGTTGAGGAAGGTGGTCTTGCCGGAGCCGGACGGTCCGGTGACGGCGACGAACTCACCTTCCTTGACCTGCAGTTCCAGTGAGCGCAGTGCGTGGGTTTCTACCTGTTCGGTGCGGAAGACCTTGGCGACCGAACGCATTTCGAGCATGTACATGGGGTGTCCTCTCTCCAGGATTCAGGTATCAGGTATCAATTGACGGAGACGCGTTCGGCGTCCTTGAACAGGTCGCTGCCGGAGACCACGATGCGGTCGCCCGGCTGCACGCCCGACTTGATTTCCACTTCGCCCAGGCTGCTGACGCCCAGTTCCACCGGACGCCGCACCGCGGTACGGCCATCCATCACGTAGGCCACGCCGTTGCCCTGTTCGACGAACGGACCGCGCTCGACCTTCAGCACGTCCTTGCGGGTATCGAGCAGCACGCGCACCGACATCCGCTGGCTCTGGCGCAGGCCTTCCGGCTGCGCGCTGGCGAAGCGCACGCGGGCATTGACTTCGCCGTTGACCACTTCCGGCGACACCGCGCTGATCTCGCCCGGGAACGGCTGGCCGTTGCCGCCGGTCAGCTGTGCGGGCATGCCGATGGCCAGGTCACGGGCGAAGCTTTCCGGCACCTTGATCTCGACCACGAACTTGGACAGGTCGACCACGCCCAGCACCGGCGCATTGGCGGCCAGGTTGGTGGACTGGACGGCCTGTACCTGGCCGACCTGGCCATCGAACGGTGCACGCAGGGTCAGTGCATCGACCTGGCGCTGCACTTCAGCCACCACGGCCTTCTGGCGGTCGGCCAGCAGGCGCTTGTTGCGGGCATCCAGGTCGGCACCCTGGCTCTGCAGGCGTGCGTCGGTGGTGGCGTTGGCCAGGGTGATGTCGGCCTTCTTCAGCGAGTCCTTGGCCTTGGCCAGATCGATCTGCGGTACTGCACCGCCGTCGTAACCGCGCTGGTAGCGCTGCAGGTCGCGGTCGGCGGCCTGCCGCTCGATGGTGGCCTGGTCGGTTTCCTTGCGCGACTTGGCGCGTGCCAGGGTGGCGTCCAGCGCGGCGCGGCTGGCCTCGGCTTCCAGGCCGGCCAGGGTGGCCTGCTCCTGGGCCAGCTTGCTGCGCAGTTCCGGGCTGTCGATGACCGCCAGCTCCTGGTCCTTCTTGACCACGTCGCCGGCAACCACCTTCAGGTCCACGGTGCCGGCCGAGATGGCGTACAGGATCGGGCTGTTGGCGGCGATCACGCGGCCGTCGGCGGCGATGTCGCGGACCAGATCGCCGCGCTTCACTTCGGCGATGCGCACGCGGCTGCTGTCGAAGGAGCGGCTGGCGTTGGACCAGGCGTGCACGGCCCAGCCGATGCCGGCGAGCAGCACGACGGCGCCCAGTACCGGCCAGCGGTAGCGCTGCCAGTTGGCGCGGGTGGTGCCGGCCGGGGCGGAGGAAACGATCTGGTCCTGTGCGGAAGTGTCGCGGATCATCGGGTGCGTGCCTGACGGTGGTAGTCGGTACCAAGCACGTAGCGTGCCAACTTTATTCCCTTTTAGGTCAATGGGTTGGGAGGCACGTTGAAGTGTCCGGGTGTCCGCGGACACCTTTCCGGACACTTTCATTAAGCGGACAGGAGGGGGAGCGCGGGCCCGCAGGCTAGAATGCGGCGATCGTCTTCAAGGAAACGCGTGACATGTGTGGAATCGTAGGTGCGATCGCTGATCGCGACGTGGTGCCGGTGCTGATCGAAGGCCTGAAGCGCCTTGAGTACCGTGGTTACGATTCCTCGGGCATCGCGGTGATCGACCATGCTGAACGGCCGGATGTGCGCCGCGTGCGTCGTACCGGACGTGTGTCGGAAATGGCCACTGCGGCCGAGGCCGAGGGCTTCAACGCGGTGCTGGGCATCGGCCACACGCGCTGGGCCACCCATGGCGGTGTCACCGAGGCCAACGCGCATCCGCACATCAGCCACGGCGTGGCGCTGGTGCACAACGGCATCATCGAGAATCATGAAGAGCAGCGCGAGAAGCTGCGTGCCCTGGGTTACAGCTTCGAGTCGCAGACCGACACCGAAGTCATCGCGCACCTGATCCATCACCACCTGAAGGACGGCGACGACCTGCTGGTGGCGCTGCAGCACACGGTGAAGGAGCTGACCGGCGCCTACGCGCTGGCCGTGGTCAGCCGCGCCGAGCCGGAACGCTTCGTGTGCGCGCGCATGGGCTGCCCGCTGCTGATCGGCCTGGGTGAGGGCGAGAATTTCGTCGCGTCCGACGTTTCGGCGGTGCTGTCCGCCACCCGCAAGGTGATTTTCCTGGAAGAGGGCGACACCGCCGAGATCCGCCGCGACGGCGTGCGCATCTTCGACGAGCATGACCAGCCGATCGAGCGCGAGGTACACCTGTCCGATGTGTCGCTGGCGTCGCTGGAGCTGGGTCCGTACCGCCACTTCATGCAGAAGGAAATCCACGAGCAGCCGCGCGCGCTGGGCGACACCATCGAGGCGGCGATCGACGCCGGTGGTTTCCCGGCCGAGCTGTTCGGCAAGAATGCCGAAGCGGTGCTGTCGGGCATCGAGGGCGTGCAGATCATTGCCTGCGGCACCAGCTACTACGCCGGCCTGACCGCGCGCTACTGGGTCGAGGCCATCGCCGGCCTGCCGTGCAGCGTGGAGATCGCCAGCGAGTACCGCTATCGCGCGGCCTACGCGAACCCGAAGCATCTGATCGTCACCATCTCCCAGTCCGGCGAAACGCTGGATACGATGGAGGCGCTGAAGTACGCCAAGTCGCTCGGTCACAAGCACACGCTGTCGATCTGCAACGTTCCGGAAAGTGCGATCCCGCGCGCCAGTGAACTGGTGTGCTACACCCGCGCCGGCGCCGAGATCGGCGTGGCGTCGACCAAGGCCTTCACCACCCAGCTGGCCGCACTGTTCCAGTTGACCGTGGTGCTGGGCAAGCTGCATGGCCGCATCGACGCGGCGCAGGAAGCCGACTACCTGGAGCAACTGCGCTTCCTGCCGGGCAGCGTGCAGCACGCACTGAACATGGAGCCGCAGATCGCCGCCTGGGCCGAGCGCTTCGCGCGCAAGAGCAGCGCGCTGTTCCTCGGCCGTGGCCTGCATTATCCGATCGCGCTGGAAGGCTCGCTCAAGCTCAAGGAAATCTCCTACATCCACGCCGAGGCCTATCCGGCGGGTGAGCTGAAGCATGGTCCGCTGGCGCTGGTGGACGAAGACATGCCGGTGGTGGTGATCGCCCCCAACGACAGCCTGCTGGAGAAGGTGAAGTCGAACATGCAGGAAGTGCGCGCGCGCGGCGGCGAGCTGTTCGTGTTCGCCGACCAGGACAGCAACTTCAACGAGTCCGAAGGCGTGCATGTGATCCGTACGCCGCGCCATGCCGGCGTGCTCAGCCCCATCGTGCACACCATCCCGGTGCAGCTGCTGGCTTACCACACCGCGCTGGCGCGCGGCACTGACGTGGACAAGCCGCGTAACCTCGCCAAGAGCGTGACGGTGGAGTAAGCCGCGCGGGCACCGCGGATGTGAAAGCAACTGCCTGCAGCAGGTAGTGGAAGCGCGAGGGCCTGGCCCCCGCGCTTCTGCGGGTCACGTCCCGGCCGGATTGTCATGCCGGCATCATGTTGGCGGCACATAGTGCTTTCCCCTATCAGCAGGCGAAGGCGCGGGGATGGATGTTGCGCCGCCCAGGCTGGCCGAAGGCCAGTTCCGTGTTGACAAGGCGTATGCGGCAGCCCACTTCGGGAAGAGCCTGTTCTGGCAGACCGGTGAGTTGCTGCTGGCGTTTTTTCTCACCGAGGTGGCTGGATTGCCGCCCATGGCGATGGGCGCTGTGGTCGCCACCAGCCTTCTGGCCAGCGCAGCCAGCGATCTGCTGGTCGGCCGGTTCTGGCGGAACTCGCTGGCGTCGGTTGCCGGTGCCGCGCACCTGCAATGGCAGGGCGCGTGGGTGGCAGCCATCGCACTGATCGGCTTGTTTTCCACAGGCCACCTGCCACAGCACGCGAAATTGCCGTTCGCGCTGGCCTTGGCCCTGATGTTCCGCGTGGGATACAGCGTCTACGACGTTCCGCAGAACGTGCTGCTCAGCCTGGCGACCCGTACTTCGGCTGCGCGCAGCCGGATTGCATCGGTGCGGGTCGCGGTGAGCAGCCTGGCAGGGGTGTGCCTGGCGCTGGCGATCGTGCCCCTTCTGCAGGAGCAGCCTCATCAGGAGCGGGCACTGCGTTTCATGCTGCTGACCGTGTTGCTGGCCGTTCTGGCGATTGCCAGTGCGGCATGCCTGAGGCATGTGTTGATCCATGCGCGGGCGACACCTGGGCCCCGCGCATCCGAACGCGCTGATGCGCCTTTGCACACCTTGCCGGTTCCACTGCTGCTGGCGATGTTCTTCGTACTGCTGGTCGGGGCTCCGCTGTTCGCCAAGCTGGAACCGTACTTCGTCGGCCATGTGCTGCGTTCATCCCTGTGGGGGGGAGCGCTGCTGCTGGGCGGCGCACTCGGCACCCTGGCCGCACAACCACTGATGCAGCTTCTGCTGGCCCGGCAGCCGCGGTTGCCGGTGATCTTTGCGTGCAGCCTGATACTGATGCTGGTGGCCCTGGCGTGGTGGCAACTGGCACCTGCAGTCTGGGCCGCCATTGCCTGCGCGATGGCCATGGGCCTGGCGGGCGGTGTGCTCGGCATGACCCTGTGGGCGGCGTTCGCTGACGCGGTTGCGGGGCGTTCGCCTCTACAGGCTGGGGTGGCATTCGGGCTGCTTACCGCCACCAGCAAGTCGGCGCTGGCATGTGGCGCGTGGTGGCTGGGGCATTGGCTGTCAGGATTGGACTATCGTGGTGAGGACAGCGCACAGCTGGCAACGATGATGGCAGCGGGCCCGGCCCTGGCGGCTGCGGGTTGCCTGCTGCTGGCAGGCGGCGCCTGGTGGGTGCCGCGGAAGACGGAAGGAATGCGAGCATGAGCAATCGAGATGGGGCTGTGGCCATGGCGGGCATGGAGGCGGAGGCATTGCCGATGCGCCTGCGCCTGCTGCAGGTTGCGCGGCATGAACTGGCAGGCGGAGGCACGCGGGCACTCGGGTTGCGCCGAATCGCTGCAGCCGCTGGGGTAACCCTGGCGACGCTCAGCTATCACCTGGGGAGCAAGGCGCAGCTGATGCAGGCGCTGGTTGACGCCGAGCGCGAACGGGATCGGTTGTGGCATGCCGACTGGCTCGCCTGCATGGCCGCCGTGCCACGTTGGGATGCGCCGGCCCTGGCCACGATGCTGGAGCAGTATCTGCAGGCCGCCGGTGCTGATGATGCCCACGATGATGTGCGGGTGACCCGCCTGGTATGGGCCGAGCTGATGCTGCATGCAGGCGTTGATCCGGCGACGGCCGCGTTGCTGCAGCCCTGGCTGCAGGACCGGCGCCGTTTCTGGCAACAGTTGCTGGCCGCCCGCATCGACGACGAGGCGCAGTGGTCCGAACTGCTGTTTGCCTATGCCAGCGACGAGGGTGTGCATGCGCTGGCGCTGGAAGCCTTGCCGGACTATCGCCTGCTGCGGCGGTTGGCCATCGAGCGGCTGTCGCATGGACTGCATCCCCTGCAAAGGGTAGGGCTGGCCAGTACCACGGCTGTCTTCGAGGTGCTCGTGCAGCGGCTGGATCCGGCGTTGGGCCTGGTCACCCCGGAAGGAACATCGCCGCTGCTGGAACCGGGGCGGCGGCGTGACATTGCGGTGGCCGCGTGTGAGGTGATCCTTGAAGAGGGTGCGCAGGCCCTGACCCATCGCGCGGTGGCCGAGCGTCTGGGCATCCCCGCCTCCAGCGTGGCCTATCACTGCCGCACTGGCGCAGACCTGCTCATTGCCGGGCAGGAAATGGTCTATCTGGTGGCGCAGGGACGCATGCCGGCGCCGCGCGACGATTCGGCAACGCAGCGGCAACGGGTCACCATGCGCGGCACGCTGTCGATCAGCCTGGCGGCTGCGCGCGACCCCGTGCTGCGCCCCCATGCGGTCGACCTGCGCCGGTTGCGCGGCGAGAACCTGGCGCGCCTGCTGCGGGAGGGCGACCACCGCCTGGCGGATCGGCTGGACGCGCAGGCTGCGGCGATCGCGGGCCTGGGGGCCGCTGCACTGACCGATGCCGAGGGTGGGGACAGGCAGCGCCCCGGGCAGTTGCTGGAGTGGCAGCTGCGGGATCTTTCGGGCTGAACAAGTGTTTTGTTCGCTCTTGGTTTGCTGGGAATAATGAGAATTTCAGCCGTACAAGCGTAATGTTCCTGTCATTGCGCCTGCCTAGGATCGCGCCCTGAACCTACTCCCAGGGGATCCACCCATGCTGTCCCATCCGTTCCAGCCCAGAGCGTTGAGCCTGGCCCTGGCGGTCGCGCTCGGTCTGTCCTGGACTGAACAAGTGTCTGCCCAGGCCGCTGACGCAACGCCTTCCCCCGTCCAGCTCGATGCGGTGACCGTCACCGCGCAGAAGCGCGAGCAGTCGATCAAGGACGTGCCCATTTCGATTGCTGCGGTCACCGGCCAGGACATCGAGAAGCAGAACTTCACCGACTTCGAGCGGTTGTCCACCCGCATCCCCGGCTTCTTCGTGCAACAGCAGACCGACAGTTCCGCCAGCTTCGTCATGCGCGGCATCGAGGCAGGCAATTCGGGTGCGGTTTCGGAACCGAGCATCTCCTTCTTCCTCAACGATGTGGACACCAGCCGTTCGCGCGGCATGCTGAAGGAGCTGTTCGACATCGAGCGGGTGGAAGTCGCCAAGGGGCCGCAGGGCACGCTGTACGGCCGCGGTGCGCAGATCGGTGCGATCGCTGTCTACACGCGCAAGGCCGACCCTTCCAACGTGGAATGGCAGTTGGAAGGGCAGCTGGGCAACCATGGGTTGTACAGCGCCACGGCGATCTACAACACGCCGCTGGTGAAGGATGAGCTGGGTCTGCGCATTGCCGTGCGCAAGCGCGAGCGCGATGGCTACGTACACAACCTGGGCGGTGGCCCGGATCTGAACGATGACGACATGGGCGCTGCACGGATGTCATTGCGCTGGCAGCCGTCCGACGTGCTGTCGATGGATCTGATCGTCGATCACCAGTCCGACAACGATGGCTTCGTGATGACCAAGGCGATCAACGTCGCCTCCCCGGGCGGCGATACCAGTCCCTTCAGTGACGCTGCGCAGAGCAGCTACGATCCGCCGCAGCGCCGCCGCCAGACCGGCGTCACCCTGCTGACCGACTGGAACCTGGCAGACGCGTGGCAACTTCGCTCGATCAGTGCATGGCGCAAGGTCGAATTCTCCGAGTCATGGGACATCGATGGCACCACCTATCCATTCCTGATCGGCCGCAATCTGGCGGACAACCAGCGCATCCTCAGCCAGGAGTTCCGCCTCGGATTCGATGATGGCGGCGCTTTCCGTGCCAACGTCGGCGCGGGCTACTACCAGGACAGCACCTACAATCTGGCTGAAACGGTGATCAACGAGCAATACCTCCTGGCCGGCTTCCCGCGTGTGACCACGCCGGTCACGCGTTATCTCGGTCGTGCGGTGACCGAAGGCGTGGCCACCCGTACCTCCACCCGCAACCGGCGTGGAAGCGCCTCCGCCTATGCCAATGTCTCGTGGGATCTGCAGCCGCGCCTGACCCTGGATGCTGGCGTGCGCTACACCCGCGACCAGGCCCGTGTGCGCAACTGGGCGCGGGTCTCCACCATCGACGGCGTGGCACCCATCGCAATGCCCAACGGGTTGGGCAACTCCCTGGGCCAGGAGTTCAGCACCGATGGGGACTTCAATCTGCTGCAGCCGCGTGCAGCGTTGACGTGGAAGCTCAGCGACCAGATCAATCTGTATGCCGGCGTATCGCGCGGGTTGCGTTCGGGCTATCCGCAGATCAGTTTCGGCGCGCCGTTGAACGGGCAACCAAACCCGACTTTCGGCAAGCTCGGGACCGAAGAAGTGGTCAACTATGAGATCGGCGCCAAGGGTACGGTGGGCAAGCGCCTGTACTTCGACGCGGCTGCGTTCACCTACGACTACAAGGACTTCCAGACGCGCGCCAGCGACATCACCGTGGGCATGGTCAACGCCGGCAAGGCATCGGCGCGTGGCCTCGAGCTCAGTGGTGCGCTCCAGCTGACGCAGGACCTGACCCTGTCGGCGGCCTATGCCTACCTGCACACCCGCTATGACACCTTCAGCGAGGTGGTCAACGGCACCCTGGTGGATCGCTCGGGAAATGTATTCCGCATGGCGCCGAAGCATACGGCCAGCCTCAGCCTGGACTGGCGCGCTCCGGCCTTCGGGCGCTGGGAGGTGTTTGCCAATGGCAACTATGCGTGGCGCTCCCGCTATTACCTCAACAACGACAACCTCGACAGCGAGAGCCAGAAGGCGTTCGGCCTGCTCGACCTGCGGGCGGGTTTCGAGCGCAACGACGGTGCGGTGATGGTCGAGGCCTACGTCGAGAACGCGCAGGATCGCGAATGGGTGCGCGACGTCGGCAATGGAGGAAAGTTCTTTGGCGTGCCAACGTCCATCCGGGCCAATCCACGGATGTTCGGCATCAGGGTCCGGTTGCAGGGCTGGGGAGAAGCACGATGATCCGTTCGCTGACATGCGCCGCGCTGCTGTGTGCGGCGGGCACCGCCGTCCAGGCGTCGGAGTTGCGCCTCAACCAGATCCAGGTCATCGGCACCCACAACAGCTACAGCCAACCGGCCGATCCACGCGTGTTCGAGGTGATGGATCCGCTGTTGAAGCCGGTCATCGATGGCATGATGAAGCAGATGCCCGAGCAGATGCGAAAGGCCTTTGCCGACGAACATCCGCATGCCTTCGACGGTGGACTGCAGCCTGCGCTGGAATACCGCTTCCCGACGCTGGACACGCAGCTGCGGTCCGGCCTGCGCAGCATCGAACTGGACCTCAACGTCGACCACGACGGCGGCCGATTCAGCGATCCGCTTCCCTACCGCCTGCTGCGCGCGAAGGGCGAGGACAACCTGGCGCCGCTGCATGATGCCGCACTGCGTGAGCCTGGGTTGAAGACCCTGCACATGGTCGACGTCGATTTCCGCAGCAGTTGCCCGACGTTCCGCATGTGCCTGCAGCAGCTACGCAGCTGGTCCGATGCGAACCCCGGGCATTCGCCGGTGTTCGTGCTGCTGGAGCCGAAGTTCTCCAGCTTCACCACGCGGGTGGCTGGAGCCACGCCGGTGCAGCCGTTCGATGCCCGGGCGTTCGCCGAAATGGATGCCTCCATCGAGCGCATTCTTGGTCGTGAACGTGTGATCACCCCGGATGATGTGCGCGGCAACGCACCGACGCTGGAAGCTGCCGCGCGCGCGGGGCAGTGGCCCACGCTGTCGGCAGCCCGTGGCAGGTTCGTGTTCCTGATGATCGTGCCGGGCCTGAACCTGGAGACCTTCGCGCCCTATCTGCAGGGGCATCCGAACCTGGAGGGGCGGATGGCGTTCGTGCAGGGACAACCGGGCATGGACCACGCCGCCTTCGTGATGATCGACAACGCCCTGACCCGGGGCAGCGAGATCCGCCGGCTGGTGAGCGAGGGCTACCTGGTGCGCAGCCGTGCCGACATCGATACCGGCGAGGCGCGTGCCAACGACACAGCGCGGCGTGAGGCGGCGCTGGCCAGCGGTGCGCAGGTCATCTCCACCGACTATCCGTTCGCACCGAACATCTTCGGCAATGACTATGTGGTCAGGCCGTTTCCCCAGGGGCTGCGGGCGAACCCGGTCAACGGCGGGACGCCCTGAGGCCCGCGAGCCCTGGCCGGTTCCTCACCCTTCGCGGAAGTGGGACAGGACCCTCGGGTTCTGTCCGCACATCGGCAGCGGGCAGCCAAGCTTGAGCGCTGCCCGGCTGCGGCATTCAGCCTCGGTTTCAGCCGCGGTGCCATTCTCTGGATCGTCAGTTGGTTCCCACGACGAACTGTCCTATCGATGCCGGTAGTGACCGATGGTCGCAGTCGTAGAATCAATTTGACCGAGGTCCGGGTTGAGTGGTTGAGCCCACCTCGTTCGCGTTGCAGCACATCGTCTGCCGATCCATTCCAAGCGGCAGCCGGGTGCGCCAGACGTGCGCTGAAAGGTCTGTTCCCGGGGAGGGGGCGTATCGGAAGAGCACACTTTTTTGACTTCAGTGACCTGCACCAGGAAACAAGAATGAACGTCCGCGAACTCCTGCAATCCAAGAAAGAAGCTGTCATCACCATCGACGCCGAAGACACCATCGGTGCCGCCGCCCACAAGATGAGCGCGAACAAGATCGCTGCGCTGGTGGTGATGAAGGACGATGCCCCGGTCGGCATCATTTCCGAAAAGGACATCGTGCGTACCCTGGCCGACGACGGCCCGCAGGCCGGCCGCCGGGTGATTTCCAGCCTGCCGTCCACCGGTCTGGAAGGTATTGCGCCGGAAGCGACCCTGAAGCAGGCCATGTCGCTGATGACATACTCGCGGCGCCGTCATCTGATGGTCACTGAAGGCACCCGACTGGTTGGCATTCTCAGCCTGGGTGACATCGTGAAGAACCTGCTGGGCGAGCTGGAACTGGAAAAGGCCGTGCTGCAGGACATCTACATGGCCGCCCACTGAGGGCTGGACCCTTGGATGCAGAGAAGCCGGGCATTGCCCGGCTTCTTCGTTCACGGCTTCGGTGATATCAGAAAGTAACCTTCACCGAATCGGCACTGTAGTTCGCCGGGCCGTGGTAGACCACTTCGATGTTGTTGCCATCCGGATCGAGCACGAAGGCGCCGTAGTAACCCGGATGGTAGGGGCGTTCGCCCGGCGCGCCGTTGTCGGTGCCGCCGGCGGCGATGGCTGCAGTGTGGAAGGCATCGACGGTGGCGCTGTCGCGCGCCTGGAAGGCCAGGTGATGGCGGCCGGTCAGCTGGCCGGCGGCAGCCGCGCTGCTGGCGCTGGAAATGAACAGCTCATCGGCCCAGAAGTAATCATCGCCTTCGCCGGCGATCGGGATGCCGATCGTATCGAACACCGCCTGGTAGAAGCGGCGGCTGGCGGCCAGGTCACGCACCACCAGCTGCAGGTGGTCGATCAGGCGGCCACGGTGCAGTTCCATCGTTTCCATACGAACCTCAAAAAGGGGACGGAGGGGATTAAGTCGCTTCCAGCCCAATAGTGCCAGAAACGGCTTAATCCTCTCCGTCCCCTTTTCGGGTCAGACGTTGGCGATGATCTCGACCCAGTAGCCATCCGGGTCCTTGATGAAGGCCAGGTTCTTCATGCGGCCGTCGGTCAGGCGCTTCTGGAAGGTCACACCCAGATCCTCGAAGCGCTGGCAGGCGGCCTCGATGTCCGGCACCGACACGCAGATGTGGCCGAAGCCGCGCGGGTCGCTGTTGCCATCGTGGTAGACCGCGCCGTGCTGGTTCTCGGTGCCGTGGTTGTGGGTCAGTTCCAGCACGCCCGGCAGGCCGGCCATCCACACGCGGCGCTGGTTGTCGTCTTCCGGCACCACCGCGCCGGCCGGCACGTAGGCCAGGAAGTACAGGCTGAATTGGGCTTCAGCAAAGTCGCGCTTGTCGATCAGCTGGTAGCCGAGCACGCGGGTGTAGAAGTCCAGCGAGGCGGTGATGTCCTTGACCCGCAGCATGGTGTGGTTGAACACGAAGCCGGTGGTTTCGGCCGGGGCCTGGGCGGCGACGCCGGGGACATCGCGCAGGGCGGGAATGGTCATGGGGGAGGTCCTTCAGACAGGGCCGTTGCCGGCCAGATGGTGCCATTCTAGCGGCCAGCACCTGACGGCACTGCGACGTACAATGGCCGGATCGCACCGTTCCGTCCTGACAACGATTGCCCGCCATGTCGCAGCGTGAATGGGTGGCCGCCGCCATCCGCAAGATCGAAGCCGATTTCAACCGTTCCGCCGATACCCACCTGATCCCGTTGGCGCTGCCAGGGTTCGAGGGCATCGACCTGTACCTGAAGGATGAATCGAGCCATCCCACCGGCAGCCTGAAGCACCGGCTGGCGCGCTCGCTGTTCCTGTATGCGTTGACCAATGGCTGGTTGCGCGAAGGGCGCCCGGTGATCGAAGCATCCAGCGGCTCGACGGCGGTGTCCGAAGCCTATTTCGCGCGCCTGCTGGGGGTGCCGTTCATCGCGGTGATTCCGGCCACGACCTCGCCGGAGAAGATCGCCGCCATCGAGTTCCACGGGGGCCGCTGCCACCTGGTCGAGCGTGCCTGCGAACTCAACGGTGAATCGGAGAAGCTGGCCCGCGAAACCGGCGGTCACTTCATGGACCAGTTCACCTACGCCGAGCGCGCCACCGACTGGCGGGCCAACAACAACATCGCCGAGTCCATCTTCAAGCAGATGGCCGAGGAGCCCAGCCCGGTTCCGGAATGGATCGTGTGCAGCCCCGGTACCGGGGGTACTGCGGCCACGCTGGGTCGCTATGTCAGCTACCGCCGGCATGACACCCGCATCCTCTGTGCAGACCCGGAAGTGTCGGTGTTCTTCGACGGCTACCAGGCCGCCGTGGCCGGTGAGCAGGACTGGCGTGGCCTGACCTGCAGTGGTGGTTCGCGCGTGGAAGGCATCGGCCGGCCGCGGGTGGAATCGAGTTTCATCCCGACCAGCGTCGATGCGATGGTGAAGGTGCCCGACGCGCTTAGCCTGGCCGCCATGCGCCATGTCAGCCGTCAGCTCGGTCGTCGTGTCGGTGGCTCCACCGGCACCAACTTCATCGGCGTGCTGCAGGCCGCGCAGTGGATGCGAGAAGCGGGCCACCGGGGCAGCATCGTCAGCATCCTGTGCGACAGCGGCGAGCGTTATGCGCAGAGCTATTACGATCCGGCGTGGTACGCGCGCCAGGGCATCGATGTCGACGGCGCCGATGCACAGCTGGCCTCCGCGGTGGCCGGGCAGGGATTGCCGGAACTGCCGTGGTGCAGCCTGGAAGCGCTGTAGCGCCCTTGTAGCGTCGAGCCATGCTCGACGCTACGGATTCAATATCCCGCTGCGGTGAACGCGTCCAGCACCGCATCGCGCAGCGCATCGGGCAGGGCCTCGATGTCCATCGCGCGATCATCCAGATGCAGGCTCGGGTCCAGGATGCTGGCGCGGCCCTGGGCCAGCGCCTGCAGCCACAGCAGCACGCAGATCACGAACTCGCGCTCATGGCCCAGCCGCAGTTGGCTGGCGCCACGCTCGATCACCTCGAACGGGTACCACTCCTGGGCATCGTTGAACGTGCCGCCCTGCTGCAGCACTGCCTGCAGTTGATGCAGGTGACGCGGGGCGTCGTCGCCGGCATCGCACAATGCGGCGATCCAGGTCAGTTCGGCCGGGCTGGCGGACAATGCCAGTGACCGGGCCGGTGAGGCGGATGCAACTGCAGCCAGACCTTCCATGTAGGGCCTCGTTCGGTGCGTACCGCTGCGGACTCCCCCGCAGCCAGAGCTTCGGTGCGCGACCGTAAGGCCGACGTGAATGCCGGGCCGTGCCCCCTTGTCAGCCCCGCCTGCCAGCGCCATATCCTGCATGCTGCCCGCCTGCCGGGCCCGTACCCTGGAGATCTGCCGTGACCGTTGCCAACCCCCTGCTCGATTTTTCCGGCCTGCCGCGCTTCGAGGCCATCCGCCCCGAGCACGTGGCGCCGGCGCTGGACGTGCTGCTGGCCGAGGCCGAAGCCGCCGTCAGCACGGCCGAGCAGGTGCAGCCGGTGCGCTGGGAGACCTTCGTTGCCCCGCAGGACGATGCCACCGAGCGCCTGTGGCGCGCCTGGGGCCTGGTCGGCCACCTGCAGGGCGTGGTCAACACCCCGGAACTGCGCGAGGCCTACAACAGCAACCTGCCGCGGGTGACCCGCTTCGCCAGCGCGCTGGGCCAGAACCTGGCGTTGTACCGGCAGTACCAGGCGCTGGCCACCAGCGCCGAGGCGACGCGCTTCGACGAGGCCCAGCGCAAGTTGCTGGACAACACCCTGCGCGATTTCCGCCTGGGTGGTGCCGAACTGGCGCCGGAGGCGCAGCAGCGCTTCGCGGCGATCAAGGAGGAACTGTCGGCGCTGTCGGCGAAGTTCTCGCAGAACGTGCTCGACGCCACCGATGCCTGGTCGCTGATCATCGAGGACGAAGCGCGCCTGAAGGGCCTGCCGGAAGACGTGAAGGCCGCCGCGCATGCCGCAGCACAGAAGGACGGCAAGACCGGCTGGAAACTGACCCTGCAGATGCCGTGCTACCTGCCGGTGCAGACCTGGGGCGAGGACCGCGACCTGCGCGAGATCCTGTACCGCGCCAGCGCACAGCGTGCGTCCGAATTCGGTGACGACGCGCTGGACAACAGCGGCAACATCGACCGGATCCTCGCCCTGCGCGCGGAACTGGCCGCGCTGCTCGGCTTCGGCTCGTATGGTGATTACTCGGTGGCGACCAAGATGGCGCAGGACCCGGCCGAAGTGCTCGGTTTCCTGCGTGACCTGGCCTCGCGTGCCAAGCCGTTCGCCGCCAGGGACCGCGCCGAGCTGGAGCAGTTCGCACGCGAACAACTCGGCATCGACAGCCTGCAGGCCTGGGACCTGGCGTTCGCCGCCGACCGCCTGAAGCAGGCGCGTTACAGCTATTCCGAGCAGGAAGTGAAGCAGTATTTCACTGAACCAAAGGTGCTGGGCGGCCTGTTCTCGGTGATCGAGCAGCTGTACGGCCTGCGCGTGCAGGAGGACAGCGCGCCGGTGTGGCACGAGGATGTGCGCTTCTTCCGGCTGGTCGATGCGCAGGGCGCGCTGGTTGGCCAGTTCTACCTGGACCTGTACGCGCGCGAAGGCAAGCGCGGTGGCGCGTGGATGGATGATTGCCGCAACCGTCGCGTGCGCGCAGACGGCAGCGTGCAGACGCCGCTGGTCTACCTGGTGTGCAACTTCGGCCGCGGTGCCAATGGCAAGCCGGCCACCTTCAGCCACAACGAAGTGACCACGCTGTTCCATGAGATGGGCCATGGCCTGCACCAGCTGCTGACCCGCATCGGCGAACTGGGCGTGGCCGGCATCAACGGCGTGGAATGGGACGCAGTGGAGCTGCCCAGCCAGTTCATGGAGAACTTCTGCTGGGAATGGGACCACCTGCAGGCGATGACCGCGCACGTGGACAGTGGTGAGCCGCTGCCACGCGCGCTGTACGAACGGATGCTGGCGGCGCGCAACTTCCATAGCGGCATGGCCACCGTGCGCCAGCTGGAGTTCGGCCTGTTCGACATGCTGCTGCACAGCCAGTTCGAACCGGCGCAGGACAGCGTGCTGGCGCTGCTCGATCGCGTGCGCGCGGAAGTGGCGGTGAATCACCCACCGGTCTGGAACCGCTTCCCGCACCAGTTCAGCCACATCTTTGCTGGCGGCTACGCGGCCGGTTACTACAGCTACAAGTGGGCTGAAGTGCTCAGTGCCGATGCCTATGCTGCGTTTGAGGAAGCACCGCAGGCGCTGGCAGAAACCGGCGCGCGCTTCCGCGATGAAATCCTGTCGCGTGGTGGCAGCCGTCCGGCGGCGGAAAACTTCAAGGCCTTCCGTGGCCGCGCACCGCAGATCGATGCGCTGCTGCGCCATTCGGGCATGGCGTAAGGTGTTTGGTAGGTGCCAACCTTGGTTGGCGAAAAGCCCAGGCCAACCAAGGTTGGCCTCTACCGGGCGACGCGCCTTGGGGTCATTCGGCGTAGATCATCTTCCGGGTCATGCCGCCGTCCACGATGAAGTCCTGGCCGGTGCTGAAACCGGACAGCGACGACAGCAGGTACACCGCCAGTGCACCGATGTCTTCGGGGCGGCCGACCCGGCCGACCGGGTGTTGCGCCTGGTCGATGGCCGAGTATTCCGGTTCGTGGCGCTTTGAGGGTGACTGCCACGCAGTGGTGCCGACCCAGCCGGGGCTGATGCTGTTGACCCGCACCGCCGGGCCGGCGCTGATCGCCAGCGCATGGGTGAAGGCCACCAGCCCGCCCTTGGCCGCGGCATAGGCTTCGCTGTGTGCTTCGGATTGCCAGGCGCGGGTCGATGCGATGTTGATGATCGCGCCCGCAGCACTGGCCGTCAGTGCTGGCAGCGCGTGCTTGCTGCACAGGAAGGCACCATGCAGTGACGACAGCCGGCGCTGCCACTCGTCCCAGTCCATGTCCTGCAGCCGTGTGCCGTGTGGGCCGGCGATCCCCGCGTTGTTGACCAACCCGTCGATGCGGCCGAAACGCCGCAGGGCCACGGCGATGAAGTCGCGCACGCTGGCTTCGTCGGTGATGTCCAGGGGCTGGAACGCGGCATCCTCGCCGCGCTGCCATTCGTCCAGGCAAGCCTGGCCGGCCTCCCTATCGAGGTCGCCGATCAGCACGCGTCCACCGGCACCGAGAACGGCTTGGGCAATACCGCGACCGATGCCGTTGGCGCCGCCGGTGACCAGCACCACCTTGCCCGACAGTGGCGCGGCTGGCCATGCGGCAATCGGCGGCATCGTGCTCACGTCAGGTCTTCGCCGCGCAGGCGGCGATGCCAGCCGTCCACGCCGATGCGGTCCAGGGTCTGGATGTTGCGCTCGACGATCACGTCCGGGTCCGGATAGACATCCACCGCACGCGCCACGCTGTCTTCGCGCAGCAGGTGCAGGGTGGGGAAGGGCGCGCGGTTGGTGTAGTTGCTGGCGTCGTCCGCGGCCACGCCATCGAACTGGTAGTCCGGGTGGAAGCTGGCCACCTGCAGGATGCCCTGCAGGTCCAGCGCCTCGATCGCCGCGTCGGCGTTGTCGAGGAAATCGTTGTAGTCGAGGAAATCGGTCAGCACCTGCGGATGCACGATCAGCGTCGTGTCGATCTGATCGGCCGGCGTATCGCGCAGCAGCACCAGCTCCTCGGCCAGTTGTTCAACCAGCGCTTCCGGCGTGGTCGCATCGCTGAGCACGATGCGGACCTGGTCCTTCACGTACACCGCCTTGGCGAACGGGCACAGGTTCAGGCCGATGACGATGCGCTCCAGCCACAGGCGGGTGGCGGCGATCGGGTCATCGGTGGGCAGGTGGGAATCGGTCATGGCGGGCACGTCGGCTGGCGGGGCCGCCATTGTAGGCAGTGTGCCGGTGCTGCGCTGTCCACTGTGCAGGAACTGGACAGTGGCGAAGCGGGAAATGCCTGATGATTCAAGTCGTTGCGCGCTACCGATGGATGGCCGATTGCCAGCCCGGGGCGACGGGCGTGGAATGGATGCACGACACAGGAGGACACCCATGACTGCATCTTCCCCGTGGCTGCCGGACGCTCTCTGGGCCGGCGCCTTCTTTGATGGTCACTGGCAGGCTGCCCCGCAGCGGAACCCGGTGATTGAACCGGCCACCGGCCAGGAGCTCGGCGAAATCGGCCTGGCCGACCCGGCGCAGGTCGCGCGGTCGGCCGCCGCCGCCGCGCAGGCCCAGCAGGCGTGGGCGGCGGCGCCCTACGAACAGCGTGCCGACGTGCTGCGCAAGGCCGCGCGTCTGGCCGAAGAGAACATCGACACCCTGGTCGCGTGGCTGGTGCGCGAAAGCGGCTCAACCCGCCTCAAGGCCGGCTTCGAAGCCAAGGTCACCATCAAGGCACTGCATGAAGCTGCGGCGCTGCCGTCGCGCAGCACGGGTGAGATCCTGCCATCCGAACCGGGCAAGCTGAACCTGGCGCGCCGACGCCCGCTGGGCGTGGTCGGGGTCATCTCGCCGTTCAATTTCCCGCTCTACCTGGCGATGCGCGCGGTGGCCCCGGCGATTGCGCTGGGCAACGCCGTGGTCCTCAAGCCGGACCCGCGTACGGCGGTATGTGGCGGCGCGGTGATCGCACGCTTGTTCGAGCAGGCGGGCCTGCCGGCAGGCGTGCTGCACATGCTGCCCGGCGATGGCGCGGCCGGGGCCGCACTGACCAGTGACCCGCACGTGGCGATGATCCAGTTCACCGGTTCCACCGCCGCTGGCCGCAAGGTCGGAGAGGCGGCCGGCAGGCATCTGAAAAAGGTCTCGCTGGAACTGGGCGGCAAGAATTCGTTGATCATCCTTGATGATGCAGACCTGGACCTGGCGGTGGCCAACACCGCGTGGGGCGTCTACCTGCACCAGGGCCAGATCTGCATGGCGACCGGCCGCGTGCTGGTGCACCGCAAGATCCACGACACGTTCCTGCAGAAACTGGTGGCCAAGGCCAACGCGCTGAAGGTGGGCGACCCGGCACGTGAGGACGTGGCGATCGGTCCGCTGATCAATGCCGGCCAGCGCGACCATGCCGCACGCGTGGTCGAGCAGGCCGTGCAGGCCGGTGCCACACTGGAAGCGGGAGGCACGCATCGGGACCTGTTCTTCGCACCGACCGTGCTCGGCAATGTTGCGGCCGACAATCCAGCCTTCAACGAGGAGATCTTCGCGCCGGTGGCGGTGGTGGTGCCGTTCGACGATGACGACGAAGCCGTGCGCCTGGCCAACGACAGCGAGTACGGGCTGTCGATGGCGATCGTGTCCAGCAATGTCGGCCGCGCGCTGAAGATCGGCGAGCGCCTGCGTACCGGCCTGCTGCACATCAACGACCAGACCGTGAATGACGAGGTGATCAACCCCTTCGGCGGCGTCGGCGCGTCCGGCAACGGCACCAGCATCGGTGGCCCGGCCAACGGCGAGGAGTTCACCCAGTGGCAGTGGTTGACCGTCAAGGGCGAAGCGCCCGCTTACCCGATCTGATCGAAGGAGCCATCACGATGAACGACAACAACGCAACGCGTGAGATCACCGCCGCCGTGGTACGCGGCAAGGAGCAGCCCTTCGTCATCGAGCAGGCGACGCTGCGCGGCCCGCAGGACGACGAGGTGCTGGTGAAGGTGGTGGCCACCGGCCTGTGCCATACCGACCTGATCGTGCGCGATCAGTACTATCCGGTGCCGCTGCCGGCGGTGCTCGGCCATGAGGGTGCGGGCATCGTCGAAGCGGTTGGCCCGAACGTGCGCGACCTCAAGGTGGGGGATCACGTGGTACTGACCTACGGCGCCTGTGGTCACTGCAATCCCTGCCGGGGCGGACACGGTGCCTATTGCAGGGATTTCTTCGCCCTGAATTTCGGTGGCGATGATGGCCACGGCCATACCGCGATCACCGATGCGCAGGGCCAGCCGCTGCACGACCATTTCTTCGCCCAGTCCTCGTTTGCCACCTATGCGCTGGCCCGCGAGATCAATGCGATCAAGGTACCTGACGACGCGCCACTGGAACTGCTGGGCCCGCTGGGGTGCGGCATCCAGACCGGTGCCGGTGCAGTGCTCAATTCGCTGCAGGTGCGGTCGGGCAGCAGCTTCGCCAGCTACGGCGCCGGCGCGGTGGGCCTGAGCGCGGTGATGGCGGCCAAGGTGGCCGGCGCCACCACCATCATCGCCATCGATGTGGTGCCGTCGCGCCTGGAACTGGCGCTGGAACTGGGCGCCACCCACGTGGTCAACAGCCGCGAGACCGATGTGGTGGAAGCGGTGCGTGCGATCACCGGTGGCGGCGCCGACTTCGCGCTGGAATCAACCGGTCGTCCGGACGTGTTGTCCGCTGGCATCGAGGCACTGGGTGGGCTGGGCATGATGGGCGTGGTCGGTGCGCCGAAGCTGGGCACCACCGCCAGTTTCGATGTGAACAACCTGCTGCTCGGCGGGCGCAGCATCCGCGGCATCGTCGAGGGTGACAGCGTGCCGCAGGTGTTCATTCCGCAGCTGGTGACCCTGTTCCAGCAGGGGCGCTTCCCGTTCGACAAGCTGGTGAAGTTCTATCCGCTGGAACAGATCAACCAGGCGGCCGAAGACAGCACCCGTGGCATCACCCTGAAGCCGGTGCTGCGCATCGCAGCGTAACGTCCACCGTCGGTAGCGCCGGCCGCTGGCCGGCATGGGGGCAGATCCGTTTTCCAGAAGATAACGGCTCTGCCCCTTTGTTTGAACGCGTCTTGAAACGGAAACGCTCCGTTGTGGAGACGTAACATGGTGTTGCCGCTGGCGGGTGTACGCTGCGTCCATGATGGCCACGACAGTCGGGCAGCAACAACTGGTGGCGGCACGTGCCGCTTTCGCCGAGGGCGATGCGCGCTCATTGGGCGTGTTGCCGCTGCCGCTGCAGCAGTCATGGCTGCGTTCGCGCGCGGCGGGCCTGCAACCGGGGCAGGAGCCGGACTATCGACCGCTGCTGGGGCGCGGTCAGCGTCTCCCGCATCCCGACGACCGGCGCCTGGCACGTTGCGTGCAGCCGGAGCTGGAACAGCTCTGGGCGGCCTTCGGTGGGCGTGGCTGGACGATGTTCTGCGCCAATCGCGATGGCATGGTGATCGCGCAGCAGGCCCACGGGCTGGAAGATGCTCCCTTGCTGCGGCCGATCCAGGTCGGGCGACAGCTGGGCGAGACGGAGATCGGCACCACCGCGCCGGCGGTCAGCCTGGCCGACGATGTGCCGGCACTGGTGCGCGGCAACGAACATTACCTGCAGCGTTTCGCGCCGGTGTTCTGCCTGAGCGAGCCACTGCACGATCTCGACGGCCGGGTCTGCGGGGTGATCGACATCACCGGTCTTGGCGAGCGCGATCCCGCCCTGCTGCAGGGCTATTTCCGGCAGGCTGCGCTGGCCAGCGAAAATCGCTTGTTCCACAGCCTCACCGACGTGCATCTGCTCGCCGTGCAACATGATCCGCGCTGGCTGGCATCACCGCTGCAGGGACTGCTGGCGGTGCAGGAGGATGGCCAGCTGCGTGCAGCCAACCGCGTTGCACGGCGCCTGCTGGGCCTGCCACGGCGCGGGCCATTGCCGCTGCTGGGTCTGGAAGCGCTGTTTGCCGGTGCCAGTGCGGCGCAACGGCGTCGCCTGCTGCAGCCGGGCGCAGCGCATCGGGTGCGGCTGGGCGAGGGCAGTGCGGTCTACCTGCAGCGTCTGCAGGGGCCGCGGGGCGGGGCGCTCCGGTCTACTCAGCGGAGCACCCCGGCAGATCCGGTCGCGCCGCTGCTGCGTGACCAGCAGCGTGAGGCCGCGCGCCGCGCGGCCCAGGCCGCTGACGGCAACCTCAGCCTGGCCGCACGCCAGTTGGGGATCTCGCGCACAACCCTGTACAAGCTGCTGCGCGATTGACCACGCAGTTCGCCGGGCATGGCCCGGCGGGGGCATCAGTCGCGGAAGTTGTTGAACTGCAGCGGCAGCTCGAACTTGCCGGCCTTGAGTACGGCGATGGCGTCCTGCAGGTCGTCGCGCTTCTTGCCCTGCACGCGCAGCTTGTCGCCGTTGATCTGGCTTTCCACCTTCAGCTTGGCGTCCTTCAGTGCCGCCGCGATCTTCTTGGCGATCTTCTGCTCGATGCCCTGCTTGACGGTGATCTTCTGCCGGGCCTGGGCCAGGTTGGTCTCGATGTCGCCGAACTCCAGGCTGAGCACGTCGATGCCGCGCGCGGCCAGGCGAGCACGCAGGATGTCGTTCATCTGCTTGAGCTGGAACTCGGTCGGCGCAGTCTGGTTGATGACATCGCCATCCCGCTCGAACTTGGCGTCAACGCCCTTGAAGTCGAAACGGGTGGCCAGTTCGCGGTTGGCCTGGTCGATGGCGTTGGTCAGCTCGTGGGTGTCGACTTCGGACACAACGTCGAAGGAGGGCATGGGCGGTGCTCCGCAGAATTCAGTGGCGGTCATTCTATCGCGCCGGCCCGCATGCCCGCTTTGTGTAGAGCCGAGCCATGCTCGACTGCCGCCCTTCTGTAGCAACTGTCTTGTCAGGCGGAGGCCATCTGGGCCTCCGCATCCCGTTTGCGGGCGTTGAGGATCACCATCATCTTGCGCATTACCGCGACTAAAGCCACCTTGCCCGGCTTGCCCTGGTTGA
>NZ_RXLZ01000037.1 GCF_003970865.1 Stenotrophomonas maltophilia | reverse complement strand
TTTAAGGTTTCATCTTTTTTGTCTCATCTCCGCCCCTCGCGATGGTCGGATTTGTGAGTGATGTCCATGTAATAAATAGACATCTTTTTGAGCGGTATTATGTGTTTTTTTTTTTCCTCAAACGAACGCCGGCACACGGACTAGGACTCCGTCTGGTGGGCTCGGAGAGGGGTATAAGAGACAGCCGCAGCCACGACGAAAGCTCGTACGCCGAGCCGGACAAGGTCGTCATCAAGGACATCGCGCTGGACCTGAAGCTGGACTTCGACCAGAAGCAGATCGGCGGTACCGCCACCTACACCCTGGAATGGAAGCAGAAGGACGCCAAGCAGCTGGTGCTCGACACCCGCGAGCTGACCGTGTCCAAGGTCGAGGCCGTTGCCGCCGATGGCGCGCGCAGCCCGCTGCAGTTCGCGCTGGCCCCGGTCGACAAGGTGTTCGGCAGCAAGCTGACCATCGAGACCCCGGAACAGCCGGCCAAGGTGGAAGTGACCTACCACACCGCACCGACCGCCTCGGGCCTGCAGTGGCTGGCGCCGTCGATGACCGAAGGCAAGAAACTGCCCTTCATGTTCAGCCAGTCGCAGGCCATCCACGCCCGTTCCTGGGTGCCGCTGCAGGACACCCCGAGCGTGCGCTTCACCTACAGCGCGCACGTGGTCTCGCGCCCGGACGTGATGGTGCTGATGAGCGCCGACAACGATCCGAAGGCCGCGCGTGACGGTGACTACACCTTCAAGATGCCGCAGCCGATTCCGTCCTACCTGCTGGCCATCGCCGCCGGTGACCTGGTGTTCGAGCCGATCTCCGGCCGCTCCGGCGTCTGGGCCGAGCCGACCATGGTCAACAAGGCCGCCAAGGAATTCGAAGACACCGAGAAGATGATCGGTGCCGCCGAAAAGCTGTACGGCGAATACCGCTGGGGCCGCTACGACATGCTGGTGCTGCCGCCGTCGTTCCCGTTCGGCGGCATGGAAAACCCGCGCCTGACCTTCGCCACCCCGACCGTGATCGTCGGCGACAAGTCGCTGGTTTCGCTGGTCGCCCACGAACTGGCGCACAGCTGGTCGGGCAACCTGGTGACCAACGCCAGCTGGAAGGACATCTGGCTCAATGAAGGCTTCACCACCTACGTCCAGGGCCGCATCACCGAGGCCCTGTACGGCAAGGAAATGGCCGAGATGGAGAAGCAGATCGACCAGACCGACCTGCTGGCCGAAGTGAAGGACATGAGCCCGGCCGACCAGGCGCTGGCGCTGCCGCCGCTGAACGAGCGTGACCCCGATGAAGCCCTCAGCCAGGTTGCCTACGTCAAGGGTTCGTGGTTCCTGGAATTCCTGGAACAGCGCTTCGGCCGCGAGACCTTCGATCCGTTCCTGCGCGGCTGGTTCGATGACCACGCCTTCCAGAGTGCGAACACCGACCAGTTCGTCGAGTACCTGAAGAAGAACCTGCTGCCGAAGAATCCGTCGGCAGTGACCGAGGCCGAACTGAAGGCGTGGCTGGACGAGCCGGGCATCCCGGCGTTCGCGGCCAAGGCGCAGTCGCGCAACTTCAGCAGCGTCGATACCGCGCGCATCGCCTTCGCCAGCGCCGGTACCGTGCCCAGCAGCCAGGTCATCGCCGACTGGAGCACGCAGGAATGGGTGCGCTTCATCGACGGCCTTGGCGCCACCCAGCCGCTGGACAAGCTGGCCACGCTGGACAAGGCCTTCCACTTCACCGGCACCCCGAATGGCGAGATCGCCATGCGCTGGTACCCGTTGGCGATCCGCAGTGGCTACGAGCAGGCCAATGAAGGCGCCGCTGCGTTCATCGAGCGTGTCGGCCGTCGCAAGCTGATCCTGCCGATCTACGCCGAACTGGTGAAGACCCCGAAGGGGCTGGAGCTGGCCAAGGCGGCCTTCGAGAAGGCCAAGCCGGGCTACCACCCGATCACCACCGCCTCGGTGCAGGACATGCTGGCCAAGGCTGAAGCCAAGTAAGCGGTAGTGCTGGCCGCTGGCCGGTAGCCGGTCACTGCTTCACCACCAACGGCGGGGAAACCCGCCGTTGGTGTATCCGCTTTTCGCTGCCGATAGAATCGGGATGCACTCGCATAGGACCTCCGCCATGAAACGACTGATCCTGCTCACCGCCTGCACCCTGGCCTTGGCTGCCTGCAGCAATCCCGAGGAAGAGCGCAAGGCGCAGGAAGCCGCCGCGGCTGCCGTGCAGGCGCAGAAGGAAGCCAAGGCCGAAGACGTGGCCAAGCAGTACGACATGGCCGTGGCCGCGCAGGACTGGGAACGCGCGCGTCTGCATGGCGCCTCGCTGCTGGACCAGTACAAGGACACCGCTGCCGCCGAGCGCATCGCCGCAGGCTTCGACGAGGTCAAGGCCAAGGGCGATGCCGCGCGCGACCTGCGCCGCATGCAGGCGCTGTGGCAGTACAACCAGATCCCGGTGGGCAACAAGGGCAACCAGGTTTCGGCGCAGATCTACAGCAAGGAACGGGTGGACGTGGATGGCAGCGGCACCAAGCCGGTGCAGCTGGTGTTCCGCGATCATCCGGAGTGGAAGCGGCATGCGTATCTGGTGCTGCAGGCCGGCGATTTCCGTTGCCCGCAGTGCACGGTGAAAGTAACCGTGGACGACGGCAAGCCGGTGTCGATGGCGGCCTGGCGCCCGAAGACCGATGAAGCCATTGCCCTGTTCATCACCGACCAGAAGGCGCTGTGGAAGCTGGCGCGCAAGGGCAAGTCGATCAGCATCGAGTTCCCGGTCAAGGCCGGCGGCACGCGCACCGCGGTGTTCGAAACCGGTGGCGTCGACGCCAGCCGCATGCCGCAGTGGTGGCAGTGATGGTTGCGGCGGGCAGCGCAGTGCACGCGTTGTCCGCGATCCGGCACTGGGTCTTCGACATGGATGGCACGCTGACCGTCGCCGTGCATGATTTCGCCGCGATCCGCCACGCGCTGGAGATCGCCGCGGAGGAAGACATCCTCGACCATATCGCGGCGCTGCCGGACGCACCGGCGCAGGCCAAGCGTGAGTGGCTGCTGGATCACGAGCGTGCGCTGGCCGAGGAGGCGCTGCCGGCGCCGGGTGCGGTGAAGCTGCTGCGCGCGCTGTCGGCGGCGGGTTGCCGGCTGGGCATCCTGACCCGCAACGATCATGCGTTGGCGAAGCTGACGCTGGACGCGATCGGTGTCGGGGCGTTGTTCGACGATGCTGACATCATCGGCCGCGATGAAGCGGTGCCGAAGCCGTCGCCGGATGGCCTGCAGCAGCATCTTCATCGCTGGGGAATCGGGGCTGCAGAGGCGGTGATGGTCGGTGACCACGCTTACGATCTGGAGTGCGGGCGCGCCGCGGGCGCCCATACCGTGCTGGTCAACCTGCCGGAGAACCCGTGGCCCGGCAGCGCCGACTGGCATTTCGCCGATTGCCGCGAGCTGTTGGCGGCCTGGCAGCAGAAGGGGTAGTGCCGGCCGCTGGCCGGCAGTGTCGACCAAGGTCGACACCTACCAGGGCACAGCGTGTCGACCAAGGTCGACACCTACCAACAGCATTCCCAGCAGCGCATCGGGTGGTAAGCCCCCTTGTTGTTCAAGGGGGCGCGCCGAAGGCGCGGGGATAAGGTGGGATGCGCGGGCAGTTCGGCTTACGCGCCCAGCGCGTAACCGAACTGCTGCTTGAACTGCTCGTTGAACTCATCGAAGGTGAAGCGCTGGTTCTGGGTGCCCGGGTGCTCGACCTTCAGCGCGCCCATCAGGTTGCCCATGCGGCCGATGGTCAGCCAGTCGTAGCCCTTCTGGATGCCGTAGATCAGGCCGGCGCGGAAGGCATCGCCACAGCCGGTCGGGTCGACCACGCGGCGCTCGTGCGCCGGCGGGATGTCGTAGCTCTTTTCCGGGGTGTGGATGACCGCGCCCTTCGGGCCGCGGGTGGTGATGTAGGCCTTGACCCGGCTGACGATCTCCTTCTCGTCCCAGCCGGTGCGTTCTTGCAGCAGGTTCGACTCGTAATCGTTGACCACCACGTAATCGGCCTGCTCGATGAACTCGCGCAGTTCCGGGCCGTTGAACAGCGGCATGGCCTGGCCCGGGTCGAAGATGAACGGGATACCGTCCTCGTGGAATTCCTGCGCGTTCTGGATCATGCCTTCGCGGCCGTCCGGGCCGACCAGGCCCAGGGTCACGCCCGGTACGCCACGCACGTGGTTTTCGTAGGAGCGCATCATCGCGCCCGGGTGGAAGGCGGTGATCTGGTTGTTGTCGTGGTCGGTGGTGATGAACGCCTGCGGGGTGAACAGCTCGTCGATCACGCGCACGCGCGACAGGTCGATGCCCAGGCCTTCGAAGTACTCGCGGTACGGGCCGAAGTCCGAACCCACCGTGCCCATCGGGATCGGCTGGCCGCCCAGCAGGTGCAGGTTGTAGGCGATGTTGCCGGCGCAGCCGCCGAACTCGCGGCGCATGCGTGGGACCAGGAAGGACACGTTCAGGATGTGCACCTTGTCCGGCAGGATGTGATTCTTGAACTGGTCCGGGAACACCATGATGGTGTCGAAGGCAAGAGAACCACAGATCAGAGCGGACATCGATGTAAGCCTATGCGGTGAATTTTGGGGTGGGCCGGCCCGGTTCAGCGGGCAAGCAAACGGCGCCCTTGGGCGCCCGACGGCGCAAAGGTTACCCGCTGGTGCCGCTCAGGGCCAGAACCGGGTGAGACCCGATCAGGCCGAAAGCCTGTGAAGACGCGGGTTCAGCTAGTTTTTTCCTTGCTCGGCGGCAGGCGGGTTGCTAGGCTTGTCGGCCTCGATTTCTGCCCATTTTTTCGCCATCCCGCGGCGGGCACGACACCCCTCAGGACTCCTTCCTCAGATGTTCAAGAAACTCCGTGGCATGTTCTCCAACGACCTGTCCATCGACCTGGGCACGGCCAACACCCTCATCTACGTGCGCGGGCAGGGGATCGTGCTGAACGAGCCATCGGTCGTGGCCGTGCGTCAGGACCGTGCCATCGGTGGCACCCGCTCGGTGGCAGCCGTAGGCGCCGAAGCCAAGCAGATGCTTGGCCGTACCCCGGGCCACATCACCACCATCCGCCCGATGAAGGACGGCGTCATCGCCGACTTCACCTATACCGAGGCGATGCTCAAGCATTTCATCAAGAAGGTGCACAAGTCGCGCGTGCTGCGCCCGAGCCCGCGCGTGCTGGTCTGCGTGCCGGCCGGTTCGACCCAGGTCGAGCGCCGCGCGATCAAGGAATCGGCCGAGGAAGCCGGTGCCCGTGACGTGTTCCTGATCGAAGAGCCGATGGCCGCCGCGATCGGCGCCGGCATGCCGGTTACCGAAGCGCGTGGCTCGATGGTCATCGACATCGGCGGCGGCACCACCGAAGTGGCGGTGATCTCGCTCAACGGCATCGTCTATTCGGCGTCGGTCCGCATCGGTGGCGACCGCTTCGACGAGTCGATCACCAACTACGTGCGCCGCAACCACGGCATGCTGATCGGTGAAGCCACCGCCGAGCGCATCAAGGTCGAGCTGGGCTGCGCCTACCCGCAGGCGGAAGTGATCGAGATGGAAATCTCCGGCCGCAACCTCGCCGAGGGTGTGCCGAAGATGATCAAGATCAGCTCCAACGAGGTGCTTGAAGCCCTGCACGAGCCGCTGTCGGGCATCGTCAGCGCGGTCAAGCTGGCGCTGGAGCAGACCCCGCCGGAACTGTGCGCCGACGTCGCCGAGCGCGGCATCGTGCTGACCGGTGGTGGCGCCCTGCTGCGCGACCTGGACCGCCTGATTTCCGAGGAAACCGGCCTGCACGTGCAGGTGGCGGACGATCCGCTGACCTGCGTGGCCCGCGGCGGTGGCCGTGCGCTGGAGCTGGTCGACATGCACGGCAACGAGTTCTTTGCGCCGGAATAAGCCGTCCCGGCTGCCTGCGCCCGCAGCGCCCCTCCGGGGTGCGGCCCACCACGAGGGTGGGCCGGCACCGGCGGGGCGCCCGCGTGTTTCCCTTCCGCCTTCTGCCAGTTGAATCGTTGCCGTGCCGCCCTACGCCGGACCTCCCGTTGCTTCCCGATCCGGTGATGCCGCCAGCCCGCTGCGTCTGCTGGCTTATCTCGCACTGGCCATCACCCTGATCGTGCTTGACGACCAGGCCGGCTGGCTCGCGCAGCTGCGCGGGCAGGCCAACAGTCTGGTGCAGCCGGTATGGGCACTGGCGGGCCTGCCGGGCAAGCTCGGCAACCAGGTCAAGGACTCGGCGGCCAGCCACGGCCAGCTGGTCAACGAGAACCGTGAACTGCGCAACCAGCTGCTGCTGGCCAACGCGCGCCTGACCCGCCTGCAGACCGCCGCGCTGGACAACGCCCAGCTGCGCGAACTGCTGAACGTGGCCGAGCGCAGTGGCCTGGACGTGCAGCTGGCGCCGATCCTGGACATCGACCTGGACCCGGTGAAGCAGCGCCTGGTGCTCGACGCCGGCAGCCGCGAAGGCGTGCACGTCGGCCAGGCGGTGATCGATGCCGGCGGCCTGATGGGCCAGGTGATCAGCGTCACCGGCGGCACCTCCACCGTGCTGCTGCTGACCGACCCCGACCATGCCGTGCCGGTGACTGTGGCCCGCAACGGCGTGCGCCTGATCGTCTACGGCCGCGGCGACAAGCTGGAACTGCGCGACATCCCGCTCAGCGCCGGCGTGGAAGTGGGCGATGAGATCGTCACCTCCGGCCTCGGTGGTCGCTTCCCGGCCGGCTTCCCGGTCGGCAGCATCACCGGCCTGCGTCCAGACGATACCCATGCCTTCCTGGTCGGCGAACTAAAGCCGGCGGCCCAGCTCGACCGCGGTCGTGACGTGCTGCTGCTGCGCCCGGGCGCAGCAATTCGCTTGCCTGCGGCCAGCGAATTGCTTCAGCCAAGTTTGCCTTCGGCAAACCAGGCTGCCGGGGGGGCATTCCACCTTACCCCCGCGCCTTCAGCGCGCCCCCCTCAACAAGAGGGGGGCTCTCCACCCGATGCCGGGTCGGCGACGGTAGTGCCGGCCGCTGGCCGGCAGCAATCCCCGTCTGCGACGAGGAATGCTGCCCCCGCATCCTCCCTTGACCCCGCGCCTTCGGCGCGCCCCCTTGAACAACAAGGGGGCTCTACTCCGGCCAGCCCCACGGTAGTGCCGGCCGCTGGCCGGCAACCGACCACGCCGGAGGCCCGGCGATGAGCCGCCTGCGCGACAACCCGTGGGTGCTGCCGGCCAGCCTGGTGGTGGCGCTGCTGCTGGGCCTGCTGCCGCTGCCGGCGCTGCTGCAGCCGCTGCGTCCGTACTGGCTGGCGCTGGTGCTGGCCTATTGGGTGATCGAAGCGCCTGAGCGGGTCGGCCTGGGCATCGCCTTCGCCAGTGGCGTCATCGCCGACCTGCTGTACGGCGGCGTGCTCGGCGAACAGGCACTGCGGCTGGTGATGCTGGCCTTCATCCTGCAGCGCTTCCGTGCGCGCATCCGCTTCTTCCCGATGTCACAGCAGATGCTGGCCATCGGCGGCCTGCTGTTCAACGACCGCATCGTCAGCGCGCTGGTGCACATCCTGGTGGGTGAACCCACCCTGCCGTGGTCGTACTGGTGGGCACCGCTGCTGGGCATGGGCCTGTGGCCGCTGGTGTTCGTGCTGCTGGATGCGGTGCGCTTCGGTAAGCGCGGGCGCTGAGCCATGATCCCGCGCCGCCAGGTCAAGAATCCGCACGCCGAAGCCGAACAGTTCCGCCGCCGCGCGGCGCTGGGTTTCCTGGGCGTGCTGGTCTGCCTGCTGGGCCTGGGCGGCTGGTACTTCAAGCTGCAGGTGCTGGACCACGACGTCTACGCCACGCGCTCGGAAGCCAACCGCATCAAGCCGCGCCCGGTGGTGCCCGGGCGCGGCATGATCTACGACCGCAACGGCCGCCTGCTGGCCGAGAACGTGCCGGCCTTCCGCCTGGACGTGACCCCGGACAAGGTCAAGGACATGGACGCCACCCTGGAAGGGCTGGCCAAGATCATCAACATCAGCCCGGAAGAGCTGGAAGCGTTCAACAAGTCGCGCAAGGCGCGGCGCAAGTTCCTGCCGGTCACGCTGAAGCTGCGCATGAGCGACGAGGAGATGGCACGCTTCGCCGTCGATCGCTGGCGTTTCCCCGGTGTCGAGCTGGAACCCTACCTGACCCGTCGCTACCCGTATGGCGATCTGTTCGCGCACATCATCGGCTACGTCGGCCGCGTCGATGACAAGGACCTGGAGATCCTCGGCGAGGGCAACGCGGCACTGACCCACATCGGCAAGTCCGGCCTGGAGCGCTATTACGAGCAGCAGCTGCGCGGCAAGGTCGGCTACGAGCAGGTCGAGACCAACGTGCAGGGCCGTGCGATCCGGACCATTGGCCGCGTTGCCGCGCAGTCCGGCGCCGATCTGCGGCTGTCGATCGACGCCGACCTGCAGCGCGCCATGGTGGCCGCCTTCGGTGACCAGGAAGGTTCGGCGGTGGCGATGGACCCGCGCACCGGCGAAGTGCTGGCGATGGTCAGCCTGCCGTCCTACGACCCCAACCTGTTCGTCAACGGCATTTCCCATGCCGACTTCAAGGCACTGAACGACAACCCGTCGCGGCCACAGTTCAACCGCCTGGTGCTCGGTGGCGTCGCGCCCGGTTCCACGCTGAAGCCGCTGATCGGCCTGGCCGGCCTCGATTCCGGCGTGCGCCGCCCGGAAGACAAGGTGTTGTCTACCGGCATGTTCTACCTGCCCGGCACCTCGCGTGGCTGGGGTGACTCGCACCGCGGCGGCCATGGCTGGACCGACCTGCGCAAATCCATCGCGCAGTCGGTCAACACCTACTACTACAAGCTGGCGCTGGACCTGGGCATCGAGCGCTTCGACCACTACATGGAGTACTACGGCTTCGGCCAACCGACCGGTATCGACCTGACCGGCGAGATCGGCGGCATCCTGCCGTCGCCGGCCTACAAGCGGAAGAGCCGCAAGGAAGCCTGGTACCCGGGCGATACAGTCAACATCAGCATCGGCCAGGGTGACTGGAAGGTCACCCCGCTGCAGCTGGCACGGGGTGTCAGTGGGCTGGCCAACGGGCAGCTGCGCACGCCCCATCTGGTCATCCAGCAGCGTGCCGGGTTCGACCATGACTGGATGGCGACCGACCCGGGCGAGAGCAAACCGGTCAGTCCAAACCCGAACAACCTGCAGGCGGTGCGCGAAGGCATGATGGCCACCATGCTGCCTGGCGGCAGTGCGGCACGGATGGCGGCCGGCGCGCCGTACACGATGGCCGGCAAGACCGGTACCGCACAGGTCATCAGCCGCAAGGGCACCGCCGCGGTGAATCCGAAGAGCCTGCCGATGCACCTGCGCCACCGCGCGCTGTTCGTCGGTTTCGCGCCGGTCGACCAGCCGGTGATCGCGCTGGCGATCGCGGTGGAGGGCGGCGGCTACGGCGGTGCGGCGGCCGCGCCGATCGCACGCAAGGTGTTCGACGCCTATCTGCTGGGCAAGATGCCTGAAGGCATGCAGCCGCTGGACAGCGAACGCGGCACCACCGCGATCGGTGCGACCGCATTCGACAACGAAGACGTGGGCGCACGCCAGGCCGGTGACCTTGCTGCGGCACAGCTGGGCGAACACCCGGTGCTGGTCGGCGTGCCCGCGCCGGAACCGGCACCCGCACCCGCACCCGCACCGCAGCCGGGGACGCCGGTTGCGTCCGCGTTGCCGGCCACGCCGCGTCCGACCACCGCGGAGCCCGCACGATGAGAGTGTTCCTGCGTTGGGCCGGCGACATGCTGCGCCGCTTCTTCAGCACGCTGGACTGGGTGCTGTGCCTGGCCCTGGGCGCGCTGATGGTGATCGGCCTGGCCACGCTGAAGAGTGCCGGTGGCGACGGCCTGGTGATGGCCCAGGGCGCGCGCTTCGCAGTGGGCATGGCCGCGTTGTGGGGCATCTCGCGGGTACCGATCCTGCGCATCCGCTCGGCCACGCCGATGATCTACGCGATCTCGATGATCCCGTTGCTGGCGGTGTTCGTGCTGGGCACCGGCAAATACGGCCGGCAGTGGCTGGACCTGAAATTCTTCTACCTGCAGCCGGCCGAGCTGCTGAAGGTCAGCCTGCCGATGATGGTGGCCTGGTACCTGCACAAGATGCCGCTGCCACCGCGCTTCAACACCGTGCTCGTGTCCCTGGTCATCATCGGCGTACCAACCGGCCTGGTGATGTTGCAGCCGGACTTCGGCACCGGTGTGCTGATCGCCGCCAGCGGTGTGTTCGTACTGCTGCTGGCAGGCCTGCCATGGTGGTGGGTCGGCCTGGGCGTAGGCGGCGTGGCTGCGGTCGCGCCGGTGGCCTGGTTCTGGCTGCTGCGGCCGTACCAGAAGGACCGCATCATGATGTTCCTGGACCCGGAGATGGATGCGCTGGGGGCCGGCTGGAACATCATCCAGTCGAAGATCGCGATTGGTTCCGGCGGCTTCGATGGCAAGGGCTGGGGCGAAGGCTCGCAGTCGCACCTGAACTTCATTCCCGAGCAGACCACCGACTTCGCGTTCTCGGTGCTGAGCGAGGAATTCGGCTGGATCGGCGTGGCCACCGTGCTGGCGCTGTACCTGGTGGTGATCGGGCGCTGCTTGTGGATCGCCAGCCAGTCGCGCGATTCCTATTCGCGTCTGCTGGCCGGTGCCACCGGCCTGGCGTTCTTCGTCTACGTGCTGGTGAACGGCGGGATGATTTCCGGCCTGCTGCCGGTGGTGGGCGTGCCGATGCCGCTGATCAGCTACGGCGGTACCTCGGCGGTGTCACTGCTGGCCGGCTTCGGGTTGGTGATGGCGGTGCGCAGTCACAATCCGGTGCACGGCGGCTACGGTTAACTCGGCCGCGCTCTTCTGTAGAGTCGAGCCGGCGCAACTGCTTCCGCTTCCTGTAGAGCCGAGCCATGCTCGGCTGCCCTTTGTACCGTGCACGCAGGCCCCGAGCCGAGCATGGCTCGACACTAACAAACGCAGAAGCACCATGACAGCTTCACGCAAGCGCCCGTTGCTACCGTGGCGCGCGTGGAATGGAAACGAATGCTTGGCCGCTGCCGTGAGGCGGTGCGCACGATCGACCTGCCGTTGCTGGTCGCGTTGTTGATCCTGATGGGCACGGGCCTGGCGGTGCTGCACAGCGTGTCCGGCCCGGTAGCCGGGCAGGCGGCGCGCTTTGCCGGTGGCCTGGTGGCGATGTGGCTGCTGTCGCGTGTATCGCTGCTGCGCCTGCGCGCGTGGACACCGGCGTTGTATGCGTTGTCGATGCTGCCGCTGATGGCGGTGTATGTGATCGGTACCGGCAAGTACGGGCAGCGCTGGCTCAACTTGGGCGTCTTCTACCTGCAGCCATCGGAGCTGCTCAAGCTCAGCCTGCCGTTGATGATGGCCTGGTACCTGCACCGGCAGCCGTTGCCGCCCTCGCCACGTACGGTGCTGACGGCCGCAGTGCTGATCGGCGTTCCCGCCGTGCTGATCCTGATGCAGCCGAATCTCGGCACCGCCACCCTGGTCACTGCCAGTGGCGTGTTTGCGTTGTTGCTGGCCGGCTTGCACTGGGGCTGGGTGGCAACGGGTGCGGCGGGGCTGGCGGTGGCCGCACCGCTGGCGTGGTTCGGTCTGTTGCGTCAGTACCAGAAGGATCGCGTGCTGACCTTCCTCGATCCGGCGGCAGATCCGCTTGGCACCGGCTGGAACATCCTGCAATCGCGCATCGCGATCGGGTCCGGTGGCTGGCAGGGGCGTGGCTGGGGGCAGGGCACGCAGGCCACGCTGGATTTCCTGCCCGAGTACACCACCGACTTCGCGTTTTCGGTGCTGGCCGAGGAGTTCGGCTGGATCGGTGTGGCGACGCTGTTCGCGCTGTACCTGTTCGTGGTCGGGCGTTGCCTGTGGATCGCAGTGCACGCGCGCGACACGCATGCGCGATTGCTGGCCGGCAGCCTGGGGCTGGCGTTCTTCGTCTACGTATTGGTGAACGGTGGAATGATTTCCGGCCTGTTGCCGGTGGTGGGCATTCCGATGCCGTTGATCAGTTATGGCGGGACATCGGCGGTCTCGCTGTTGGCCGGCATCGGGTTGGTGATGGCGGTGCGTGGGCACCGGCCCGTGCACGGGGGATAGGGTTTCCAGCCAACGGCGCAGCCCCTCGTGGGTGGTGTCTGGGTGGTCGCGGAAAGCAGAAGCCGCGGGATGGGCCGGTCGGGTTGGGTACGCGGAGGACGCCGTGAATCCGTCCCTGGAGGCTTGGCAGCCGCATCCATGCGGCTGACACCCCCGCGTACCCAACCCGACCGCCCTCTGACAGATTTTGGCGGCCCGCCACCCACGGAGAAGAAAGAGAAGATCAAAAGCGGGTCGCGGCGCTGCGCTTGCTCGTGAGCCGAGCATGGCTATGCCGGTCGTCCTGACCGGCACCCTTCGGGCCGTCGCCATGGTCGACGTTGGCAGCGGCTCCTGCCGCTGCCTTCGGCTCCACACAAGGCAATGAAGCGACCCGCCAAGCCGTTTTTGCTTTTGATCTTCTCTTTACTTCTCCGTGGGTAGACGCGCACGGAACCTGTCCGTGGCCGGGTAGATGGGCTGCGCAGGGGCGTGAGCCGCATGGATGCGGCGACCGAGCTTACATGGATGTACTTGCAGCGCCCCCTGCGCAGCCCATCTACCCGGCCCCACCCGTGAACTGCTTTTCGCGGCCACCCGCGAGGGGCTGCGCCGTTGGCTGGAAACTTCCTGACTCTGCGCAACGCCCGTTGTGGAAGCGTTCTCACAACGATGCACGACAGCACACCCGCGGACCAAAGTCCGGAAAAAGCGTTAGCTGGTTCACACTTTTACAGCGCGTTGATCCTGATCAATGGACTTGTCGTAATCGGCCTGCACAATGGCGGCCCGTTCGGCACGGCGCGCCGTCAATCGTTGCAGCGCGAGGGGGCGTCGGGCGGGAAGCAGTACTGATCCAACGGGTACAGGGAGCGCGGAGCACTGCCACTGGGGAGCGGCAGCCGCGCGGGTACCGACCGGATCCGGTCGCCGGTTGCGTCTGCGGGGATGGGGACGCAACCGGCAACCTCTATCTGAATGGGGAAGTGCGATCACGACGTCTTCACATTTCCCGCTGTTCGCAGGCAAATCGTTGTGATTCATGGTGTTAGGGGTTTTAATTCATCCATGACCTGCTAACCTGCGACGATGATTCGACGCACTCTGGCCTGCATGCTCACCCTCGGCCTGGTCGCCTGCGCGACCCAGCCGAAGTCCCCACCGTCTTCGCCCCAGGCCAGCAGTACGCCGCGCCAGCCCGCCGCCAAGGCCCATGGCCCGGCCGAGGCCGCGCCCGAAGCCGCCGCTGCCACCGCGCCGCCGGTCGATCTCACCCCGGTGCCGTTCGAGGTCGCACGGGCCCGCTTCATTGCCGATACCGCCAAGCGCTATGGCCTGAAGCCGGAGCAGATCAGCAGCGTGCTCGACCAGGCGCAGGTGCGCCAGCCGATCATCGCCGCGATGTCGCGCCCGGCCGAACGGGTCAAGCCGTGGAACGAATACCGGCCGATGTTCATCAGCAAGGCGCGCATTGATGGCGGCCGTGCGTTCCTGGCCCAGCATCGCGCCGAACTGGATCGCGTGCAGCAGCGCACCGGTGTGCCGGCCGAAGTGATCGTGGCGATCATCGGCGTGGAAACCAGCTACGGAAAGAATGCCGGCAGCCATCGCGTGCTCGATGCGCTGTACACGCTGGCGTTCTATTACCCGCGCAGCGGCGACCCGGCCAAGCTGGAACGCGAAGTGCGCCGCGAGCTGTTCTTCCGCGATGAACTGGCCAAGCTGTTCGAGCTGGGCCGCGAAGAAAACCTGAACATCACCACGCTCAAGGGCAGTTATGCCGGTGCGATGGGCATGGGCCAGTTCATGCCGTCCAGCTATCTGGATTACGCGGTGGACGGCAACGGCGATGGCCGCCGCGATCTGTTCACCAGCTACGACGACGTGTTCTCGTCCATTGCCAACTACTTCGTGAAGAAGGGCGGCTGGGTGCGGGGTGGCCAGGTGGCCGTGCCGGCCACGTTGGCGCCGGGCCGCGAGGAATTCAATCCGACCGAGTGGATGCCGACCTGGTCGCTGGCCGACCTGGCGCAGCGCGGCTACCAGCCCAGCACTGCAGTGCAGCCGGGCGCCACGGCCACGCCGATCACGCTTGAAGGCAGCACCGGCAAGCAGTACTGGCTGGGCTTCCAGAACTACTACGCGATCACCCGCTACAACCTCTCGAAGATGTACGCGATGGCCGTGTTCCAGTTGTCCCAGGCCATCGCCGGACAGGAGCTGCCCCCGGCATGAACATCAGATGGCTGGTCCCAGGCTTGATCGTCCTCGCGCTGGCTGCCTGCAGCAGCGCGCCGAAGAAGCCGGCCACGGCCGGCCATGGTGGCAAGTCGGGTGGCACCCTGGTGCAGGGGCGCGGCTCACGCCCGGCCCACTGCCCGGAAGGCTCGCCCTACGCGGCGGCCAAGGAAGACCTGAGCACGCGCGGCAACTACACCGCCGGTGGCCTGTACAAGCCGGGCGTGCGTGACAGCACGCCGGACTACATTCCCAACGTGGCCTGCATCCCCGAGCCGGAAGTGACCGCGGAAGAACGCTCGGCGATCGGCAACAAGACGCCGTACGTGGTGCTGGGCAAGTCGTACAAAGTGCTCGACGACACCCGCAACTATGTCGAGCGCGGCACTGCGTCGTACTACGGCGCCAAGTTCCATGGCCGCCTGACCTCCAACCGCGAGGTCTACGACATGTATCAGTTCACCGCTGCGCACAAGACGCTGCCGCTGCCCAGTTTCGCCCGCGTGACCAACCTCGACAACGGCGAGTCGGTGATCGTGCGCGTCAACGATCGCGGTCCGTTCCATGATGGCCGCGTGGTCGATCTCAGCTATGCCGCCGCTGTGCGCCTGGGCATCACCCAGCGTGGCACCGGCAACGTGGAGGTACGCGCGCTGCAGCCGGGTGAGGGCAACCTGCTGGCGCAGAAGCCGTCGCGCCGCGAGCGCCGTGCCGCCGAAGCAGCAGCTGCGGCCGCTGTGGCCAGTGCGCGCCCGACGCCGGCCGCACGCGCCACCGCCGACAGCGACATCGATCGCCTGGTCAAGCGCCTGCCGGGCGACAGCATGCCTGCGCGTGGCCAGCCGGCCACCACCCAGGGCGTGGCCAGCACGCTGCCGGACGTGGCGGTCAGCAGCCTGCCGCCGAGCGCGCCGCCGGTGCGCAGCACGGCGCCGGCGCCCGCTGCGGCTGTCGTGGCCAGCACCACTCCGCGCGCAGTGGCGCCGGCACCGGTGCGCAGCGCATCGACCACGCCGGCCGCACCCAGCCTGTCGCAGCAGGTGGTGGGGGCGGTGATGGTGCAGGTCGCCAGCTTCTCCAGCCGCGACAATGCCAACCGTGCGATGGGCCAGCTCAACGCCGCCGGCATCGTTGGCGCGACCATCAGTGACATCGCCGCCGGTGGCCGCACGCTGTTCCGCCTGCGCGTTCCCGCCAGCGACCATGCCAGTGCTGCGGAACTTGCCGGCCGCATCGCCGGTCTGGGCCTGGGTTCGCCGCAGATCGTCAAGGATTGATCCGCCCGGGCCGGTGCTGCCGGCCCATGCTCCCCCGGCCTTACAATGGCCGTTACGTTCCACCCTCCATTCCCGGCCGTCCCCTGGAGCCTGCTGTCCAATGAATTTCCGTTCCGCCGCCACCGCCCTGGCCGCCACCCTGGTGGTGGGCCTGGCTTCCGCCCAGACGCCGCTGCCGACCCCGGCCACGCCGACGCCTGCCGCCGCTGCCGCCCCGGCCACTGTTGCCACTCCGCCGGCGCCCGCGCCCAGCGTGTCCAAGGCCTGGGTGCTGATTGATTACGCCACCGGCCAGGTGCTGGCCGGTGAAAACATCAACGAACAGCTGGCTCCGGCCAGCATCACCAAGGTGATGACGTCCTACGTGATCGCTGCCGAGGTCAAGAACGGCAAGGTCCGTGCGGATGACCAGGTGATGATGAGCGAGCGCGCCTGGCGCGAAGGTGGCGCGGGTACCGATGGCAGCTACAGCGGCTTCCCGGTCAACCAGACCGCGCGCCTGGAAGACATGGAAAAGGGCATGGCGATCCAGTCCGGCAATGACGCCGCGATCGCCCTGGCCGAACACGTGGCTGGCAGCGAGGAAGCCTTTGCTTCGCTGATGAACAGCTATGCCGCCAAGATCGGCATGAAGAATTCGCACTTCGTCAACGCCCATGGCCTGACCGCTCCGGGTCACCACAGCAGCGCCTACGATCTGGCACTGCTGGGCCGCGCGATGGTGCGCGATTACCCGGAAACCTACGCGTACAACAAGATCAAGGAATTCCAGGTCGGCAACATCAAGCAGCCGAACCGCAACCTGCTGCTGTGGCGCGATGGCAGCGTGGACGGCATCAAGACCGGTCACACCTCGGAAGCCGGTTACTGCCTGATGAGCTCGGCCCAGCGTGGTGACCAGCGTCTGGTGGCCGTGGTGCTGGGCGGCCAGTCGGAAAAGCAGCGTGCCGATGACAGCCTGGCCCTGCTGAACTGGGGCTTCCGCTTCTTCGAGACCCACCGTCTGTACGAGCCGGGCAAGGCCGTGGCCGAGCACAAGGTCTGGAAGGGCACCACCGACAAGGTGCAGCTGGGCGTGGCCCAGCCGATGCTGGTGAGCGTGCCGCGCGGCCGCTACAACGACCTGAAGCCGAGCATCGATGTGCCCAAGACCCTGGAAGCACCGTTCACCGCCGGCCAGCAGATCGGCACCGTGAAGGTGATGCTGGATGGCAAGCTGGTGGCCGAAGCGCCGCTGGTGGCGGTGGCTGCCGTTGAACAGGCCGGTTTCTTCAAGCGCCTGTGGGACAGCTTCTGGATGTGGTGGGAATCGGAATGATCCACGCCACGGCGTGGTGATCGAAAAGGCCGGCAAATGCCGGCCTTTTCCGTTTCGGGATGCCGGCTCCGCATGATTCCCGCCGGATTTGGGTAGTGCCGGCCGCTGGCCGGCTCCTCATGAACCCATCCGGATATGCCGGCAGCCGGCCAGCGGCCGGCACTCCCATCAGCGCTTCGCTTACAGCGATCGGCTGATGGTGAAGCTGCCGAACACCGGTGCTTCGCGCTGGCCGTTGAACTCGCGCGTGCTGTGGTAACGCGCCGCGGCGAACTTCCAGCGTCCGTACATCACGGCCACGCCATAGCCGCCGTAGGCCACCACATGGCGCTTGTCCACGCTGTGACTGTTGCGGAACGTGTTGCCATCCAGCGTGATGTCGCGGATCACCCAGGCAGCGTCCGAGGTCGCGAACAGGTGCCAGGACCAGCCATTGGGCCGTCCGCCGCGGGTCGGTGCAGTGTTCTCACCGGCCGGGCGCAACGGCGTGCTGCCGAAGTCGTCCGGCAGCTTCCAGCCGAAGCGCACTTCACCGCCGAGGTTGGCCTTGGTTTCCAGGTTGCCGATCGACCCACCGTAGTGGCTGATCGCGTCCCAACCCCAGCCATCGGCATTGACGCTGGCATCGCCCGGCCAGCGGCGCATGCGCTCATGGGTCAGCATGAACAGGGGCTCGTTGTGCAGCTGGTTGTCCCAGCCCTTGAATTTCTCGTCGCCCAGCACTTCGTGCACGGCATTCTGCACCTGCTTGCCCTGTGCCCACGGGCCGACCACGCCCAGCGTCAGCTGGGTGGTTTGCAGGCGGTCGCCGCTGCGCGCATTGAAACCGAAGTTTGCGATCAGTACGCCGGCGTAAGGACGGTCGTCCTCGATCAGGTCCCTGCGGCTGAAATCGGTCGGGGTGAAGATGCCCTGGCCGATGCTGAAGATCATGTTCTGCTGTTCGAACTTGCCCGGATGCAGCCCTTCCAGGTACTGGTTCACCCAGCGCGCCATGCGCGGCAGGCAGGGGTCGTCGGTGTAATCGACCAGATTGGGCGAGACCAGGGTCAACAGTGCACCGTTGGTGTAGCCCTGGTCCTGGTGGCGGCCGCCGAACAGGTCATTGTCGACGCGGAAATTGATCTGCGGCGGGTGGTCGCGCATCGCGTCCGGGCCACATTGTTCGGCCGCCTGGGCGGCGAGGGGGAGGGCAGCAGCCAGCAGGCCGGACAGCCCGAGGGCTGCAAGGCGGCGTTGGGAAGGGGGGCTCATGGGAGAAGTTGTTTCTGTCTGTCGTTATATGCTGCGACACGGTACTCGCGCGAACGTGATGGAACGAGCGCGTTCGAATCACTTGTCTGTTCCGAAAACGACATTGTCTCGTGAAGACAATCCTGCACCGTCCTGCGGCGCCCCATGGGGCAACGGCCAATACTGAACGGCCGTTCAGCTGCAACGCAGCGACTCACCGGTGCACTGTTTGACGTTGATGAATACTCTTGGGTTTGTTGCCCTGCGGCCCGATAATGGGGGGCATGGAAATCAAGTCCGACAACCCCGACCACGGCTTCCAGTTCCCCGGCCAGTTCGAGCTCAGTGCCATGGGCCCGGCCAACCGCGGCCTGGAACATGAGCTTCCCCGCCTGCTGCTGGCTGCCGGCATCGATGTGGTGAACGAACGCATCAGCTGGAAGCATTCCACCAACGGCAAGTACGTCTCCGTCCGCATCGTGTTCAAGGCCGAAAGCCGCGAACAGTACGATCTGGCGCACCAGGCGCTGCGCGACCACCCGGAAGTGAAGTGGACGCTGTAGCCGACAGCTGCCCGGCCGAAGCCGCCCCGGAAGACCGCGCGCCGCGTCCGGCGCTGGTCCGCGACCTTGGCCGCCAGGCCTATGAACCGGTGTGGCGCGCCATGCAGCGCTTCACTGACCAGCGCAGCGAGGCCGACGCCGATGAGCTGTGGGTGGTCGAGCACGACCCGGTATTCACCCTGGGCCAGGCCGGCAAGGACGAGCACGTGCTGGCGCCGGGCGAGATCCCGGTGCTGCACGTGGACCGTGGCGGCCAGGTGACCTATCACGGCCCCGGCCAGCTGGTGGTCTATCCGCTGCTGCGCCTGCCACGGCTGGGCATCGGTGTGCGCGACTACGTGTGCCGCATCGAGCAGGCCATCATCGATACCCTGGCCGAGTGGAACATCGGCGCCGAACGCCGCGAGGGCGCCCCGGGCGTCTACGTCGGTGGCGCCAAGATCGCCGCGCTCGGCATCCGCGTGCGCCGCGGCTGTACCTTCCATGGCCTGGCCTTCAACGTGGCCATGGACCTGGAGCCTTTCCACCGTATCAACCCCTGTGGCTATCAGGGGTTGCAGGTGACCTCGGTAGTAGACTTGGGCGGGCCCTCCGGGATGGAGGCCGTCAAGCCGGTGCTGCTGGACCACCTGGCCCGCCAGTTCGGCCTGCTGCTGCAGCCCACGCCCGAACTGCCTGATCTTTCTGCGGCCGCCTGACCGCCCCCCGGAACTGCCATGACTGAAACCACCGCCCGTTCCATTCCCCTGCAGATCGTGCAGGGCGACTCTCCGTCCGCCGCGCCGTTGCAGGCCGGGGTCAAGCAGCTGGGCGGTGACAAGATCAACCGCTCGCCGGTGCAGTTCGCCGACGCGCCGGTGCTGCGCAAGCCGTCCTGGATCCGCGTGCGCATTCCCTCGGGCAATGCCGTGCAGAACCTGAAGGCCAAGCTGCGCGAGAACCGCCTGGTGACCGTGTGCGAGGAAGCCAGCTGCCCGAACATCCACGAGTGCTTCGGTCACGGCACCGCCACCTTCATGATCCTGGGCGAGGTCTGCACCCGCCGCTGCTCGTTCTGCGACGTGGCACACGGCCGACCGAAGCCGCCCGATGCCAACGAGCCGGCCAGCCTGGGCCAGACCGTGGCCGACATGGGCCTGAAGTACGTGGTGGTGACCAGCGTCGACCGCGATGACCTGCGCGACGGCGGTGCACAGCACTTCGTCGACTGCATCACCGCCATCCGCGCGAAGTCGCCGGGCACCCGCATCGAAGTGCTGACCCCGGACTTCCGCGGCAAGGGCCGCATGGAGCGCGCGCTGGAGATCCTGGCGCAGAACCCGCCGGATGTGTTCAACCACAACATCGAAACCGTGCCGGACCTGTACCGCAACGTGCGCCCGGGTGCGGACTACCAGTGGTCGCTGAACCTGCTGAAGAACTTCAAGGCGCAGCACCCGGACGTGCCGACCAAGAGCGGCATCATGCTGGGCCTGGGTGAAGAGTTCGAACAGATCAAGGCCACCATGCGCGACCTGCGCGCGCACGACGTGGACATGATCACCATCGGCCAGTACCTGCAGCCGACCGCGCACCACCACCCGGTGCTGAAGTACTGGACCCCCGAGGACTACAAGGCGCTGGAAGACTACGGCTACGAGCTGGGCTTCAGCCACGTGGCCTCCGGCCCGATGGTGCGCTCGTCGTACCACGCCGACGTGCAGGCCAAGGGCGCCGGCGTCCGGTAAGCGGTTGCGCGATGCGCGCTACCGCTTCCCACGCTGCGCTGCGCACACCGTGGGCCCCGGCTTACCACCACCCACACCCCCGCCGCTTCGCGGCCGCCCCCTGACTCAGGGGGCTTGCAACCCCATGCCCTCTGCAACCGGACAGACGGCACCGCTGGGTGCGCCGCTCTTCAGCCATTCACAATTTGCTACACCGGCCCCGCTAGGCTGGTTTTCCACCGAGCGCGGCCGGGTGACAAACCCGGCAACTTTCGGCACTGTCGTGGTGTCTTAACACCCCGCAGTCTCCCCCTTGGCAAGGCGCCTTCGAGCACGTCAATGAAATTCAAAGCCCCCGCATTCCTGATGGCCCTGGCGCTGGTCGCGCCGCTGGCGCTGGCGGCCAAGGCCGACTCGCCGGCATTGCCCGCCGCGGCAACCGCCGATCAGGTGACCACCTCCAAGCTGGTGTACGGCCTGCTGTCCGACAGCCGTTACGCCTACCGCCCGCGCGCGCTGGACGAGGCCACCTCCAAGGACGTGTTCAAGCGCTACCTGGAGACGCTGGACGGCGGCAAGCAGTACTTCACCCAGGCCGACGTGGCGCGCTTCGCGCCGTTTGAAGCCAACATCTCCTCGGCCATCCGTGGCGGCGAGCTGGAGCCGGCGTTCCAGGTGTTCGCGGTCTACAAGCAGCGCGTTGGCGAACGTGTGGCCTATGCGCGCAAGCTGCTCAAGCAGGAGCCGGACTTCACCACCGACGAGCGCTTCGAATACGACCGCAAGAAGGTGCCGTGGGCGGCCAGCAGCGCCGAACTGGATGAGCTGTGGCGCAAGTCGGTGAAGAACGACTGGCTGCGCCTGAAGCTGGCCGGCAAGAAGCCGGATGACATCCGCAAGACGCTGGACAAGCGCTACGCGACGCTGGAGAAGTCGGTCAATGAACTGAAGGGCGAAGACGTCTTCCAGTTCTTCATGAATTCGTACACCAGTGCCGTCGATCCGCACACGGACTACTTCACCCCGCGCACCGCCGAGAACTTCAACCAGGCGATGTCGCTGTCGCTGGAAGGCATCGGTGCGCAGCTGCAGCGCCAGGATGACGTGGTGGTGATCCGCGAGATCATCGCCGGTGGCCCGGCCGCGGTGGATGGCACGCTGAAGCCGGGTGACCGTATCGTCGGCGTCGGCCAGGGCAAGTCCGGCCTGGTCGAGGATGTGATCGGCTGGCGTATCGACGATGTCGTGGCCAAGATCCGTGGCGCCAAGGACACCCAGGTCAAGCTGGAATTCATTCCGGCTGCCGAAGGTGCCGACGGCAAGCACCACACCCTGGTGCTGACCCGTCAGAAGGTGCGCCTGGCCGAGCAGGCCGCCAAGGGCGAGACCATGACCATTCCGGCCGCCAATGGCGAACCGGCGCGCAAGGTCGGCGTGATCAAGCTGCCGACCTTCTACCAGGACTTCGAAGGCCGTCGCCGCAATGCGGCCGACTACGCTTCGGCCACCCGCGACGTGGCCAAGCTGCTGGCTGGCTTCAAGAACGACAAGCTGGACGGCGTGGTGCTGGATCTGCGCAACAACGGCGGTGGTTCGCTGGATGAAGCCATTGAATTGACCGGCCTGTTCATCGAACAGGGTCCGGTGGTGCAGGTGCGCGAGTCCGGTGGCCGCGTCACCGTCAACAGCGACCGCAACCAGGGCGTGGCATGGGATGGCCCGCTGGCGGTGCTGATCAACCGCGGTTCGGCCTCGGCTTCGGAAATCTTCGCCGGTGCCATCCAGGACTACGGTCGTGGCCTGGTGATCGGTGAGACCAGCTTCGGCAAGGGCACCGTGCAGAACATCGTCGACCTTGACCGGTGGCCGAGTGGCGAGACCCAGCGCTTCGGCCAGGTCAAGCTGACCATCGCCCAGTTCTTCCGCATCAGCGGCAGCAGCACCCAGCACAAGGGTGTGGTGCCGGACCTGGCCTTCCCGGCCAGCGTCGATGCCACCGAGTTCGGCGAGAGCACCTACGACAACGCGCTGCCGTGGACCCGCATCGCTGCCGTGCCGCACACCCAGTACGGCAACTTCGCGCCGTTGCTGCCGAAGCTGGAAACCCGCCATGACGCGCGCATTGCCGCCGACAAGGAATTCCAGTGGTGGAACGAGGACGTGGAGCAGTTCCGCACCGAGGCCGCGAAGAAGTACATCTCGCTCAACGAGGCCACCCGCCGCGCCGAGCGTGAGCGCCAGGACACCCAGCGCAAGGAGCGCCAGGCGATGCGCAAGGAACTGGGCCTGGCCCTGGACCCGCTGGCCGATGACAGCAACGACGACGGCCTGACAGGCAACGAGCGCGACATCGTCAAGGATGCCGCCCGCGAGAAGGCTGCCGAGAAGCGTCCGGACCCGCTGCTGCGCGAGTCGGCCTCGATCCTGGCCGATGCGGTGAACCTGCTGGCCAATGACCGCCCGCTGTCGGCGCAGGTGCTGCCGCAGTCGACCGGCGCCGGTCGCTGGGCGGACTGAGCCGGCGACGGCATGTGATACCCGAGGGGCCGGCATTGCCGGCCCCTTTCTGTTTGGGGAGCTCGTTCACGGTGGCACTGGGCCATGCCCGGCGAGCGAAGTGCCACAAACGACTTAATCCCCTCCGTCCCCTTTTACGTGCATGAACCGGCAGCAACGCGGTGGCCCGGTCACGCCGGTTTCGACCTGCCGCACACGGCCGCGGGACTACCCTTGGCGGTACCGTCCTCGCAGGAGTACCCATGCGGGCCTCCCGTCTTTCCAGTGCTGTTGTGGTGCTTGGCAGCGCCCTGATCCTGTCGGCCTGTGGTGGCCGCGCCGCCGACAGCACGTTGCTGCGCGAATCCTTCGATTCCGGCGACACGTTCTCGCGGACCGTCGATGGCCGCCCGGGTGAAGCCTGTGAAGCCGCGCGACGCACCCTGCTCAGCCAGGGCTATGCCATCGCTCGTGCCGATGACGCACAGGTGGAAGGCAACAAGAACTTCCAGCCGCGCGAAGACGACCACGAGCAGCTGGTGTTGCGCATCTCCTGCGCGCCGCGTGGCAACCAGACGCTGGTATTCGTCAGTGCGGTGCAGGACCGCTATGCGCTGAAGAAGAGCCCGACGTCAGCCAGTGTCGGCGTCGGTGCGCTGGGCTCGGTATCGCTTCCGTTCGGCAGCAATGACGACTCATTGGTGAAAGTGGCGAGCAGCACGGTCACCGACGCCGATTTCTATCGCCGCTTCTTCCAGCGCCTGCAGCAGTACCTGCCGCCGGCTGCGGGCACGCCATCGCCGTTGCCGCCGCCACCCGTTGCAGCTCCTGAGCCCGCACCGGCCCGCACGGACCAGGGCTGAACGTGCACGGCGGGTTGATGGGCGCGGCCCTGTTGCTGGCGCCCGTGCTGGGCATGGCGGCCACACCGGCCGACTGTACGCAGGGGCTGCTGCAGCGGCTGGGCTGGCGTTTCGATGAAGCCGCGCTCGGTACGCCGCAGGTGCACGGCGGCGCGGTGTGTACGCGTGCGTCGCTGGCCGAGGCGCAGGCTGCCGGCGATCTGCACGTGCGCTGGCCGGCAGACATGCCCGCTGCAGCGCGCCAGGCGTTGCTGCAGCAGCTGCTGGACGATCCGGCCACGGTCTGCGCCTATGCCTTCCAGTTGGGCGCAGCCACGCAACGCGCGACCTCGGCATTGCAGGCCAATACGCGCTTCCGCTTTTCCGGCCCGCAGCTGGGCTGGATCGGCTTCGGCCTGCAGGGCCCACGCGCGCAAGGCTGGCAGCGCACGCGCAGTTTTGGCCGTGGCTTCGTGCCCAGCGCGGGCAACAGTGAGGCACTGCAGTCGTTCTACAGCGGTGCGGTGCGTGCCGAGTGCGGGGTCGGTCGCCAGGTCGCGCAGCTGGCCACCCAGCGCGAGCTGTATGGCGATGCGGCATTCGACGCCGGATTCGCGGCGGATGAACTGTCGATCGGTACGTTCCTCGCGCTGCACGATACCGACAGCATCCTGCTTGGCGCACACGCCGGTGACTTCTTCGCCGATGGCAAGGCGGTGCGTACCTCAGCGATGGGACGGCAGGCCTTCGTCGGCGTGCCTGGTTTCATCGAGCACGTGTATGACAAGAGCACGCTGGACGATCTGAGCAACCAGGCCGAGAACTTCGTGGTGGTCGACGTGGGTGCGGACGCTGCGCAGGCATTGGCCACGCATGGTGGCCTGGCCTGGTATGACCAGCGCAATACTGAACTTTGGACGCTGGCGCAGCGTATCCCGCGCATCGGCCAGCGCTACTTCGAGCGCCTGCTGTTCGAGCGCGACCCGGACCTTCGTGCACGGCTGGAACCGCGCTACCACGCCACGCTGGCACGCATGGACCAGCTGCTGGACGATCCGTTCTACCAGCAGTTCGCGATCTATGTGCATCCGCGCGGTATACGTCCCATCGGCTACCACATCGCCCGCCTGCTCGATCGCAATCCGCGAACACCGTTTTCGATCGACCTGGCGGTGCACAATCTGCATACCACGCTCTACCGGCGTTGGCGCGAGGCGCAGCTGCGCCACTGCGCGGCTACCGGCAGGCCAGGCAGCCTGACCCTAGACCCCAACTGAAGGTGAAACAATGGATATTGCAATGATCGGCCTCGGCCGCATGGGCGCCAACATGGCCCAGCGCCTGCATCGCGGTGGCCACCGCGTGGTCGGCTACGACCCGGGCGAAGGTGCCCGCCAGCGCGCCGCCGAGGCCGGCCTGGAGGTGGTCGATTCGCTGGCCGCCGCAGTTGCCGCGCTGCCGGTGCCGCGCGTGGTGTGGCTGATGGTGCCGGCCGGCGAAACCGTCGACCAGACCCTGGGCCAGCTGACCCCGCACCTGGCCGAGGGTGACATCGTCATCGACGGCGGCAACTCCAACTACCAGGACTCGATCCGTCGCGCCAAGGCGCTGGCCGAAGACGACCTGGGCTACGTCGACTGCGGCACCAGCGGTGGCGTGTGGGGCCTGCAGGAAGGCTACAGCCTGATGGTCGGTGGCGAAGCGTCGGTGGTAGAGCAGATTGCACCGCTGCTGCGCACGCTGGCACCGGCCGAGGACCGTGGCTGGGGTCGTGTCGGCCCGTCCGGCGCTGGCCACTTCACCAAGATGGTCCACAACGGCATCGAGTACGGAATGATGCAGGCCTACGCCGAAGGCTTCGCGCTGATGGAGCGCAAGCAGGAAATGGAACTGGACCTGGCCCAGGTCGCCGAAGTCTGGCGCCACGGCAGCGTGGTGCGCTCGTGGCTGCTGGACCTGAGCACCGAAGCCCTCAAGCGCAATCCGTCGCTGGATGGCATCGCGCCGTACGTGGAGGATTCCGGTGAAGGCCGCTGGACCGTGGCCGAAGCGATCGCGCTCGATGTGCCGGCACCGGTGATCACCCTGTCGCTGCTGGAACGCCTGCGCTCGCGCGAATCCAATTCGTTCACCGACCGCCTGCTGTCGGCGATGCGCAACGAGTTCGGCGGCCACGCGATCAAGAAGTCGTAAGCACCGATTGGCGTAGATCCACGCATGGCGTGGATCTACGTGTCGACCAAGGTCGACACCCACCAGGAGCCGGTCATGCCATCCTGCCATCTCGCGGATAGCCGGCTTTTGTTGTTGCTGTTGAGGTTGCCGGCCAGCGGCCGGCACTACCGCTTCTGCGGGTGCAGGGCGCAGCCCTGCCAATCACCCCAACGCGATTCGCCGCCCTTCGCGCGCACTGTCCATGCCAGCCTGCAGCAACCGCATCAGCTGCAGCGCCTGCACCGCGCTGACCGTCGCTTCGCCGTCGCCATGCATCGCCGCCGCGAACCGTGCATACAGCCGCCGGTAGTCGCCGGGCAGATTGTCGACCGTCGTGCGCTGCACGTTGTCTTCGGCATCGCAGCGCACCAGCTCACCATGCCGCGGATCGATGCCCCAGCCCGGCGCACCGGGTGCCACACCGCGGCGCAACTGTGCCTCCTGCACGTCCAGGCCGTGCTTGATCCAGCTGGCCTGGCTGCCATGCACGCTGAAGTGCGGCGTCTGCGCCGGCACCAGCGAACCGGAATGGATGATCGCGCGATGCCGCGGGTAGTGCAGTACCGCGTGGAAGTAATCGATGCCGCTGCCACCTTCGCGCTGCACGGCCAGATCGGCATCGATCGCCTCGGGCCAGCCGAACAGCACCAGCATCTGGTCCAGCAGGTGCGGGCCCAGGTCGTACCACAGGCCACTGCCAGGGCCGTCCTGCTCACGCCAGCGCTCACGCACCTGTGGCCGGTAGCGGTCGAAGTGCGCATGGCACTCGGCCACGTCGCCGAGCGTGCCTTCGGTCAGCAGCGCCTGCAGGGTGAGGAAATCCGCATCGAAGCGCCGGTTCTGGAACACGGTGGCGATGCGTCCGGCATCGCGTGCCGCAGCCAGTACCGCTTCGGCTTCAGCGACATCGAGCGCGAACGGCTTGTCGACCAGCACGTGCTTGCCGGCGGCCAGTGCCGCGATCGCAAGGGGGGCGTGCTGTTCGTTCGGTGTAGCGATCACCACCGCGTCCACCGCCGGGTCGTCGAACACCTCCTGCGGCGTGGCTCGCACGTGCACGTCGCTGAACGCGCGCAGCAGCGTGTCGCGCTGCGAGCTCACGATGCTGTGCAGTACCAGGCCCGGCGTGTGCTGGATCAGGGGCGCATGGAAGACGCGGCCAGCAAGGCCGTAGCCGATCAGGGCCAGATGCAGGTCGGGGCGCATGGCAGAGCTCCGGCAGTGGGGAAGGGCAGGGTAAACGACCCGCGACGACAACCCCAAACTGAACCGTTGCCGTTGAATGCGGGGCGATTCACGGCAGCGTGACCGCAGCGCCACGCGTGCTCTACGCCTGCTTGTCCAGACTGGCAGCACATTCCGCAGGAGTACGACACGATGAGCAATACGACCCGCACGCTGATTGCCTCGGCCCTTACGCTGGGCCTGGCGCTGTCCTCCTCGGCCGCATTCGCCAAGGATCCGGCCGCGAAGAGTCCTCCCAAGACCGATCATTCGGCAATGACCCACGCCGACCGCCATGATTCCAACGAGCCGGTGACCGACAGCTGGATCACCACCAAGGTGAAGGCTGATCTGCTGGCCAGCAGCAACGTTCCGGGCACGGAGATCAAGGTGGAAACGGTCAATGGCGTGGTCAGCCTCAGTGGCGCCGTGGCGACCCAGGCCGAGCATGACAAGGCGGTCACCACTGCCAAGGGCATCAAAGGCGTGACCCGCGTCGATGCCGCTGCATTGAAGGTCAGCGCTGCTGCCAAGCGCTGACCCCGATGGGCGCCCCGGCATGGGGCGCCCGCTGCCTGGGTAGAGTCGGGCTTGCTCGACTGCCCTTCGGGTTGCAGCCGAGCGTGGGCTCGGCTCTACAGCACCGGATTCCAAACCCGTTCAGCCAACCACGCTGGAAATTCCAGAGTTGTGACCGCCTGCGCTATATTGCCGGTTCCGCCGCAGTGGGGCCGGTAACGGCAGACGCTTTGCGGCCGTGCTGACGAGGAACTATGGCGCTGGTTTTCAGTGATGACATCTGGGACCGCTGGCGGTTGCCGGCCCTGGCGCTGGCCGCTGCCGCGATCATCGTGGTGCCGTGGTTGACCCTGCGCAAACTGCAGCAGGACAGCGAAGATGCGATGGCCTGGGTCAACCATACCCAGGCCGTCGGTGTGGCCCTGCAACAGCTGCAGGCCGATGTACGCGATGTCGAATCGGCCGCGCTGACCCTGTCCAAGGGCGTGGACGCACCTGGCCTGCGCGAGCGCATGGCCAAAGCCAATGACCTTCCTGGGCGCCTGGCTGAACTGGGGCGGATGACCCGCGACAATCCTGATCAGCTGATCCGCATCGGCCGCATCGAGTCGATGCTGGAAGGGCGCATGGCGCTTGCCCGCGAACTGGCAAAGTCCGAGCCCAACAGTGATCAGCGCGAGCTGGTGCAGGATCTGAGCACGCGTTATCCAATCCGGGGCCTGGTGGAGGAACTGCAGGCCAGCGAGCAGAAACTGCTGACACAGCGAGCCGAGCAGGCTGCCCGCCAGCGCAAGCAGACCGAGCTGGTGTCGTGGAGTTCGCTGGTGATCCAGCTGGCGCTGCTCGGCCTGGTGCTGTGGCTGCTGCAGCGGCAGATCGGTCGCCGCCTGCATGCCGAACGGCAGTCGCTGCGTTCGGCCGCACGTGCAGCCTCGGTGCTGCAGACCGTGCGTGAGCCGATCGTGCTGCTCGACCGCGACCTGCGCGTGCAGCTGCACAATCCTGCCTTCGCCGAGCTGTACGGGCTGCAGGATGAACGCGCCGATGGCCTGTTGCTGGACACTGTCGGCGATGGCGCGTGGAAAGACCCCGTGATGCGCCAGCGACTGTCCGATGTGCTGTTGCGCGGCCGCGAACTGTGGGACTTCGAGCACGAACAGCGCGCCGCCGATGGCATGGTGCGCTACATGCTGCTCAACGCGCGGCGCATGCCGCTGCCGGACACCGACGACGAAGTGGTGTTGCTCACGGTCAGCGACGTCACCGTGCAGCGTGCCGTGCAGCTGCGGGTGGAGGAACTGAACCGCCAGCTGGAAGGCAAGGTTGCGCAGGTGTCCGAGGTCAACAGGGAACTGGAAGCCTTCAGCTACTCGGTCTCGCACGACCTGCGTGCACCGCTGCGCCACGTCGCCGGATTCTCCGACAAGCTGTCGCGCCACCTCGGCGACGCCGCCGACGACAAGAGCCGCCACTACCTGGAAGTGATCTCCAGTTCGGCGCGGCGCATGGCGGCATTGATCGACGATCTGCTGGTCTACTCGCGGCTGGGCCGTGCGGCGATGCGCCAGCAGGCGGTGGACATGCAGTCGCTGGTGGCCGATACCCGCGCCATGCTCGATTCCAACCTGCAGGCCGAGGCCGAGAACAGCGGCCATGCGCACCAGGTGGAGTGGAGCATCGCGCCGCTGCCGATCGTGGTCGGCGATGAGAACATGATCCGCCAGGTCTGGCTGAACCTGCTCGGCAACGCGGTGAAGTATTCGGGCAACCGCGAACCGGCGAAGATCCGCGTGGACTACCAGCCGCAGCCTGACGGCGGTCATCAGTTCACGGTCAGCGACAATGGTGCAGGCTTTGACATGGCCTACGCCGGCAAGCTGTTTGGTGTCTTCCAGCGCCTGCACAAGGCCAGCGACTACCCGGGTACCGGCATCGGCCTGGCCAGCGTGCGCCGCGTGCTCACCCGTCATGGCGGCCGTATCTGGGCTGAGGCCGAACCGGACGTCGGCGCCACCTTCCACTTCTACCTGCCTCCCGCGATCGATGCGGACAAACAAGGGCCTTCTGCATGACCACTCTGCGCACCATTCTTCTCGCCGAAGACAGCCCGGCGGATGCCGAAATGGCGATCGACGCCCTGGAGGAGGCGCGTCTGGCCAATCCCATCGTGCACGTCGAAGACGGCGTGGAAGTGATGGACTACCTGCTGCGCCGCGGCGCCTTCGCCAACCGCGAGGAAGGCCTGCCGGCGGTGCTGCTGCTGGACATCAAGATGCCGCGCATGGATGGCCTGGAAGTGTTGCGGCAGATCCGTGAACACGAAGAGCTCAAGCGCCTGCCGGTGGTGATCCTGTCGTCCTCGCGCGAGGAAAGCGATCTGGCCCGCAGCTGGGACATGGGCGTGAACGCCTACGTGGTCAAGCCGGTGGACGTGGACCAGTTCTTCGGCGCGGTGCAGACCCTGGGCAAGTTCTGGGCGTTGATCAACCAGGCACCGGAACTCGAGTGAGCCCATGCCCCTGACCGGTCCCGCCCTGGGGGCGCTGCGCATCCTGCTGGTGGAAGACTCACCGGAAGATGCCGAGCTGATGTCCGAACAGATGCTCGACGCGGGCCTGGAGGCCCGCTTCGAGCGTGTCGAGAGCGAGGCTGAACTACGCCAGGCGCTGGTCGCGTTCCAGCCGGACATCGTGCTGTCCGACCTGAGCATGCCGGGGTTCTCCGGTGACGACGCGCTGCGCATCGTGCGCGAGACCTCACCGGAAGTGCCCTTCATCTTCGTCTCCGGCACCATGGGTGAGGAGAACGCGGTGGCGGCGCTGCAGAAGGGCGCCAACGATTACATCATCAAGCACCTGCCGGCGCGCCTGCCGTCGGCGGTGGCGCGTGCGATCCGCGATGCCCGCAGCGCCATAGAGCGCGCACGGGTGGAAACCGAACTGATGCGCGCGCAGCGCCTGGAAAGCCTGTCGCTGCTCGCCGCCGGCCTCAGCCACGACCTGCGCAACATCCTGCAGCCGCTGCTGATCATGCCGGACCTGCTGAAGGCACGTACCGAAGATCCGCAGCTGCACCATCTGGCCGATGTCATCGCCGAGTGCGGCCGCCGTGGCCACGAGATGGCCGAATCGATGCTGTCGTTCGTGCGCGGCTCGCGCAAGCCGAGCGAGCGCATCGAGATCAATGGCCTGTTCGATGCGGTGGCGCTGCTGTTGCGCAGCAACGTGCCCGATGCGGTGCGCCTGGAATTGCAGGTGCAGGACGAAGGCCTGGTGGTCGACGCCAATTACACCGAACTGCAGCAGGTGATGCTGAACCTGGCGCTCAACGCAATCCAGGCGATGCCCAATGGCGGCCGCCTGAGCCTGACTGCCAGCCATGCCGGCCAGCGCGATGGCGTGGACTGGATGCATATCCGGGTCGCCGACGAAGGCATCGGCATGGATGCGGATACGTTGTCGCACCTGTTCAATCCGTTCTTCACCACCAAGGCCGATGGTACCGGCCTGGGGCTGATTTCCTGCAAGCGCATCGTTGAAGGCGCCGGCGGCAGCATCCACGTCAGCAGCCAGCCGGGGCAGGGCACCTGCTTCGAACTGCGCCTGCCGATGCACGACGCCATCGACGGCAGCGAGCCGATCGAACAGCTGGTGGCGCTGGGCAGCGGCCAGTCGATCCTGGTGGTCGATGGCGAAGCCACGCGCCTTTCGCTGCTCGGCAACGCGTTGTCCAGCCAGGGTTACCAGCTGCAGCTGGCCTCCGATGGCCCGGCGGCGTTGCGCTGGATGCAGCAGGAGGCGATGCCGGCACTGGTGATTGCCGATGCCGGCTCCAAGCTGCTGCCGGCCAGCCAGCTGCTGGGCGAGATGGCTACGCTTGGCTACCGCGGTCCGGCGCTGGTGCTGGAGGACCCTGCGGTGCCGGTCGCGGCCGACGCGTTCCCGGCCGGTGTGGAGGTGCATGTGCTGCACAAGCCGCTGCAGATGCAGCAGGTCTTCCGCGCGGTGGCCGAGGCGCTGGGCTGATGCCACGGTAGTGCCGGCCGCTGGCCGGCATCCCTGTGTGGTGGGATCAATGCGGTTGCCGGCCAGCGGCCGGCACTACCGGTCCAGGGTTTCCCAGGGGAACCGCGGCAGGGCGTCCACCGCCTGTTCCAGCCGCCGCGACCAGTTCTGATGGATGTCGGCATACAACGCCGAATCCGCGCCCAGCCGCAGCTGCTGGCCAATGCGCAGCTCGCCGTCGCGCAGCAGCGCCAGGTCGATCGGCAGGCCCACCGACAGGTTGGAACGGATTGTGGAGTCCAGCGAGACGATCGCCGTGCGCGCGGCGTCCTCCAGGTGTGTGGCCGGGCTGAGGATGCGGTCGAGGATCGGCTTGCCGTACTTGGACTCACCGATCTGCAGGTAGGGCGTTTCCGGCGAAGCGGCGATGGCGTTGCCGAGCGGGTAGATCATGTACAGCCCGGGCCGCTCGCCGGCGATCTGGCCGCCGAAGATCAGCGTGGCCTGGGTGTTGACCCCGTCATGGCCGTGTTCGCTGTGGCTGCTGTGCACCTGGCTGTCCACCAGCAGTTGGCCGACGTACTCGGCGGCTTCGAACAGATGGGTCATGTCGCGCAGGTTGGGCGTGCGCCCTTCGCCGGCATCGCGCCCCAGGCGCGACACCAGCAGCTGGGTGGTGGCCAGGTTGCCAGCCGCCATCAGCACGTAGGCTGCCTGGCCGGGGTACTCGAACACGTGCAGCTTGCGGTGCACGCGCACATCGTCCAGCGAGGCATTGGTCCGGGTGTCGGCAGCGAAGACCAGGCCTTCGTCCACCTCGATTCCAACGCAATAGGTCATGTCGGTGCCCTATCATGTGCGTCCCGGATTGTAGGCACGCCGCCGTGACGACGGCATGTCCACGCCCCCCAAGTGCCGTCACCTGAACGCATGACCACCGTGCTCCTGAGCCTGGGCAGCAACGTCCAGCCCCGCCGCTACCTCCACGCCGCGGTGACGGCCCTGCGCGAGCGCTTCGGCGCGCTGCAGGTGTCACCGGCCTACCGTACTGCCGCGGTCGGCTTCGAGGGTCCGGCCTTCCTCAACAATGCGGTGGCGATCGAGACCGATCTTCCGCTGCAGGAACTGGACGACTGGCTGCATGCGCTGGAAGACGCGCACGGCCGCGACCGCAGCGGGCCGCGCTTCTCCGACCGGACCCTGGACATCGACGTGGTGTTCTATGGCGACCTGGTGGTGGAAGGCCCCGGCCATCTGCGCATCCCGCGCCCGGAGCTGAAGCATGCCTTCGTGCTGAAGCCGCTGGCCGACATCGCGCCGGACTTCATCGACCCGATCAGCGGGTTGGACCTGGCGACGCTGTGGCGCGCGCACACGCAGTTTGGCGAGGCGTTCGAGGTGGTGGACCTGGAATGAAGGGTTGCCGGCCAGCGGCTGGCACTACCGCTCGCGCCGGCCGCTGGCCGGCAACATTTCAGCTGACCGTGCGCCCACCATCCACGCGCAGGGTGTGGCCGGTGACGAAGCTGGCCTCGGCCACCAGCCAGTAGACCGCTTCGGCGATCTCCTCGACTGTGCCGATCCGCGCCAGCGGCGTGCGTGCCAGCAGCGCCTCGCGGGCGAAATCGTCCTTGCCCTGTTCCGGCCACAGGATCGCACCCGGTGCTACTGCATTAACCCGCACCTTCGGCGCCAGCTCCAGCGCCAGTGAGCGGGTGGCCATCTCCAGCGCGGCCTTGGCCATGGTGTAGGCGATATGGTCGCGCATCGGGTCGGTGCCGTGCAGGTCGGTCAGGTTGACGATGCAGCCCTGCTGGCGGCGCAGGTAGGGCGCCGCCGCCTGTGACAGCAGCAGTGGCGCGCGCGCGTTGACCGCATACAGCTCGTCCATTGCTTCGGCGGTGACCTGGCCGAGCGGGGTGGGGAAGAAGTTGGAGGCGTTGTTGACCAGCGCGTCCAGTCGCCCGAAGTGGGTGACGGCCTGTTCCACCAGGTCGGCCAGGGCGTCGGCGTCACGCAGGTCGGCCTGCAGGGCCAGCACGCTGCCGGGGCGCACGTTGTCGAAATCGAACGCGGCCTGCTGCAGCTCGGCGCTGGAGGTATTGGCGTGCAGCACCACCGACCAGCCACAGGCGTGGAACTGGCGGGCGATGGCCGCACCGATCCGGCGCGCGCTGCCGGTGATCAGGACCACGGGGTGGGTGTCGCTCATCGAGGGTCCTCCAAGGCTCGGCTATCCTGTGCACCATTGTCACCGCATTCGAAGACGCCATGCAGCCCACCTTCCCCCTGCCCGAAGCCGATGCCCTGGCCCACAGCGACCAGCTGGCCGCCGCCCTGCGCGCCGAAATCCTTGCGCAGGGCGGGGCGATGCCGTTCTCGCGCTTCATGGAACTGTGCCTGTATACCCCCGGCTGGGGCTATTACAGCGCCGGCGCCAGCAAATTCGGTGGCAGCGGCGACTTCACCACTGCGCCCGAGCTCGGCAGCCTGTTCGCCGGCAGCGTAGCCAATGCGCTGGCGCCGGTGTTCGCCCAGCTGGGTGCGCAGGCGCGGATGCTGGAGCTGGGCGGTGGCACCGGCGCCTTCGCCGAGGCGGTGCTGCTGCGCCTGGCCGAGCTCGACGCACTGCCGTCGCACTACGCGATCCTTGAGCCCAGCGCCGACCTGCGCGAGCGCCAGCAGCAGCGCCTGCAGCAGAACCTGCCGGCCGAGCTGGCCGCGCGCGTGGACTGGGTCGACCGCCCGTTCGACGAGGAGTGGGAAGGCGTGGTGTTCGCCAACGAGGTGATCGATGCGCTGCCGACCCCACGCTTCCTGATCCGGGACGGCGAGGTCTACGAGGAAACCGTCGAGCTAGATGCCGAAGGCAACTTCATCCGTGGTGCGCAGCCGGCCGACATCCTGCTCAACGGTGCGGTGCGCCACATCGAACGCTACCTGGAAAAGCCCTTCGCCGAGGGCTACCGCTCCGAGGTGCTGCCGCAACTGCCGTACTGGCTGCAGGCGGTGGCCGGTGGGCTGCAGCGCGGTGCGCTGCTGTTCGTCGATTACGGTTACAACCGCGGCGAGTTCTACCAGCACGACCGCGACGATGGCACCGTGCGTGCGTTCTACCGCCACCATGTGCACAACGACGTGCACCGCTGGCCGGGCCTGCAGGACATCACCGCGTCGGTGGATTTCACCGCGATGGCCGAGGCCGGCATGCACGGCGGTTTCGAGCTGGCTGGCTACTGCAGCCAGGCCAGCTTCCTGCTCGGTAATGGCCTGGACCAGGTGCTGCTGCTGGCCGAGGAACGTACCGACGAGGTCGGCCGCATCCAGCTGCGCGACCAGGTGAAGAAGCTGACCCTGCCGACCGAGATGGGCGAGCGCTTCCAGGCCATCGGTCTGCAGCGTGGCGTCGACTTCGAACCGGCCTTCGAGCTGGGTGACCTGAGCTGGCGCCTGTGAGCCACGCGTTGCCGGTGATCAAGCCGCTGCGGCGGCCCCGGTTGTGGGCTGCGCTGTGGGCGACGGCAGTACTGCTGGTGATCGTGGTCTGCCTGATCCCACCGCCGCCGATTCCGTTGCCGGAAAACAGCGACAAGGGCGAACACTTCCTCGCCTATTTCATCCTGGCCGGCAGCGCGGTGCAGCTGTTCCGTCGGGGCCGCCCGCTGCTGTGGGTGGGCGTGGGCCTGGTGCTGATGGGCATCGGCATCGAGTTCGCGCAGGGCGCGCTGACCAGCAACCGCATGGCCGACCCGATGGATGCCATCGCCAACACGATCGGCGTGCTGGCCGGCATGGCCACCGCACTGACCCCGCTGCGCGACCTGCTGCTGCGCTGGCGCGGGTAAAGGCGTGCCAACCAAGGTTGGCACCCACCCTGGATGGAATTAGTAGATCCACGCCATGCGTGGATGAACTGCCCGAGTTGCCGACCAAGGTCGGCACCCACCAGGACAAACCTGCCGTCATTTCCCCAGCGTGACCTCATCCAGCACCCACATCGCCGGGCGCGTGTCGCCGGTGAAGTTGATGCACAGGTCACCGGTGCCCTGGGTACCCTTCGGCAGCGCTGCACGCAGTGTCACGAAGCCATCGGCACCGGGCTTGGCCGGCAGCGGTACCTCAGCCACCACTTTGCCGCTGCAGTCGCCGCGGCGCACCTGCATCTCGCCGTGCGCGCGCTTGGCCTTCCCGAAGCGACGCTTGGGCTCGTCGTGGGCCAGCTGGAAGTAGTACGGAATACGCCCCGCACGCACTTCCACGCTGCCGATACCGTCCAGCTGCGCCTGCGGCCAGCGCCAGCACGGCTGGAAGATGTCCACGTTGAACACCGCACGCGTTCCCTCGCGCGGGCCATCGTCTTCCAGGCGCAGCACCAGACCCTTCTTGCCCACGCAGCTGAGCAGCTCATCGCTACGGCGGCTGAGCAGCGACTGTGCGGTGAAGGTGGCGATGGTCGGTTGCGCCGCCAGCATCTGGCCCTGATAGAACGCGGCAGCCTGCACGGTGGTTGGCAGCTTTCCGGTCAGCGGCTGCTGGTACAGCGGCGACTGCGCGGTCACCGGCTGGCCATCGGTGCTGTAGCGCACTTCATAGCCCAGAGGATTGGCCAGCGACACGGTCACCGTGTCGGTCGCGCGGCTGTCGGTGTAGTCCACGCCCACTTCGAACGGGGTCTGCGCGTAGGCCAGGCCCCAGGCACGGTAACGCTGCAGCTGTGCCGGCAGGCGCGCGAGGAAGTCGCGGAAGTCGCGATGTTCCGGCGTGCTCCAGCCGGTCTCGGCCACCGCAGCCAGGCGCGGGAACAGGTTGTGCTGCAGGCGTGCGTAGCTGCGCGTGTGCTCGGTGAACATGTTGGCCTGCAGGCCGAGGATGTGCCCGCGCTTGTCGGCGGCCAGCTCGGCCGGCACCGGCTCGAAGTTGTAGAGCTTGCCGAGGTTGACCTGGGTCGGGCGGCCGGGCGGCTCGTTCGGCGAGGCCGTCTGCAGGTAGTCCAGGTACAGGTAACCCACCGGCGACATGATCACGTCATGCCCGGCACTGGCGGCGGCCAGGCCGCCTTCGGTGCCCTGCCAGGACATCACCGTGGCCTGCGGCGGCAGGCCGCCTTCGAGGATTTCGTCCCAGCCGATCAGGCGCCGGTCGTGCTCCTCAAGGAAGGTCTCCAGGCGCTTGATGATGTGGCTCTGCATGGCCATTTCATCCTTGATGCCCAGCGCACGCATGCGCTGCTGCACCTGCTTCGAGGCTTCCCACTGGTCCTTGACCGCCTCGTCGCCGCCCACGTGCACGTACTTGGCCGGGAACAGTTCGATCACTTCCTCCAGCACGTTCTCGAGGAAGGTGACGGTGCTGTCTTCCACGTTGAACAGGTTCGGGAACACGCCCCATTCGCTGATCGGCTTCAGCGGGGTGTTGATCGAACCCAGTTCCGGGTACGCGGCAATCGCAGCGGTGGCATGGCCGGGCACGTCGATTTCAGGAATCACCTGGATATGCAGCGCGGCGGCATAGGCGATCACCTCGCGGATCTGCTCCTGCGTGTAGAAGCCGCAGTACGGGTGCTCCTGGCCGCTGACAGGATCGATGCCACCGTCGCCGGCCGGCAGGCGGCAGCTGCCCACCTCGGTCAGCTTCGGATAGCGCTTGATCTCCATGCGCCAGCCCTGGTCATCGGTCAGGTGCCAATGGAAGGTGTTGAGCTTGTGCGCGGCCATTGCGTCGAGCACACGCTTGATCTCGTCCAGGCTCTGGAAATGCCGCGCCGAATCGAGCATGAAGCCACGCCAGCTGAAGCGTGGCGCGTCCTGGATCTGCACCGCCGGCAGTACGCCGTTGCTGCCACCCGTGGCCAGCTGGGCAAGCGTGGTGGCGCCGTAGAACAGGCCGGTTTCGTTGCCAGCCTGCACCAGCACGCCTTGTGCGGTGCTTTCCAGCGTGTAGCCCTCACCGCTGTCGCGGAAGGTCGGCACGATCTGGAAACGGATGCCGCCACTGCGGGAGGGCACCTTGCCCTTGGCCAGTGCAAGGCGCGGTCCGCCGCTGCGGGCCAGCAGATCGGCGAACTGGGTGGCGACCCGTTGCGCAGCCTCACCTTCGGCCTGCAGCACGGTATCGGCACGTACGGTGATGCCGCTGCCCTGGCCGGCCTGCACATGGGTGGGGGCGGGAATCAGCATCAGGCTGCCGGCGCGCAGCTGCGGACCGGGTGCTTCAGCGGCCGGCGTGGGATCGGCGGCAAGTGCCGGCATCGCCGGCAGCATGGCGAGCAGGCTGCCCAGCAGCACTGCGCTGCGCATCCGGGCGCGGAAAGGCTTGACCATCGGAACGACTCCTTGGAACGGTGCGATGAACGCTATACATGAAAAACGCCGGGCCCGGAATGACCCAGGCCCGGCGTGCGTGCACGACTCGGCGATGTTGCCGCCGCTGGATCAGTACTTGAAGCGGAAGTTGAGGTAGTACTGGCGACCGTTGCTGTAGAACGAGGTCGGGATGGCCGCGGTCTGGTAGTACTTGTAGGTCGGGTTGTTGAGGTTCAGCGCATCGAAGCTGATGCTCAGCCAGTCGGTGGCCTTGTAGCTCAGCGATGCCGACAGGGTGCCGAAGTCATCCTGGTAGTACGGGTTGGCACCGGACAGGCCGATCAGGAACGACGACCGGCGCGTGTAGCTGACGCGTGCACCGAAGGTGTCGTTCTCGAAGTAGGCACCCACGTTGTAGGTGTTCTTCGAAGTGCCCAGCAGGTTGTCGCTGCCGTCGGCCCAGGTGTGTTCGGTGCTGCCATCGGCGTAGGTGTAGTTGGCGTTGACGCCGAAGTACTCGCCGATCGGCTGCTCATAGGCCACTTCGATGCCGCGTACCTTGCCGTCGGCGTTCCTCGGCCGGGAAATGTTGTACTCCTCGAGCCGGTTGGTCAGCTCGCTGAACAGCATTTCCTTCTCGGTGCTGAAGGCCACGTAGTCCTTCAGGCGCATCGAGTAGGCACCGATCGACAGCATGCCGCGCGGCATGAAGTACCACTCCAGGTTGGCGTCGAAGTTGGTCGACACCACCGGCTTCAGCTTCGGATTGCCGCCGCCGCCGGTACGGTTCAGGTCCGAACCGTAGGATGAAGCGCCCAGGGCCGAGAAGTCCGGCAGAGTCTGCGTCTGCGACGCGGCCACGCGCAGCACCAGATCGTCACGCAGGTCGTACTTGAAGTTGGCGCTCGGCAGCACACGGTTGTGCTTGTTCTCGAAGGCCTGGCGGGTCCAGGCACCGAACAGGCTGCTCACGTCCGGCACGGTCGAACCGGTGGCGGCCGCGTAGGTATCGATGTCCTGCTTGATGTTGACGTAGCGCAGGCCGACGTTGCCGCTCCAGCGGTCGCCGCTGAAATTGCCCTGCACGTAGGCAGCGAAGTTCTTCTCCGACACCTTCCATTCGGCGCCGTAGTTGTGGCGGCCGGTCGGGCCGTCATTGCCGGACAGCCAGGTGGAGTTGTTGGTCACCGCATCCTTCAGTGCACCCGGGGTGAAGTACCACAGGTCGCGCGGGAAGCTGCCACCGATGCCGTTGGCGAAGCCACCGGGGAAGTTGGCGGTCGCGCCGTTCTTCAGCGCATTCCAGATCGCGCCCGGGGTTGCGCCTTCCGGCGACTTGGCCTCGCGCTTGTGGTCGCCGAAGCGGGCGCCGAAATCGATCGAGTTCAGTACGCCGGCATCGGCGAAGTACTGGTTGAAATCGAGCGTGGCCCACTTTTCCTTGTCGATCGCGGTGACCTGCTGGTTGCCCCAGGTGCCGAAGTCGGTCACGCCGCCCGGACCGATGTTGCCACCGACGTTCCAGTCGATCGGCGAGCCGTTGCCATGGGTCGACCAGTTGGCGCCGCCACCGCGGGCCAGATTGACCTCGGCAATGTACTGGCGCGGCGTATCGCCGGTGCCCTTGGTATTGCCGGCCTGGAACTTCATGCCCAGGTTGTCGCTGATCTGCCAATCGGCGTCGAAGGTGATGTAGTTGGTCTTGGCCTTCGATTCGCGGTAGATCATGTCGTAGACCGCGTAATCGCGATCTGCCTGGCCGGAGAACGTGGCGTTGGTCAACACGCCATCCTTGACCACGTAGCCAGGGTTCGGTGCCTGGCCGGGGATCAGGATCTTGTTGCCATTGGCATCTTCAACGGTGCGGTCGTTGAGGATGCGGCCGCCCCACAGCATGAAGTTGCGGTTGTAGTTGTTCGCCTTCAGTTCCGAGCTGAAGCCTTCCAGGCCCAGGGTCAGATTGTCCAACGGCTTGAACTGCAGCGAGATCAGGCCGCCCTTGCGCTCGCGGGTCTGTTCAAACAAGGTCGAACCGAGCAGGCCGGGGGCGTACACGCCCGCCAGGTCCGGGTTGGACTTGGCAACGGTGCCGTTGGGATCGATCTGGAAGAAGCCGCCGGGTACTTCCTGCGCCTCGCGGCGCAGCTCGCGCTTCTGGCTGAAGGCCTGCACCATCACGCCGAAGTTGCCTTCATCGTTCTTGTAGTTGAACAGCGCCGACAGCTGCGGGTCGTTCGACTTGGCCTGGTCCGAACGCACCATGCCGACCGAGCCTTCCGCGGTGAACTGCTTGGAGAATTCCAGCGGCTTGCGGGTAAGAATGTTGACGGTACCGGTGGTCCCACCGTCCTGCAGCTTGGCCTGCGAGGACTTGTTCACTTCCACCGAGCGCACCAGTTCCGACGGCAGCAGCGAGTAGCTGACGCTGCGGCCGACGTTGTTGCCCTGGCTGAGCACGAACCAGTCGGCCGAACCGACGGTGTGGCCGTTGATCAGGGTCTGGGTCAGGCTCGGGCTGGTGCCGCGCAGGCTGACACGGTCGGCTTCGTCGAAGCCGCCTTCGTCGGCGCTGGACGAGCTGATGTTCACGCCCGGCAGGCGCTGCAGGGTATCGGCGACGTTGTGCGCGGGCAGCTTGCCCACGTCTTCAGCGGTGACCACTTCCACGCGCGCATTGGCTTCGCGCTTGGTATCCAGCGACTTTTCCATCGAACCACGGATGCCGGTGACCTGCACGGTATCCAGGTCGGTGGCGGTCTGGGTGGCCTGCTGCGCGTGCGCGCTGAAGGCGAGGCAGCTGACGATGGCGGCCGAAAGCAGGGTCTTGCGGGTGTTCATGATGTCTCTCCTCATCACTCGATTGGATGCCGGCGGCGGTGTTCGATTACGGTTGCGATGACATGCGCGGGGCGGCGGCGAAGTCCCGTGCGTTGGCGTGCCACGTACTGCGTGCTGCGATTGCGTTGAAGCCTGTTGCGGTGTCAGGCGGCCGACTGCTGCTGCAGGTACCAGCTGGCAGCGCCGACCACGCCCAGCTGGCCGTGCTCGACGACCTTCACCGGGATGCGTGCCAGCGCTTCGCCCATCGGCCCCTTCTGCAGGTAGCGTTCGACGAACGTGCTGGCGTGCAGGTATTCACGGATCTGCGGCAGGATGCCGCCGGCCAGGTAGACGCCACCGTGGGCGCCGTAGAACAGCGCCATGTCGCCGATGGTGCTGCCGAGCAGGCCGCAGAACACATCCAGCGCTTGGCGCGCATGTGCATCGCTATCGGCCATGGCCGCGGCGGTCACCGCATCCGGGCTGGCCAGCGTCGGCGCCTGACCCTGCAGTGCGCACACCGCGCGATACAGGTTCATCAGCCCCGGGCCGGAGATCGCGTGTTCGATCGACACGTGCGCGCGGTCGCGCTGCATGTGGCGGACGATGGCCATTTCCAGTTCGGTGCTGGCCGCCAGGGTCGGTTGGCCGGCTTCGGTCGGGAGCACCACCGGGCCGTGCGCGGAGGGGATCCACAGCGCGGCGCCGAGGCCGGTACCGGGGCCGACCACCAGGGTCGGGCCGCGGGCGGCGGTTTCCGGTCCGCACAGGTGCAGCACGCCACTCGCGTCAACCTGCGCGGCGGCATAGGCCACGGCTTCAAAGTCGTTGACGATGTAGACCCGCTGCAGGCCGACGTCGGCTTCCACCTGGCGCGCCGACAGCGGCCACGGCAGGTTGGCGGTGATCACCGTGCCGTCCTCGCGGGCGTAGCCGGCACTGGCGACCACGCAATGCGTGGGCCGCGGGCCTTCGCCGAGGAAGTCGGACAGGATCGCGCTGAGGCCGGCATGGTCGGCGTTGCGGTATTTGCGGTACTCCAGCACCTGCACCGGATGGGCGGCATCACCGCTGGCCTGGACCCGGGCCACGCGCACATGGGTGCCACCGACGTCGGCGGCCAGGAACGTCGGCGCGACTCGGGACAGGACATGGGCCGGGGCGGGGTGGCTGGCGGTCACGCGGGCTCCTGCTGCAGGTGGGGCCGGCCCCGGGATCGGGGGCGGCGATTGGGGCGGAGTCTGTAACCCCGCTGACAACGATGTCAACGAGTTCGTGACACTTTCGTTGCTGCATCGCAACGAATGCGACATGCAGTAAACGTTTACATGGCGTGAGCGTGGGTTTCACGTGGGAACCGTTGCCGCACATGGGCCAAGGCCTCCGGCGCATTCAGCACGATGCGTTGCGATCGGGTTGCGCAGTGCAGCACGAGGTTCACAGGGCTGCGCGTGGAAGTTGACAAACCGCGGCTGTCCATCGAAAGAATGTGACAACGTTGTTCCCAGCCACTCTCCGACGCCGCGTTCTGCGGCCGTCGCCGCAGGAGCCCTCCTGATGTCCGCCGTCCCCGCTGCAAGCGCGCGCCCGAACGTGGCCACCTCGATCGCCATCGTTGGCGTGTTGTTCTTCCTGATCGGCTTCTTCACCTGGCTCAACGGCCCGCTGATCACCTTCGTCAAGCTCGCCTTCGAACTCAGCGAGGTCGGCGCCTTCCTGGTGCTGATGGTGTTCTACCTGTCCTACTTCTTCCTGGCCTTGCCGGCATCGTGGATCCTGCGCCGCACCGGCATGAAGAAGGGTCTGAGCCTGAGCCTGCTGGTGATGGCCGGTGGTGCCGCGTTGTTCGGTGAATTTGCCACCCAGCGCTGGTATCCGGGCGCGCTTGGCGGCCTGTTCGTGATCGGCAGCGGCCTGGCCCTGCTGCAGACCGCGATCAACCCCTACATCTCCATCCTCGGCCCGATCGAGACGGCGGCACGCCGCATCGCGCTGATGGGCATCTGCAACAAGATCGCCGGCATGCTGGCGCCGGTGCTGATCGGCACGCTGGTGCTGCATGGCATCGGTGACCTCGATGCGCAGGTGCAGGCGGCAGATGCGGTCACAAAGGCCGCGCTGCTGAACGAGTTTGCCGCCAAGATCCACACCCCGTACCTGGCGATGGCTGCGCTGCTGGTGGTGCTGGCGGTGGCGGTGCTGTTCTCGCCACTACCGGAAATCAAGTCGTCCGAAGCCAATGCCACGCCGGTTGCGGCCGGTGCCGCCGAACGTCGCAGCATCTTCCAGTTCCCGCATCTGTGGCTGGGCGTGCTGTGCCTGTTCGTCTACGTGGGCGTGGAGGTGATGGCCGGTGATGCGATCGGTACCTACGGCCATGGTTTCGACCTGCCGCTGGACCAGACCAAGATGTTCACCTCGCTCACGCTGGGCGCGATGCTGGTCGGCTATGTGGTCGGCCTGTTGCTGATTCCCAAGGTGGTCTCGCAGTCGCGCTACCTGACCATTTCGGCGGTGCTGGGCGTGGTGTTCTGCCTCGGCGCCTGGGCCACCCACGGCTACGTATCGGTGGCCTTCGTGGCCCTGCTGGGCTTCGCCAACGCCATGATGTGGCCGGCGATCTTCCCGCTGGCGATCCGCGGCCTGGGCCGCTTCACCGAGACCGGCTCGGCGCTGCTGGTGATGGGCATTGCCGGTGGCGCGATCATTCCGCAGCTGTTCGCCGTGCTCAAGCAGCACATCGACTTCCAGCTGGTGTTCGTGCTGCTGATGGTGCCCTGCTACCTGTACATCCTGTTCTATTCGGTGGTCGGCCACCGCGCCGGCCTGCCGCAGGAGCGCTGATCGGCGATGATGGACGGCAGCCAACCCCAGGGAAAACCCATGCGCAGAGCGACCATCAAGGACGTTGCGGAGAAGGCCAAGGTCTCGCTGAAGACAGTCTCGCGGGTGATCAACAACGAGCCCTCGGTGATGCAGGCCACCCGTGCGCGGGTGCTGCGTGCCATCGCCGAACTCGATTACGAGCCCGATCCGTCCGCGCGCAACCTGCGCAGCGGCACCACCTTCGTGATCGGGCTGGTCTACGACAACCCGAACCCGTACCACATCATCGGTGTGCAGAACGGCGTGCTGGCCGCATGCCGCGAGACCGGTTTCGGCCTGCAGATCCATCCCTGCGACTCCAGCTCGCCGCTGTTGGCCGATGAGCTGGCCGACTGGGTGCAGCGTTCGCGGCTGGCCGGGCTGGTGCTGACCGCACCGATGTCCGAGCGCCGCGACCTGATCCAGGCGTTGACCGCGCGCGGCATCAAGCTGGTGCGCATCATCGCCGCCACCGAAGACCCGGCCGATGGCGCCTGCGTATTCGTCGACGATCGCGAAGCGGCCTATGAGATCACCGAGCACCTGATCCAGCTGGGTCACCAGCGCATCGGCTTCCTCTGGGGCGGCATCTCGCACCGTTCCTCGGGCGAGCGCTATGCCGGTTACGAAGCCGCGCTGAAGGACTACGGCATGACCGTGGACAAGCACCTGGTGGTGCAGGGTGACTACACCTTCGACGATGGTTTCCGTGGTGCGCGCCGCCTGCTGGCGCTGCGCGAGCCGCCCACTGCCATCTTCGGTTCCAACGACGAAATCGCCGCCGGTGTGCTGGCCGCTGCCAAGTCGGCCGGCATGAACGTGCCGTACGACCTGTCCATCGCCGGTTTCGAGGACAGCCCGTTCTCGCGCCAGTCGTGGCCGCCGCTGACCACCGCCAAGCAGGCCACCGAGGACATCGCCCGCCACGCCGCGCGCCTGCTGATCGCGCAGCTGCGCAGCGACGCCTACGACGATGCGCCGGCACCGCTGCACAACCAGGGCTTCGTGCCGCAGCTGGTGGTGCGCGGCTCGACCGCGCCGATGCGCCCGGCCGGCGCACGCCCCCTTCCTTCCGATCCTGCCTGAGCCTGCCATGTCGCTGTCAGACCCCACTTCCACCCTGATGTTCGCCGAGGCCGCTGAAGCGGCTGACGTGGTTGCCCGCCAGTTCTCGCGCAACCACGCCACCATGGAATCCCTGGCCGCCAGCCTGCGCGCGGCGCCGCCCCCGTTCGTGGTCACCTGCGCACGCGGCAGCTCCGACCATGCCGCCACCTATGGCAAGTACCTGCTGGAAACCCAGCTGGGCCTGGTGGTCGCATCGGCCTCGCCGTCGGTGGGTTCGGTCTATGCCGCACCGCTGCAGCTGCGCGGTGCGCTGTTCATCGTCATTTCGCAGTCGGGCAAGAGCCCGGACCTGCTGCGCAACGCGGAAGCTGCCAAGGCAGCCGGTGCGCGCGTGATCGCGCTGGTCAACGTCGAGGATTCGCCGCTGGCGCAGCTGGCCGACACGGTCATTCCGCTGCATGCCGGCGCCGAAAAGAGCGTGGCGGCTACCAAGAGCTACCTGGCCTCGTTGGCTGCGCTGCTGCAGCTGGCTGCGTACTGGAAGCAGGACAGCAGCCTTCGCGCCGCACTGGACCTGCTGCCGGATGCGATGCGCGAAGCCTGGCAATGCGACTGGACGCCGGTGACCGAGGGCCTGGTCGAGGCGACCAACCTGTTCGTGCTCGGCCGTGGCCTGGGCCTGGGCGCGGCCCAAGAGGCCGCACTGAAGTTCAAGGAAACCTGCAGCCTGCATGCCGAAGCCTACAGCTCGGCTGAAGTGAAGCATGGCCCGATGGCGCTGGTCGACCGCGGTTTCCCGGTGCTGGCCTTTGCCCAACCTGATGAAACCGGCGCCGGCACCCGTGCCGTCGTCGAGGAATTCACCGCGCGCGGTGCACAGGTGTGGATGGCCGGTGCCGGTGGCAACCTGCCGGTAGCGGCCGCGCCGCATCCGCTGTGCGCACCACTGCTGACCGTGCAGAGCTTCTACCGCGCGATCAACGCGCTGGCGCTGCGTCGTGGCTTCAACCCGGATCTGCCGCCGCACCTGAACAAGGTCACGGAGACGGTGTGATGGCCACGGTCCTGCGCAATGCCCGCATCCTGGCAGGCGACGAGTTCCGCGACGATCTGGCGGTGGTGATCGAGCACGGCCGCATCAGCGCGCTGCTGCCCGATGCAGCGCCGCAGCTGGGCCAGGCCGCCGAGCAGGTTGATCTGGGCGGTAGCTGGCTGCTGCCCGGTTTCATCGATGTGCAGGTCAATGGTGGCGGCGGCGCGCTGTTCAACAACACGCCCGATGTCGCCTCGCTGCGCACCATCGCGCAGGCGCACCGCCGCTTCGGCACCACCGCGATGCTGCCAACGCTGATCAGCGACGACATAGGCGTGATGCGCGAAGCAATCGCTGCGATGCGCGAAGCGATCGCGCAGGGCGTGCCCGGCGTGATCGGCATCCACCTGGAAGGCCCGTACATCGCGCCGGCGCGCAAGGGCACCCACGATCCCAGCAAGTTCCGCGTGCCGGACGAAGAAGAAATCGCGCTGGCCGCCTCGCTGGACAACGGCGTGACCCTGCTGACACTGGCACCGGAGCGCGTGCCGCTGGAAACCATCCGCGCGCTGGTCGAACGTGGCGTGATCGTTGCTGCTGGCCACACCGCTGGCACGTACGAAGAGATTCGTGCCGGCCTGGATGCTGGCGTGCGTGGCTTCACCCACCTGTACAACGCGATGTCGCCGTTGCAGGGGCGTGAGCCCGGTGCGGTGGGCGCTGCGCTGGAAGACCGCGACAGCTGGATCGGCATCATTGTCGATGGCGTGCATGTGCACCCGGCCAGCCTGCGCGTGGCGCTGGCAGCCAAGCCGCGCGGTCGCCTGCTGCTGGTGACCGATGCGATGCCGCCGGTTGGCGCCGACGATCCCAGTTACGTGCTGTATGGCGAAACCATCACCGCCATCGACGGCGTGGTGCGCAATGCTGCCGGTTCGCTGGCCGGCTCGGCGCTGGACATGGCCACTGCGGTGCGCAACACCGTGCAGCTGCTCGGCCAGCCGCTGGCCGAAGCCGCACGCATGGCCTCGACTTACCCGGCGCAGTTCCTCAACGTCGACGACCGCCTGGGCCATATCGCCGAGGGTTACCAGGCCGACCTGGTGCTGCTGGATGATGCCCTGCAGGTGCGGGGCACCTGGATTGCCGGGCAGTACGAGGCCGCCTGATGAACAGTTCGCCGCCACGCCGGCTGGGCTCGATCGATGCCCTGCGCGGCATCACCGTGGCGGCGATGCTGCTGGTCAACAACCCGGGTGACTGGAGTGCGGTGTTTGCACCGCTGCGTCATTCGGACTGGCACGGCTGCACGCCGACCGATCTGGTGTTCCCGTTCTTCCTGTTCCTGGTCGGCGTGTCGATGGCCTTCAGCGTGGCGCCGCGCGCGCTGGACGCGGCGGCGCGACCTGCACTGGCGCGTGGCGTGCTGGAGCGCGCGCTGCGCATCCTGCTGGCCGGTGCGCTGCTGCACCTGCTGATCTGGTGGGCGCTGGAGACCCATCACTTCCGCATCTGGGGCGTGCTGCAGCGGATTGCGGTATGCGCGGCGCTGGTGGGTGTGCTGGCGGTGTATGCGCGGCCGCGCGTGCAGGCGGGCGTGCTGGTCACGTTGCTGGTGGGGTACACGGTGCTGCTGCTGGGCATCGGTGAGCTGGCGCCGTGGACCAACCCGGCCAGCCGTTTGGATACCGCACTGTTCGCACCGTGGATCTATCAATGGCACGCCGATACCGGGCTGGGCCATGATCCGGAAGGCTTGTTGAGCACGCTGGGTGCGCTGGCCAGCACGGTGCTTGGCCTGCTGGCCGGTGGCCTGCTGCGCAGCGGACGTGCCGGGGCGCTGGCCGGGCTGGGTGTGGCGACCGCTGTGCTGGGCCTGCTGTTGGCCCTGGTGCTGCCGTTGAACAAGCAGCTGTGGACGCCCAGCTACGTGCTGTGGACCGGCGGCCTTGCGGCGCTGGCGCTGTGGCTGGGCCACGTGCTGATCGACCAGAAGGGTTGGCCGGCACTCGGCCGGCGCTTCGGGGTCAATGCGATCACCGCGTATCTGGGGGCATCGGTGATGTCGGTGGTGCTGATGGCTACCGGTGTTTGGGGGTGGGTCTGGCAGCAGCTGGCCACCGCGATGCCGCAGGCGCCGGAGCTGGCGTCGATGCTGCAGGCGCTGGCGTTCGTCGCGCTGTGGTGGGGCGTGGCGTGGTGGCTGGACCGGCGAAGGATCTATCTGAAGATCTGACCCCATCCGCCAACGGCATCCACGCATGGCGTGGATCTACCAGGTGCCATGAGTGAATCGATTGGCGATGCAGGGTCAGTAGATCCAGGCCATGCGTGGATGCTTTGCGCGTGATTCCCGAATGCCGAAGAAATGAACGATTTCAGCCACATCACATCGGCGTGAGGGCTGGTCGATTTCACATCTGAACTGTGATTTCCCGCACGCAAGTTCACCTATCGAAACGGTTCACCACACGGCAGACTGCAAGCGCAGTGCCGCACATACGCAGTTCCTGATTTCCCGCCCAGGAGTGCTCCATGTACCGTGCCGTTCCGCGTGCGTTCCGCCCGCGCCGCCTTGCTGTTTCCGTGTTGCAGGCTCTCGCCGTTCCCTCCCTGCTTCTGACGACCGCCAGCGTCGCCTGGGCCGGCTGCAACAACCCGGTACCGACCGCCGGCCAGACGGTCACCTGTGATGCCAACGCGCCGAATCCGCAGACCACTCCCGTTACCGCAAATGGTGCGGCCGGCATCACCGTCAACGTCGCCAGCGGTGCACAGTTGCAGCAGAGTGGTGGTGGATCGGCCATTGCGCTGGTCGGCGCCGGTGGTCACCTGTTGTCAAACCAGGGCGCGATCAGTTCGGTGGGCGGTGTGGCCGTGCAGCTTGGGGGTGGCAGCCGCGTCGACAACGCCGGCAGCATCAGCACCGGCAACAACATTGCCCTGCAGTTCGTCGGCGGCGGTAACAGCGTGGTGATCAACCGAGGAACCATCGGTGGCCGTACAGGCGTGCAGTTCGATGCCGGCAACGATCGCCTCGAGATGCAGAGCGGCAGCATCACCGGAGGCGTACTGCAGGGCGATGGAAACGATGTGCTGCTGCTCAGTGACGGCACGATCGACAGCGTCGACCAGGGCAGTGGCGATGACCAGATGACCGTCACCGGCGGCACCGTCACCGGTGTGGTGGTGCAGGGCAGCGGTCGCGATGATTTCGTCATGAGTGGCGGCACGATCGGCGCGCTGCAGCAGGGCGACAACATCGATACCTTCCGCATGAGTGGCGGCCGCATCATCGGCGCGTTCGAGGATGGCGACCAGGCCTGGATGACCGCTGGCCGCATCGGCCGCGTCAACATGAAGCTGGACAAGAACCTGTGGGACCAGTCCGGCGGTACGGTTGACGGCAACGTGGTGACCGGCTTCGACACCGATACCATCATCATTTCGGGCACTGCCTACATCGGCGGCAACATCAGTGTCAGTGGCGGCAACGACAGCGTGACCATCACCGATGGCACCGTGCGCGGGCAGGTGCTGCTCAGTACCGGCAACGACACCTTCAACTGGAGTGGCGGCGGCATCGTCTACGGCGCGATCGACATGGGCCCGGACAACGACGTGGCCAACCTCAGCAGCCTCAACCAGGGCAACCTCGGTGCTGTGCCGCTGTTCGACGGTGGCAGTGGCATCGACCAGCTCAACTTCAGCAACGTCAAGGCTGCGGGCGTGGGGCGTTTCCAGAACTGGGAGGCGGTCAGCCTGGCCAACAGCACCGAGCTGACCTTCGATGGTGATCTGGTGCTGGGTGACAGCGGAACCGGCACCGGTACGCTCACCGTGGATGACACCAGCACCGTCTACGCGGGCAGTGGCGGCCATGCCGTCCGTCCGTTCAATAGTGGCGCACTGGTGGAGATGGTCAATGCCGGGCGCATCGACCTGACCGGTACCGGCGCCGGCGACGTGTTCACCGTGCGTGGCAACTACCGCGGTGACGGTGGTGGCCTGTACCTGCGCACCGTTCTGGGGGCGGATGATTCCACCAGCGACCGCCTGGTGATCGATGGCGGTGCCGCCACCGGCACGACCGGCATCGGCGTGCTCAATGCCGGCGGCAGCGGCGCTGCCACGTTGGCCGATGGCATCCTGGTGGTGCAGGCCTTGAATGGTGGCCGCACCGCGCCGGGCGCGTTTTCGCTGTTCGCACCGGTCGCGGCCGGCGCCTACGAGTACTTCCTGTTCAAGGGTGGTGTCAGTGCCGGTACCAGCGAGAACTGGTACCTGCGCTCGACCCTGGTGGCCGGCCCGGCACCGGCGCCAAACGGAAGCGGTATCAATGGCGTGCCGCCACCGCCACCGCCGACGCCACCCGTCGCACCACCGCCACCGATCACCCCGGCACCGCCGCCGCCGCCCGAAGGCGCCACCGATCCAGACCTGACAGCCGGCGAGACCGCACCACCGCCGCCGCCGCCGGAACCGGCGCCTGTGGCGCCGCCCAGTGATCCAGCGGTGCCGGACGTGCCGGTGGCCGGCGGTGCGCTGCCCGGAACCGGTGCGCCTCCGACGCCGGGCGCACGCCCCGCCGAGGGCGCAGTGGTACCGCTGTACCGCGTGGAGACTGCCACCTATGCCGTGGTGCCGCCGCTGCTGCGCGAGACCTCGCTGGCCAGCCTCGGTACCTTCCACGAGCGGCAGGGCGAGCAGCGCCTGCTGTACAACCAGGGTGCGTTCCGCACCGCCTGGGGCCGCTTGGTGGGGCAGAGCAGCGAGATCCATTGGAAGGGGGATGCGCAGCCCGGCTTCGATGGCGATGTGATGGGCCTGCAGGCCGGCCTCGACGTGTGGGCTGCTGCTTCTGACAACCACCGCAACCAGATCGGCGTGTTCGTCGGCCGCACCCGCGCGCAGGGCAAGACCACCGGCCTGGCACTGGGCTGGGAAAACGTGCAGGTAGGCCAGAACCGCCTGGAGGACAAGCACGTGGGCCTGTACTGGACCTTCACCGACAGCAGCGGTGGCTACATCGACGCCGTGGCGATGCAGAGCCGTTACGACGGCCGCGTGCGTTCCTCGCGCGGGCTCGGCTTCGGGATCAAGGGCGATGGCACCAGCGTGTCGGTGGAGGCGGGCAAGCCGCTGCTGCACTTCGGTCAGTCCGCATGGTGGCTGGAACCGCAGGTGCAGGTGATCTGGCAACGCACCTCGCTGGACGACCGCCGCGATGAGGTGTCGAGCGTACGCTTCGACAACGACAACGCCTGGACCGGCCGCGCCGGCCTGCGCCTTGCCGGCGACTACCAGCTGGCCGACAACGGCTGGCAGCCGTACTTCAAGCTCAACTACTGGCATGGCCGTTCCGGCGAGGACCGCATCGGCTTCGACAACGGCACGATCATCAATTCGCAGCGCTCGCGTGCACTCGAAGCCGGTGTCGGCGTGGTCGGGCGCTTCAACCGCACCATCAGTGCGCATGCCGTGGCCGACTACACCCGTGAACTGGGTGGCGACCGCAACGAGAAGCGCCGCATTATCGAAGGCAACATCGGCCTGCGCGCGGACTGGTAGCGCGTGGTATGGATGTCATGGCTCGCTCTGGTGGGTGCCGACCTTGGTCGGCACGAACCGTGCCGCTGTCATGATCTTGTAGCAACTGTCTTGTCAGGCGGAGGCCATCTGGGCCTCCGCATCCCGTTTGCGGGCGTTGAGGATCACCAGCATCTTGCGCATTACCGCGACTAAAGCCACCTTGCCCGGCTTGCCCTGGTTGAC
>NZ_RXLZ01000036.1 GCF_003970865.1 Stenotrophomonas maltophilia | reverse complement strand
TCAGGAACGGCTTGTCGATCGCACGCTCCGGCTCCGGAATCCAGCTGTCCAGGGCGTCGACCAGCTTCAGGATGGCCGGCACGCCGATGTCGCTCTGGTCGCCTTCCAGCGCCAGACGGGCCGAACCAGCGATGATCGGGGTGTCGTCGCCCGGGAAGTCGTACTTGCTCAGCAGCTCGCGCACTTCCATCTCGACCAGCTCGAGCAGCTCGGCGTCGTCAACCATGTCGGCCTTGTTCAGGAACACGACGATGTACGGCACGCCGACCTGACGCGACAGCAGGATGTGCTCGCGGGTCTGCGGCATCGGGCCGTCAGCGGCCGAGCACACCAGGATCGCGCCGTCCATCTGGGCGGCACCGGTGATCATGTTCTTGACGTAGTCAGCGTGGCCCGGGCAATCGACGTGGGCGTAGTGACGGACCGGGGATTCGTATTCGACGTGCGCGGTCGAGATCGTGATACCACGAGCCTTTTCTTCCGGCGCGGCGTCGATCGAGGAGTAGTCCTTGAACTCGCCACCGAAGCGCTCGGCACCGATCTTGGTCAGTGCGGCGGTCAGCGTGGTCTTGCCGTGGTCGACGTGACCGATGGTGCCGACGTTGACGTGCGGCTTGGTGCGCTCGAACTTACCCTTGGCCATGGCTGCTTATCTCGAATTCGTCTGAGAGGTGATGCTTAAGATGGTGCTCACGAAAGGAATCGAACCTTCGACCTCTTCCTTACCAAGGAAGTGCTCTACCGACTGAGCTACGTGAGCCGAGTTTTGCATTATGACATGAACTCGATAATATTCAAAGTTCATTCAATGGAGCGGGAGACGGGAATCGAACCCGCACCATCAGCTTGGAAGGCTGAGGTTCTACCATTGAACTACTCCCGCGCCGGGAATGTCACAACGTGAAACTGGTGGAGGGAGGTGGATTCGAACCACCGAAGGCGTAAGCCAGCAGATTTACAGTCTGCCCCCGTTGGCCGCTTGGGTATCCCTCCTTACCACCCCATTCCGCTGCCGCCGAAGCGTTGCGGTGTGTGGTGGTGAGCCGCTTATTCTGCTGATGGGACGGGGGGCTGTCAACGCTTTTTTCCACTTTTTTCACACGCTGTCGCAAACCCATTGATACGCAAGGTTATTGCCCCGGGACCGGCAGGGTCTCGTTGGCGAAAATTGCGATATGAGGGACGCCGTCGCCGCCGATCCAGCCTCGATACATGCCCTGGGTGTTGAACGGTGTTGCCATTTTTCCGTCTGCGCCGAGCACGATCGCACCGCCGTCGCCGCCCATCTGCGGAATCGACTCGTTGATCACACCCTTGCCGGCCTGCTCCGGCGTCTGCCCCTGGTAGCGCATGCGTGCACAGATCTCGTGCGCGGCAGCGGTGCGGATGTAGTACTCGCCCCACCCGGTGCCGGACACTGCGCAGCGTGCGTCGGCCCAGGTGCCGGCACCGATGATCGGCGAGTCACCCACCCGGCCGTAACGCTTGTTGGTCATGCCGCCAGTGGAGGTACCGGCGGCCAGGTGTCCCTGTACATCCAATGCGACTGCACCGACGGTCCCGAAATGCTTTGCGGTCTCCAGATCGGCATGCGCCTGGCCGCTGGCCTCTTCCTTCAGTGCACGCTGCAGCTGCTGCCAGCGCTTCTCTGTACGGAAGTAGGAGGGATCGACCAGAGAAATGCCCTGCTCGACCGCGAAGGCTTCGGCGCCCTGCCCGACCATCATCACGTGCCGGGACTTCTGCATCACGGTCTGCGCCAGCAGGATCGGGTTGCGCACCCGCTGCACGCCCGCCACCGCACCCGCCGCCTGGCTCGCGCCGTCCATGACCGCCGCATCCAGCTCGTTGTGGCCGTCGTGGGTGAACACGGCGCCCTTGCCGGCGTTGAAGGTGGGATCGTCCTCCAGCACGGTGATCGCGGCGGTGACTGCGGCCAGCGCGGGGCGACCCGCTGCCAGCTCCGCATGCCCCTTCAACAGGGCCGCCCGCAGCGCGTCACGTGCGGCCTTTTCCTCGGCCGGCGACAGGTCCTTGCGCTCGACGCCGGCGCCGCCGTGGATGACCAGCAGCGGTGAGGTGGCCGGCACGGCCTGGGCAAGCATGGGCAGGGACAACAGTGCGGACAGCGCCAGGCGCAGTTTCATCGGATACGTCTCCAGCAGTAACGAGGGAATGGATTGCAGGGTAGTGCCAGCCGCTGGCCGGCAAGGGGCGAATCAGGGAAGGCCAGCGGCCGGCACTACCGAAGCGTGAACTCCATCTCGCCGTCGCTGACATCGGCCATGGCCTGGTAGTCGGCCTCGGCCTGGAAGTCATCCAGGCGCATGCGACTGCCGCTGGCGACCACCGTTACCGGCACCGCGTGGAAGCGCAGCGGCTCGCCCTCGACCAGGCGGTCGGCATCGCGGCCGGGGCTGACCACCCAGACCTTGCCCTCGCCGTCAGCACTGTAGACCTGTGCCTGGCCATCGGGCTCCACGCACAGGGCGGTGTCCTCGTCGACGCCGATGCCGACGATGTCAGGGTCGCCACTGTCCTGGGCGGCGCGCGCCACGAATACGATCAGGCGGCCGAGCCGATCGCGCTTGTCGAAGTGGGTGTCGGTGACCACGCGCTGCAGGTAGGGCATCTGCAGGAAGCCACTGTCCATGGTCACCGCGCTGCCCATCGGGTCGGCCAGCGCTCCAGCGGAGGTGATGCTGCCGCCGTCCATCGCACCGTAGGCATAGCCACCGAGGATGGCGAGCCCAGCGCTGGTACCGGCAATCGGCTTGCCGGCGCGCACATGGGCGTTGAGCGCGCGGTTGAGCGCAGTGCCCTTCCAGAAGCGGATGTAGCGCGACTGGTCACCACCGGCGATGAAGATGGCATCGGCTGCGGCAACCACGCGCAGCACCGCCGGATCATCGGCACCACGGCGACTGTCGAACACCAGCGTCTGCACTGCGGTGGTCCCGCCAATCTCGCGATACAGGCGGTCCTGCAGCTCGTCACTGCCAGATGCACGCAGGATCAGCACGCGGCCATTGCCAGCCTGCTTCAGCCACCAGTGAAAGGCCTCCGGCACCCATTCGCCACCGCCCATCAGCATCATGGCCGGCGCGCGCGGACCCGGCCGGGGTGCGTCGAGATCCCCTGCTTCGTAGTAGGCGAAGCCCGGGCCCTGCAGGTCCTGCGCAAGGGCGGCCACCGGCACGGCCAACACCAGCAGCGCCAGCCAGGCGAAGGGGGCACGCAGGGTCCGATGGAGGCGTCGCATCTTGATCTCCCTGAACAAAATCGACTTGCAAGCGTTTTCACTCTTTGCCAGATAGGGACCCAGTAGTCAAGGGCATAAAAAAGGCGTTAAATGCGCGCGCCCATTCCAGAAATCTGAATGGGGGACAGGGCCCCTCCTCTGCGGGCCGGCTTCACTTCCGAGAATTCCTCATGCGTAGAAAGGCGATGGCGTGGTCGATCCAGCTGGCGTTGATGGGCGTGGCTGCTTCCGCGGCGGCCCAGGCACCGGCTTCCTCTTCGGTTCAACAACTGGATGCGGTGCAGGTCACCGGTTCGCGCATTCCGCGCGCCCAGGTGGAAGGCCCCGCCCCGATCACGGTGATCAGCGCCGAGCAGATCCGTTCCAGCGGCTTCACCAGCGTGCCCGACGTGCTGCGCTCGATGACCCAGAACGGAGGTGAGACCCAGAGCCAGCAGTCCTCCAGCGGCGCCGACTTCTCGCCGGGCGCCCAGCAGGTGGACCTGCGCGGCCTGGGCCCGAACCACACGCTGGTGCTGGTCAATGGCCGCCGTATCGCCGACTTCCCGATGCCGTTCAAGGGGCGCAGCAACTTCACCGATGTCTCCAACATCCCGCTGGGGATGATCGAGCGCATCGAAGTGCTGACCGGCAGCGCCTCGGCCATCTACGGTTCGGACGCGATCGCCGGCGTGGTCAACTTCATCCTGAAGAAGAAGGCCGACGGCACCACGATCGACATGCGCATGGGCACCACCAGCGAAGGCGGTGGCGACTCGTTCGACATGAGCCTGGCCAGCGGTTTCAGCCGCGGCAATTTCAACGCGGTGTACAGCGTCGAGCTGCAGTCGCAGAGCCCGCTGTGGGCGTACGAACGCGATATCCAGGATTCGACCCAGGACGCGCCGACTGAACGTACGCGTGCCGCTCGCCGCGCCTATCTGCGCACGGACGGTAACGACGCCTACCTGGATCCGGGCGCAGCCACCTGCGAAGGGCTGGCCGGGCAGAACCAGGGCAGCACTTACCATGCCTACCGGCCGCGCTCCGGCTGGTACTGCGGCAGCGATACGTCAATCGGCTACGGCACCATCCTCAGCAAGCGACGCGGCGCCAACGGCTACGCTTCGCTCAGCTACGACTTCGACAACAGCCAGCAGTGGTTCGCCGACGTGCAGCTGGGCTATCACACGATGTCGATGATGCGCGATGTTACCTCCTGGGGCTACATGAGCTCAGACGGCAATGAAGCAGGCTATTTCAGAAACATTGCCAGCACGGAGGCCGATCCACAGATCGAATCCTGGAACCGACAGTTTTCGCCCGAAGAGATGGGCGGCCTGCGCAACGGCATGGTACGCAGCACGCAGAAGACCTTCAGCGTGACCACCGGCTTCAAGGGCAACTTGACCGGCAACTGGGACTATGAAGCTGCACTGAGCCACTCGCAGTACCAGTCGCGGATCAGTTGGGCGAAGATCATCGCCGCCAAGGCCAACGACCTGTTCCTGGGCCCGCAGCTAGGCGATTACACCGATGACGAAGGCAACATATTCCCGATTTTCAATGCCGACCCGTCGCGCCTGTACCGGCCGCTGACCCGCGCCGAGTACGATTCGATCGCAGCGCGCACCACCTACACCCCGAAGTCCCGCACCGAGACGGCTGCGTTCACGCTGACCAATTCCGCGCTGTTCGGCCTGCCGGGCGGTGATGCCGGTTTCGCCGCGACCGTGGAAGTGGGCCAGCAGGCGTACTCGCTCAATCCCGATCCGCTGGCGACCCAGTACTACTACTACAGCTGGAAGGATTCGGACGGCAAGGGTTCGCGCAACCGCTGGGCCACGGCGGCCGAGCTGCGCATGCCGCTGCACGAGACGGTCAACCTGAGCGTGGCAGGCCGCTACGACCAGTACCGCTATTCCGGCCACACCATCGGCAAGGCGACCTGGAGCGGTGGCCTGGAATGGCGCCCGATCGACACCCTGCTGGTACGAGGTTCGTATGGCACCGCGTTCCGCGCACCGGACCTGCACTATGTATTCGCCGGCCCGGGCAACGACGAGACTGACGTAGTCGATCTGTACGACTGTCGCGCCAATGGCACCGAATGCGACGAAGACGTCAGCATCATCCGCAGCCGTACCGGCAACCGCCAGCTCGATCCGGAAACCAGCACCTCGTGGAGTGCCGGCTTCGTCTGGTCGCCCGCGATCGGCCTGGACCTGTCGGTGGACTGGTTCGACATCGACATGCGCAAGCAGGTGCAGGACATGGACGTGCGCACGATCCTGGCCAACGAAGCGAACTGCCGCCTGGGTACTGCCGACATCAATTCACCGACCTGCGTGGACGCGCTCGACCGCATCACCCGCACCAGTGATGGCCGCCTGTACGGCGTGCGTGTCGCCCCGATCAACGTCGCCCGCGAATCGACCTCCGGCATCGACGTCGGCCTGCGCTACCGCCTGCAGACCGGCATCGGTGATTTCATCCTCAACGGCACCCACACCTGGGTGAAGAAGCACGATTTCCAGCGTTACCCCGGTGACCCCGTCGAAGATCAGTTCGCAGTCAACAGCGGTTTCGATATTCCGCGCACCAAGACCAGCCTGAGCGTGACCTGGGAGAAGGCTGCATGGTCGGCCACGGTCTACGGTTCACGACTGGGCAAGCTGCCAACCTATGACAGCTACGCCCAGACCTTCGAGTGGGACAGCGGTGACAGCCCGTACATCAAGGCGGCCTACCGCTACAACGCATCGCTGCAGTACCGCTTCGACGACCACTCGCGCCTGTCGCTGTCGGTGGTCAACGTCTTCAACAAGATGCCGCCGAAGGACGCCACCTACACCGCGTATCCGTACTACGACGTGTCCTGGTTCGACAGCGTCGGCCGCACCATCAACCTGCAGTACACCCACAAGTTCGGTGGCAGCGCGCTGTAAGTACCCGGCCACTGCCGATACAGGAGGCCCCCGCTTCGGCGGGGGTTCTTTTTTCCGCCGCCTGAACGGTACCCACGCGTATGCTCCAGACCGGCCGACCGGCGGGGGATTTTAGGAAACAGCTGATTCCGCGCCATCCGCGCCGCTCCCTAGCATCGTTGCATGTTCCGCTTCCCCCGCCCTTCGCTGCAGCAGACCGTGCCATCGACCACCGCGTCGGTGTTGCTGCGCTGCCTGACCGTCTGCGTCTTCATCTGCCTGGCCGCTGCGGCCGGGTTCTACCTGCTCACGGCATTCACCGAAGACATCTCGACCCATCGCCGCGAAATGAATGCAGCGGCCTACAGGGCCCAGATCTACTTCGACCAACGTGAAGCCCTGCTGCGGTACCTGGGCGATTCGGTGCTGGCCGGCAGCCCGGATGCGCCTGCCGCCGACAGCGAAGGCATGCGCCTGGTGCCGCTGGAGGGGCCTGGCGGCCAGCCTGGCCAACGCCTGCTGTTGTCAGCGCGCGCCGAGCACACGCTGCAGGCGCTGCAGACGCGCCTGCTGCTGGTCGATGCACACGGTGCGCATTGGCTGGCCGGGGGCGAAGTCGACGTGGACCTGGCGCACCTGTCATCACTGCGTGCACTGCAGGCACGCAGCGGCAGCCTTGAGGGGACCGACCCGGTGTACTGGCTGCGCCCCGGTGACAGTGGCGTTGCACTGGCGCAGCCGGTAGAAGCGGGCCCCCATCCGACGCAGTGGCTGGTGCTGCTGCTGGATGGCGCAGCGGCGGCGAGCATGATCGACGGCCAGGGCATCGGCGGCTATGCCCTGCTCGACCGTGCAGGGCAGCCGGCATTGTCCAGCCAGGCCCCGCGGCTGGATGCTGCAGGCTGGAAGACCCTGCAGCAGCGCCAGGACGACAGCTTCGGCACGCTGTGGAGCGGCGGCCTGCCGCGCGGCGTAGCGCTGGTGAAAAGTGTCGGCAATGATGGCTGGCGGTTGGTCTACCACCTGCCGCCGCAGCTGCTGCTGGGCGACCTGGCAGCGCCCCTGCTGGTCTGTGTGCTGTTGCTGCTGCTGGCCGGCGTCGCGCTACGCCTGCTGCGGCATCGCGTGGACCTCCAGCTGATCCAGCCGACCCTGCAGCAACACCGCCGCCTGCTTGAGAACCTGGATTTCAGTTCGACGGTGATCGACATGGCCCCGGTCGGCATCTGCGTCCTGCGCCGCAGCGACCGCGCGTTGCTGCTCTCCAACCAGCTGCTGCGCGACTGGCTTGGCGAAGATGGGGAACACAGCGACTGGCAGGCGCCATGGCGCGGACATGCCGGCGAGCGCGGGCGTGGACTGGAATTCACCACCCGCGACGGACGCCAGCTGCAGGTGCTGCACGCAGCCTGCCGCTACCAGGGCGATGACGTGCTGCTATGCGTCTTCCATGATATTTCCCGGCACCGCCAGGCACAGGCCGCACTGTCGTCGGCACGCCAGGCCGCCGATGCGGCCAACCAGGCCAAGAGCGCGTTCCTGGCCACCATGAGCCATGAAATCCGCACTCCGCTGTACGGTGTGCTGGGTACGCTGGAGCTGCTGGGACACACTTCGCTGGACGCCCGGCAGTCGCAGTACCTGCGCACCATCGAGAGTTCCTCGTCAGTCCTGCTGCAGTTGATCAGTGATGTGCTGGATGTTTCCAAGATCGAGTCAGGGCAGCTCAGCCTGGAACCGGCCGCGTTCTCGCCGCGCGAACTGACCGAAAGCGTGCTGCGCAGCTTCGCGGCGTCGGCTACCTGCAAGGGCCTGCAGATCCTGGTCTGTACCGATCCGCGCCTGCCGACGCGGGTGCTCGGTGATGCCGACCGCATCCGCCAGGTGCTGGGCAACCTGCTCAGCAATGCGATCAAGTTCACCGAGCATGGCCGGGTGGTGCTGCGCGTGCGCCAGGTGCAACGCGAAGGTGAATCGAGCGTGCTGGCCTGGCAGGTGACCGATACCGGCGTGGGCATCGCTGCAGAGGAACAGGCACGGTTGTTCGAACCTTTCCGCCAGGTCCGCGGCGCGGCCAGCGCGCAGGGCACCGGCCTGGGACTCTCCATCAGCGACCGCCTGGTGCGCCTGATGAACGGCGAGCTGCAGGTGGTGAGCGAACCTGGCCTGGGCAGCAGCTTCAGCGTCCGCCTGCCGCTGCCGGTGCTTGCCGCTGCCGAGGATGGCCCTGCACTGTTGCCGGAGCCGCCGATCCTGGTACGCGGCCGCGACCGTGAACTGGTCGACAGTGCCTGTGGCTGGCTGTGCCGCTGGGGTGCCAACGCGCAGCCCCTGCTTGGCGAGCCGACGCTGCAGGACCATGACGGCGCGATCCTGATGGATGGCGAAGCCGGGATGCCGCTGGCCTGGTCGGGCCCGCGCGTAGTGGCATCGATCGAGGGCGGTGACCAGCCGATCACCGCGGCCGATGGCAGCCTGGTGGTGACCCTGCATGGGATGACCGCGATCGGCAATGCGCTGGCCAACGTGCAGCAGCACCGCGCGGCGCAGCCGGAGACCACGCGCGTGGCACCACCGATGCCCCTGGGCCTGCGCGTGCTGGCCGTCGAGGACAACCCGATCAACCGGGTGATCCTGGCCGAGCAATTGCGCACCCTCGGCTGCGACGTGGAGCTGGCACAGGACGGCGTGGAAGCCCAGCAGCGGTGCCGTGAGCAGTCCTTCGACCTGGTGGTGACCGACATCAACATGCCGCGCATGGATGGCCACGCGCTGGCCCGCCAGCTGCGCGATGACGGCAACCTGGTGCCGGTGATCGGCGCCACCGCCAATGCTACCGCCGAGGAGCGCGAGCGCTGCCTGGCCAGTGGCATGCAGGGCTACCTGAGCAAACCCATCGACATCGCCCGCCTGCGCAAGGCGCTCACCGCCCTGCGCCAAGGAGACCCCGCATGACCCAGCGTGTCCTGATCCTGGAAGACCAGCCCTTCCAGCGTGGCTTCCTGGCCAATCTGTTCGGCAGCCATGCCGGCGTCCAGGTCGATGCGTGCGAAGACGTGGATGCCGCCATCGCGTTGTGTGCATGCCAGCCCTATGATCTGGTGGTCAGTGACCTGCTGATGCCCGGGCAGGACGGCATCCAGTTCATCCAGGCTCTGGCGGCACAGCCACGCCCGCCCCGCCTTGCAGTGGTCAGCGCGGCATCGCGGCGGATGATGACCTCGGCACGGCTGATGGCCGAATCGCTGGGGCTGGATGTGATCGGCCTGCTGCCCAAGCCGGTGGCGGCTGCCGACGTGGACGCCCTGTTCGAGGTGCTGGCGCAGGCACGTCCGGCTACCGACACGGCCCCCTCACGCGCGGCGGTGGCACCCGAACCGGATGCATCACAGCTGCGCCAGGCCATGGCCGATGGCAGCCTGACGGCGTGGTTCCAACCGAAGAAGTCACTGCAGTCCGGACGGGTGGTGGCGGCCGAAGCACTGGTGCGCTGGCACCACCCGCAGCTGGGTACGCTGACCGCTGGCAGCTTCCTGCCGGCGATCTGCCGCTACGGGCTGGAGGGCGACCTGCTGCGGATGATGCTCAAGGCCAGCATCAGCGCACAGGCACGCTGGCGCATGCAGGGTTTCCGGGTACCGGTATCGATCAACCTGCCGCCCCATCTGCTGGAGCAGTCGGACCTGCCCGACGAGCTGCTGGCGCTGACCATGGCCCACGGCGGTACGCCCGGCGAGTTGTGCTTCGAACTGATGGAGAACAGCACCACGCGCCACGTCAGCGACTTCTATGCCGGTGCCTGCCGGCTGCGCATGAAGGGTTTTGGCCTGGCCCAGGACGATTTCGGCCAGGGCCTGAGTTCGGTCCACAACCTGGTCAATACCCCCTTCACCGAGGTCAAGATCGACCGCGCGCTGGTCAGCGGCTGCGCCCGTGACCCGGCCCTGCACCTGACCCTTTCGACGGTGATCGCACTGGCCAACCAGCTGGGCCTGACCATCGTGGCCGAAGGCGTGGAAAGCGATGCCGACCTGGCCGCGCTGCGGCAGCTGGGCTGCAGCCAGGTGCAGGGTTTCCTGATCTCGCAGGCGCTGCCATCGGACGAGTTCACCCGCCTGCTGGACGAGGAAGCACCACAAGTGGACGAACGACCGCGGGCCGCCCTGCGCTGACACGAGTTCCACAGCGGCTTCACAAAATCATCAAGTGGCATTGACGATCCTGTCTGTGCAGTGATGGCGGACTTCGCGCTGCCGCCACCGGTGCCGCCGTCCGTCCCCCTGCTCCGAGACCTGCCATGCCGGCCGAGGCCGCTCCTGTACGCCGACTCGCTCGCCGCTCGCTGCGTGTCCACGCCCTGCTGATTGGCGTGGTGGTGCTGGCGACCCTGCAGGCCGGACTGCTGCTGTCGGCCGGCTCGCAGCTGTTGAACGAAGAGCGTAGCAAGATCGAGTACCACTTCCGCCGCCTGGACGGCACGCTGCGCGAGCAGGAGCGCTTCCTGCGCCAGTGGCGGCTGCATGATGTCGGCGCGCGAGGGCAGCCGGTTGCGGATGCCAGCATGGAGCTGCAACGCGGGCCGTTGTTCGCCAACTTCGCGGTGATCGGGAGTGAGGGGACCGATCTTTCGCCCGCTACCGAGCTGGGCGACCGTTTCCTGCGCTTCTACGGCACGTTCTGGTCGGCCTCGCGCTACCCGCCACCACAATGCCTGCTGGTCGATGGCCAGGGCACGCGCGGGCTGCTGGCACCGGTACAGATCGCGGGCACCGATGCGAGCCAGAACAGCCCGCACCACCTGCGCCCGGCGATCGCTGACATCCACCGGGTTCTGGGTACGCGGCCCGCGCTGCAGCGTGGCGGCATCGTCTGGGTAAGCGTGCCGTGGCGCGACCGACAGACCTGGCTGCTCGCCATCGCCCACGCCCCGCAGGATGCGCGCCTGTGGGGTGAGGACGGCAAGGATTCACAGGCCGCGCTGGCCTGCCTGCTCGATCCGGCACGTGTCGATGACTACCGGCAGGTGCTGGGTGTTCCGGTGTTCCAGCGACTGTCGCTGTTCGATGCCGATGGTCAGCGCCTGCTGGGCGATGCCGCAGATGCCAGCAACGCCGGCACCTCCTGGCAGGCCGGCCTGGAAGGCCTGCAGTTCCGCATGCGCAGCGAGCGTGGGTGGCTGGCGGTGTACCACGTCAGCTGGCGGCAGGTGTTCCAGCACCCACAGGGACCCTTGCTCGGCGCGACGCTGGTGGCCCTGCTGCTGGCGTTGGGTGGCACGCTGGTGCTGCGCGCGTATCGGCGTTCGGTCATCGAGCCGCTGCGCAGCAACCACGCGCGCCTGCTGGAAAGCGAAGCCTTCAGCCGCACCATCCTGGACAACGCGCCGATCGGGCTGTGCCTGCTGCGCCGTACCGATGGCAATGTGCTGCTGGACAACACCCTCGCCCGCCGCTGGCTGGGCGAGGACCATGACACTGGAGGCTGGCATGGCCCCTGGCGGCGCAGCGTGCTGGCCGCTGGAGGCACCACACTCGGCGATGGGCTCGCCTACACCACACCCGAAGGCCGCCACCTGCTGGTGACGGCGACGCCGGCGCGCTATCGCGGCGAGCCGGCGGTGCTGTGCCTGTTCATCGATCTCAGCAGCCAGCACGAAGCCGAACAGGTGCTGCAACAGGCGCGCCGTGCCGCCGACCAGGCCAACCGGGCCAAGAGCCAGTTCCTGGCCACCATGAGCCATGAGATCCGCACGCCGCTGTACGGCGTGCTCGGCACCCTCGAACTGCTCGGACTCACGCCACTGGATGCGCGGCAGCAGGACTATCTGGCGACAATCCAGCGTTCTTCCTCGACTCTGATGCAGCTGATCAGCGACATCCTCGATGTCAGCAAGGCCGAGGCCGGGCAACTGAGCCTGGAGCCCAGCCCGTTCGACCCGGTGCGGCTGACCGAGGATGCGCTCGACTCGTATGCAGCCGCAGCCGCCAACAAGGGGCTGCAGTTCTACGCCTGCGTCGATGCGGACCTGCCACCCATGGTATGCGGTGATGCCGCGCGGATCCGCCAGGTACTCAACAACCTGATCAGCAACGCACTGAAGTTCACCGACAGCGGCCGCGTGGTGGTGCGCGTTTCGGCACGCTGGCAGAAACAACACTGCTGGCTGCAGTGGCAGGTCGCCGATACCGGTATCGGCATTGCCAGCGAACACCAGGCGCACCTGTTCGAGCCGTTCTTCCAGGCCAACCCGGGCACCGATGCGATGCGCGGCACCGGCCTGGGGCTGGCCATCTGCGCACACCTTGTGGCGTTGATGGAAGGCCAGCTGCGCGTGGTCAGCGAGACTGGCCTGGGCAGCAGCTTCAGTGTCGAACTGCCGCTGCCTTCGGCACCGGCGGATCCGCAGCAATCCCCTGCACCGCAGCTGCCTGCTGGCCTGCAGGTCCAGGTGCGGGGCAACGTGCGCGAGCTGGTGCAATCGCTGTGCGAACGCCTGCAGCAGCGCGGTGCACATGCCAGTGTGTACCGGGATGACAGCGCGGCGGGCTTGCCATCGTCCACCGTGCTGCTCGATCTGGTCCTGGACGACTCGCTGCCCGAGTGGGCGGGTGGATCGCACGTGGTCGCCTGCCGCGAAGGCGGCGTGCGGCCAAGGCAGGTCAATGGCTCCTGGCAGGTTGGCCTGCACCGGTTCGACGCGATCGTGCTCGCGTTGGCCGCGGCCAGTGGCCAACCGCTGGCGGCCAGCGCCGAAGGGCGCTTGCCGGCGACGCGCCGTTTCGGCCTGCAGGTGCTGGTGGCCGAGGACAACCCGATCAACCAGGCGATCCTGCGCGACCAGCTGGAACAGCTCGGCTGCCGCGCAGTGGTTGCCAGCGATGGCAATGAAGCGCTGGGCTACTGGCAGCAGGGCGCGTTCGCACTGGTGCTGACCGACCTGAACATGCCCGGGATGGATGGCTATGGCCTCGCCCGTGCCTTGCGCGCGCGCGGCGTCAGCGTGCCGATCCACGGTGCCACCGCCAACGCCGATCCGGCCGAACGCCAACGCTGCCAGGAATCGGGCATGCAGGGCGTGCTGGTCAAGCCGATCACGCTGGAAGCCCTGCAGCGTCTGCTGGCCCGGATCACCCAGGGCGATGCAGCGGTTCCCGCGCCGCCGCAAGGCCCTGCATCCACCTATACGCGCGATGATGATCTCCCGCTGCAGATTCCCGCGAAGATGCAGGCATTGTTCGTGCAGACCATGCAGGCTGACCTGGACAACCTGCGCCAGTCGATCGCCACCGCCGATCCCGCACGCGTGGTGCAGGTACTGCATCGCATCCGCGGCGCACTGGTCATCGTCGGTGCACCCGCGCTGGTGGACAGCGGCCTGCAGATCGAACATGGCCTTGCTGGCGGCGATGACCTGGCCACCCAGGCAGCCCCGCTTGCCGGCTTCCAGCGACGCCTCGAACAGCTGCTGCATCCGCTGCTCGATGCGGCATCCTCTTCCCTACCTGACGACCCGACCCTGCCATGACCACACGGATCCTCATCGCCGACGACCACCCGATCGTGCTTGCCGGCATCCGCGACGTACTGGCCGGGGAGCTGGACCTGGACGTCGTGGGCGAAGCGGCCGACCCGGCTACGCTGATCGAGCTGATGACCCGGACCCGGCCACAGGCGGTGATCACCGACTACAGCATGCCGGGGGGCGACCGCTTCGGGGACGGCATCAAGCTGATCTCGTTCCTGCGCCGCAGCTTCCCGGAGACACGCCTGCTGGTGCTGACGATGGTGTCCAATCCGTCGTTGGTTGCGGCGATGTATGCCGCCGGCGCCGGCGGGGTGGTGCTCAAGAGCCATGGATTGGGCAGCCTGGTACAGGCCCTGCGCGTGGTGCTGGCCGACCGCGTTTACCGGCCCCCGGGCCTGCTGCCGGTCGCCGCGAGCGAACCGGCCGATGCCGATGCGGTCCGCGCGCGCCTGTCGCCGCGCGAGCTGGAAGTGATCCGGCTGTTCACCGGCGGCATGAGCGTGGGCGACATCGCCCGGCAATTGCAGCGCAGCGCAAAGACGGTCAGCACGCAGAAGATCAGCGCGATGCGCAAGCTCGGCGTGGACAGTGACCAGGCACTGATCGAGTACTGCCTGCAGGCCTCGTTGTTCGCCTGAGGCCGACTCGGGGCTGAATCCTGCCGGCCCTGCACGAGGGCCTGCAACGGCTTTAGGAAACGCCTGATTCCATAGGACGGTGCCGATTTCTAGGCTGGACGCATCCCGCCATGGTGCGCCTGCCGGCAGTAGCCGCGTCGCCGTGGGGGACGGAAGTCCGATGGCGCCTGCAGCTGCCATCGCGTGTGGCTTCCGCAGCGACGCGGCCCTGCCGCGCCAGTTCGCGCAGCCGTGCTGCGCCCTGCCACAGGAAGTCCAACAGCATGTACGCCTCCCCGACCCGGCACCGCCGTGCGTCCGCGCGCGCGCGCCTCGCGCCTGCCCCCCTCCTCCCCAGCCTGCTGGCGACCGCCCTGTGGGCGGCGCTGCCGGCCCACGCCGCCGATCTGACCGGGCCGCTGAAGGTCATCAATGGCCAGACCCTGCAGCTGGATGCGGGCGATACCCTGCTGCACTCCGTGGGCGGCTTCGCCCTGGATGTGAACGGAGCCGGCAGCACGGCAACGCTCGATGGCACGCGCGTCGATGTCACCGGAGGCGGCAGCGCAATCCAGGCATCCGCAGGCGGCAGCGTCCTTGTCCAGGGAGGACACATCCAGCTTGGCAATGGAAGTTCAAGCGTCGGTTATGCGCTCAACGCAACCGGCATCGGCAGTGCCATCCACGCCAGCAACCTGGTCATCGATGCCTATCGCAATGGCTCCGGTTACGGCACGGTCAACGCCACCAACGGCGGCAAGGTATGGCTCGATGGCGGCAGTGTAAGCAGCGATGGTCATGCCCTGTATTCCAGCGGGCGTGGAAGCGAACTGCATGTATCGGGGACCACGATCGGCAACGGTGCCGGCCGCGCCGCCTATGCCGAGGGCGGCGCACTGCTTTCGTTGGAATCACTGGCGATGACGTTCGCGCAGGCAACCAACGGCTCCAGTGGCCGCCTATCTGCAAGCGGCAGCGGAAGTGTGATGTCGCTGCGCGATGTGGATGTCATCAATGGCTACTTCGACATTGACAACGGGGGGACCCTCCGCATCACCGGGGGCACCGCCACCGCCAACGGCAGCAGCATCCGACTGATCGGAAACCGGACCAATCGAACGTTTTCCACAGCGGAAATCACCGATGCCCGCTTCGAAACCATCGGCGGCTACGGCGTCAACGTCAACAGCTGGGGCAAGCTGACCGCCGAGGGTGCGCACTTCACCGTCCGCGATGGCAGTTCCGGGATCTGGCTGTCCGGTGCCGATTCACTGGCCGACCTGAGCAACACCGTGATCAGCACCTTTGGTGACAACGGGTATGGCCACGGTGTGGACGTATGGGGTGGCACCGCGACGATCACCGGTGGCAGCATTGATACCCATGGCGATGGCGTCTACGGCCTGCGCGCTTCCGGCAGCAACCCTCCAACGCCCTACTCCCGGATCCGTGCCAGGAATCTCGACATTGCGACCTACGGTGCGGTGTCCGGTGGTGTGTTCCTGGGCGGCAGTACCGCGGACATACAGCTGGACGGCGGCTCGATCACCACCCATGGCGCCTCCTCGTTCGGCATCGTGCAGATGAACACTGCAAAGCTCACTGCGGACGCCCTGCACATCCAGGCGCGGGGAGCGAACTCGGGTGCCTATCGTTCCTACATTACCGTATTCGGTCCCTACTGGGACCGGCTGGTGTTCAACGACAGCCAGATCGAGACCCTGGACGGTCCTGCGCTGTGGTTGCAGGGCAGCAACCACGAACTGACACTCAACAATACGGCCGTTGTCGCCCGCCACGCAGGTGAACTGGATGGCGGCCGACTGCTGCGGGTCAGCGATACCGTGTTCACCGATGGCAGTTCGGTGGCAACGTCCGAGATCCGCTTCACTGCCGACAACAGCCGCCTGAGCGGCGACGTGGTCGTCGACAGCGCGACCGCGGAGGTGCACATGGTGCTGCGCAACGGTACTCAGTTCAGCGGCGCCCTGCGCAACGACTCCGGTTACCAGGTCGCACAGCTGGCGCTGGATGGCAGCAGCCAGTGGAACGTGCGTGACAGTTCCAGCGTCGGTGCACTCGAACACGCCGGCACCATTGCCTTCGATGCGCCGGCGGCGGGCGGTTTCAAGACCGTCACTGTCAGCGGCGACTACGTGGGTAACGGTGGCCACTGGATCTTCAACCGTGCACTGGGTGACGATACCTCGCTCGGCGATCAGCTGGTGATCAGCGGCAACAGCAGCGGCACCGCCAGCGTGAGCGTGCGCAATGCCGGCGGCGCCGGTGCACTGACCCAGGAGGGCATCCGCCTGATCACCGTAGGTGGCCAGTCCGATGCTCAGTTCGGCCTTCAGGGCCGCGCGGTTGCCGGTGCCTACGACTACTTCCTGTTCAAGGGCGGCGTGTCCACCCCGGATGATGGCAACTGGTACCTGCGTTCGGAATACGTGCCGCCGGTGGATCCGCCGGAACCGCCGGTGGATCCGCCGCAGCCGCCGGAACCGCCGGTCGATCCGCCGTCACCGCCGGAACCGCCGGTCGATCCGCCGTCACCGCCGGAACCGCCGGTCGATCCGCCGTTGCCGCCGGAACCACCGATCGATCCGCCGCGCCCGCAGGTGGAGCGCCCGGAGCCGGCGGCCTACCTGGCCAACCGCAGTGCCGCGCTGGGCATGTTCCGGCACAGCCTGCACGATCGTGCCGGTGATCCCGCCGCCGAAGCCGGCGCCCGCGGCGATGCCGTGGCCTGGATGCATCTTCGCAACGCGCGGCCCGACAGCCACGACCGCAACCGCCAGGTACAGGTCGATGGCCAGATCACCAGCGTGCTGGTCGGCGCCGGACGCCGCTTCGAGGTGGGTGGCACGGGCGAACTACTGGCAGGTGCGATGCTCGGCCACGGCCGCGCACGCAATGACAGCCGCTCGCAGGTGACCGGCTACACCGCACGTGGCGTGGTCACCGGCACCAGCGTGGGTGCCTATGCCACCTGGCTTCAGGATGCGCGCATGGAGCGCGGCGCCTACGTGGATGGTTGGCTGCAGTACGGCCGCTTCCACAACAGCGTGCAGGGCGAAGGCCTGCAGAAGGAGCGCTATGACGCCCGCAACTGGAGCGCGTCGGCCGAGGCCGGCTATGTACTGCCCCTGCGGCGCACCGCGCAGCGCGGCATCTACCTGGAACCGCAGCTGCAGGTGGTGCACAGCCGCTATGACAGCGACCGCGTGGTCGAGGCCAACGGCACGGTGGTCGAGGACCGCGGTGGTGACGAGACCAGCACCCGCGTCGGCCTGCGCCTGTACAGCCGTGGGTTGAGCCCGGCGCAGGGCAAGGTGCACCCGTACGTGGCGGTGAACTGGTGGTCCGGCGGCAATGGCGCGGGCTTGGCGATGGACGGCGAGCGGCTGCAGCGGCAGCTGCCACGCGACATCTACGAAGCCAAGGCCGGCGTGCAGGTGGATCTGTCCGGCGGCTGGCGCGGCTGGGGTGAATTGAGCCGGCAGAGCGGCGGCATGGGCTTCCGCGACGTCGGCGCGCAGGTGGGCGTCTCGTACAACTGGTGATGCGGGAAGAACCCGGCAAGGGAGTGCCGGGTTCTTTTTCCAGGCGCGACATGGAAGCGGAGCGGATCGGGTGCGGTGGATGATCCCACCCCGGCGCGTTCAGCGTTCCATTCACCCGGCACGAGGGATGTGCTTCATTTCTCCTGCGGATCCAGGAGTACGGGGCCAATGTTGCAGAGCTTCGACGACGTCACGCAGACGGACCATCGATGGTCTGCATCGTGATACCGGCCATGACCAGCAGCCACGAATGAGGCGGGATCGACGCCCTCGCAGGTGCGTCCGTACAGATAGACCGCATGCCTGCCACGTGCAAGCCCGTATTCCAGAACGTCGAAGTCCTCTGGAGCCTCGGGCAGGAGTCGCATGCCACACCAGACATGCGAGCGGTCGGCGTAGTAGCCGCCCTCGGCGCCGAGACGTCTGAATGTTGCCGGATGGATGTCGTCCATGCACAGGCCGCTCCCATCACGCTCAGCCAGATAGGCCTTCTCTCCCACCACGACCGCCTGCCCCACAACGCGCGGCGACCGGTCCAGGCTGGCGACCACCTGGCCCTTGAAATAGAGACGCTGATCATCAGCCCAGAGACGACCTGCCAGCCGCCGCAAACGATAGGGATCCGCACCCTCGACGACATCAGCCTCTTCGACCCACCCCGCGGTGTAGAACACACGGGTGCCGTCTGTCAGGTAGGGATCGTGATCGTCGTACAGGATGATCTGCTGCGGCGACGCCCGGCGTACCCAGGCGTTGCCCAGTTTGTTGAAGCGCAGCAGCAACGCGCGGAAGAAGAGCTTCTTCTGGTGCCGGCGCTGCTCGGGCATCCAGCGCAGCAGGACATCCACCCTGGGCATCAGCAGGTCCAGCGCCTGCTCGGGCAGCCGCGCGACGGAACGCAACCGGCCACCGCCAAGTTTCCAGCAGGCCAGCTCGCCCTCGCTCCCGCCGGGGTAATGTCCAGCACAGAGATATCCCTGCGCGGCTCCTTCCGCCAGCTGCGCGAGCTGCCTGAACAGTGCCAGTACCGGGGCTGCATCATCGAGATTCCTGCCTGAGGCGCGGAAGAACAGCAACAGAGCCTGGTCTGGCAGGTATTGGCATAGAAAGGGTTCCTCCGGACATCTATCGGACTGGTCTACGCAGGCAGCCAGTGTGTCCAGTACGGTGACATCGTCGGCCACCGGACGTTTCAGCCACGCGTTGAAGTTCTTCTCCGGCACCTGGATCTGGGCGGCAATGCTCATCAGTTCGCTCATGATCCATAGCGTCCGCGCTCGCCTCCTCTGGATCTATCGGAAGAATTGCAAATCCCGGATCCGGTCCGTGTCCGGTGGCCCAGGTTTTCCACATCGGAGGTGGAAAGCGATGGGGGCTTGGTGTGGACAAGTAGGCGCGAGCATTGCCACGCAAGCGTTTCGGAGCGTGGTTATTTTTTGTCCATGCTCTTCGACGGTTTTCCACACCCGTCGTGGAGAGTGGTTGGGATTTGATGTGGACAAGTGGGTGGGAGTGTTGCCGCGCAATCGTTTCAAAGCGTGGTGAACATTTGTCCACGTTGCACGATTGAGCCCCGGAGCGCCGGGCCCATGCTCGGCTTCGGCCGGCATCTGCCGAGCATGGGCTCGGCTCTACAGGGCGTCGCATGGTTTTCCACACCAGGCGTGGAAAGCGATGGGAGTTTGCTGTGGACAAGTGCCAGCGAACATCACACCGCAAGCGTTTCGCAACGTGGTGTTTTTTTGTCCATCACCGGAAACGCAAACGCCCCGCACAAGGCGGGGCGTCCGGGGTCGATCCGATGCCGCTGGATCAGACGTTGAAGCGGAAGTGCAGGATGTCGCCTTCCTGCACGCGGTATTCCTTGCCTTCCAGGCGCAGGCGACCGGCTTCCTTGGCGCCGGCTTCGCCCTTGTACTTGATGAAGTCGTCATACGCGATGGTTTCGGCGCGGATGAAGCCCTTCTCGAAGTCGGTGTGGATGACTGCGGCAGCCTGCGGGGCGGTGGCACCCTTGCGCACGGTCCACGCACGGACTTCCTTCACGCCAGCGGTGAAGTAGGTCTGCAGGCCGAGCAGGCTGTAGGCCGCGTTGATCACGCGGTTCAGGCCCGGCTCGCTCAGGCCCAGATCGGCCAGGAAGGTATCGCGGTCTTCGTCGTCGAGCTGGGACAGCTCTTCTTCGATCGCGGCCGACACCGGCACCACCTGCGCGCCTTCGGCAGCGGCGTGCGCGCGCACGGCGTCCAGGTGCGGGTTGTTCTCGAAGCCGTCTTCCAGCACGTTGGCGATGTACATCACCGGCTTCAGGGTGAGCAGGAACAGGTCGCGCACCAGCGCCTTCTCTTCCTCGTCCAGGCCGACCGAACGGCCGGACTTGCCGTCGGACAGCGCAGCCTGCAGCTTGGCCAGCACCGGCTTGCGCGCCGCTGCATCCTTGTCACCGCCCTTGGCCGCGCGCTCGGCACGGTTCAGCGCCTTCTCGACGCTGTCCAGGTCGGCCAGCGCCAGTTCGGTATCGATGGTTTCGATGTCCGAGATCGGGTCGACCTTGTTGTTGACGTGGATGACGTCGGCGTTCTCGAAGCAGCGCACCACGTGGGTGATCGCATCGACTTCGCGGATGTGCGCCAGGAACTTGTTGCCCAGGCCTTCACCACTGGCGGCACCGGCCACCAGGCCGGCGATGTCGACGAACTCGACCGCGGTCGGGATGACCTTCTGCGGGTTGATGATCGCTGCCAGCTCGTTCAGGCGCGGATCCGGCACCGGCACGATGCCGACGTTCGGCTCGATGGTGCAGAACGGGAAGTTCGCCGCGGCGATACCCGCCTTGGTCAGCGCATTGAACAGGGTCGACTTGCCGACGTTGGGCAGGCCGACGATGCCGCATTTGATACCCATGGGTGACAGCTCTCTGGGGTGAAAGTGATTGGGGAAACAGCGACGCAGGCGCTGCTTTTCCAATCATTCTCCGTACCGACCAACGGTCGGTACCTACCGGTCTGGTTCGTTCCATACCGACCAACGGTCGGTACCTACCGGTTATTTCGGGGTATGCAGCCGCTTCATCGCTTCGCTGAAATCGCCCTGTACCGCCAGCGGCATCACGTCGATCGCATCGTCGATGGCGCGCGCGATCAGCACGTCGTCGTCCTTCGATGGGCGGCCAAGCACCCAACCCACCACGCGGTCCTTGTGGCCGGGGTGGCCGATGCCCACGCGCAGGCGATGGAACTTGCCGTGGCCAAGCAGGCGGATGGTGTCGCGCAGGCCGTTCTGGCCACCGTGGCCACCGTCGAACTTCAGCCGCGCCACGCCGGGCGCCAGATCCAGTTCGTCGTGGGCCAGCAGGGTTTCTTCCGGCTCGATCTTCCAGAACCGCTGTGCGGCGGTGACCGACTTGCCGCTGAGGTTCATGAAGGTGGCGGGCTTGAGCAGCCACACCGTCTGCCCGGCGATCTCGACCTTGGCGGTCTCACCGAACAGCTTGCTGTCCACATTCCATCGCGCACCGGCTTTTTCCGCCAGGGCCTCAACGAAATGAAACCCGGCATTGTGCCGGGTCCGGGCGTGTTCCGATCCGGGGTTGCCCAGACCGACGATCAGTCGCAATCCTGCCATGGTTCCTTCCAGCACGGCGCCTGCCCGGAGGCAGGCGCCGCTTGGTATTACTCGGCAGCCGCTTCTTCGTCGGCCGCGTCGACCTTGCCGGCCTTGGCGGTGACGATGGCGTCGTCGTGGTCCTTGCCCAGCGCCAGGGCCGGGATTTCCACGCCCTTCGGCAGCTTGATGTCGGACAGGTAGACGATGTCACCGGCCTTCAGCTCGCCCAGGTCGACTTCGATCGACTCCGGCAGGTCCTTCGGCAGGCAGCTGATGGTCACTTCCTTCAGTTCGTGGGCGACCACGACGTCGGCAGCCTTGCCAGCCGGCGAGGTGTCTTCGTTGATGAAGTGCAGCGGGACCGAAGCGGTCAGGGCTTCGTTCTCGTTCACGCGCTGGAAGTCCAGGTGCATGATCAGCTGCTTGTACGGGTGGCGCTGCATGTCACGCAGCAGGACCTTCTGCACCTGGCCGTCCAGGTTCAGGTCCAGGATCGAGGCATAGAACCACTCGTTCTGCTGGGCCAGCCAGATTTCGTTGTGGTCCAGGCTGATGGCGACCGGCTCGGCGTTGCCGCCGTACACGATGGCCGGGATCACACCAGCGTGACGCAGGCGGCGGCTCGCACCCTTACGCTGCAGTTCACGCTTGGTGACCTTGATTTCATGGGTCTTCGACATTTTCGACTACTCAGGTTGTTGCCTCGCCTTGCGGCTTGGCGGTTGAAGATGCTTCCGCGACCAGAAGCACCCGGGGTATGTCCCCGCCGTTGCCGGCAGGGACGAAAAACTCAGTCGACGTACAGCGAGCTGACCGACTCGCCGAAGGCGATGCGGCGCATCGTTTCGGCCAGCATTTCCGCCACGCTCAGCTGGCGGATCTTGCTGCACACCCGCGCTGCGTCCTTCAGCGGGATGGTGTCGGTCACCACCAGCTCGTCGAGCTGGGAATTGGTGATGTTGTCCACCGCCGGGCCCGACAGCACCGCGTGGGTGCAGTAGGCGGCGACCTTGAGCGCACCGCGCGCCTTCAGGGCAGCGGCAGCGGCGCACAGGGTGCCGGCGGTATCGACGATGTCATCGACCATCACGCAGGTCTTGCCTTCGACGTCACCGATGATGTTCATCACGGTGGAGACGTTGGCGCGCGGGCGGCGCTTGTCGATGATCGCCAGGTCGGCGTCATCCAGGCGCTTGGCCACGGCACGGGCGCGGACCACGCCGCCCACGTCCGGCGACACGACGATCAGGTTCTCGGTGCCGTAGGCGCGCCAGATGTCGGCCAGCAGCAGCGGGGACGCATACACGTTGTCCACCGGAATATCGAAGAAGCCCTGGATCTGGTCGGCGTGCAGGTCGACGGTCAGCACGCGATCAGCGCCTGCGGTGCTGAACATCTTCGCCGCCAGCTTGGCGGTGATCGGCACGCGCGAGGAACGCATGCGGCGATCCTGGCGCGAGTAGCCGAAGTACGGCACCACGGCGGTCACGCTGGCCACCGATGCGCGCTTGAGCGCGTCGATCAGCACCAGCAGTTCCATCAGGTTTTCCGCGCTCGGCGCGCAGGTCGGCTGGATCACGAAGACGTCCTGCTTGCGGACGTTCTCTTCGATTTCCACCTGCACTTCACCATCGGAGAAGTGCGAGACCAGCGCCTTGCCCGGGCGAACCCCCAGTTCCTTGCAGATGTTCTGCGCCAGACGTTTGTTGGCGTTGCCGGAAAAGACCAGCAGGTTCGGGGACTCTTGCATCATGATTGTCTCGGGCGGGGACGAGTGGCGGGGATCCGGAGTCGGCAAGGACCCTGATGGACCCTTGCTGCTGACAACACCGCGGCTGTTTCCACGTCCCGCGCAGGCGATGCGCTGGAAGGCGCGGACACAGCCGCTATTGGCAGGGGCGGTAGGATTCGAACCTACGAATGCCAGGATCAAAACCTGGTGCCTTGGGCCTCTTGGCGACGCCCCTGCATTGATAAATCAGTGTTGCTCGAGTGCATCCAGCAGTGGCGAACGCGCAACGCCCGCTGCCACCCTTGCCCGCAACTCCTTCGGCAACTTCGACCGTCCCTGCTCTGCGGCAGACTGCGATGCGAACTCGACGAAACAACCACTTCCCGAACCGGTCAGCCGCGCCGTGCCGATGTCGCTCAACGCGGCGAACGCTGCCTCGACGGCAGGCTCACGGCGGCGCAGCACCGGTTCGAACGCGTTCCCGACCAGGGTCCCGGAAGCGAAGTCCTCTATTTTCGCCACTGGGCTGTCGCGCGTCAAATCCGGGTCTGCGAACAGGGCTGGGGTGGGAACATGAACGCCCGGTTCAACCACCACATACCAGGCCGGTTCCAGCACGATCGGCTGCAGGCGCTCGCCCACCCCTTCGGCCCAGGCATTGCGCCCGCGCACGAACACCGGCACGTCGGCGCCCAGGCGCAGGCCCAGTTCCGCCAGGGCGTCCTCATCCAGACCGGCCCGCCAGAGCCGGTTCAGCACCACCAGCACGGTGGCGGCATCGGAGGAACCGCCTCCGAAGCCACCACCTGCAGAAACGCGCTTTTCGACGATGATGTCTGAGCCTTGCGCGATATTGGCCACACCTTTCAGAAGACGCGCGGCGCGGACCGCCAGGTCATCCGCCTCGGCCACACCGGCCAGGCCCTCGCCCTCACGGCGCACCTGGCCGTCTTCACGCAGGCGCAGGCCAATGCGGTCGCCCCAGTCCAGCAGGCGGAACACGGTCTGCAGCTCGTGGTAGCCATCGGCACGACGGCCGGTGATGTGCAGGAACAGGTTCAGCTTGGCCGGGGCCGGCCACCAGGACCAGCCCGCGTCATCGCGCCCGGCACTCATGGGGCGCCCTGCCCCCACTGGTCCACCAGCAGGCGCACCTTGGCGTCGCCATTGCTGGCCTCGATCCGGCGCGGCAGCGCCGGGCGCCCGGCCTCGGCCGGGTACCAGTCCAGATACTGCACCTGCCAGCCCATCTGCTGCATGCGGCGCGGGCGGCCTTCACCGTCGCGCTCGACCTTCTCCGGACCGGCAGCATCGCCGGCCACCAGGCCACGGATCCACGCCGGCAGCTGGTTGACCGGGATGTCCCAGCCAGTCGCCTCCAGCAGCAGCTGCTGGGCATCCTCGCCGTCACGCGGCCCGCCGGCCAGACCTTCCAGACGCCCCGCTTCGGAATGGGTATCGCCGGTCAGCTTCCAGCTCTGCCGGGTCACCGGCGCGCTCAGCTCGACCACATAGCGGCGCCCTTCCTGCTTCCAGTCGATGCGACCGCTGCCGCCGTCCTTGCCCTTGCTGACCGCAACCCGGCCCTGGAAGGTCCAATCCGACTGTGCCTGCAACGCAGCCACGCGTGCCGCCTCAGCCTGCGCCGCTTCGGCTGAAACAACCTCGACCACCGCCGGCGCCGGGGTCTTCTGCGTGCCCACGGTGGTGCAGGCGGTCACCGCCAGGGTCACGGCCGCCAGCAGCAGCGGCCGGATCAGGGAAACACTCATGGATTGAATTTCTCGCGGGCGCGCAGCAGCGCGCGGTTTTCAGGGTCGAGCTTGGCCGCTTCTTCGAAGAAGTGGCGGGCCTCGTCGTGCTTGCCCAGTACCCACAGCACTTCACCCACGTGCGAGGCGATTTCCGGGTCCTTGGCCAGCGTCCAGGCGCGACGCAGCTGCACCAGCGCCTCGTCCTTGCGGCCCAGGCGATACAGCACCCAGCCATAGCTGTCGACGATGGCGGCGTTGTCCGGTTCGGCCACGCGGGCGCGGTCGATCAGCTCCAACGCTTCCTGCAGGCGACCGGTGCGATCGGCCAGGGTGTAACCCAGCGCGTTCAATGCCGGCACGTTCTCCGGGTCGGTCACCAGGATCTTGCGCAGATCGGCCTCGGCGCGCGGGATGTCGTCGCGGCGTTCCCAGGTGAGCGCACGGGCGTACAGCAGGCCGTTGTCATCCGGGTAAGCCGCCAGGCCGCGGGCCAGCGCATCCAGTTCACCGGCACTGTCGTCGGCGCGCTGGCGCAGTTCGGCTTCCAGCAGGTAGGCGTCGCGGCGCACGTCGTCGTCGACCACCGCATCGGACTGGATCGCATGCACTTCATCCAGCGCCAGCGGCAGGCGCCCGGCCAGGGCCTGGGCATTGGCCGCACGCAGGCGCGCTTCGCTCAGCTCATCGCCACCGGGCACGCTGTGGTACCACTGCACCGCCTCGGGATAACGCTTCAGGTACTCGGCGATCTTGCCGAGCAGCAGGCGCTGCGCCGGGTCCGGCTTGGCCGCCTGCCGCGACAGTTCGTTGTAGAGGTTGGACAGCGCGGCCTTGTCGCCCTGCTTGGCCAGCAGCGAGGCGCGCATGCCCCAGGTCTGAACGTCCTGCGGGCCGAACGCCAGCACGCGCTCGGCCGCGGACGGCTGGCCGAGGCTGTCATAGGCAATGGCCACTGCATTGCGCAGTTCCGGGTCCTGGCGGGTCTTCGGCTCCACATCGTGCAGCAGCGACAGCGCCTTGCCGGTCTCCCCGGCCTGCTGCAGCTGGCTGGCACGCAGCAGCGCCACACGCGGTTCTTCGGGGAAGCGCTTGACCACTTCATCGATCATGCGCCGGGCCAGCTCGGGCTTTTCCATGCGCAGGGCAAGGCGGCCGAACTCCTGCCAGGCTTCGATCTTCGATGGAATGGCGTTGGCGTCGACCAGCTCACCCAGCACCTGCGCGGGCACCGCCGGATCGCGGCCGCCACCGATCAGTGCGGCCAGAGCGAACTTCCAGCCGCGCTCGTCGGGGTCGGCCAGCAGGCCCTGCAGTTCGGTGCGGGCAGCCTTCACATCGCCCTGGCGCATGGCCAGCGCACCGGCCGCACTGCGCAGGGTCAACGAGCGCGGGGCCCGCTGCTGCCACAGGGCCAGGCCCTTGGCGGCGCTGGCATCATCGTTGGCGAGCATGGAAATGCGGGTCGCGCGCTCGGCCAGGCCGGCATCGCCGTCGGTCTGCTGGGCCGCCTGCAGGTACCAGCGCGCGGCCTCGGCCAGCTTGCCGGCCTGCAGGGCGAACTCACCGGCCATCACCGGTTCCAGCGCCAGTTCCTCAGTGGCCGGGGCCCGTACGGGGGCTTTGGCCGGCACCGCCGCCAGGGCCTGGCTGCAGGCCAGGGACAGCAGCAGAACACTGGGGATGCGAATCAATGCGGGCATCGTCGGCATCGGGGCCTTAAAATGTCGTCCAATGGCCAGCAGCTTATCGCAAGCAACTGAACAATGACCCTGTGGGTGCTCGGACTGAATCACCAGACCGCACCGGTGGAGCTGCGCGAGCGCGCGGCCTTCGCCGGTGAGGCGTTGCCGCGCGCGCTCGGTTCGCTGCGCGATACTCCGCAGATCGCCGAGGCGGTGCTGCTGTCCACCTGCAACCGCACCGAGCTGTATGCCGTGGCCGATTCGGCACAGGCGCTGGACCAGTGGCTGCACACCCAGGCCGGCGACCTGCAGGGCTACCTGTACCAGCACGCCGATGCCGAGGCCGTGCGCCACCTGTTCCGGGTCGCCACCGGCCTGGACTCGATGGTGCTGGGTGAACCGCAGATCCTCGGCCAGGTGAAGGATGCCTGGTCGACCGCGCGCGACCACGGCCTGCTCGGCCAGCGCCTGGACCGCCTGTTCCAGCAGACCTTCTCGGTGGCCAAGCGTGCGCGCACCGATACCCAGGTGGGCGCCAACCCGGTATCGGTGGCGTCGGCCGCGGTGCGCCTGGCGCAGAACGCGTTCGCCCGGCTGGACGATTCCACCGTGCTGCTGGTCGGTGCCGGCGAGACCATCGAACTGGCTGCACGGCACCTGAGCGAAGGCAAGGTACGCCGGCTGCTGATCGCCAACCGCACCCTCGCCCACGCGCAGGAACTGGCCAGCCGCCATGGTGGCGTGGCCCTGCCGCTGGCCGAACTGGACCGCCACCTGGGCGAGGCCGACGTAGTGTTCTCGGCCACCGCTGCGCGCGAACCGGTGATCCATCGCGAGATGGTGGCCAAGGCCCTGCGCGCGCGCCGGCACAAGCCGATGCTGCTGTTCGACCTGGCCGTACCGCGCGACATCGAGGCCGAGGTCGGCACGCTCAACGACGCTTTCCTCTACACCGTGGACGATCTCGAGCGCGCGGTGGAAGACAACCGCCGTGGCCGCCGCGAGGCCGCCGCCGAAGCCGAGGCGATCATCGACCTGCAGGTGTCGCGCTTCGTCGAGACCCAGCAGGCCAGCGCCCACCAGGCGCCGCTGCGGCAGCTGCGCGCGTTCGGCGAAGCCACCCGCGCCGAGCTGCTGGAGCGCGCACGCCAGCAACTGGCCAACGGCAAGCCGGCCGATGAAGTGCTGGAACTGCTGGCCCACGGCCTGACCAACCGCCTGCTGCATCCGCCAACCGCCGCCCTGCGTGCGGCCGCGCTGAGTGGCGATGCCGACCTGACCCGCGCCGCCGAGCGCCTGTTCCCGGCCACGCCGGGTTACCGCCACCCACCCGTGAGACCCGATGACGCCGACCCTGCGCCGTAAGCTGGAAGCGCTGGCCGAGCGCCGCGAAGAACTGGAACGCCTGCTCGCCGAACCCGATGTGGTCGCCGACAACACTCGTTTCCGCGACCTTTCGCGCGAATTCGCCCAACTTGAACCGATCGCCATCGCCCTGGCCGAGGAATCCCGTGCCAAGGCCGATCTGGCCGCCGCCGAAGGCATGCGCGCCGACCCCGACCTGCGCGAGCTGGCCGATGAGGAAATCGCTGCTGCACAGGCGCGCCTGCAGGAACTGGAGCAGGAGCTGGCGCTGCTGCTGGTGCCGCGCGACCCGCGTGACGAAGGCAACCTGTTCCTGGAAGTGCGCGCGGGTACCGGCGGCGACGAGGCCGCGATCTTTGCCGGCGACCTGTTCCGCATGTACGCCCGCTACGCCGAGCGCCAGGGTTGGAAGGTCGAGATCGAATCGGACAGCCCGGGCGAGCATGGCGGCTACAAGGAAGTGGTGGCGCGCGTGGTCGGCCGTGGCGCGTTCTCGCGCCTGAAGTTCGAATCGGGTACGCATCGCGTGCAGCGCGTGCCGGCCACCGAGTCGCAGGGCCGCATCCACACCTCGGCCGCCACCGTAGCGATCATTCCCGAGACCGATGAGGTCGATGACATCGTCATCAACCCGGCCGACCTGAAGGTGGATACGTTCCGCTCGTCCGGTGCCGGCGGCCAGCACGTCAACAAGACCGAATCGGCCATCCGCATCACCCATGTGCCGACCGGCGTGGTGGTGGAATGCCAGACCGAGCGCAGCCAGCACGCCAACCGCGACAAGGCGATGAAACGCCTGAAAGCACAGCTGCTGGACGCCGAGCGCCAGCGCCAGGACGCGGCGCAGGCCGAATCGCGGCGCCTGCAGGTCGGCAGCGGTGACCGCAGCCAGCGCATCCGCACCTACAACTTCCCGCAGGGCCGGATCACCGACCACCGCGTGGAAGGCCTGACCCTGTACGACCTGCCCAACGTACTGGCCGGCGACCTCGATCCGCTGCTGCAGCGGCTCAGCCACGAGCACCAGGTCGACGCCCTGGCCCAGCTGTCGGCGGGCTGAGCACGATGACGGCCTGGCAGCAGCGACAGCACCTGCAACAGGCGATCGCACGCCAGCCTGGCGATTTCGTCGCCTGGGTGATGCTGGCCGACCTGGAACTGGAAGCCGGCGACATCGCCGCCGGCGAGCAGGCGGCACGACGTGCGCTGCAGCTGCGCCCGAACCATCCCGAAGCGCTGGCGCGGCTGGGCCGCGTGGCCTGGATGGCCGGCGCACACGCGGACGCAGCGAAGCTTCTCGGCCAGGCCTCGGCACTGGCCCCGCAGCACCCCGGCATCGCGTTGTGGCTGGGCCATGCGCTGGAAGATGCCGATGATGCCGAAGGTGCGGCGACGGCCTATCGCCATGCGCATGCGCTGATGCCGGACGAACCCTATATCGCCGCCCAGCGCCTGGCCTGGCAGCGTCGCCTGTGCGACTGGCAGGACGTGGATGCGCTGGCCACACAGGTGCGTGGCGCCCTGGCCAGCGGGCAAGGCGTGGTCGAACCGTTCGCGTTCCTCAGCGAGGATGCCAGCGCGGCCGAGCAGCTGGCCTGCGCGCGTGCACGCGCCGCGGCGGTTGCTTCGGGAGTGCGCCCCCTTCCTGCCGAGAAGGTGCGCGGGCACGGCGCCTTGCGCGTCGGTTTCCTTTCCAATGGTTTTGGCGCCCATCCCACCGGGCTGCTGACCGTGGCCCTGTTCGAGCAGCTGCGTCATGACCCCGCGTTGCAGCTGCATCTGTTCGCGTTGAACCACGATGATGGCAGCCGCATCCGCCAGCGCCTGCAGGCAGCCACACAGCTGCATGATGTGGTCGGGCTGCGCCATGCAGACACTGCCGCACGCATCCGCGCACAGGGCATCGACCTGTTGTTCGACCTGCGCGGGTGGGGTGGCGGCGGTACGCCGGAAGTGCTGGCGATGCGCCCTGCCCCGCTGCAGTTGAACTGGCTGGCTTACCCCGGCACGTCCGGGGCGCCGTGGCTGGATGCGGTGATCGGCGACAGCTTCGTTCTGCCACCATCACTGGAACTCCACTACAGCGAGCGCGTACTGCGCCTGCCGCGTGCGTTCCAGCCCTCGGACAACACCCGCATGCTGGAGCCGGCACCGTCCCGGGCCGAGTGCGGCCTGCCCGAACAGGGCGTGGTGTTCTGCTGCTTCAACAACAGCTACAAGCTCAACCCGCGCAGCATGGGCCGCGCCTTCGCCATTCTGCAGGCAGTGCCCGGCAGCGTGCTGTGGCTGCTGTCCGGGCCCGGCCAGGCCGACGCCCGCCTGCGCAGCGCCGCACAGGCCGCTGGCCTGGACCCGGCGCGCCTGGTGTTCATGGCCAAGCTGCCGCATCCGCAGTACCTGACTCGTTATCAGCTGGCCGACCTGTTCCTCGACACGCATCCGTACAATGCGCACACCACCGCGTCCGACGCGCTGTGGGCCGGCTGCCCGGTGCTGACCTGCCCCGGCGACACCTTCGCCGCGCGCGTCGCCGGCAGCCTCAACCACCATCTGGGGCTGGCGCGGATGAATGTCGCCGACGATGCGGCGTTCATCACCACCGCCAGCGCGCTGGGCAACGCCCCTGCAGCACTGGCGGCGTTGCGCGCTGAATTGGCACAGGCACGCGAAGACAGCGGCCTGTTCGACATGGCCGGGTTCGCGCGCGATCTCTCAGCGTTGCTGCAACGGCTGGCTGGCGAACAGGGCTGGAAGGGCCTCGACAACACCTGAGCGATCCCTGCGCTACGCTCGGGCTTCCTCCCCGCGTGGTGTGACGATGGCCAAGCTCAAGCGCAAGGACTACGACGAACTGCTGCTGCCTTTGCAGCTGGAACTGACCGCGATGGCGCGCTGGGTGCAGCACAGCGGGCAACGTCTGCTCGTGCTGTTCGAAGGCCGGGACACGGCTGGCAAGGGCGGCGCGATCCAGGCCATCAGCCAGCACCTCAACCCGCGCCAATGCCGGGTGGTGGCACTGCCCAAGCCAACTGACCGTGAAGCCACGCAGTGGTATTTCCAGCGCTACGCCTCGCATCTTCCGGCCGCTGGCGAAATCGTGCTGATGGACCGCAGCTGGTACAACCGCGCCGGCGTCGAGCGGGTGATGGGTTATTGCAGCGAGACCGAATACCAGCAGTTCCTGCGCCAGGCGCCAGTGTTCGAACAGCTGCTGGTGGATGACGGCATCCTGCTGTTCAAGTACTGGCTGTGCGTGGACCAGGAGCAGCAGGAAAAGCGCTTCGCCGAACGCCACCTCGATCCACTGAAAGGCTGGAAGCTCTCCCCGGTCGACCTCAAATCGCGCAGCAAGTACAGCGCCTACACCGAGGCCCGCGAGGCGATGCTGCGCGCGACGCATCGCGAGGCGGCACCGTGGACGCTGGTGGATTTCAACGACCAGCGGCTGGGCCGGCTGACGCTGGTGCGCAACCTGCTGGACCGGTTGCCGGACACGCGGGTGGATGCACCGCTGCCGGAGCTGCCGAAGTTGAAGGGCAAGCTGCATCGCGAGCACTACGATGTGCTGAAGCCGATCGAGGACTTCCCGGTCGAGGAGTAGGGGGGTCGGCAGGGCCTGCGGCCCTGCACCTGCTACGAACCAAAGCAACATGTTCAGGGGTGAGATATATCAGGGGGGGCTGCGAGATATCTAGCCGGAAGACCCCGGAAGAAGGCTGACAATGGCGGATCGATATGAAAAGCCGTTGCGCCTGGCGCAATCCCTGAATCAGGCGAACAGATCCAGCTGATCCAGTCCGCCTGCCCGCGCCTGGGCCCGGCGAATCAACCGACGGATGCTTCTTTCGTGCATACCGGTGTCGTGTGCAAGTTTAGCGGTAGAGGTGCCTGCGAGGTAGGCCCGCAAGATCTCGATCTCCCGCTGCGTAGCTTTGAAGTGCGCGTCCTTCGGGTACGTGATGGTCTGTCCGCCCCAGTGCTCGGCCAAGCTATCGGCCACCGCTGCCCCCACCAAGTCAGCAACCTCGGTGGGGAGCGCGTGCTCACGACCCAGCAAACCCGCCACCACTTCGGCGATTTCACTGAGGAGTTCGTGACGGCGGGCCTCCATCGACTTCATGCCGAAGGAGCCTCCCGCCGGGCACGGCGATTGGCGTCGATCTGAAGAGCGGCAATCACTTTGGACAGCTGATCCGGGTTGCACCATTCCAGGCGTCCTACCTTGAACATGTGGCGGGCCACCGAATGTGCATATTCCCACTCACGCCCCGAATCGGCCAGCAGGGCTTCGATCTTGGACAGCTGGGGGGATAGGTCGCCCTTGGGGCGGCCTGCCCAACGTTTGGCTGCGTACGCCGCCTTGGCGGGAATTCCACCCAGGCGACGCAGCTCGTTGGCGATCGCATCGAGCTGCCGGCGATCGCACTTGCCGGCGCTGCGCTGGGCAACGCCGTGCTCTCTGGATACACGCTCGACCAGGTCACGGTAGACGTCCTCGGAGAGGCCGAGCTTCTTGGCGCCGGCGTGGATCGCGGCCAGCACCCGGTTACGGCCGTCGCCGGCCTTGCGAACGCGCGTCATGCCTTGCTCCTTGCGCCCTGAACGGCCCGGAGGGCGGTCTGCCATGCAGGCACTTCCTGGCCCGCATGGTCCAGCAACTGCAGCAGCCCTTCGCGCACGCCAGGCACGATACGGCCACCGTCCTTCAGGACGGTGGCCACCTGGGACTTCTTTGTCAGCGGATCACGGCGCATCAACAGCCCCTTCCTCGCGGCCAGCTTCGGTCAGTTCCTGCTCGATCAGCAGTAGCGAACGCCTACGGCATTCGTTGAACCCGTCGCGCCATGCCTGACCGGGAGTCAGGTCATCAAACGGACCTCCAATCTGTTCGCTCAACCACATCGGCGGCACACAGTGAAGCCGCTTCAGAACGTCGGTCTGCGAAGGGCCTGGCGGGACCTGGAAAAGCGGGACGGTGTAGGTTGCCCGCATGGCCGGCCAGCCGCCGCGCTGGCTCTCACTGCCCATCTCCATGAGGTCCGCAGCCACTGCCCGCCGCAGTTCGCGGTCGGCGAAGAACGCTGGCGTCGAACCAGGCGGCATCAGGTAGCCAAGAACCGCATCCACCGCCGCTCGAACGGCTGAGCGTGACGGGCCGTTGGCCACGGCGCGAGGCGCGGCCTTGTAGGCCCGCCATGCCGCGTCGTACACGGTCTCATCCATGAGACACCTCCACTTCCTCGACCTGCATGAGGCAGGAATCGAGATCGGGCCGGTCGTCCCAGTCGACCAAGCGGATACCGTGGGGCGACGGCCAGCCCTCCAGCTGATCGAACTCACGCTGCATACCCTCGGTCGAGTAGCTGGAGTTCACGTCCAGCACCCACCCCATGAACTCGGCACCAGCCATCTTGATGACGGCCAGTACCGCGTCGCCGTCGGCTTCTCCAAGGCGCTCATCGGCACCGGTCCAGAACTTGTTGATTTCCGTCGCCAGCTCCGGCGTCAGGATGCTGTGGTCGATCTCAAGCTGTACCTGGCCTTCGCCCCAGTTACGTTCGATTCTGTAGCGCTTGATGGTCATGTCGGTCCTCACGGGGTCGCTGAAAGGTGAAAGGCCTGTTCCAGCACCAGGAACAGGCGGCGAATCTCGCCGCTCTGCAGGGCAAAGCGGGCGTCGAACTCTGCGCGGCGGCCGTCGGCATCGGCCTGCTCCAGTTGGGAGAGCGCGCCGTCCAGGAACTTCAGCTTGCGCAACACCAGGTCATCGCCCAGCTCGAAGGACAGCGCGTCCTCCAGCACCAGGGCCAGCTTGGTGACCTGCTTGCCGGCATCCAGGTGCTTGTCGATCTCGTCACTGCGAAGTTCCTGGTCGCTGCAGCGCACCTTGGCGCCACCCTCGACCGGATCACGCAGCTCTGCGGATTCCCCAAGGGACAAGCCATCCGGCAGGGGCTCGCCAGCGATCCAGCCAGTCAGGATCGAGCGCGGTGCAACCTGGGCGTTCAGCGGAACCGCCGGGAAGCCGCCCAGCAGGCCTCGGATATCGGACACGAAGGCCTCGCCCACCTTACGGCTGGAGGTATCCACGGCCACATAGCCGTGGGCGAGGTCCAGGATGGCGTCGTGGCGGCTGTTCTTGACGAAGGCCTTGGGCAGCAGCTCGTGCAGAATGTCGTCCTTCATGCGCTTGCGCTCACGACCACCCGGTCGACGCCCCTGTTCCTGTTCCATGACCTGCAGACGGGTCTCCAGCGCACGGTTGACCACCGCGCCGGGCAGGATCTTGTCCTCGCCGCCCACGGTCAGCCAAAGGAAGTCGCCCTGCCGGCAGGACAGGTGCTCCTGCTCCTCGCGGCCGAAGGGGGAAATGAAGCCGCGAGAGTTCATTTCCAGAGGGCCGACCGGCTTAAGCACGCCATACGGCAACACGGATTCGACCTCGGAGAAGTCGGTGCTGGTTGGAAAGCGGAACAGCACCAGGTTACGCATGAACATGGCGGTTCTCCTTTGAGTCGGTGTTGCGGTTGCTGGCACGCAGTGCGCCCCAGCGCAGCCGACGCGGATGCTGGGAACACCACGCCAGCCAGAGGCCCAGCGCGTCACCCTTTGCCTGCTGCGTCTGCGCCTCTGGCACACCTGGCACTACCAGCATCCCCTGCATCAGTCCCTTTCCGTGCCTGGCTACCACGCTGATCACCTTGCGCAGCTGTGCGTCGCTCCCTTCGGCGATGAAAACCGCACCGTCCGGCACGTTGTTGCCGAACCCGATCTGGCCATTGGCCCAGCAGTAGGCGATCACGATTGCACCTCGCAGATGGCTTTCTGAACCTGGTGGATCAGATCCAGACGTTGGTGGGCGGCGGCCAGCGCTGCAGCCATCTCAGTCACTGCCTGCTGGGCGCAGGGGCCGCACATGGGCGAAGACGGCGTGCCAGTGGGCATGTCGCAGTTGACGCACGCGTGGCGCGGCCCGGAGGTGGCCACCTCAACGTCCGTAGGCTCTTCGAAGTGCAGCAGACCCGGCTGGGAGATATGACGCTTCAGGCGCCAAGGGAGTGCGTCCCCGCGCGCCTCGATGTACCGCACCGCCTGGCGAATGGCATAGCGAGCAGCGGTCGCGTCTTCGCCCTGAGTGTTACCGCAGGTGGCATCGAAGAAGCGCAGCCCGTCCAGCTCCACGGCCGGCGCGTGGATCTCCACGTCGGCCCGTGCAGCCTGGTCGGCGATCGCCACTGCCAGCGCCAGGGTGCCGGCATTCAGTGCACCGCGAACGCCGTCGAAACGGAAGGTGCAGGTGTCTCGGATCTTCGGCATGTCAGACCCCCGCCACGTCGAGAGAAATCGGCTGGTACTGACCCCGTGCATCGCGCTCGTAGAAGCGCACGTAGGTCTTGCTGCCCACCACCGTCACCGCATCACTGATCGCGGTCATTGCCCGCTGCCAGCGGGCGTCATCGAACTGCAGCCGGCGCAGTGACAGCACCTCTGCCGTCTTGATGCTGCCGTCCTGGCCCACCTTGAACGCGCTGTTGACCAGGGTGCGCAGCTCGGCACGTGAGCCTTCGGTCCAGTCGTTCAGGCACTCATCGATGAGGGCCTTGGCGGCCTGCAGGCGCTCATCGAACTGGATGGTGTCCTGGCAGGCGCGCAGGATCTTGAAGCGGCCATCGTAGGAATACAGGCTGACGTTGCCCTTGTCGCCGCCGATCTTGGCGCCGTACTGCTCGCCGCTGAGCTGCACGAACGCGCCGATATCGGTGAACGTATCCGCTTTGAAGGTGCGCAGGGCTTCGCGCAGCTCCAGGGCGCGCTGGATCTTCTCCTGCACCAGCTGGTCACGCGTCAGATCGATCGGCTTGATCTGTGCCTCGGGCACCAGCCGACCGTTACGGTCCTCGCGGTAGCCTTCGGGAATGGATGGGGTCATTGGGCGCCTCCTTGGGCGGCGGGGGTGACAAACGGTTGAGTGGGCCGAAGGACGTCGGGGACGCCTTCGACGTGGATAGGGCTGGTGGCGGTGAACCAGTCGGCGCGCCAGCGGCGGGCGGCATCCAGCGAGATGCCGAGCAGGCCGGAAATGCGCTGTGGGGTGAGCTGGCGCGGGTTCTGCGTACGGGCCCACAGCGCAAAGCGCATCGCGCGAAGGTGGTCGTAGCGCTGGCGGCCGGTACGTGCCATCACTCCACCCCGCCGAAGATGCGATCGAAGTGGTTATGCAGCGAATCGACCAGGCGACCACCGAGGTAAGGCGGCAGCTCGCCTTCCAGATCCTCCTGGGACTGGCACACGGTGCCGATGGAGGGCGTCAGCGGGCCTTTGTCGAAGGCGGGACCTTCGTAGCCCCCGGCAGCAGATCGGGCCTTCTGCGCCCCTGTCATACCCGGCCGGGTACCACGCACACGCTGCGCCTGCGCGGCCGCCAACGCCGTCGGGTCGATCTTCCAGTCGGGGTTGAGGCGGTAGTTGCGGGCCAGCCCTTCGCCGACGCGCAGGATCATTCCGCACCGCACCGCCTTGGCGACCGCGTTGGACACATAGCCGCGGTAATGGAAGCCGTGCTCCATCACCCGATCGATCAGATCCGCAGAACGGACCACGCTGGCGCCCAGTGACAGGGCGATAGCGTGCTGCATTGCGATGCTGGGGATGGCGCTCATGGCTGAACCACCTGCGGTTGGGTGATGCCGGCTTCCGTACGCGTCAGCACGATGACCGGTGCAGGGCTGGGCGTGGTGCGAGCGACCACGCAGACCACCGCGCGGTGCTTTCCGTCGACCTTGCTGCGGGCCTGGGCGTCTTCGATCGCCTTGGCCGAGTCGGTGAAGGTGTCGCCCCCTACCCACTCAGCAGGGACCACCAGGAACTGGCCGCGCTCAGCCATGAGCCACCTCCCGCAGCATCGGAGGACGCTGGGTCCACTCCAGCTGCACGCCCTGGTACTCAGCGGCCATCACGCGGTCCTGCCCGCCGCTGCCGTTGGGCTGGCGGCGCTTGAGGTGGCCACCCACCATCGTTGGCGGGCGGTCCAGGATCAGCACCGCGCGACGGCCATTGCTGTGCAGGCCCAGGATCTCGATGCCGCTGTTTTCCAGCTCGCGTGCCGTGTTGGCGGCGGCATACAGCACGTCGGAATTGCGTTCATGGTTCATGGTTGGATTCCTCGTCGGTAGCGGGCTTGTCCAGCCCGAGTTGTCCGTACAGATCCGGGAGCGCAACGCGCTTCATCGCGCTGACCTGCTCCAGGGAGGTCATGGCGCGCCCGACCAGGAAGGTGCAGGCGCGGTCCAGTTCGGCCGCACTGGCGGCCAGGTGGTAGCCGTGAGCCGGGTGGGCGCAGATCGGGTGCCCCTCGCGCCGCAGCTGCTCGATGATCTGGCGCAGGCGGCGCTCGTCGGCGGTGCTGGTACGTGAAGTGATCTGCTGCACCAGGTCGCGGGCAGTGATGCCGTTGACGGCGCCACGGCGGCCCTGCAGCTGCAAAAGGACCGTCTGTGGGGACAGCTCTTGCGGTAGCAGGGCCAGCTGCATGTCAGATGGCCCCCCGATCAATGCCGGCGGCGATAGCCAGGTCGAGAATCTCGTCCAGTTCCAGCAGCCAGCGCTTGCTGGTGCTGTGCGCGATCACCACCACGCCGCTGTGGATCCAGACCTCGACCGAGTACTCGCGCCCGGTTTCAGGGTCGTGCACCTGGACTTCTCCCACACGTGACGCTGTCGGGAACGTGTGGCAGTCCTGTACCAGCATCCCGATGGACTTCTTCCGCTGGGGGTGCTGGGCGCTGTGGCGCTGGCGGTTACGCACCTGACCGAGGCAGCGCTGGAGGGTGGGAACGGCCATCATTCCTCCTCGTCGTCATCGCCGTCGCGCAGCTGGTCGACCAGCGCACGCAGCTGCTGCAGGTTGAGGCCGTCCAGCAGTGAAGCCATGCTCTGCCCGTCGCGCCACTCGATGCCGGCGCGACGGAACAGGTCGCGGTGCATCACCGTCACCTGCTGGTCGGGCAGCTCGGCATCGCGCATCAAGTAAAAAGCGAAGCTGCGCAGGTACTGCGACCCAGAGGTGTTGAAATCAACCATGAGTCACCCCCTCGCGCTGCAGCACATCGGCCGGAACATGCGCAGTGATGCGCTCCCAGTTGGCGCGCGGCACGATCACCACCTGCAGGATGTCCACATTCACCGGCGCCGGACGGTCCTGCATTTCAAAGGGAACCGCCACAACACGCGTTGCAAGCGGCCACCGCGCCGTCATTGGCTCAACCACCATGCCTTCTACCGCCGGCCAGCCTTCGGTTCGGATCGCCATCTCACACCCCCCGCACGACATCAGCGGTGACGGTCGGCACGCCCAGGTCAGCGGCGCGGTTCATCGCAGCGGTCAGGGCGTTCTGAACCGCCAGCGGGTACAGCAACGAGCCAGCGCCGCGCGAAGGAACCAGCTTGGCGCGCAGCGCGTCGATGGCACTCTGTTCCACCACCTTGTCCAGCGGCACCTGGGCGCGCTTGAAGCGGTGCGCCAGGTAGGCACCCAGCTCGTTGTCCAGCGGCGGCAGCGTGATGATCTCGATGCGCTGTACTACTTCGCGTACCTCCGGGTTGTGCTCAGAGAGCTTCACGCCCAGCTCGGGTTGCCCGATGAGGATCACCGACAGCAGCGGGCGCAGGCCGTCCTTCAGCTCGCGGAAGCGCTTGAGGTGCTTCAGGGTCGGCAGCGGCAGGCTGTGGGCCTCTTCAATCACCAGGACGTGGCTGTGACCGGCGCGGGCGCTGTCACGCAGCGATTCGTGCAGCTGGCGGAAGCGGGCCTCAGGGCTGCTCTTCGGCTTGGCCAGCGGGGCGACAGCGGCCATGATCGCCTCGGCGATATGGTGGCTGCGCAGGGTCTTGCCCACGGCATCGCTGCCTTCGCTGGCCAGCACGTAGGGCTGGATAACAATGACGGCCTGCTCTTCACGCTGGATGCGATCAACCAGGTCTTCGCGCAGCGTGCTCTTGCCAGCACCACTTTCGCCGATCACCGCAGCAAAGCCGCCGTGGCGGGCCACCTGGTACATGCTCTCGCGGACATAGCGGATATCCGGCGACAGGAACACCTCTTCGGCACTAGCCGGATCGGCGAAGGGATTGCTGGTGAGGCCGAAGTGACGCTTGGCCTGTGGAGTCAAAGCCTGAAAACGCAGTAGCATGGGATCTTCCTCGTCGTGAATGTCGTTGTCGTTATCGGTGTCTTGCGGTGGGGAAACCGGGGCTGGCGTGACCCCGCACGTCGGCCCCTCCTTTTCATGCCAGTGGGCGTCGGTTACGCCGTGCTGGGTCAGGCAGGAACTGATGGCAGCGCGCACCGCTGCCGGATCGCAGCTGGTGGGCAACTGGCCGTGGTTGATCAAGGCATTGAGGGCCGGACGGCTCAGACCTGCAGCACTGGCCAGGTCTCCCTGCTTGATGCCGGCCTCGGTGAGCAGGCGCTTCAGACGCAACGTCATGGGCGAGCCCTCCGCCCCTGCAAGGCAGCCTTCGCAGCTGCATAGGTGTTGAAGCCAGCCTTTCGCGCAGCGATCTCCAGCGCCTGGCAGTAGCCGAATCCGTCGCGTTCCTGGATGAGGCGTGCGTCTTTCTTGATGCTGTCGAGCGAAGCCATCACGCGGTACCTCCTTCCACCAGCCGGAGACCACCACGCTCAGGCGTTGCCAGGGCGTGCGCCCAGGACTCGACCTGATCCACCGGCAGGCCTTCCGGCCAGCGTTGGGCGGTGCGTGCGTAGTGGTCGGGCGACCAAGCCGAACCGGCGGCCTCCAGTAGCGGCTTCAAGCGCATGGCCGCTTCCACATGGTTCAGTGGCGGCAGCTCGGCGCGGATCGGCGCAGGCTCGATGCGCTGGGCCGCCAGCACCTGTGGTGCATCGACCTGGGCGATGCGACCCGAGCGCGGCAGGCTCGGTGCCACATTGGCCTCGCGCAGGTGCTTCATGGGATCAATCTGACCACCGAAGGCCACACGCTTAGCCTTGCGCGCAACTGCTGCCTCAGCATCGGTGTGAACCTGCATGGCCAGCCGATCCAGTTCCTTGCGAGCTGCGTCGGCCGACGTCTCCGGAGCTGTCCGGTACTCCGTGCCAACCTGGGCAGCGCTGTCCAGGAAGCCCCAGTCGTCGCGTCCGATGCGCGGGGCGATGTAGTGCACAGGCGCGCAGTCCTGTGTGCCTGGCATCAGCACGCGTACGCTGCCCTCCGGATCCAGAGCATTGACCACCACGTCCACGCGCTGGCCGTTGATGAGGCCGGGTACGCCACGCACGTCGTACTGCTGCGAACGGAAGCGGATCATGCAATCGCGCACGGTGCAGGCCTTCGGCGCGCTGGTGGCCAGCTGCCGCAATACCTCCACGGCCGGGGCAAGGCGCAGCTGGTCCGGGGTGATGCGCAGCCACCCATCACGGCGCGTGTAGCCGGTACGGCTGTGGGTGCGGGTGGCGTTATAGGCCTGAGCCCACTGTTGGGCAAGGGTGTTGATTTCTTCCAGGCTGGTGACCGGGGCGCGCAGCTTGAGCAGAGCCTCGAAGTGCGTTTCGATCAGGTAGTTGGCGTTTTCGACCTGTCCCTTGGCGCGTGCATTGCCCACTTCGTTGATGATCGGCTCGATGCCGCAGGCCGCCAGGAAGCTGCTGGTGCTGGTGGCCGTCATGGCGCTGCCCGGATCCATCATCAGCAGTTTGGGAACGCCGTGCATCGTGCCGATCTCGCGACGGGTCATCGCATGGATCAGTGCCGAGAGCAGATTGGCGCTGCTTTCGGCGCCCAGCACATAGAACAGCTCGATCGCGCCGCTGGCATGGTCGGTGATGGCATAGCGCCACAGCCGCCGTTCGGCGATCTTGGTGAAGTTGCCTGGCTTGCCGCGGTAGAACTCGCGCTTGTCCATCACCCGCGTGCCATCATCGGCCAGGTAGAACTGCCGGCTGACCGAGGCATCGATCTGCCACAGGTGGTTGGGATGCGGAGAAGACAGGCGTGCAGCCGGTGTTGCTGCTGCCAGCTGATCACGATGGAAGCCGTAGTGGCGGATGGCACGGCAGATCGCCGAGGTGCTCAGTTGAACCACCTCGCCGGTACCCTTGTCCACGCGCATCGCTTCGATCTTTCCGTTGGCGCGCAAGGCATCCACGGCTTCTTCAACCGGCAATGCGCCGGTACCGGTCAAGCGACGGGTTTCCTCCACGAGGGCCGCGATAGAGGCAGCTTCGTCCCGGGTGAGGGACAGTTCGCCCGCATCGGATCTGCGCTTGCGGGGCTTGAGAGCCGCCGTCACCTTGGACAGGTGACGGTAGGCGGTCTGGACCGAGCATCCCAGCTGCTCGGCCAGCGCGGAGGCAATGCGCCCCTTGCTGCCGTGCGGCGCCGCCAGCAACTGGCTGGCCGCAGCCTGGATGAGGACCTCGGACACGTCAGATCCCCGCGTCGTTGGTGACAGGGATCGCGATGGCCAGATCCTCATCGTCGCGGGCGATGCGTACCGACGTGAGGAGGCGGCCAATCACGTCGCTCAGGAACCGTGCAGCGTCCTCTTCGACGTGGTTGTCACAGGCGAAGTCGGCCAACGCCTGGAAGGAGGCGCGCAGGCCGCTGCCCTCGCTGCCGATGGCAGCCAGAACGTTCTGCTCGGCTTCGGTGACCGACTGCTTGAGAGTGACCAGCTGCTCGTCCGCGGTGGCGGCCTGCCAGCGGCGCTGGGCCTTGAGGGTCTTCTCAGACTCCTTGTTCAGATCATCACTCAACTTGTTGATGCGCTGATCTTTTGCGTCGGCATTCGCCCTGGCTTCGCGCAAAGCGGCACGCAGCTGGCTGGCGCTCATGCGCTCCACATCATCCACGGTGATGCCAGCAACCGGCTCGCCGGATTCCAGGGCCTGGAGGTCTTCGTCGTCCAGAACCGCCAGTTCCAGAACCTTGGCTTGGGTGCCGGCGGCCTTCAAAAGTGACACCGTGTCACTTTTGGAGAACTTCAGGGCGACGGTCATCAGGCGCGCCGCCGTCCGGTAGTTGAATCCTCGCGTGGCAATCTGTTCCTGGAACTCACCATGCGCGGTCTGCTCTTTGATGAGCAGCAGACCCCTGCCCATTTCGAGGATGTCCTCGACGGAGCGCCGCTGGCGGTACTCGACCATGCTCCAGAGCGAATCGGTGTCCAGTGCGCCTGCGTAGCCCAGTGTGGTGGCCAAGCTCTTCACCTGCGCTTCGGCCTGCGCCATCACCTGCAGTTCCTGGCTGCGCTCGACCAGCTTGCCCGCATCCAGCTCCGTGCCTACCGGCTCAGCCTGGGCGAGTGGCTTGGCGCCGCGCTTGTTGGGTTGCTTCTCTGCCATTTCGATCCTCGTCATCAGTTGGGGCTACGGCTGTAGCGGTTCTTGAAGTCGTCCAGCTGCCGTTCTTCACGGGCCACCTCGGCTTGATGGGCCAGGGCGATCTGGACAATTCGGGGGGACAGGCGCCAGTTGTCCTGATCGAAGGGGGAGCGTTCGACCAGGCCGTCTTCGGCCAATCGCTGCAGGTTGCGCAGCGTGGTGCTGGGGGATTCGCCGATGCCGTCGGCAATGGGCTTTAGGCGCAAGCCGGTGCGGCTGTGCCCGGCCAAGGCGAACAGCAGGCGGGCGAAGATGCTTTGCTCGCTCATGCCGCAGCGCCCTGCTGGCGGCGCGCCAGCTCCTTCAGGATCCGGACGGCGCGGCGGTCAGCTGCGTCGACGGCGCCAGCCAGCGGCAGGGTGTTGGCCAGAGGCTCTTCCGATTCAACAGCACGCTGCCAGTTGTTCACAGCGGTGGCGTACTGGTCACGGGCCGAGGCAAGCAACAGCTCCAGTTCGCGGGTCGGGACTTCGTCCAGGGGGCGGCCGGCGGTATTCATGCGGAAGCACTCAGGCCTGCGGCCTTCAGCAGCCGGCGCCGCAGGGCCTGACCCTTCGGGCCGTTCCAACGCCCGATGAGGACGTCCCGGGCGTTCTGCGGGGGGACGCCGTTCTCCATGCACCAGCCGCGGAGACTGGTGCCCTTGCCAACGAAGGCGGTGCGGACCTTGAGGTGAAGATCCAGGCTGGGGGCGGGTTCGCTCATCGCGTGTATCCTTTGATCCTTGTTCCATTGGTTGGCTGCTGTAGGCGCTGCCAGTGGAAGTAATGATGTTCCCGTTCGGGAACACTTGTCAATACCCGATCGGGAACAAAATGACTGACGGAAACTCAGAGAACGACAGCCGGCGCGACACCGGCGAAAGGCTTAGGTTGATCCGGGGCGATAGAAGCCAGAAGGACTTCGCTGAGCTGCTCGGCATCGGGCGAACCACGCTCATCCGGTACGAGGCGGGAACGCGTCCAGTAGAGGTCGAACTGCTCGTTAAATTGAATCTGCTATTCGGTACTCAACCGCTCTGGCTTCTCACCGGCATGGGCGCATCAGGAGAAGGGGTGCAGTTGACAAGTCGCGAGGCGATGCTGCTGAACAACTACCGGAACAGTCCTGAAGACGCGAAGGTGGCTCTTGAAAAAACAAGTGCTGCGTTCGCCCAGTCGAAACCGGAACTCAAAACGAAAAAGCACGGCTCGTCAGAGTGATGTGGCGTAAGAGCAAATCAACCAGGGGGAAAACATGAAGTGGAAAGTGCTCGCTATTGCTGGCGCAGTGCTGGTGATATCTGTCAGCGGCTGTGCCACCAAACGCTATGGCCGGTTGCAGCCGTTAACTGGCTACGAGACGTTGAACTATTCTTGTGAGCAGATTCGGATTGAACTGTCCAAGGTTGACGCCTTTGATCGGCAGGTAGAGCAGCAGGCGAAGTTCAGTGGTATGTCCGTTGCGAGCTTTCTGGGGGACTTTGGGATTGGGAATGTCATCGAACGAAATGAAGCCAAGAGGACATCGATAGAACGGCGATCTCAGCTGCAAAGTGCCTTTGCTGCCAAGCGGTGCGGGGATGTAGAAGTTCGTACGGTTGAGGCTCCCCCAAAGACCTTGATTTCCCCTTCGGGGGCGGCGCCTGCCGCTCACTCTGAAAGGCAGACAGCACCGCCGGCCGCGTCTGCCAATAGTTGGTGGGAGGCGCATAGGCCAAAAGGCGATTAGCCTCTTGGCCTGATCGCACTACCAGCATTTCCCAGTGGTTGTGCGGACCGCGGTCCCAAGACTCCGATCCAATAGGAATTGAAACTCTGCCCATCGGTTTGGTGTGCGCATGGCGCACCTGGCCGACGGGCATCCTCGTCTGCCCGTCGGCCATCTTTCCCTGGAGATGGCGCATGGCAGCAGAGCAACCCGGTAACAAGGCACTGCCCATCGCGGGCGGAATGCTGGCAACCATGCTGGCGTTGCTGCTCGGGTTGGTGCAGCCCTTCGAGGGCTACTCGGCCCAGCCCTATCGTGATGTCGTCGGGAAGCTGACGGTCTGCTACGGCCATACGGCCAAGGTAGAACAGCGCACCTACGCCCGCGCCGAATGCGAGCGTCTGCTCCAGTCGGACCTCGGCGTCGCCTGGAACACCGTGCAGAGTTGCATCAAGGTGCCGATGACGGACTACCAGGCGGCCGCCCTGACGTCGTTCGCCTTCAACGTCGGTCCGGGTGGTGCTGGCGTCAAGGACGGCCTGTGCACGCTGCGCAATGGTCAGCAGCCGCGGATCCGTGTCTACGCCAATCAAGGCCGCTGGGACCTCGCATGTGCCCAGCTGAGCAACTGGGCCAATGCCGGCGGCAAGTCCTATAAGGGATTGGAGCGCCGCCGCACAGCTGAGCGCGCGATGTGCGAGGGCCGGTACTGATGGTCCGCACCCTGACCGCAACGGTCGCCCTGCTGCTGGTGCTCCTGCTGGTCGCCATTGCCGCAGCACTTCTCTATCGCGGCAATGCGCTGGACGCCCAAGCCCGTGATGCCAGGGCGCAGCAGCGCGTGACCACGCTTCAATCGCAACTGGAAAGCGAGCGCAATGCTCGCGACACCGAGCATACCCAGGCCAGGGAAATGGCCCAGATCGGAGACCAACATGAAGATGATCGGGAGGCGTCCGCGTCCATCCCTGCTGCTGTTGTGGCTGACCTGCGCGCTGGCAATCTCCAGCTGCGCGACGACCTCGCCACCTGTCACACCGCCCGCCTGTCCCAAGCCGTCTCTGGCGCCGTCGAACGTGATGCGAGCGCCCAACTACGTCCAGAGGTTGCAGGCACTGCTCTTCAAATCGTCACCGAAGCTGAAGACCACGTCCGCTCCTGCCAGCGCGTCATCGGCGTCCTCACCGGACAGCGCCTACCCGTCGAGACCAACCCATGATCGTTGAAGTGCAACCGCTCTACCTGGTGTGGTTCGCAGGCATCGGCATCACGCTGCTTGGCGGCCTGATCGCCGGCGGCCGCTGGCTGGTCAACCAGCTGCAACAACGCACTGATCAGCAGCTGGCGATTCTGATCAACGACAGCAAGCGCTGGCGCGAGGTTGAGAGTCACCTCACCGACTTCCGCCTGGAAGTTGCGAAGGATTACGTCCGCCGCGAGGACTATGCCCGCGGACAGAGCGTTATCGAGGCAAAGCTTGATGCAGTGGCTTCGAAGATCACGAACATGCAAAGCAAGGGGAACACGCCGTGAGTCACGGAAATCAAGGCCCGGATTTGGGCAAGCTGCGCAGGGAGCAGCTGCGCTGGCTGATGTTGCTGGTGCTGGATCGCTCACGCCCCTATCCGATCGGTGAAGCCGTCCTGGCCGGCGCGGCCCAGGACATGTACCCGGATGCCACCGCGCTGGAGGTTCGCCGGGAACTGGACTACCTGGACACCCGTCGCCTGATCGACATCACCAAATCCCCGTCGGGGCCGTGGTCGGCGGAGCTGACCCGCCACGGTGTGGACATCGTCGAGTACAGCATCGACTGCGGTCCGGGGATCGCCCGCCCGCCGAAGTACTGGTGACCCCATGCCTCCCGTGAGCAAGATCGACTTGTTGCCGGCCGATGTGCGTGACGAGCTGGATCGGCGCCTGGTTGCCAACGCCTTCGGTGGCAGCATCTCGCTGTCCGAATGGCTGGGCGAACAGGGCTACGAGATCAGCAAGACCACCGTCAACGAACGCGCCAAGCGGCTCAAGCGCCGCTTGGCTTCGATCAGTGCCAGCACCGAAGCCATGAAACTGGTGGCCGAGCAGGCGCCGGACAATGCCGCCGAGCGCGGTAGCGCGCTGATGGGCCTGCTGCAGACCGACCTGTTCGAAGCACTGCTGCAGTTCCAGGAGGCAGCCGACCAGGACGACGAGAGCATTTCCCCCGCCGATCGCATTGCGCTGTACAGCAAGGCGGCCAAGGCCATTGCCGAGCTGACCCGCTCTTCCATCGTGCGCGAGAAGTGGGCCGGCGAGATCCGCCAGAAGGCGCTCGTCGACGCGGCCAGCCGGGTCGAGGAGGCTGCGCGAGCCAAGGGCCTGGACGCCGAGGGCGTGGAGTTCTGGCGCAACAAGGTGCTGCATGGAGTCGGCTAAGTGAGTGCACTGGGTCCCCTGCCGGATACCGAGCGCGTCCTGGACTGGGATGAGCTGCCTGAGAGCGTGCGCTCGATCTCGGCCAACTTCGATCCGAGCAAGGCCGGTGTGCTGATGGCCCATCAGTCCGAATGGATCCGGATGCAGGAAGGGCTGGATATCGCGGTTTGCGAGAAGGGACGCCGCACTGGCATCACCTTCGCCCAGGCGCTGAGCGACACCATCACCGCCGCCTCGGCCAAGGACGCCGGCGGCGACAACGTGTGGTACATGGCCGACACCAAGGAAAAGGGCCTGGAATTCATTGGCTATGTGGCCAAGTTCGCGCCAATCATTGCCCAGGGCCAAGCCTCTCGCATCGAGCAGCACATCTTCCAGGACCAGCAGCCGGACGGCACCAGCCGGCAGATCCAGGCCTTCCGGGTTCGCTTCGCCAGTGGTTTCCGTATCACGGCACTGTCCTCGCGCCCGGAGAACATCCACGGCCTGCAGGGCGTGGTCGACCTGGACGAAGCGGCGCTGCACAAGGACGTGGCCAAGGTGCTCGAATCAGCCACCGCGCTGCTGATCTGGGGCGGCCGGATCCGCGTGTGGTCCACCCACCGCGGCAAGAAGAACCCGTTCAATCAGCTGGTGCAGGACGTCCAGGCCGGCCGGTACGGCAAGAAGGCCGGGGTCATCCGCATCAGCTTCGATGATGCCGTGTCCAACGGCCTGTACGAGCGGGTCTGCGCCATGCGTGGCAAGGTGGCCACCGCCGAGGGCAAGAAGGAGTGGTACACCGCCATCCGCTCGGCTTATGGCCCGCGCAAGGCCGCCATGCGCGAGGAGCTGGACGTCATCCCGCGCGATGGGGATGGTTCGGCCATCCCCTCGGTCTGGATTGATCGGGCCATGCCCGAGGTTCGCCCCGTTCTGCGCTTGGTCTTCGATGACGACTTCCCCAAGCGCTCGGAGAAGGAACGCGAGATCTGGTGCTCGGTCTGGATCGCCACCACGCTGCTGCCGGTGCTGCGTGCTGCGGTGGCCGGGTTCACTGGGCGCTGGGCGGTCGGCATGGACTTTGCGCGCCACCGCCACTTCTCGGTCATCAAGCCGGCCAAGGTCAGTCAGGATCTGCGCCGGGATGTGCCGTTCCTGATCGAGATGGCCAACGCGCCCACCCGCCAGCAGGAGCAGATCCTGTGGGCGTTTCTGGACGCGCTGAATGAGGGCTTCCGCGGCCGCTGGTCGTTCGCTGGCGACGCCACCGGGCCGGGCCAGACTCTGATGGAGTACACAGGCGACCGTTACGGCCGTGCCGAGCTCGATGCCGAGACGGGCCGCTACAGCGGTGGCCCAATCCACGAGGTCACCCTGTCGCGCCCCTGGTACAGCGAATGGATGCCCAAGTACATCGCGTTGTTCGAGGACGGATTCATCACCGTGCCCAGGGACGCATCGCTGGAGGATGACCATCGGGCCGTGGAGTACGTTGATGGCATTCCGATGGTGCCGCGCCTGGAGCGCAAGGACCTGCAGGATCCGGAACTGGTGCGCCACGGCGACGGCGCGATCGCAGGCGCCCTGATGCAGTTTGCCGCGCTCAACCACGTCACCTCGGTACCCATCGAGTTCCAGGCGGCCGGCGCTCGCGCCTACATCGGCGACGGCCGAGCCGACGGCGTGGCCACCGTCGTGACCGATGATGCCTTCGGCACGGTCAGCGGCGGCAATGATTTTGGAGGATTCGCATGACCATCGCCCGCCCAGAGATCGGCCGCGAGATTGCCACCACCGCCGATGGCATCGACATCACCCGTGGCTACACCGGGCCGCTGCTGCTGCCCTTTGATAGCGTGCTGCGCAATCGGGGCGGCTATGACCTGCAGATCTACGAGCAGGTGCTGTCCGATCCGGAGGTGAAAACCACCTTCGGATCGCGCCAGGACTCGGTGGTGGCCTGCGAATGGCAGGTGGAGCCCGGTGGCGAGAAGCGCATCGACCGCCAGGCGGCAGAGTATCTGCAGGAGCAGCTGCACGGGATCGGCTGGGACAACGTCACCCGCAAGATGCTGTTTGGCGTGTTCTACGGCTACGGCGTGGCCGAGATCCTGTACAAGGTCGACGGCACCCGCATCGGCCTGGAGGCGATCAAGGTCCGCAATCGCCGACGCTTCCGCTACGGCAAGGAAGGCGACCTGCGCCTGCTCACCCAGACCCAGATGACGGAGGGCGTCCCGGCACTCGCGCCGTACTTCTGGAACTTCTGCTCCGGTGCCGATCACGACGATGAGCCCTACGGCCTGGGGCTGGCGCACTGGCTGTACTGGCCGGTGCTGTTCAAGCGCAACGGGCTCAAGTTCTGGCTGATCTTCCTGGAGAAGTTCGGCATGCCCACCGCGGTGGGCAAGTACGATGTCGATGCAACCGATCCGGAGAAGTCCAAGCTGCTGCAGGCCACGCGCGCGCTCCAGACCGACAGCGGCATCATCATGCCCAAGGGCATGGAGCTGGCGCTGCTGGAGGCCGGGCGTAGTGGCACGGCTGATTACAAAGCCCTGCAGGACTACATGGACGCCACCATCCAGAAGGTGGTGCTGGGCCAGACCGCCAGCACCCAGGGCACGCCCGGCAAACTGGGCAACGACCAGCTGCAGCGGGAAGTGCGCCGCGACATCATCACCGCCGATGCCGACCTGGTGTGCGAGTCCTTCAACAAGGGTCCGGCGCGCTGGCTCACCGAATGGAACTTCCCTGGCGCGGCCATCCCGCGGGTCTACCGCGTCACGGAAGAGCCGGAGGACCTAGACGCCACAGCCAGCCGCGATAAGAAGATCCTCGACCTGGGCTACAAGCCCAAGCAGGTCTACATGGACCAGACCTATGGGGACAACTACGAGCCTGTCCAGGCGCCGCCGGAGCCGTCTGCGGTACCGACAGCGATCGATGGGCCGCAGTTCGCTGATGCCGGCGGTGCGGTGGGTAGCCTGCTGCGCCGGCACTATCCGGCGGCCTTTGCCGACAGCACCCCGAAGGCGCCTGATCCTGCCATCGGTTTGGGCCGGCAGCTTGATCGGCGACTGTCGCCCCTGGGTGCTGGTTGGGTGGAGCAGATCCGCCAGCTGGTTGATGAGGTCGATTCGCTGGAGGAACTGCGCGACCGGCTGTTCGAGCTACATCCGAACATGACCCTGGACGACTACGCCTCGGTGATGGCCGATGCGATGACGGCAGCGACGCTGGCCGGCCGCAGCGACGTCCAAGGCGCGGGAGACTGATCAATGGCTGGGGTTGCTTACGCTCAACTGCCGTTCCAGGAGCAGATCGAGTTCTTCCGTCGCAAGAAGAACGTGCTCACCGAGAGCTACCTGGACGTATGGGAGGCCGAGCACGACACCAGCTTCATGGTGGCCGGTGCCAACCGTGACGCACTGCTGGCCGACTTCCAGCAGTCCATCGACCGTGTCATCGCCGAGGGCCGCACGCTGGAGCAGTTCCGCGAAGACTTCGACCGCATCGTGGCCACGCATGGCTGGGATTACAACGGCGGCCGGAACTGGCGCTCGCGGGTGATCTACGAAACCAACCTGCGTCAGAGCTACAACGCCGGGCGCTGGGCCCAGCTGCAGCAGCTGATCAAGGTACGGCCGTTCTGGCGCTACAACCACAACGATGCCGTCGAACACCCCCGGCCACTGCACGTGTCCTGGAATGGCATGGTGCTGCGCCATGATGATCCCTGGTGGCGCTATCACTATCCGGCCAACGGCTGGGGCTGCCAGTGCTACGTCGATGCGCTCAACGAACGCGATCTGCGCCGCTTGGGCAAGGACGGCCCCGACACGGCCCCTGAGGTTGTGATGCAGTCGGTGACGGTCGGGCAGCGCAGTCCCGGTGGACCGCGCACGGTGCTGACGCCGGCAGGCGTCGATCCTGGCTTCGGCTACGCGCCTGGAGCAACGGCGGACCACTGGCCCGGCGGGCGTGGTGGTCCGGTCACACCGCCCTCGCTGACAGGCCAACTGACCTCCGCTCTGCAAAGTGCACTGGAGACGGGCGCGCGGCTGCCAGCGGCACCCGCTGCCGCCAGTGCCGCCCAGGCCTTGGCGCGGCCGCGTGCCAGGGACGCCCTGCAGGCCGGCTACGCCAGCTGGCTGGCCAGCATTGACGCTGATGCCGCGCACGCTGCTCGCTACCTGGCCGGCGCACTGTCTCCCGGTCTGGTGTCGCAGCTGCAGCGCGCTGCCGTTCGACCAGCGACGGCGGCCTTTGCAGTGTTGGCTGAGCAGCTCCCCATCACTCGGCCTGGCGCGGTCGCCATCGCCGCAGCCGAGCTGCCTATCCGCCTGCTCGATGCGGTGGCCATCCTATTGGACGTGGCCGCAGGCCACCTGCGGTATGTCCTTGCGGTGGGGCGCCCGGCCTTCATGGTGGTCGACGTGGCCATCTCGGAAACGGGCGTCAGCACCATCCAGCCCCAGCTGCAGATGCTGAGGCCTTCTGATCTCAAGCGCAGCGTCGCCGATGGCACGCTGCAGCTGCTGCAGGGAGCACTCTGATGGCGCAGCTCGAAGTCACCCTGGATTCGGCAACACCTGGTCTGGCTGATGCGCTGCGCCAGCTGGAGGGCGAAGCGCGGCAACTGATCCTGAGAGACTGGGGCGAGTACCTGCTGAGGTCGACACGCGAGCGAGCCAAGAAGGAGCGTGATCCGACCGGACAGCGATGGCGTGCACTGGAACCAAGCTACAAACGCTGGAAACAGAAGAAGCGCCCCGGCGTCCCGATTCTGAAGTTTGATTTCCACATGCTCGGCGACATGGCATCGTGGCAAACGGATGGGAATGAGGCCGTCCTGGTTGGCACCAATGCGCCCTATGGCGCCATCCATCAGTTCGGCGGCACCATCCGTCACCCGGCGCGCCCGGCCAAGATCTACTTGAAGACTGGCAAAGGCGGTAGCCGGTTCGTCAAAGCCAATCGCAAGAATACGCGCTATAGGCGCTCGATCACGATGCCTGCTTACACGAACACCATCGCTGCTCGCCCTTGGCTTGGCGTCAGTCGCGAGGATGAGAAAGAGCTGCTGGATATCGCTCAAGATCACGTGAGCGGCGCCTTCGAGTGATCGTCGCGTGGGAGGCGCTGT
>NZ_RXLZ01000035.1 GCF_003970865.1 Stenotrophomonas maltophilia | reverse complement strand
GGAGGGGTAAAAAAAACACGCCCCTGTAAACCCGGCCGCCCTGGTCTGTCGGCACGTGCCAGGCCAACGCGCAAACCCCGGGTTGGGCGTCCTGCCCTACCCGCCCGAGGCATGCCTCGGGCCCATGCGGCTCACGCCCCTGCGCAGCCCACCCGCCCGGCCACGGACAGTTTCCGTGCGCGTCCACCACGGAAAAGAAAGAGAAGATCAAAAGCGGAAGCGGATCGCTTCGCTCTGCATCCACGCATGGCGTGGATCTACCGTGTCGACCAAGGTCGACACCTACCAACAGCCGCCGGAATCTGTCGGGGGTGGGGCGGTGTGGGGCTGCAGGACCGTTGGCGCCATGGATGGCGCCATCGAGCCCCCAGGGACGGGTTTACGGCGTGTCCTGCAACCCCACACCGCCCCGCCAGAGCATCAACAATCCAGAGCCGCTGTTGCTGTTGCTCCGGCCTTTGCCTCTGCAGGTGCAGGGCTGCAAGCCCTGCAAAGCAACTACGTCACCCAGCCTGCAATCACCAGCAGGGCGAGGATCGCCAGCCACAGCAGCAGCATCCGCCACACCAGGCTCATCGCATCACGCAGGTCCGGCAGCCGCTGCCACACCGGCAACAATCCCGCCTCGGTGTAATCGTGCGCATCCTCGCGCAGTTCGGCGTTGACGCTGGCCCGCGCCACCGCGCCGAGGAAGCCGATGTTGCCGGCCAGGCGCTCGCCATGGGCCTGGCGCCAGGCCTTCCACGCCGTATCGAAGTTGCCCACCAGCGCCATCGAAAACGCCATCAGCTGCGCCACCGGCCATTCGATCCAGCCCAGCAGGCGCTGCGCCAGCGCCAGCGGCTCCACCGGCACGCGGGCACGCATCGGGCTTTCCGCCATCAGCGCCAGCAGCCGGTAACCCAGCGCACCGACCGGGCCCAGCAGCAGGAACCAGAACAGCACCGCGAACCAGCGCCGCAAGGCGTTGAGCACGGTTGCCTCGACCAGTGACGGAATGTCCTCGCGCAGGCTGCCACCGGCCGCCTGCAGATTGCGCACCGCGGCCTGGCGCGTCGCCGCGTCATCGGCATCGATGATGGCCTCGATATCGCGGTCCAGATCGCGCGGGCCCCAGCACCACGCCAGCACCGCCACGCCCAGCAGCAGCGACGGCAGGCCGAACAGCACCCCGCGCAACAGCCACGCCAGCAGCGCCATCAGCAACAGCGGCGGCAACAGTGCCAAGGCAACGCCGGCCGGTCCCTGCCAGGCCTTGCCACCCCGCGCATCCAGCCAGCCCAGCCAACGCCGGAAGCCGTCGAAACGGCGCAGCGAGGCGGCAGCGGCCGGGGCAACATGGCCCAGGGCCAGTGCCACCAGCACGGCGGCCAGAGTGGTGAACATGGCAGGTCTCCCTACGAAACAGAACGCTCGGCGCCGCTACCTTACCTGTCGCAGCGGCGCCCTTAGCGGTGAACCGGACTGTAACCCGGGCCGTGTTCAGGTGGCGGCAATACAGCTGCCACGACCGGACCGGCAGCGGATCGGGTTCAGCCCTTCTGCTGGCGGTACCAGTGTTCGATCAGGCCGCGCGAAATCGAGATCGGCGGCGACAGGCGGATGCCCTGGCCATCGTCCTCCACATCGCGCGCCAGTGCCGCGCCGACCTCGTCGGCACTGAACCAGCGCGCATCTTCCAGCTCGCCATCCACGGTCGGCAGGTCATCCTGCGCCTGTGCACGGAAACCGATCATCAGCGCGCCCGGGAAAGGCCACGGCTGCGAACCGAGGTACTGGCAGGCGGTCACCCGCACCTTGCTCTCCTCATGCACTTCGCGCACCACGGTCTGCTCGAAGGTCTCGCCGGGTTCGACGAAGCCGGCCAGCACCGAGTAACGCCGCGGCGCCCAGTTCGACTGCCGGCCCAGCAGCAGCCGGCCCTGGTTTTCCACGGCGACGATCACGGCGGGATCGACACGCGGGTAGTGCTCGGTGGAACACTGCGCGCAACGACCGACGAAGCCGCCACGGGCAAACGCCACGGCGCCGCCGCACACGCCGCAGAAGCGGGTGCGCGAGTGCCAGTAGGACATGCCGCGGGCATAGCTGAAGGCGGTTGCATCGGCCATCGACCACAGCAGAGCGGCCTGGCGCAGGTCGAGGCGGCGCGGTGCGCTGACGGTGATGTTGGCGGCTTCGACCGAGAACCAGGCCTGTTCGCCACGCAGGCCGAGGAAGATCGCGGCCCCCGGGCCACCCCCGATGTCGGCGCCGGTCAGCGCCAGCGGCTGGTCGTCATCGCCGGTGAAGGCGCTGCCGTCCTGATCGAGCACGAGAATGCGCGCGCCCGGCCACAGGCGCGCCAGTGCATCGGCATCGTCGCGCAGGGCATCGGCGCGCTCCAGCGGTTCGCCAACGAAGGCGAAACCGGAAAGCGGCGAAGAAGTATTGGGCATCCGGCAAGCGTGCCGCCAATCGATGCGGGTGGCAAGCCGCGGGCTTTGCCGAAGCCGTCTGTGGGTGTGGAGCTTGCTCCACACACCTTGTCGCGCGGGACGCAGGCCCCGCGCTCCGCCTACATGCTGAAACTGCTGCCGCAGCCGCAGGTGGTCTTCGCGTTCGGGTTGCGGATCACGAACTGGGCACCGGTCAGGCTCTCGGTGTAGTCCACCTCGGCGCCCATCAGGTACTGCAGGCTCAGCGGGTCGACCAGCAGGGTCACCCCGCTGGTCTGTACCGCCAGGTCGTCCTCGGCACGGTTCTCGTCGAACTCGAACCCGTACTGGAAGCCCGAACAGCCACCACCTTCGATGTACACGCGCAGGGCCAGGTCGGGGTTGCCCTCTTCCTGGATCAGGGATTTGACCTTGGAGGCCGCCGACTCGGTGAAGTTCAGCGGGCGCTCCAGCGACTGGTAATCGGGCGCGGCAACCGGGGTGGCGCCGGGCAGGGAGACTAGCGTGCTCATGGTGTCAGCATGGGGGTGCCGACGATGGCTTTCAAGCCATCGCCTCGGCCAGCTTGCGGCGTGCGGCCGTGTCACCCTTGCCGCCATTGGCCTCATCACCTTCCGGGGCCGGCAGGGCGGCCATCGGGGCGCTGGCATGGATCAGGCGACCGTTCAGCTGGGCACCCGCATTCATCTCCACCACCTGGTAGTGGACGTTGCCGTTGACCCGCGCGCTCGGGGTCAGTTCGACCTTCTCGGTGGCGTGCACGTCGCCGTCCAGGCGGCCGCTGATGACCACCACCTGGGCACGGATCTCGCCCTCGATCACGCCATGCTCGGCAACCGTCAGCGTCGCGCCACTGGCGCCTTCGGCGGCGATCACCTTGCCATGGATGCGGCCTTCCACATACAGGCCCCCACTGAATTCCACATCACCGCGGATCACCACCTGGTTGCCGATCAGGGCATCCACCACCAGCTGGCCTTCACGGTTGGATTTGCTGCTTCCGAACATCTGCCTACTCCCCTTTGGCGGCCGGCGCACCGGCCTGTTTCCAGTCGAATACCTGGGTGGTACCCCCCGTACCACTCCCCAATGTCACCCGCACGCGTTGCGGGGTGAAGTCAGCCGGCAGCATCACGCTGCCGGTGAGCTGCTGGAAGTACCGGAACGAGTAATCCTGTCCCGGTACCTTGCTGCGCTGGTGCAGATCATCCCAGCTGATCGTGGCCAGCTTGCCGTTCTTGACGCCTTCCACGGTGAAGCGCATCTGCCCCTGGCTGATGGCACCGCGGTTGAGGTTCTGGGTCAGCACGGCGGTGTACTGCCAGGTACCGGCCGCTTCCGGGCTGAACTCGATCGAATGGGTGTTCAGGCCCTTGCGCTGGCTGGTCGAACCCACCAGGCGCTCATAGAAGGCAACGTCGGCACGCAGGCCGGCGATCTCCTCATCGCGCTCGGCCAGCGAGGACTGCACCTCGGTGTTGGCGGCGCGGCTGATGCGATCGGAGGCTTCCAGCGTGGCCTGCTTCTGGCGCAGTTCGGTCAACTGCACCTGCAACGTCTCGGCACGCTTCTCGGCGGCCTGCAGGCGCTGGCCCTGTGCATCGCGCGGCGTGGCCATCCAGCAGCCACCCAGCACGGCCAGCACCAGGCTGAGCAGCCAGATGCCGCCGATCACCAGCAGGCGGCGACGGTCGGCCGGCGGTTGCGGCGCGCCGGGCAGGCGGACCTGCACGCGCATGGGAGGACGGTTGGTCATGGGTGGATTCCGGGGCATCGCGAGGGCGACACCGGTACGGCCCCTGTGGCAAACGACGGGCTAGTGTATGACAGGACGGGTGGGTTTCCTGCGCAGTGGCGAGCCACGGTCTGTGGCGTTCAGGCATGCCATCGTCGATAGTGTGGTCCCCTGCACAGTTCCGTCGCCGGAGCATCGCCATGACCGAAGCCCACCTGTTCGTGATCGGCATCCTGCTGGCCTGGCTGGCCGGCATCCGCGTCTACCTCACCGTGTTCGGTGTCGGCCTGGCCGGCCTGCTCGGCTGGGTCGACCTGCCACCGGCCCTGCAGGCCACTGAATCGTGGTGGGTGCTGGGCACCTCGGCGGCGCTGGCGGTGACCGAATTCTTCGCCGACAAGATTCCCGGCGTCGACTCGGCGTGGGATCTGGTGCAGACCCTGGCACGCGTACCCGCAGGTGCCTTCCTTGCCGCAGCCACGCTGTCGCCGGATGGCCAGCTGGGCACCGGCGCACTTGCTGCAGGCGCCGGTGTCGCCCTGGCCAGCCATGGCCTGAAGGCCGGTACCCGCGCCCTGCTCAATACCTCGCCCGAGCCTGCCAGCAACTGGGTGGCCTCCGCCGCCGAAGACACCGTGGTGGTCGGTGGCCTGGCCCTGGCCCTGGCACACCCGTGGATTGCGCTGATCGTGGTGCTGGCCTGCAGCCTGGCCGGCGCGCTGCTGGTGTGGCTGGTCTGGCGCACCCTGTGGAAGGGCGTGCGCTGGCTGGCACGCAGCGCGTCACCCGACAGTCCACGCCAGCCCGGCACCGGTTGATCGCCGGGCTTGTCGCATAATGGACGCGAACACCAGGAGCACCGATGGCCGCAAACGAATCCCCCGCGGGCGCCCGCCCGGGACGCGCTGAAACCCCTCCGGCCGATCATTGGCAACGCTGGACCGCTGAACCGGCGAGCGCCGTCGCCGCAGCACCGGCAGCAGTTCCGCCGCTGGCTGCCTCCGACGCGCCCGCATCGATCGGCAGCGCACCGCCGCCGTTGCCGGGCCCGGCCATGCTGGCCGAGGCTGGCAACAACGACCAGGCGCCGCCGCCCTCCGATTCGCCCTACCGCGTGCTGATCGTCGAGGATGACCGCGCGCAGGCCCTGTTTGCACAGAGCGTGCTGCATGGCGCCGGCATGCAGGCCATCGTGCACAGTGATGCCGACGGTGCGCTGCAGGCGATCAAGGAACATCGTCCCGACCTGATCCTGATGGACCTGCACCTGCCCGGCCTGGACGGCATGCGCCTGACCGCGCTGATCCGCCAGCAGCCTGGCCTGCAGTTGCTGCCGATCGTGTTCCTGAGCGGCGATCCGGACCCGGAACGCCAGTTCGAAGTGCTCGACAGCGGCGCCGACGACTACCTGAGCAAGCCGATCCGCCCGCGCCACCTGATCGCCGCCGTGGCCAACCGCATCCGTCGCGCACGTGCGCAGGCAGCAACCCTGCCCGGTGCTACCGGCGCACCGGCCACCAGCAATCCGGAAACCGGCCTGCCGACGCGTCACCACGTGCTGCAGCAACTCAATGCCACCCTCGCCCATCGCGACCGGGGCGGCGTGTTCTTCATTGAAGTAGCCAGCGCGCTGGGCCTGCGCGAACGCTATGGCTACGCCGCCTTCGAGCGCCTGATGGTGCAGGCCGGGCAGCGCCTGGCCGAGGCCGGCCATCCACACCTGCTGGCACGCCTGAACGACAACAGCTTCCTGCTGCTGGCCCGCAATACCGATGAAGACAGCCTGGAAAGCATCGCCGCGACCCTGCGTGAGCAGCTCTCGGCGCGCGCCTTCGTGATCCGCGACGATGAATCGGTGCACCTGCGCGGCGTGGTGGGTTACGCGCCGCTGTCGCCGGGCTTCGACGATGCCAACGCTGCACTGGAAGCAGTCGAGCGCACCACCCTGCAGGCACGCCTGCTGAGCGCCGGCGTGGCAGGCCATGTGCACCGCCAGGTGGTCACCGAACAGGAACACCTGGCACTGCTGGAAGGCCAGCTGGAGCTGGCCTATCAGCCGATCGTCGCCGTCGCCGGTGGCAACACCGCGCAGTACCAGCTGCTGCTGCGCCTGCGCCAGGCCGATGGCACGGTGCTGGCGGCCGGCCAGGTGATTCCGGCCGCCGAAGCGGCAGGCCGCATCGCCGACCTCGACCAGCAGGTGATGGACCATGCGCTGGGCCTGCTGGATCTGTACCGGCACGCAACGCAGCCGCTGAACCTGTTCGTCTCGCAGTCGCTGCGCACCCTGCAGCGCGATGCCTTTGGCGACTGGCTGCTGGAATCGCTGCAGCAGCGTGACCTGCCCGGCAGTGCGCTGGTGATCGACGTACGCCTGCCCGACGCGCTGATCCACACCGTGCCGCTGCAGCAGTTCTGCCAGCGCATGGCCGGCGCCGGCGTGCGCTTCTGCCTGAGCCAGTTCGAGCCCAGTGGCGAAGCCGATGCACTGCTGACCCAGCTGCCGCTGTCGTTCGTGCGCATGGCCGCGCGCTTCTCCAGCAGCCATTCCAACCCGGCCACGCGCGAGGAACTGCGCAAGGCGATCGAACAGGCGCATGCGGCCGGGCTGCAGATCATCGGCCAGCAGATCGAGGACCCGCAGGCCGCGGCAGCGATGTGGGTCGGCGGCGTCGATTACATCCAGGGCAACATGGTGCAGTCGGCCGGCAGCGACCTGAACTTCGACTTCCACAACGCGGTGCTCTGACGTGCCGCTGTGGGGCGTGCTGCTGGTTGCCCTTGTCGCGGCCACCATTGCGCTGCTGTTGGGCCTGCGCCTGCGCACGCGCAGCCGCGCACTGGCCCAGCTGCAGCGCGAGCACAGCGCGCTGGCCGCCGACCGCGACCAGCTGCGCCACACCACCGAACGCCAGGGCCAGCTGGAACAGCAGCTGCTGCAGGCCAAGCAGGCCGCCGAAGCGGCCGTGCTGGCCAAGGGCGAGTTCCTGGCCACGATGAGCCACGAGATCCGCACGCCACTCAACGGCATCCTGCCGATGCTGGAGCTGATCGCGCGCGGCCCGCTGGGCGAGGACCAGCGGCAGATGCTGGCCACCGCTTCGGCCAGTTCACAGCAGCTGCTGCGCATCGTCGACGACATCCTCGACTACTCCCGGCTGGAGGCACAGGCGCTGGAACTGGAGATCACCAGCTTCAACCTGCGCGACCTGCTCGATGGCGTGGTGCAGCTGATGCAGCGCGCCGCCGACGCCAAGGGCCTGTCCCTGGCCCTGCAGCTTGACCCATCGGTGCGCCTGCCGGTGCGCGGCGACCCGGTACGCCTGCGCCAGGTGCTGAGCAATCTTCTGGCCAATGCGATCAAGTTCACCGCCCGCGGCCAGGTGCAGCTGCGCGTGCAGCGGCTGGGCGAAGGCGCGGCCCAGCACCAGCTGCGCTTCGAGATCATCGACACCGGCATCGGCATCGATGAGGCACTGCAGGCACGCCTGTTCCAGTCCTTCAGCCAGGCCGATGCCTCGACCACGCGCATCTACGGTGGCACCGGCCTGGGCCTGGCCATCTGCAAGCGCATCATCGACCTGATGCACGGGCATATCGGCGTGCAGTCCACGCCCGGCCAGGGCGCAACGTTCTGGTTCGAGATCCCGCTGCTGAAGGTACCCGGCGACCTGCCTGCAATGGCGCGCGCGCCCGCAGCGCTGCTGTTGTTCAGCGCCGATGCAACGCTGCAGGCACGCATCGAGCGCATCGCCGCCCACCATGGGCTGCTGGTACAGATGCTGAGCCAGCTGGACGTTGTGGTCGAACGCCTGCGCGCGATGCCACGGCCAGGGCAACCGGCACCAGCGTGGCTGCTGGTCGATTCCCGCACGCGCCGCAACGGCGAGGTCACGCTGCAGCAGGCACTGGCCGAGCGCGGCGACGATGATGCACTGCAGGTGCTGTGGCTGCAGGAAGACGCGCCTGCGCAACGCGCGCGCCAACGCCAGCTGCCCCCGCATTTCGATGATGCAGCCCTGCATGCACTGCTGGCGGCGCCTGCCACGCCTGCCCGCCCTGCCGCCCTGCTGGCCAATGCCGAAGACGGCTTGCCCGCACCGGCGCTACCGCCACTGCACCTGCGCGTGCTGCTGGTGGAAGACAACACGGTCAACCGGATGGTGGCCGAGCATCTGCTGCGCGTGTTCCAGTGCGAGGTGTGCAACGCCGCCGATGGCGAGCAGGCGCTGGCCGCCCTTCGCGAAGGCGGCGTGGACGTGGTGCTGATGGATTGCCAGATGCCGGTGCTGGACGGCTACGCCGCCACGCGCCACTGGCGTGCGGAGGAAACGGAAAGCGGGCGCACGCGGCTGCCGATCATCGCGATGACGGCCAACGCCATGGCCGGTGACCGCGAGCGCTGCCTGCAGGCCGGCATGGACGACTACCTGTCCAAGCCGATCGCACGTGCCACCTTGCATGCGCTGTTGAGGCGCTGGGGGGACGGTAGAGCTGCATCACCTGCACGGCCTTCTGTAGAGCCGAGCCATGCTCGGCTGACGGCCAATAGCAGTCGCGCTCCATCAGCCGAGCATGGCTCGGCTCTACAGGACGATGACAGCCGAGTCAGCTCCAAGCCGCAACCGGTGCTGGACCGTGATGTGCTGGACGAACTGCACGCGGTGATCGGCGAAACCGCCCTCCAGATCGTCTCGGTGTTCCTGGAGGATGCACCGGCGATGGTGCAGCAGCTGCAGCAGGCCGCGCAGAGCGGCGACGAACCTCGCCTGCAGGCGGTCGCGCACAGCCTGAAATCATCAAGCGCGAACGTGGGGGCCTTGTCGCTGTCGGCAATCGCGCAGCGGATCGAGCACGAAGCCCGGAGTGGCAGCCTGCAGCGCCCCGCAGTGGCGGTGGCGCTGCTGGTGGCCGAATTCGCCCGTGCGCGCGTGGCGCTGACGGGCTACCTGGCACAGCATCGGTAGCGTCGAGTTTGCTCGACCATCGCCATGCTGGTCACAGTCGAGCACGCTCGACCCTACGTCACTCTTCCAGCTTGCTGAGCAGGTACTTCGGCTCGCCGATGCGCTCGATCAGGTCGAGCTGGGTTTCCAGCCAGTCGATGTGTTCTTCTTCCGAGTCGAGGATCTTCACGAACAGCTGGCGGCTGACGTAGTCACCGACCGAATCGGAATAGGCCACGGCCTCGCGCAGGGTCACCACGCCGTCGCGTTCCAGCGACAGGTCGCACTGCAGGATCTCGGTCGGGTTCTCGCCGATGCGCAGCTTGCCCAGCGCCTGGAAGTTCGGCAGGCCTTCGAGGAACAGGATGCGGTCGGCGAGCATGTCGGCATGCTTCATCTCGTCGATCGATTCCTTGTACTCGTGTTCGGCCAACTCCTTGATGCCCCAGTTCTTCAGCATCTTGGCGTGCAGGAAGTACTGGTTGATCGCGGTCAGCTCGTTGTAGAGGACCTTGTTGAGGAATTCGATGACCTTGGTGTCGCCCTTCATGGGGGTGCTCCTGCACGCTGAAAACGCAGGCACTTTAACGCCTTGCGTGCGGCCGTGAAGGAACGCGAATCGTGCGCATTGGCCTGTGCGGCCACGCGTGAAGAATGCGAAAGCGCGGCGTCAACGCGCCGCGAAAGAGACGATCAGGCGACCTGGGCCAGACCGAGGACCGGCAGCGGCAGATCGTGGGTGGCACGCGCCTTGGCCAGCAGATCGCCGGCCATGTCCAGGCAGGAACCGCAGGTGGCACCACAACCGGTACGCATGGTCAGTTCGGCCACCGTGCTGACGCCATGGCTGGCGGCTTCGCGGATCTGGTGGTCGGTGACTCCGTTGCAGATGCAGACGTACACAGGCGTGAACCGGGCTGACAGGCCAAGAGTGGCCTGTTGGCTATTCCAATGGAAACGAGAATGGTTGTCAATCAGAGACCTGAACCATTCTCGATACGGTTCAGAGTGCGATGGAATACAGCAGGGCAAGCGCCCATCGCCATCCAGGGCAGACTGCCAGCCGGACAGCCAAGACCTGCTGGAAACACCCGGGGGCGCGTTGTGAGGGATCGGCCCGCAGTCTGCGCGGGCTCCGCATCACACCGCCCCCGGCTCACCCTTGGCCTTGCGCGGCCAGTAGCCACCGCGCTTGGGCGTGCGCTTGCGGGGTCTGTCGTGGCCGGCCGCGTGACCCGGCATCCAGGCCTCCGCAGCGCTCTTGGGCATGGCGGTGACGCCCTGCCCGGCCACCCCGCGCGCCAACGGCGCCAGATGTCGCAGCGCGCGCGCGTAGACGCCACGCTTGAACATCACCACGTGCTCCACCGGGTACCAGAAGTCCACCCAACGCCAGTGGTCGAACTCGGGCGAATCGGTATGGTCCAGCTGCACATGCGATTCGTCGCCGGTCAGGCGCAGCAGGAACCAGACCTGCTTCTGGCCGATGCAGACCTGCCGTTCATTGCGGCGGATGGCCCGCGCCGGCAGCTTGTAGCGCAGCCAGCCGGGCGTTGCCCCGAGCACTTCCACGTGCTCAGGCAGCAGGCCGGTCTCTTCCTGCAGTTCACGATACATGGCCTCGACAGGCGTCTCGTCGGTATTCATGCCACCCTGCGGGAACTGCCAGCCGTCCCGGCGCACACGTCGTGCCCAGAACACCTGGCCGTCCTGCCGCATCAGCACAATGCCGACGTTCGGTCGATAGCCGTCCGGATCGATCACGATGCGGACTCCTAAAAAATCTACTGGTTGGGACTATCCCATGCCGCCTGTCGGCCCACAAGCACGATACAAAAGTGTTGACAGGGGCGATACACATCCGCAGAATAGCGGGCTCACCAAGGCTATGTAGCTCAGCCGGTTAGAGCACAGCACTCATAATGCTGGGGTCGGTGGTTCGAGTCCACCCATAGCCACCACACTGAAAATCAAGTTGTTTTTCAGTGTGAAAAGTGAGAAAATAGTTACACGTTTTGCCCCGTCGCCAAGCGGTAAGGCACCTGACTCTGACTCAGGCATTCGGTGGTTCGAATCCATCCGGGGCAGCCAAATTAAAAGCAAAAGGCCAGATCGAAAGATCTGGCCTTTTGCTTTTAATTTGGTCGCGCATTCCACCTTATCCCCGCGCCTGTCGGCGCGCCCCCTTGAACAACAAGGGGGCTCTCCTCCAGATAGAAACCGGGGTCGGGGTCAGGTATGCGGACCACGGGTAGTGCCGGCCGCTGGCCGGCAACCAGGAAATCCACGACCCCAGAACGACAAAAGCCCGGCCGAAGCCGGGCTTTTGCTTTTCCATCCAGCGGGCTCCCGAAGGAGCCCAACCAGGCGCGGTAAATCAGCGCTTGGAGAACTGGGTGGCGCGGCGGGCCTTGTGCAGGCCGACCTTCTTACGCTCGACTTCACGGGCGTCACGGGTCATGAAGCCAGCCTTGCGCAGCTCGGACTTCAGGGTTTCGTCGTACTCGACCAGAGCACGGGCGATGCCCAGACGGATCGCACCGGCCTGGCCGGTGGTGCCGCCGCCAGCGGCGGTGACCAGGATGTCGAAGCTTTCGGTGTTCTTGGTCAGCTCGAGCGGCTGGCGCACGATCATGCGCGCAGTCTCACGACCGAAGAACTCGTCCAGCGGACGGCCGTTGACGGTGATGTTGCCCGAACCCTTGCGCAGGAACACGCGAGCGGTGGAGGACTTGCGGCGGCCAGTGCCGTAGTTTTGAGTGATAGCCATGATTAGATATCCAGAACCTGCGGCTGCTGTGCGGCGTGCGGATGCTCAGTGCCGGCGTAGACCTTGAGCTTGCGGTACATCTGGCGACCCAGCGGGCCCTTCGGCAGCATGCCCTTCACGGCGATCTCGATCACGCGCTCCGGGTGGCGCTCCAGCGCCTGTGCCAGGGATTCGGTCTTCAGGTTGCCGATGTAACCGGTGAAACGGTGATACATCTTGTCCTGCAGCTTCTTGCCGGTGACGGCAATCTTTTCTGCATTGATGACGACCAGGTAGTCGCCGGTATCAACGTGCGGGGTGTAGACCGGCTTGTGCTTGCCGCGCAGACGGCGGGCCAGCTCGGTGGCGAGACGGCCCAGGGTCTTGCCCTCGGCGTCGACGAGGTACCAGTCGCGCTGGACGGTCTCGTTCTTGGCAGTGAAAGTGCTCATGAAGAACTCTAGGTTAGGTCGGGCTCATTGCGGCGAAAGGCTCGCCGGAACTCTGCCACGCGTTGTGAAAAGGTGAAGCGTAAGAGGCGAGATTGTACGCAGGTCAGACCCCCGTTGCAAGCCGGCCCCTGACCGGGTTGGCAGGGGGACGGGGCCGGGCGAGAATCGCGGGGTCTTCCGCCCCACCGTGTACCGCCATGACCGTGCTCCGCCAGATCACCCCGCTGGACCACCTGCTGACCGAGGCGCAGCGCGCCCTGGACACGGTGTTCGGCAACCCGCCGGCGGCCCGCCCCTACCCGGCTGCGGACACCGACGAGCCGGGCATGGACAGTACCGAACGCCGCCACGCGGCCGGCCTGATGCGGATCAACCATGTTGGCGAGGTGTGCGCGCAGGGCCTGTACTTCGGCCAGGCCGCCGTGGCCCGCGACCCGGCCACGCGTGAACACCTGCTGGAAGCGGCCCAGGAAGAAACCGACCACCTGGCCTGGTGCGCCACCCGCCTGGGCGAGCTGGACAGCCGTCCGAGCCTGTTCAATCCGCTGTGGTATGCCGGCAGCTACACCATCGGCACCCTGGCCGGGCTGCGGGGCGATGGCTGGAACCTGGGCTTCGTGGTCGAGACCGAGCGCCAGGTGGAGGCGCACCTGGACGAGCACCTGGTCGACCTGCCGGCCGGCGACCTGCGCAGCCGCGCGGTCATCCAGGTGATGAAGGAAGACGAGGCCCGCCATGCGGAGCACGCCGAGCAGGCCGGCGCACGCCGCCTGCCGTTCCCGATTCCGGGCGCGATGGCGCTGGCCTCCAAGGTGATGAAGACCATCGCCTACCGGCTGTGACCGCCAGGTAGTGCCGGCCGCTGGCCGGCAACCACGCAGGTACTGCTGAAGATCAGAAGGTAGCCGGCCAGCGGCCGGCACTACCGAATCAGACGGTGGGGCCCGATCGTTGGTCGGGCCATCAATCAGTTCGGCGAGACCAGCTTCAGGCCGATCACACCGGCCACGATCAGGCCCACGCAGGCCAGGCGGGCCGGCGATGCGCTGTCGTTGAACAGGTAGATGCCCAGCACCGCCACGCCCATGGCGCCGATACCGGTCCAGATCGCGTAGGCCGTGCCGACCGGGATGCTCTTCATCGCCTGGCTCATCAGGTACAGGCTGATCAGCGCGGAAACGACCGTGGCAGCGGTGGGAAGGGGTTTGCTGAAGCCTTCGGAGTACTTCATTCCGAGGGCGAAACCGATCTCGAACAGGCCGGCCAGCAGCAGGTAGATCCAGGGCATGGGTGGGGGCTCCTTACCTTTTTTGAGAAAAACGAAACGGCCCGGTGTTTTCACACCGGGCCGTGAGTCGGTACATCACCGTGGAACCATGCCGCCTGCGCGACGCCAGCTCCGCGGGGCGGGTCGTCCCGCCAGGGTGGCGATGCCTGCGGGCATCGCACACGGGGCTTACTCGGACAGGTTGCGGCCGTGGAACAGCTCTTCGATCTCGCGCTTGAGCAGCGCTTCGATCTTCATGCGTTCCTTGAACGACAGGTTCTTGGCCTTTTCCTCGAACAGGTACTGGTCCAGGTCGAAGTCCTTCAGGTGCATCTTCGTGTGGAAGATGTTTTCCTGGTAGACGTTGACGTCGAACATCTCGTAACGCGACTTGATGTTCTTGGCCAGGAAGTTCTGGATCGAGTTGATCTTGTGATCGATGTAGTGCTTCTTGCCCTTCACATCGCGGGTGAAGCCACGGACGCGGTAGTCCATGATCACGATGTCCGACTCGAGGCTTTCGATCAGGTAGTTCAACGCCTTCAACGGCGAAATGACGCCGCAGGTGGCCACGTCGATGTCGGCGCGGAAGGTGGCGATACCTTCCTGCGGGTGCGTTTCCGGATAGGTGTGCACGGTGATGTGCGACTTGTCCATGTGCGCGACCACGGCGTCGGAGATCAGCTCCTTGCCGGCCTGCTTCTTGTCGATCACCGGTTCTTCGGAGATCAGGATGGTCACCGAGGCACCCTGCGGGTCGTAGTCCTGGCGGGCCACGTTCAGGATGTTGGCGCCGATGATCTCGGCGACATCGGTCAAGATTTGAGTCAGCCTGTCGGCGTTGTACTCTTCATCGATGTATTCAATGTAACGCTGACGCTCCTCTTCGGTGCGCGCGTAACACACGTCATAGATGTTGAAGCTCAGCGCCTTGGTGAGGTTGTTGAAACCCTGCAGCCTCAGGCGAGGCAACGGCTTGACCACGGCGGTCGATTCCTGTGTAAGAAGGGAAAGGGGGAATTATGGGGCAAACTGTCCCCGGGGGGAACGTGAAGAGCGCTCACATCTGGCACACTGTTTGCCCTTAACAATTGCGCTGGTTAAGCTCCGCTATCGACCCCGTGAATCCGTTCATGCGCAGAGGGAGCGCTCCTATCGTGTCAACCGTGCGCCTAGCTAGCAGTCCACTGGCCCTGGATATCGCCACAATCGATCGTTTCCTGGCGCACAGCCACAGGCGGCGATACCCCACCCGTACCGACGTCTTCCGACCCGGGGACCCGGCGGGAACCCTGTATTACGTCATCAGCGGCTCGGTTTCGATCATGGCCGAGGAAGATGACGATCGCGAGCTGGTGCTGGGCTACTTCGGTGCCGGCGAGTTCGTCGGCGAGATGGGCCTGTTCGTTGAATCGGACCGCCGCGAGGTGATCCTGAGGACCCGTACCGCCTGTGAGCTGGCCGAAATCAGCTACGAGCGCCTGCACCAGCTGTTCCTCGGCCCGCTGTCGGCCGATGCCCCGCGCCTGCTGTACGCGCTGGGCCAGCAGATCTCCAAGCGCCTGCTCGACACCAGCCGCAAGGCCAGCCGCCTGGCATTCCTGGACGTTACCGACCGGATCGTGCGCACCCTGCACGACCTGGCGCAGGAGCCGGAGGCCATGAGCCATCCGCAGGGCAGCCAGCTGCGCGTCTCGCGCCAGGAACTGGCACGCCTGGTGGGTTGCTCACGCGAAATGGCTGGCCGCGTGCTGAAGAAACTGCAGACCGACGGCCTGCTGCATGCCCGCGGCAAGACCGTGGTGCTGTACGGCACCCGTTGAGCACCCGGTGGGTGCGGACCTTGGTCCGCACTCCTTCGCGCGCTAGGCTCGGTGCATGGAACTGAGCAGCGAATTCTGGTGGTTCATCCTCATCGGCCTGGGCGCGCAGCTGGTGGACGGCGCTTTGGGCATGGCCTTCGGCCTGGTGTCCTCGTCGGTGATGCTGAGCATGGGCCTGCCCCCGGCGCAGGTCAGCGCCAGCATCCACACCGCTGAAGTGTTCACCACCGGCGCCTCGGGCGTGTCGCACCTTGCCGCCGGAAATGTCGATAAACGCCTGTTCCTGCGCCTGGCCCTGCCCGGTGCGGTGGGCGGCGCCGTGGGCGCCTACGTGCTCACGCAGATCCCCGGCGACATCATCCGCCCCCTCATCTACCTGTACCTGCTGGCGCTGGCGATCATCATCCTGGCCCGCGCTGCGGGGCGCTGGATGCCCAAGGGCGAGATCCGCCGGGTACCGGTGCTGGGCTTCTTTGCCGGCCTGCTGGACGCCAGCGGCGGCGGTGGGTGGGGGCCGGTGGCCACCTCCACCCTGCTGGCCCGTGGCGGCCAGGCACGCACCACCATCGGCACGGTCAACGCGGCCGAATTCATCGTCACCCTGACCATCTCGGCCACGTTCCTGCTGTCGATGGGCGTGCAGCACCTGCAGATCGTCGCCGGCCTGCTGATCGGCGGCATGATGGCCGCGCCGGTGGCGGCAATCCTGGTCAAGCGGGTGAAGGAGCGCTGGGTGCTGGTGGCCGTTGGCGTGCTGGTGCTGGGGATCAGCCTGTTCCAGATCGGCCATGCGGTGTACGGGCACCTGTACCGCTGAGCGTTTGCCGGCCAGCGGCCGGCACTACCGGGACGGAGAAGGGGTAGTGCCGGCCGCTGGCCGGCAGATCCATCACCGTGCGGCGGGATCAGGCCTTGTCGCCACCGCGGTCCACGCAGCCCCAGTTGAGGATGCGGGTGCCGGCCGGCAGCACGCGGCGGAAGAAGTCCACCCGGCCCGGCTTCGGGTTCACCACCACTGGCGCCTTGGCTGCCAGCAGCAGCGGCAGGTCGGCGGTGCTGTCGGAGTAGGCGATGTCGATGTCGCCGTAGCCGCGCTCGCGCAGCATGCGCATCTTCTCTTCGTTGTGGCAGTGGCGGGTCGGGCCGACGCCGCCCAACCGCGGGCCGACCTCGGTGCCGATCACCGGTACGTCCTGGTGGGCCACGAAGGCCAGGATCGCCCGTGCCAGCTCCGGCGGCGCGCCGGTGGCCACCACCACGCGGTCACCCTTGGCCCGGTGCGCGGCGAACACCTCCAGCGCCTGCGGCAGCAGCTTGGCGCGCATCTGTGCCTCGTTGCGCAGCACATAGGCGTCGATGACCTTGTTGAAATCACGCGCACGGTGCAGGCCGAAGCTGCCGATCCACACATAGACCGAAATACCGGCACGACGGGTCGGCAGCAGCGCCACCATCGGCCCGGCGATCGGCGTGACCAGCAGCGCGGCCAGCATGCGCAACGGGTTGCGCTTGATCAGCGAGGCGAACAGATGGGTGCCCGAATCGCCGTCGTAGAGGGTGTGGTCGAAATCGAAGACCACCAGCGGCGCATCGTCGCGCGGCGTCGGATAGTGCGTTTTCATGCCGCGAAGAATAGCTGACGCAGGCCCTCACCCGGCTCTTCCACGCGCATGAAGGCCTCGCCGACCAGGAACGCATGGATGCCGGCATCGCGCATCAGCGCCACGTCCTGCGGGCCGAGGATGCCGCTCTCGGTCACCAGCAGGCGATCACGCGGCACCGCCTTCTGCATGTCCAGCGTGGTCTGCAGCGACACCTCGAAGGTGCGCAGGTTGCGGTTGTTGATGCCGATCATCGGCGCCGGCACCTGCAGTGCCCGCTCCAGTTCATCGATGTCGTGCACTTCCACCAGCACGTCCATGCCCAGCGACAATGCCAGCTCGGACAACGTGGCCAGCTGGGTGTCGTCCAGCGCGGCGACGATCAGCAGGATGCAGTCGGCGCCCAGCACGCGCGCCTCGTACACCTGGTAGGCGTCGATCACGAAGTCCTTGCGCAGCACCGGCAGCGTGCAGGCCTCGCGGGCCTGCTGCAGGTAGGCGTCGGCGCCCTGGAAGAAGTCCACGTCGGTCAGCACCGACAGGCAGCTGGCGCCGCCGAACTCGTAGCTGACGGCGATGTCGGCCGGGCGGAAATCCGGGCGGATCACGCCCTTGGAGGGGCTGGCCTTCTTCACCTCGGCGATCACCGCCGGGTCGCCGTTGGCCACCGCCGCCTGCAGCGCGCGCACGAAGCCACGTACCGGCGGGGCACTGGCCAGGGCGGCCTGCAGCTCCTCGAGCGGGCGCTGGGCGCGGCGCTGGGCCACTTCTTCGGCCTTGCGGGCCAGGATCGTCTGCAGGATGTCGCTCATCGTCTTCGGTTCGGTGCGGGGGCGGTGAGGACGGCCATTATCGGCCATCAAGAGGGTCAGGCTGAACCGCGCGCTCAGGCAACCAGCGCGCGGGTGGTCTCCACATACTGCTGCAGGCGCTGGCGGGCGCTGCCATTGGCGATGGCGGCACGGGCGCGGGCCAGGCCGTCGCCGATGTCGCTGGCCACGCCGGCCACGTACAGCGCGGCGCCGGCATTCAGCGCCACGATGTCCAGTGCCGGGCCCGGGGTGTTATCCAGCACCGTACGCAGCATCTGGATGGACTGCTCCGGGCCATCCACGCGCAGGTTGCGACTGGCCGACATGGCGATGCCGAAGTCCTCCGGGTGGATCTCGTACTCGCGCACCTTGCCGTCGCGCAGCTCACCCACCAGGGTGCCGGCACCCAGCGAGATCTCATCCATGTTGTCGCGGCCCCAGACCACCATGGCGCGCTCGGTGCCCAGCTCGCGCAGCACCCGTGCCTGGATACCCACTAAATCGGGGTGGAACACACCCATCAGCACCGACGGTGCGCTGGCCGGATTGGTCAGCGGGCCAAGGATGTTGAAGATGGTGCGCACGCCCATCTCGCGGCGGACCGGCGCGACCACCCTCATCGACGGATGATGGATGGGCGCGAACATGAAGCCGATACCGGTCTGTTCGATGGCCGCGGCCACCTGCGCCGGCTGCAGCTCGATGGCCGCGCCCAGCGCTTCGACTGCATCGGCGCTGCCGGACTTGGACGACACGCTGCGGTTGCCGTGCTTGGCCACGCGCGCACCGGCCGCGGCAGCGACGAACATCGCGCAGGTGGAGATGTTGAAGGTGTGCGAGCCATCGCCACCGGTGCCGACGATGTCGACCAGGTGGGTGGTATCGGCCACCGGCACCGCCAGCGCGAATTCACGCATGACCGTGGCCGCCGCCGCGATCTCGTCGATGGTTTCCTTCTTCACGCGCAGGCCGGTGAGGATGGCGGCGGTCATCATCGGCGACACGTCGCCGCGCATGATCTGCCGCATCAGGTCGACCATTTCGTCGAAGAAGATTTCGCGGTGCTCGATGGTGCGTTGCAGGGCTTCCTGGGGGGAGAAGCTCATGGGAATGCTCCTTGGATCAGGCCGCCGGGCGCTGCAGGAAATTGCGCAGCAGGGCGTGGCCGTGTTCGGTGAGGATGGATTCGGGATGGAACTGCACGCCTTCCACCGGGAACTGGCGGTGGCGCAGGCCCATGATCTCTTCGATCGAACCGTCGTCGTTCTCGGTCCAGGCGGTCACTTCCAGCACATCGGGCAGGCTGTGCTTGTCCACCACCAGCGAGTGGTAGCGGGTGGCCTGGTAACGGTCCGGCAGGCCGGCGAACACGCCCTTGCCTTCATGGCGGATGGGCGAGGTCTTGCCGTGCATGATGTTGCCGGCACGGATGACCGTGCCGCCGTAGACCTGGCCGATGCCCTGGTGGCCCAGGCACACGCCGAGGATCGGCGTGGTCGGGCCCAGGCGCTGGATCAGCTCCAGCGACACGCCCGCTTCGTTGGGCGTGCACGGGCCGGGTGAGATGACGATGCGCTCGGGCTTCTGCGCGGCGATCTCGTCCACGCTCATCGCATCGTTGCGCACCACCTTGACCTCGGCGCCCAGCGTCTGCAGGTACTGCACGAGGTTGTAGGTGAAGCTGTCGTAGTTGTCGATCATCCACAACATGGTCAGGTTCCGTCGCTTATCAGGAAAATGGCGTATACGTTTTCGGTGTAGGTGATGGGGCCGGCTTCGATGGACTCCGGTGCACCGGGCGCAGGTGCCGGGGCCGGTGCATAGCTGCCGGTCACCGAGATCCTGTCCAGATACTCACCATCCTCGCCTGGCTGCGGCCATTGCCCGGCCTGGATGCCGTAGGCGAAGTCCGGCGCCACGTCGGAGATGCTGTACAGGCCACGCACTTTTGTTCCATAGGCCTTGGCCAGGCCCTGCGCGGACTCGCGGGTCTTGGCCGCTGCCTCGCCTTTCAGTTCGCGTCGCAGCGCCACTTCGCCCGAATAGGTCGGGGCAATGCTGCTGACCTGCACGTTCTCGTTGGCCTTCAGCGCACCCAGCACGTCCTGCATCGCCTTCACGCTGGCGAAGCTGGCACGCAGCTGACGCGACACGCGGGTACCGATGAAGACCTGCCGGCTCTGCTCGTAGCGGGTAGCTGGACCGATCTGGAGGTTGTCCGCACGCACGCTGCCTTCCACCGCCTTGTGCTGCTTGAACAGCGCCAGCACGCGCGCGACGTTGTCCTGCACGCGGCGCCGCGCCGCATCGGCGTCCATGTCGGTCTCTTCGATGTTCAACTGCAGGCCGAACCGGTCCGGCATCACCACGCGGCGCGCCTCGCCCTTCACCAGCAGGTGCGGCTGCGAGGGAATGGTATTGGCCTGCGCCCACGCAGACGGGGCCATCGTGGCCAGCAGTGACGACCACAGCAATGCGCTCAGCAGCTTCATGCAGTACTCCTTGTCTTGAACGGGAACAGCGGAACGACCACGGCGCAGCGGCCGTGGCGAGGCAGGCTTACAGGCCCTTTGCGGCCTGGGCGACGGCGCGGAACAGCGCGCGGCCCTTGTTCATCGTCTCGTCCCATTCCTTGTCCGGGTCCGAGTCGTAGACGATGCCGGCGCCGGCCTGCACGTACAGACGGCCGTCCTTGATCACCGCGGTGCGGATGGCGATCGCGGTATCGGCATCGCCGTGCCAGCCGATGTAGCCGATGCTGCCGGCGTAGACGTTGCGCTTGATCGGTTCCAGCTCGCGGATCACTTCCAGCGCGCGGATCTTCGGCGCGCCACTGACCGTGCCGGCCGGGAAGGTGGCACGCAGCACGTCGGCGTAGCTCAGGCCCGGCTGCAGCTGCCCGGTCACTTCGCTGACGATGTGCATGACGTGGCTGTAGCGCTCGATCACGAACTGCTCGCCCACTTCCACGGTGCCCGCCTTGGACACGCGACCGGCATCGTTGCGGCCGAGGTCGATCAGCATCAGGTGCTCGGCGCGTTCCTTCGGGTCGGCCAGCAGCTCAGCTTCCAGCGCCAGGTCCTGCTCGACGGTGGCACCGCGCGGGCGGGTACCGGCGATCGGTCGCACGGTGACTTCGCCATCCTGCAGGCGCACCAGGATTTCCGGCGAGGAACCGACCACCTGCAGGTCGCCAACATCGAGGAAATACATGTACGGCGACGGGTTCAGTGCACGCAGCGCACGGTACACATCCACCGGCCGCGCCTTGAACGGCACGCTCAGGCGCTGGCTCAGCACCACCTGGAAGATGTCACCGGCGCGGATGTATTCCTTGCTGCGCTGGACCGCATCGACGAAGCCTTCGCGGGTGAAGCCGGAAATGAAATCGGATTCGTCCAGCACGTCGCTGGTCAGCGGCGCGGGATAGCCCGCACCCGGCGCACGCAGCTTGGCGGTCAGTGCATCCAGGCGGGCCTGGGCCTGCTCGAAGGCGCCGTCGACCCGCGGGTCGGCGTGCACGATCAGGTACAGGCGGCCCTTGAGGTTGTCGAACACGGCCAGCTCGTTGGAATCGAGCAGCAGGATGTCCGGGGTACCCAGTTCATCGCGGCCGGCCGGCGGGGCCAGGCGCGGCTCGATGTAGCCGATGCACTCGAAGCCGAACCAGCCGACCAGGCCACCGGTGAAGCCCGGCAGGCCTTCCAGCTTCGGCACCGAGTGGGCGCTGCGCAGCGCCTCGACTTCGGCGAACGGGTCGGCCACCTCGCGGGTGTCCACCACCTGGCCGTCTTCGCGCAAGGTCAGCGTGTGGCCATGGAAGGCATACACGCGGCGCGCCGGCAGGCCGATGATCGAGTAACGACCAAAGCGCTCGCCGCCTTCGACGGATTCAAACAGGTAGGTATTGGGGCCGTCGGCGAGCTTCAGATAGACCGAAAGCGGCGTGTCCAGGTCGGACAGCACTTCACGGACGACGGGAATATGGGTGTGGCCTTCAGCGGCCTGCAGCTGAAACTGAGCGTGCGAGTTCAAGACGACTTTCCTTCCGGGACACAGCGTTATGGGGGCGGACGACGGCAACGGGCCACCATCGCCACCAACGGCGTGCGGAAGAAAGGGTATGCGGGGTCGTCAGGCTGGACACCCCTTGACTGTATCGCAGCTTGGACGGGAGGGGAACCCCGCGCCCCTAGCCCATGCGTCGCGCCTGCTCCTGCGACTCCTGCACCTGCTGCTGGGTCAGACCGGCGTCCTGGGCCGCGACGCGACCGGCGTTGAGGGCGTCGACCTGGGCCGTGCTGACGGCCAGCGGCTGGGCCATTCCGGTTGCCACGTCCACATGCGCATGCCGACGGTGAGCTGCGTCCAGATCCGGGGTGTCGACCGCGAATGCCCGCGTGCGGTCATCACTGAGCAGCACATGGGAAATGGCCTGCAGCCCGTCACGCTTGGCCTGCGCAGCCAGCGCGCCGGCCAGCTGGTCGCTCTGCAGGTCGGGCATGCGTCCATGGCGCGTGTCGAGGCCGTACACCCCCGATTGCGCCCCCTTGAACAGGTGGAAATCGGTGTGGGCCGGATCGTTCAGCGCAGGCACTTTCGCGCCCCCATCCTGCAGCTGCGCATGCGGCTGGCCGAGCAGCTTGCGTGCGGCCACCTCCTGCCTGGCGATTGCCGCATCCAGGCTGGGATTCATGGTCTCGCTCATGCCATGGCGCTCCACGGATTCACCCAGCGTCGCCCCCCCACGCCCAACCACCCAAGACGTCTTGGCCAGGTTGATCAGGTTCTGAGGCAACGCCGGCGTCGGCAGGTGCGTGGCGATGCCCTTGTTGGCCATCGCGCCCAACCCGACGGTGCCGGCCAGCACGGCCGGCGCCTGCGACGACAGGCTGGTGATCTGATGGCTGCTCCAGTTCATGCCCATGTGGAAGGTTGCGCCATACACGGCATAGCCGTTGCGCAGGCCGTTGGCTACACCGTGCACGCCGTCCTGCACCTGGCCGCCCAGATGATGCCCACCGGCGCGGATGCGACCCGCGTCTGCCGTCGCTTCACGGGTGGCTTCACGGGCCTTGGCCTCATGCTGGCCACGCGTTGCATCACCGTGCTCGCGCCACTGCTTGGCCATGTCATCGGCACCGAGTGCACCCAGCACGCTTGCTCCGATGTTCCAGCCGTAGCTGCCCTTGGCCTGCACGCGGTGGCTGACCGATTCGACCAGACCCTGCAGCTCGCGTCCCTTGGCAACAACCGTCGCACCGCCTTCGATGCCCACCCGCATGCTCTTGCCACCGTAATCCACCACGGTGCCGATGGCATTTCCCTGGAGGGTCGACGCACGTTCAACGGCAACGCCGGACAGGCTCATGCCGCGGCCCGCCAGCGCGCCCGCCTGCTCGATGTGTTCACCCGCAACCCGGCCAACACGCATGCCCCGGGCACCGGCAATCAGCACCTCCGCCAACGGCCCACCGTACTCGGCAAGTTGGCTCGGTGCCTCGCGATGGCGGCGATCCACGACCCTGCCATTCACCTCGGTCTTGGCATCCAGCAGCAGCTCCATCCTGCCGGCAGCCACCGGAACATTGCGCAGTGCCTCGGCACCGGACTTCGAGGCCAGCTGGTCAACCAGCTGGGCGGTGGCGGTCTGTGCACCGGCCGGCATCATTTCCTGCAGCTTGCGGGTGACCATCTGCTGCACGCCCGGCTGGCGCAGCAGATGGCTGGTCTCGCTGGCCAGCAGGCCAAACCCCTGCCGATGATGCTCGTTGAGCCGCTTCAATCCATTCTGCACATCGTTGAGCACCTCGCCCGACGTCTGGTAGGTGTGCACCGTGTCGCGCGTGTTGAACACCGGCAACCCGTGGAATTTGGCGTAGCGATCAGCGGTGACCGGATGCAGGCCTGCCGAGTTGAACGTGGTGGCACGCGCACCGGTGACGGCCGACGCGGCCGACGCCATGCCGCCGCCCAGGGAGTGGCCCGCAAGTTCAAAGCTGAGGCCCGAGGTCTTCAGTCGACTCGCCAGACCCATGGCGCGATCGTAGTAATCGCTCTGCATGCCGACGCCCTGCCGCCCGTTGTTGAGGAAATCCTCACCGCCCGACTCGCGCCGTCCGCCTTTGGCCCGGGGATCGATGATTTCGCCGGTTGATCCCTTGAACACCAGCACCGGCTTGGCGTCATCACCGAACACCCTTTTGTCCGGAATATAGATCTCTGCACGGAAACCCGAGTCGTTCGGTCGCATCAGCTTCTTCAGGTCGGCCGCGCCCAGCGTGATACCTGCCGCCTTGAGCGTGTCCGGGTCGGTCACGGCGCTTGCACGCGTCCACCCGACCGGCGGTTCCCCTTTGCCCTTTGCCGAGGCATACACATCACCGGCAAGCGAACCCAACTCGCGGGCGTGATAGGTCTCGCGCAACCGCGCCGCTTCGGTGGCGTGTCCATTTCCCTGCAGCTGCTCGACCAGATGCTGCTGCGCCTGGATGCTCTTGGCCCGTGCCTGCAGCAGGCGTTCCTGCTGCTCGGGATCGTGACCGCTCATGGCAGACTCCATTGCTCATCAGTGAAGACGCGGTCACCCAGGACCTGCTGGAATGACCACGGCCAACGCTATCATCCCCCGAACGGGTCCATGTCAAGGAATCACATGCGCCGCCACCTTCACAGTTCCTTTACGCCATTCTCCTGCGTGGCGCTGATGCTGCTGATGCTGCTGATGCTGAACGCCTGCGCGCGCACGTCTTCGCACGGCGCGGAGCGCTATTTCGAAGGCAAGGCACTTGAGCTGGCCATCGCCGCTGAACAGGGTGACGCAGCGACGATCACGCGCCTGATCAAGACCGAAGGCGTGAACCCCGACAAGGAATTCTCGAAGCAGGATGGCATTCCGCTTATCGCGTGGCCGTTACGCGCGCAGAACCTGGAAGGCCTGCGCGCGATGCTCGACAACGGCGCCGACCCGAATGCACGGCGTAGTGAAACGCTGGACGGCGAGACGTTCCGCCACAACAACGCCATGGTCTACGCCGCGAAGATGGATGATCCGCGCTACCTGGCCCTGCTGCTGGATCATGGCGGCGATCCGGACACCCGCAACTCCAACACCGAAACACTGCTGTTCCAGGCCTTCATTTCCGGCAACCTGTGGCAGAACATCCAGCTGCTGGTGGAGCGCGGCGCGCACGTCAACGAATCCAACATCGGCCAGGCCGATACGGTCCTGAGCTGGTACACCGGGCGCGGGGGCTTCGAGCAGGCTTACTGGCTGCTCGAACACGGCGCGGACCCTACGATTGCATCGCCGTCATCGGCCCAACCCGGTGCGCCGGATCGGATGGCCATGGTCGAAGCGATCTACTGGGAAATCACCACACCGGACCTGCTGCCCTGGCAGAAGAAGTGCCAGCAGTGGCTGATCGATCACGGCATTGCCCGGCCGCCGCTGCCGCAGTACATCCGCGAGAAGCGCGAAGCGCTCGGGTTCCCGGCGACGGAACAGGATATCCCGGCGCTGTAGCGCTTCCATTGCAGCTCAACGTGGCGTCGACAGCAAGGCGCACCCAGCAGGCAGATGCATGCGCACTCTGCCCGGCACGCACTCGATGTGGAACTGGCGGGCCTGTACCGGTTCGCCGTCCAGGTTGAGCGTCAACGGGCGCTCGGATTCCACCTGCAGCCACGGCAACCGCGCGCGCGTGGCCAGCTGCTCCAGTGCGGCCTGGGTGCCGGACTTCAGCATCTGGCCGAGCGTGGCGGTGACTTCCCCCTCCAGCTCCGGTAGCACCGTCACGTCCAGCTGCCCATCATCGATCAGTGCCTGCGGGCACAATTGCTGGCCACCGCCGGCCTGGCGGCCATTGCCGATGCCGAGCGCGATGAAGTCGCCCTCCCATGCGAAATCCGGACCTGACAGGCGCGCATGGATCGGCTCGATCCGCCCCAGCTTGGCGATACCGGTGATCACATACGCCAGCCCGCCCAGCATCTTCTTCAAGCCGGCATCGGTTTCCACCGTCACCTGGGTGCCGAAGCCCCCGCTGGCGAGATTGGCGCACCACCATTGCGTGCCATCGGCATCCACGCGCAGCAGATCGATGGCGTGCGGCACCGACTGCGCGATCAAGGCAAAGGCCTCTTTCGGCGCGATCGGAATGCCGGCCGAGGTGGCGAAATCGTTGGCGGTCCCCATTGGAATCAGTGCCAGCGAGGGCAATGCATCTGCCGGTTCCTCACGGTGCGCCAGGGTCTCGGCCACCGCACTGAGCGTGCCATCGCCACCGGCGGCCACGATCACGTCCACACCATGATCGATGGCCTCGGCCACGTAGCGTTCGGCGTCACCGTCTTCCCAGGTCACCCGCACTTCCAGCTGCACGCCCTGCCCGCGCCAATGACCGACGGCGTCGCGCAGCTCGTCATTGCCTGCGGATTTGCCATTGAGGATCAGGCGCCAGCGCGGTGCGGCCATGTGGTGCTTCCAGGACAGGGTGGCACAGGCTAGCAATCGCGCGTTCGCTGCCAGTGAACGCCAACGCTTGGAAGCAGTAGATCCACGCCATGCGTGGATGATGATGCAGGGGAGCCGACGCGGTGCCGCAACCGTCATGTCATGCAGATGTCATTGCCGGCCCGGAGAATGGAAGGCCATAGCAGGGACGACGGATGGAGGCAGGATCAGCCTCCCACGCATGCAGCGAGGCCACGCCAGTGATTGGCGTGGCTTTTTTTTTGGGGTGTGCAGGGAGTGCGAACCAAGGTTCGCTCCCATCCGGTTGGTAGATCCACGCCATGCGTGGATACACTTCGCTTCAACCATTGGCGAAATCGTGCAGCGCCTGGCCCTGCAGCCGGTACACGGTCCACTCGTCCTGGGGCTTGGCGCCGGCAGCGGTATAGAACTCGATGGCCGGGGAATTCCAGTCCAGCACCGACCATTCGAAACGACCGCAGCCTTCGGCCACGGCCTGGCGTGCGATGTACTTCAGCAGCGCTTTGCCGGCACCGGCGCCGCGCTTTTCCTGGCTCACGTACAGATCTTCCAGGTAGATGCCCTTGCGGCCCAGCCACGTGGAGTAGTTGTAGAAGTACACGGCGTAGCCGATGGCCTCGCCGTCGGCTTCGCAGATCAGCGCGCGGGCGGTGGCATCGGCACCGAACAGGCTCTCGGCGATGCCGATCTCATCGGTCTGCACCGAATGCTCGGCCTTCTCGTAGATCGCCAGCTCACGGATGAAATGCAGGATCAGGCCGGCGTCGGCGACGGTGGCCGGGCGGATGTTCAACAGAGCCATGGGTGGAAAAGGGGGACGGAGGGAATTAAGCGAGCTTAATCCCCTCCGTCCCTTTTTTGTCAGCGTGCCGCAGCGACATTCGCGCGCATCTGCGCGATCACGTCCTGGTAGCTGGTCTTGGCGTTGAAGATGGCCGAACCGGCAACGAAGGTATCGGCGCCGGCGGCGGCGATCTCCCCGATGTTGTCGGCCTTCACGCCGCCGTCGATCTCCAGGCGGATGTCCTTGCCGCTGGCGTCGATCATCTTGCGCACCACCTTCAGCTTGTCCAGCGCCGAGGGGATGAAGGCCTGACCGCCGAAGCCCGGGTTGACCGACATCAGCAGCACCAGGTCCAGGTCGTCGAGCACCCAGTCGAGGATGTCCACCGGGGTGGCCGGATTGAGCACGATGCCCGGCTTGCAACCCAGCGAGCGGATCAGCTGGATGGTGCGGTGCACGTGGCGGCTCGCCTCCGGGTGGAAGCTGATGTAGGTGGCACCGGCCTCGGCGAAGTCCGGAATGATGCGGTCCACCGGCTCGACCATCAGGTGCACGTCGATCGGTGCGGTCACGCCGTGCTTGCGCAACGCCTGGCAGACCATCGGGCCGATGGTCAGGTTCGGCACGTAGTGGTTGTCCATCACGTCGAAGTGGACCCAGTCCGCGCCGGCGGCGAGGACGTTGTCGACTTCCTCGCCGAGGCGGGCGAAGTTGGCGGACAGGATGGAGGGGGCGATGAGGCAGTGGGACATGGCCGGGCCTTGCAACGAGGGGAAAGGGGTCAGCGCTTGCGCAGGGTCTTGATGCGATCGTAGGCGGCATTGATCCGCCGCGACTTCTGCTCGGCCTGCTGCTGCAGCTCGGGGGCGGCGCCGCCAAGCTTGTCGGGGTGGTACTGCGAGATCAGCTTGCGGTAGGCGCGCTCGACCTCGGCATCGGTGGCCTCGGAGGTCAGCCCCAGCTCCCGGTACGGATTCTCCTTGTTCAGGCGGAACCAGTCCGAATCGAATGCATGGCCGATCAGCAGGCCGATCACCGCGCCAAACAGCGGATTGGGCCGGAACAGCAGGGCGCCGGCGATGAATCCGAGCAGTTTTCCGTACCAGCGCATGGCGCTCCGGGGTCGACCGACGAAATGGACGCTCATTTTACGTCACAGCGGGCCCGGACGGCTTTACACTAGGCCGCCCGCTGGTCAGCGGGCCCGCCGGGTCCGTTGGGCAGCCGTATCGACAACGCCCCAGGAGTGCCCGTGCCAACCACGCTGTTGCAATCCGATCTCCCCGGCCTGCCCTTGCGCCACCGCGGCAAGGTGCGTGATGTGTTCGATATCCCGCGCGAGCGGCTGCCTGCAGGGACCCCGCCGGGCGACTACCTGCTGATGGTGGCCACCGATCGCCTGTCGGCGTTCGACGTGGTCCTGCCCGACCCGATTCCGGGCAAGGGCGAGATGCTCTGCCAGGTCTCCAACTTCTGGTTCGCCAAGACCGCGCACCTGATGCCCAACCACCTGACCGGCATCGACGTGGCCAGCGTGCTGCCCGAGGGCGTGGACCCGGCCCTGTACGCCAAGCGCGCGGTGGTGACCCGCAAGCTGAAGCCGGTGCCGGTGGAAGCGATCGCCCGCGGCTACCTGATCGGCAGCGGCTGGAAGGATTACCAGCGCACCGGCAAGGTCAGCGGCATCGACCTGCCCGACGGCCTGCGCCAGGCCGAGCAGCTGCCCGAGCCGATCTTCACCCCCTCGACCAAGGCCGCCGTGGGCGACCATGACGAGAACATCGATTTCGATGCGATGGTGAAGCAGGTCGGTGCGGAGCTGGCCGAGCGCGTGCGCGACGCCACCCTGCGCATCTACAAGTTCGCCGCCGATTACGCGCGCGAGCGCGGCATCATCCTGGCCGATACCAAGTTCGAGTTCGGTACCGACGCCGATGGCCGCCTGTACATCATGGACGAGATGCTGACGCCGGATTCCTCACGTTACTGGCCGGCCGACGAGTACGAAGTGGGCACCAGCCCGCCGAGCTACGACAAGCAGTTCGTGCGTGATTACCTGGAGACGCTGGACTGGGGCAAGACCGCCCCGGGCCCGACCATTCCGGCCGAAATCATTGAGCGCACCCGCGCCAAGTACGCCGAGGCGCTGCAGCGCCTGGCCGGGATCAGCGTCGACTGATCCCCCTGCGCCCCCCGCCGGAAAGGCCGGGGGGCGTTCTGAAAGGGGCGTGCCGGCCGCTGGCCGGCAACTTCGGCATGCCTGCAGCCAGGCATGGCCTGGCTCTACTGTCTGTGGCCTGGGGTAGTGCCGGCCGCTGGCCGGCAACCTCGGCGAACACCTGCAGCCAGGCATGGCCTGGCTCTACTGCCGGTTGCCCGGGTAGTGCCGGCCGCTGGCCGGCAACCTCGGCATGCCTGCAGCCATGCATGGCCTGGCTCTACTGCCGGTTGCCCCGGGTAGTGCCGGCCGCTGGCCGGCAACCTCGGCGAACACCTGCAGCCAGGCATGGCCTGGCTCTACTGACGGGTCCGGCGGGAGTATGCTGGCCGCATGCAGACATCCACCGAGCTTGCGCGGCCAATCGACCGCTATTTCGCCAGCTATTCCGACGACCACCGCAATGTGATCAACCAGCGCATCCACGTGGTGGCGGTACCGGCGATCCTGTGGTCGGTGGTGGCCCTGCTGTGGTGCCTGCCACCGCTGATCACCTGGTTCCAGTACGGCATCTGGTCGGCGTTCGCGATGTTCAGCGCCTGGTGCTTCTACAACAAGCTGTCGCGCCCGCTGGGCATCGGCATGCTCATCCAGTTCTTCGTGTTCGGCTGCCTGTGCAGGCTGCTGGAGGCCGAGATCGGCCTGCACAACCTGTTCTGGCTGGCGGTGGGCGTGTTCGTGGTGGCCTGGATCGCGCAGTTCATCGGCCACAAGTTCGAGGGCCGCAAGCCCAGCTTCCTGACCGACCTGACCTACCTGCTGATCGGCCCGGCCTGGGTGATGGCCAAGTTCTACCGAAAGCTCGACTGGCGCTACTGACCTGCCCATGGCCGACGGCGCCCATCGTTTCCTGAACGGGCAGATTCCGTCACCCGCACTCCACGACGGCCCTGCCAGCCTGCGCCGGTGACTCGCTCCCCACTTCCCGCCCGTCGACGGCAGCCCCTGTGCGACAGGGCCTGCGGTCTCCCTGCGTGGGCGTAGGGTGTCCCCCGAGGGCAACCGGGGAGGGACTGCAGGAACGCGATGCTGCACCGCAGAAAAAATGAATCAGCGAACGTTACATGCAATTGATCGCTGTTCGATGGGTTTCGGCGACATTTCGCGGCCTGTTATTCTCCCTGACCTGCTCGTGAATCATGGATTCCCTGCATGCTCCCCAGCCTGCCCCTGCTGCTGGCCCTGCCGTTCCTGATGGCAGCGGCTGTTGCGGCCTTCCCCCGTAGTTCGCGCTCGACTGCTGCCTGGCTGGCGGCGCTGGCGCCGTTGGGCGGACTGGCCATCCTCGGCTGGCTGACCCCGTCCGTACTCGATGGCCAGGTGGTCCGCACCCTGGTCCCCTGGCTGCCGCAGATCGGCCTGGACTTCACCCTGCGCCTGGACGGGCTGGCCTGGATGTTCGCCGGGCTGGTGCTGGGCATCGGCGCGCTGGTGGTGCTGTATGCGCGCTACTACCTGAGCCAGCAGGACAACGCGCACCGCTTCTACTGCTACCTGCTGCTGTTCATGGGCGCCATGCTGGGCATGGTGCTGTCGGGCAACCTGCTGTTGCTGATGATCTTCTGGGAAATGACCAGCATCAGCTCGTTCCTGCTGATCGGCTTCTGGTCGCACCGCCAGGACGCCCGCGAAGGCGCGCGGATGGCGCTGGTGATCACCGGCGGCGGCGGCCTGGCCCTGCTCGGTGGCGTGCTGCTGATCGGCCGCATCGTCGGCAGCTTCGACCTGGACGTGGTGCTGGCCGCCGGCGAGCAGATCCGCGCCAGCGCGCTGTACCCGTACGCGCTGTTCCTGGTGCTGGCCGGCATCTTCACCAAGAGCGCGCAGTTCCCGTTCCATTTCTGGCTGCCGCACGCGATGGCGGCGCCGACCCCGGTCTCGGCCTACCTGCACTCGGCCACCATGGTGAAGGCCGGCGTATTCCTGCTGGCGCGCCTGCACCCGGCGCTGGCCGGCAGCGACCTGTTCTTCTATACGGTCAGCGGCATCGGCGCGCTGACCCTGCTGATCGGTGCCTGGAATGCGATCTTCCAGCACGATCTGAAAGGCCTGCTGGCCTACTCGACCATTTCCCATCTGGGCCTGATCACCCTGCTGTTCGGGCTGTCCACGCCGATGGCGGTGGTGGCCGGTGTGTTCCACATCCTCAACCACGCCACCTTCAAGGCCTCGCTGTTCATGGCCGCCGGCATCATCGACCACGAGACCGGCACCCGTGACATGCGCAAGCTGGGTGGCCTGCGCAGGCTGATGCCGTTCACCAGCGCGCTGGCGATCATCGCCTCGCTGGCGATGGCCGGCATTCCACTGCTCAACGGCTTCCTGTCCAAGGAAATGCTGTTTGCCGAGGCCCTGACCGCCGGTGGCGGCCCAGGTGCGATGCGCACGGCGGTGTCGGTCGCCGCGCTGCTGGCCGGCGTACTGGGCGTGGCCTACAGCCTGCGCTTCGTGCACGACACCTTCTTCGGCCCCGGCCCGCACGACCTGGATCGCGTGCCGCATGAGCCGCCGCGCTGGATGAAGGTGCCGGTGGAGCTGCTGGTGGTGATCTGCGTGGCCGTGGGCGTGGCCCCGGCACTGACCGTGGCGCCGGTGCTGCATGCCGCAGCCGCCTCGATCCTCGGCAATGCCATGCCCGAATACAGCCTGGCGGTATGGCACGGCTTCAACCTGCCGCTGGCGATGAGCGCGATCGGCGTGGTCGGTGGCGTGGCGCTGTACTTCGGCCTGCGCAAGCTGATCAACCTGCATGGCGTGGAAACCCGCACCACCGGCCGCAACGTGTTCCATGCGCAGCTGGATGCCCTTTCCGCGCTGGCCATGCGCCTGACCAACGGCATCGCCAATGGCAGCCTGCAGCGCATGCTGCTGGGCCTGGTGCTGGTGGCGATCGCCGTCGCCGCCGCGCCGTTCGTGGCCAACCCGGCCTCGCCGAACTGGACCGCGCCGCAGCCGATCCCGCTGCTGGGCTGGGTGCTGTGGCTGGTGATGATGGCCTGCGCCGTTGCCACCCTGCGCGTCTACAAGCAGCGCCTGCTGGCGGTACTGCTGGTGGGCGGTGTCGGCCTGATGGTGGCGCTGACCTTCGTGTTCCTGTCCGCACCCGATCTGGCCCTGACCCAGTTGCTGGTGGAGATGGTCACCCTGGTGCTGATGCTGCTGGGCATGAACTACCTGCCTGCGCAGTCCGGTCCGGAACGGCCGCGCTGGCGCAAGCGCCGCGATGCGGTGATCGCGATCATCGCCGGTGCCGGCCTGGGTGCGCTGGCCTATTCGGCCATGACCCTGCCACCGAACACCATGGCCGGCGAGCTGCTCGCCCGTGCGTTGCCCGAGGCCTACGGCCAGAACGTGGTCAACGTGATCCTGGTCGACTTCCGCGGCTTCGATACCTTCGGCGAGATCACCGTGTTCGGCATCGCCGCGCTGGTGGTACATGCGCTGCTGCGGCGCACGCGGATGGCGCCGGAACAGATCATGCCCGGCCCGCCGATCAAGCTGCCGGTGCCGGCCGACCTGGCGCAGATCATGTTCCCGCTGACGCTTACCGTGTCGATCTTCCTGTTCCTGCGCGGCCACAACGCGCCGGGCGGTGGCTTCATCGCCGGCCTGGTGCTGGCGGTGCCGCTGCTGATCCAGTACGTGATCCAGGGCACCGCGTCGGTGGAATCGCGCTTCGGCTTCGACTACATCCGCTGCATCGGCATGGGCCTGCTGATCGCCCTGCTCAGCGGCAGCGCCTCGATGCTGTTCGGCGTGCCGTTCCTGACCAGCGGCCACCTCGACCTGCACCTGCCGTTGATCGGCGACGTGCCGCTGGCCAGCGCGATTGGTTTTGACATCGGCGTGTATCTGGTGGTGTTCGGCGGCGCCATGCTGATGCTGTCGATGATGGGCACGATCAAGCCGTCGCGTACCCGCACTGCCCGCAAGGGTGAGATCGACCTGCAACGCCGTTCGGCCCGCACCGGGGAGATGCACTGATGGAACTGGCCCTGGCTACCGCGATCGGCGTGCTGACCGCCATCGGCATCTACCTGCTGCTGCGCGCGCGCAGCTTCGATGTGATCCTCGGCATGACCTTCCTGTCCTACGCCACCAACCTGCTGATCTTCGCCGGTGGCCGCGTGGTGCTGGGCAAGGCGCCGGTGCTGCAGGAGGGCGTGGACAGCCACCTCGGCAACTACACCGACCCGCTGCCGCAGGCGCTGGTACTGACCGCGATCGTGATCGCCTTCGCGATGACCGCAGTGAGCATCGTGCTGGCCATGCGCAGCCGCAGCGACAACCACAGCGACCATGTGGACGCCCACGAGCCGGATGACGACCTGCAGGATGAGCGTGTGCCGCCGCGCCAGGGCGAGGACCGCGCATGAACCACCTGGTGATCCTGCCGATCCTGATTCCGCTGCTGGGTGCTGCACTGTCGCTGTTCGTCGAACACCGCCGCTATGGCCCGAAGGTACAGCGCGCGGTGGCCTGGACCGCGCTGTCGGCGCTGGCGCTGGCGGTGGGCCTGCTGTATGCCACCACCGCCAGTGGTGAGATCAACGTCTACCTGCTCGGCGACTGGCCGTCGCGGCTGGGCATTGCGCTGGTGGCCGACCGGCTGTCGGCGTGGATGCTGCTGACCACCCTGCTGCTGGCCATTCCCTGCCTGCTGCACGCCTGCTCGGGTTGGGACCGCCGCGCGCCGCACTTCCACGCGCTGTTCCAGTTCCAGCTGGTCGGCCTCAACGGTGCGTTCCTGACCGGCGACATCTTCAACCTGTTCGTGTTCTTCGAGGTGATGCTGATCGCCTCCTACGGCCTGCTGCTCAGTGGCGGCCGTGGCCTGCGCATGCGCATCGGCCTGCACTACGTGGTGTTCAACGTCACCGCCTCGACCCTGTTCCTGATCGCACTGGGCCTGCTGTACGCCTCGCTGGGTTCGCTGAACATGGCCGAGCTGTCGCAGCGCATCGCCGAGGTGCCGCCGGCGCAGCTGACCCTGGTGAAGGCGACGATGGGCCTGTTGCTGCTGGTGTTCTGCGCCAAGGCCGCACTGATACCGCTGTACCTGTGGTTGCCGGAAGCCTATTCGCGCGCGCCGGCCGCCGTGGCCGCGCTGTTCGCGATCATGACCAAGGTCGGCCTGTATTCGGTGCTGCGCATCCAGATGCTGTGGTTCGGCGACGATGCCGGCGCGATGGCCGGCTATGGCCGCGACTGGCTGCTGTGGGCCGGCGTGGCAACGCTGGTGCTGGGCGGCCTGGGTGCGCTGGCCGCAACCCGCCTGCGCGTGCTGATCTCCTACCTGGTGATCGTGTCGGCAGCCACGCTGTTCATCGCCTTCTCTGTGGGCACGCCGCAGGTGCTGTCGGCCGGCCTGTACTACCTGCCACACAGCAGCTTCGTCGCCGCCGCGCTGTTCCTGATTGCCGACCTGATCCGCCGCCGACGCGGTGGTGCCAGCGACCGCAAGGAAGTGGTAGCGCCGATGCCGGGCAAGGAAACGCCGGCGGTGCTGTTCCTGATCGGCGCGGTGTCGGTGGCCGGCCTGCCGCCGCTGTCCGGCTTCCTGGCCAAGGCCGCGCTGCTGGCCGGCATGCCGGCGCAGTACACCGCCCCGGTCTGGACTGCGGTGCTGGTCAGCAGCCTGCTGGTGATCATGGGCCTGACCCGCGGCGGTATCCGCCTGTTCTGGCGCGTGCCGCCCGTCGAGGCAGATGCACCGAAGCCGCGCAAGGCACGCCTGCGCCGGGTCGAGCTGTACGCGGCCTGCATCCTGCTGGCCTACGGCATCGGCATGACCCTGGCCGCTGCACCGCTGATGCGCTACACCGACGCCACCGCCGCACAGCTGCTGCAACCCAGCGAGTACGTGCAGCAGTTGCGCGCGACCACGCCGGAGATCCGCCAGCCATGACCGCCCAGCGCTCCCTGTTCCGCCGCGTCATTCCCTCGCCGATGCTCAGCATCATGGTGGTGGCGTTCTGGCTGCTGATGTCCGACAGCTTCACCCTCGGCCAGATCGTGCTGGGGCTGGTACTGGGCGTGGTGGTGCCGCTGTTTGCCGCACGCCTGGACCGCGAGTTTGCCCGCATCGGCACCCTGCGCCCGCTGCCCAAGCTGCTGTGCGTGACCCTGTGGGACATCCTGATGTCCAACATCCGCGTCGCCATCCAGGTGCTGGGCCCGGAGAAGAACATCCACCCCGGGTTCATCTGGTTGCCGCTGGACATCGCCAACATCCACGGCATTGCCGCGCTGACCAGCATGATTACCCTGACCCCGGGCACGGTCTCGGCCGCGCTCAGTGACGACCGCAAGTTCCTGCTGGTGCATGTGCTGCACCTGGAGGACCCACAGGACCTGATCGATACGATCAAGCGCCGTTACGAGGCGCCGTTGATGGAGATCTTCCCATGACCGGTTTTGAAGTCATCCAGACCACCCTGGTGGTGTGCATGCATGTGGTCGGCCTGGCCATGCTGCTGGCCACCTGGCGCCTGCTGCGCGGGCCGACCGTGCCCGACCGCATCCTCGCGCTGGACACCCTGTCGGTGACCGCGATCGCCGAGCTGATGCTGTTCGGCATGTACCTCAACTCGCCGATCTACTTCGAGGCGGCGCTGATCATCGCCATGCTCGGCTTCGGCAGCACCGTGGTGCTGAGCAAGTTCGTGCTGCGCCGGGACATCGTCGAATGATCACCGCGATCCAGATCGGCTTGTCGATCCTGCTGCTGTTCGGCTGCTTCTTCATCCTGGTCGGCGCACTGGGCCTGGTGAAGCTGTCCACCTTCTTCAAGCGCCTGCACGCGCCGACCAAGGCCAGCACGCTGGGCGTGGGCTGCGTGCTGGTGTGTTCGGTCTGCTACCACATCTTCCTCGGCCAGGACCCGCAGCCGCGCGAGCTGCTGATCACCGTGTTCCTGTTCATCACCGCGCCGATCAGCGCACACATGATGGCCAAGGCCGCGCTGTCGCTGCTGATGGAAACCCGCCCCAGCCTGCCCGGCAACGAGCCGGCCGCCGAAGAGCAGCTGCCGCCGCCGGAACCGGTGCGGGAAGAAGAAACCACGCAGAGCCGATAATTCCGGTAGAGGCCGACCTTGGTCGGCGCTTTGTTTCCCGGAGTGCAAACCAAGGTTGGCACCCACCGGGTGATCGGTGGTGGGTGCCGACCGTTGGTCGGCACGAAATCATGCGCATCCACGCATGGCGTGGATCTACCGACCGCAATGCCCGGTAGGTGCCGACCTTGGTCGGCGCTTTGTTTCCCCGAGTGCCAACCAAAGTTGGCACCCACCGGGTGATCGGTGGTAGGTGCCGACCGTTGGTCGGCACCGAACCAACCGCATCCACGCATGGCGTGGATCTACAACGCCGGTGCGCCTACCAGCAGCAGCTCCAGCACGAACCAGCCAACGAACGCGACCAGCAGGATCGCGCCTTCGCCTCGGCTGATCTTCAGGTCGCCGCGCAGCATCGGGTACAGCACCAGCGCGAAGGCCAGCAACGCCGGCAGTTCCAGGCGCACGAACGAGGCCGGCAGCGCCAGCGGCTGCAGCACCGCCATCGCACCAATTACCAGCAACAGGTTGACCACGCTGGAACCCAGTACGTGACCCAGCACCATGTCGCCATGACCACGGCGTGCGGCAGCAATGGCGGTTGCCACCTCCGGCAACGCGGTGCCGATCGCTACCGGCAACAGGCCGACCAGCAGCGGCGTCCAACCCAGGGCTGCGCCGAAGTCCGCCGCGGCCCCCACCACCAGGCGTGCGCCCCAGTACAGGGCCAGCGCGGCGATCAGCACCCGCAGCACGTTCAACGGCAGGCTGGTGCGGCTCAGTGCGGACTCGGCGATGGCCGCCTGCACCTCGGCGCTCTCGCTACGACCACGGCGCAGCAGCAGCACCTGCACCACGATGAAGCCGGCCAGCAGTACGCCGCCCTCCCAGCGTGCGAGTCCGCCATCAAGACCGAACAGGATCAGCAGCACGCCGGCCGCCAGCAGCGACCACCACAGCACCGTCTGCAGGCGCGCGCGCAGCAGCAGTGGCGCAGCCATGGCCGCCACGGCCAGGGTCAGGCCCAGGTTGACGATGCTGCTGCCCACCGCGTTGCCCAGTGCCAGCTCCGGTTGGCCCACCGCCAGCGCGCGCGCATTGACCGCCAGTTCCGGCAACGAGGTGGTCACCCCGAGCAGCAGCAGCCCGGCAGTGAACGGGCTGGCCCCGAAGCGCTGGGCCAGGCCGGACACGGCCTTGACGATGGAGTCCCCGCCCAGCGCCAGCAACAGCAGGCCGAGCAGGAACCAGGCAATGGCAATGGCGATCATCGAGCACTCCCCCAGCAGTGGTGGCGCGATTCTACGCTTGGCCCAAGCGCGTGGCTGGGCGGTGGATCAAGGATCAGCCACAACCTTCTGCATAGTCGACCTGCGGGGTCTGCCCGACACGCCAGGCACCCACCCGGCCATCGGCACCGAGTGCGAAGTCGATCACCGACCCGCCCTCCTGCGCCGGCCGCACACGCAGGTGCTGGGCCTTCTCGTCGTACTTGTCGGGGCCGACGTCACCGCGCTCGGGATACAGCACCTGCAGCTCGCCCAGGGTCATGCCGACCTTCCCGCCGCCCGGTGCGGTGATGGCGGCGCTGCGCACGTCGTAGCGCACCAGCTTGCGGCCCTCGATCATCAGGCGCGGGTCTTCGGCATCCTGCGGGCGCAGGAAGTAGCAGCCGTCGTTGCCGTCGTCGGCCGGCAGCGGCTTGCCGCTGGTGTCGGTGCCCAGCCCCTGCAGCGGCGTGCCGAAGCCGGCGCGGACCTCGGCGATGCCGGTGCCCAGCTTCGCACCGGCGAAGCCGTCCAGGTGCGCCGGGCTGTCGGTGCGGGGATCGGCCGGCGACCGGGTCGCCAGATCGGCATCAGCTGCGGCGGCAGCCGGCGTAGCGCCCTTGGCCGGGGCATCAGCAGGTGTCTCAGGCGTGCGGTTGCAGGCAGTGAGCGACAACAACAGCAGACCAGCAATCGGGAGGTGCTTCATCGGTGCGGTTCCCTGGCACGAAGGTGGCTGCACGCTAGCGCAAGGTGCGTGCAGGCGCTGCATTGTCATCGCCGTTTCATCGCCTTCGTTCAGGCTCGGCGTGCACCGACTTGGCTGTCCCTTCCATGCAACCGCGCAAGACCGATCTCGCCCGAACCGCGCTGCAGGCCCACCGCGCGCCGCTGGACATGCGCCAGCGCAGGCTGCTGATCCTGTGCGACGGTCAACGCAGCATTGCCGAACTGACCAGCCTGCTCGGCCCGGAGGCGCCGGCGATGGTCATCCAGCTGGTGCAGGCGGGGTACCTGAGCACCGGCACGGGCGCCACGGCCCCAGCACCATCGCCCGCGGCCGCGGTAGCGCCGGTGCCCACATCGCCGGCAGCCACACCTGCTGCACCTGTGGTCGAACGCCGCCGCTCGCTGGTGGCCGCGCGCATCTATGTGCTGGGCATCCTGGAGATGCAGCGGCACCCGCAGGCAGCAGCATTGTTCCGCGACCTGCAGCAGGCGCGCGCGGAAGACGAGGTGCTGCAGCGGCTGCAATCGGCGATGCAGATGCTGCCCGGGCTGACCTCGGATGGCTATTGCCAGCGCGTGCGCCAACGCCTGCTGGAGGCGCTGCCGCTGGAGCATTGCGACGCGTTCGCCGAGGCCGCCTGAAGAAAAAGGGGACGGAGGGGATTAAGTCGTTTCAAGCACACGTGCGCTTGAAACGACTTAATCCCCTCCGTCCCCTTTTCCGGGTCAGCGGAAGTTGTTACGCAGGCCGTTCCAGCACTGCTGGTAATCGCCCTGGCGGTGACCGGCGGCCAGCGCCTGTGCGGTCGGGCGGATCACTGCGCGGGTCTCGAACATGAAGGCCATCGTGTCCTTGATCACATCGGCCTTGGACAGATCGGCATTGGAGGCCTTGTCGAAGGTCGGCGCATCCGGGCCGTGACCGCTCATGCAGTTGTGCAGCGACGCGCCGCCCGGCACGAAGCCTTCGGCCTTGGCGTCGTAGGCGCCATGCACCAGCCCCATGAACTCGCTGGCGATGTTGCGGTGGAACCACGGCGGGCGGAACGTGTTCTGCGCCACCAGCCAGCGCGGCGGAAAGATCGCGAAGTCCATGTTGCTGGTCCCCGGCGTGTCGCTGGGCGAATGCAGCACCAGGAAGATCGACGGATCCGGGTGGTCGTAGCTGATCGAACCGATGGTGTTGAAGCGGCGCAGATCGTAGCGGTACGGCGCGTAGTTGCCGTGCCAGGCCACCACGTCCAGCGGCGAATGGTCGATCGGTGCACGCCACAGTCGGCCCTCGAACTTGGCGATCAGTTCGAAATCACCATCAATGTCCTCGAACGCCGCGTGCGGGGTTTCGAAGTCGCGCGGGTTGGCCAGGCCGTTGGAACCGATCGGGCCGAGGTCGGGCAGCTTCAGCAGCGCACCGTAGTTCTCGCAGATGTAGCCGCGGCTGGGGCCATCGGGCAGTTCAACGCGGAACCGCACGCCGCGCGGAATCACCGCGATCTGCTGCGGCTCGATCTCGATCACGCCCAGCTCGGTCAGCAGGCGCAGCGCGCCCAGCTGCGGCACGATCAGCAGCTCGCCATCGGCGTCGTAGAAGTAGCGGCCGACCATGTCGCGGTTGGCGGCATAGAGGTGGATGCCCACGCCGGCATGCGCGTCGGGCGAGCCGTTGCCGCCCATCGTGTACAGGCCTTCGACGAAGTCGGTCGGCAGCTGCGGCAGCGGCAGCGGGCTCCAGCGCAGCTGATTCGGCGAGGCCGGCTGTGCGCCGAAATCACACTGCAGCTGCGACTGCGCGAACGGAGTGAATTCGCCATGGGTCACCGCCGGACGGATCCGGTACAGCCAGCTGCGGCGATTGCTGCCGCGCGGCGCGGTGAACGCGGTGCCGGTCAACTGTTCGGCGTACAGGCCGTGGGCCACCTTCTGCGGTGAGTTCTGCCCGACCGGCAGCGCGCCGGCGACGGCCTCGGTGGCGAATTCGTTGCCGAAGCCGGACTGGTAGCCGCGGGCGGTGATGGCGGGGGACATGGGAACTCCAGAGATTGCCGGCCAGCGGCCGGCACTACCATTCGGACAGGCAATGCCGGCGGGAAGCCGGCATTGCCTGCAGACCTTACAGCACGCCGCGGCGGATCTGGTCGCGCTCGATGCTCTCGAACAGCGCGGTGAAGTTGCCTTCGCCGAAGCCTTCGTTGCCCTTGCGCTGGATGATCTCGAAGAAGATCGGGCCGATGCAGTTCTGGGTGAAGATCTGCAGCAGCTTGCGCTGGTGGGTTTCCGGATCGGCATCGATCAGGATCTTGTTCTTCGCCAGGCGCGCCACGTCTTCACCGTGGTTCGGTACCCGCTGGTCGATCACGTCGAAGTAGGTCTCCGGCGTATCGAGGAAGTCCACGCCCTGCGCGCGCATCGCTTCAACGGTCTCGTAGATGTTCTCGGTGAAGCAGGCGATGTGCTGGATGCCCTCGCCCTTGTACGCATCCAGGTACTCGTTGATCTGGCTCTTCGGGTCGGACGATTCGTTCAGCGGGATGCGCACGATGCCATCCGGCGCGGTCATCGCCTTGGACACCAGGCCGGTCTTCAGGCCCTTGATGTCGAAGTAGCGGATCTCGCGGAAGTTGAACAGACGCTCGTAGTAGTCCGACCACTGCTGCATGTTGCCGAAGTACAGGTTGTGGGTCAGGTGGTCGATGAAGGTCAGGCCGAAGCCCACCGGGTGCAGGTCGGCACCGGCGATCGGCTCGTAGTCGCCGTCGAAGATGCTGCCGGCGCTGCCGTAACGATCGACCAGGTACAGCATGCAGTCGCCGATGCCCTTGATGATCGGCGCGCTGACCGCCTTGCTGTCCGGCTTGAAGGCGATGGCTTCGGCGCCGTTGCCCAGCGCGGTCTGGTAGACCTCCTGGCCCGGCTTCTTGAAGCGAATGGCGAAGCCGCAGGCGCACGGACCGTGCTTTTCAGCGAAGTCCGAAGCGAACGAATCGGGGTCTTCATTGACCAGGAAGTTGACGTCGCCCTGGCGATAGACGGTAATCGGACGCTGCTTGTGCTTGAGCACCGCGCTGAAGCCCATCTTCCGGAAGTACTCGTGCAGCTCCTGGCCACGGCCGGCCGGGGCGGCGAATTCGACGAACTCGAAGCCGTCGATGCCCATCGGGTTCTCGAAGGTGGTGACCTGCATGCCGGGGTTGGGGTGCGAGGCGGTCGGGACTGCGGTATTCATGGCGTGGCTCCGAATCGGTACCGCATCGGTACAAACCAGGTGCGGGCAGGTAGGGACCCGGCGAGAATGCAGGGTCTGGACCTACCCCTTATAGTTACACTTGAAACCACCAGCAAGGTGCACCGCAACATGAGCCCCGCCGATCCCGTTTCGACCCGCCTGCGTTCCTCGCACGTCCTGCTCGACCTGGAACAGTTCCTGCCGTATCGGCTGAGCGTGCTGTCCAACCGGGTCAGCGGCAACATCGCCAAGCTATATGGCGATCGTTACGGTCTGGCGATCCCCGAATGGCGGGTGATCACCATCCTGGCGCTGTACCCGGGCTCCTCGGCCAGCGAGGTCTCCGACCGCACGGCGATGGACAAGGTGGCGGTCAGCCGCGCCGTGGCCCGCCTGCTTGAGCGCGGCTTCATCAAGCGCGAGACCCACGGCGACGACCGCCGCCGCTCGGTGCTGGCGCTGTCGGCAGCCGGCTTCGAGGTGTACGAGACCATCGCGCCGATGGTGATCGAGATCACCCGCAAGCTGATGTCGGTGCTGAGCGAAGAGGAAGAGCAGGTGCTGGAGAAGCTGATCCTGCGCCTGGCCGGCGAAGGCCTGGAGCGGATGGGCGAAGGGGTCTGAGCAAAAAGGGGACGGAGGGGATTAAGTCGTTTTGAGCACATCTGTGCTGATTGCGGCTTAATCCCCTCCGTCCCTTTTTTCAACTCAGATGCTTGCGGCGTGCATGGATCCACGGCACCGCCAGTGCGGCAATGGCACCGCCGGCGAAGCCGAGCGAGGCGGCAACCGTGGCCGCTTCGACCGCCCCCGGCAGCGCCAGCGCGGCAGCTACGAGCAGCAGCGACGGCAGGCCGACGAAGGTACCCAGGAAGAAGTGCCAACGCGGCGACCAGGTGTTGAGCTGCAGCAGGCTGACCGGCTGCCAGGCGTCGGATGCGGCATCTTCGGCGATCTTCGCCACCGCCTTGGCCAGGTCCACTTCCGGCAGCGCGCGCCCCTGCCGTGCGGTCGCCAGCAGCTCGGCCACCGCCTCCACCGGCGGGAAACTGGACGGCCACGCAACCGGCGCCGGGACGCCGTAGGCGGTCAGCAGCGGCACGCTCAGCCACGGCGCCACCAGCAGGCGCATGCGGCGGCGGCCATGCACGCACCAGATCTGCGGCTGGCCGTGCGCAGTGACGCTGTACAGCGCCAGTTCGTTGGCCGGCGGATAGCCGAGCATGGTCACCCGTGCCGCCAGGCTGTCCTGGCCCATCGCGCGCAGGAAACCGGGGCGGCTGCGCCCTTCCTGCATCCACGCCAGCCCCAGTGCACCCACCAGATACGCCTCGGCCACGTCCTTGCTGCCGGCGGTGGCGCGTTCGTCACTGGCCAGGTACCAGGCCAGCGATTTCGGTTCGGCGACATCGTCCAGGCCCCAGCGGCTGTCGTCACCCAGCACATGGCGCACCGGCAGGCGGGCAGGCGCGGTCTCACCACGCTCGCCTGGCTGCAGGAACGGCAGCACGCCCTGGATGAAGGTGGACAGTTCGATCGCGCGCACGCCATGGCCCTGCCATTCCGGCGGCAGCAGCCCGGCCAGCTGGCCGTCGGCGGCCAATGCATCGAGCCGTGATTTCTGCTCGACCAGTTTCTGCACCGCACCCTTCAGCACGACGTTGTCGGGCAGCGCGATCTGCGGCAGGCGGTGGCGCGGCGGCGCCAGTTCAACGGTGTCGTCGCCGGTACCGGCATCATCCAGCAGCGCCTCCTGCGGGGGCAGGGTCACGCCCTCGCCTGCCCCAGCCTCGGCCAGGTCGCTGGCAGGTTCGGGCAATCGTTCGGCGTGGTCGCTGTGCATGGGCGTTCCGGAAGGTTGCATCGACGGGATGTCGACTGAGGTCCTTGCCGGTAACGGCGAGCGCGTTGCGATATTGAGATGCCGATTCCGGGAATGTGACCGCAACCACAGTAGATCCACGCCATGCGTGGATGCGACCCGACATCAGTGCCGACCAACGGTCGGCACCCACCGGGGTTGGCGGTCAGCGGTCGGCACCCACCAGAGCTTGCCGGCCAGCGGCCGGCACTACCCCTATTCCGGTTTGTCAGGCGCCCACTGCTTGAGGAACGCGGTCACCCGCGCAGGCTGGAAGGCTTCGCCCTTGCGCAGCTCGCCGGTGGCCTGCGACACCAGCAGTCCGCCATCGGCATCGAGTACCAGCAGATACGGGTAGTCGCGCTCCATCATCGGGAACTGGGCGAAGAAAGTGGTGTTGGGCTGTTCGTCGCTGGCGTTGACCTTCACCCACACGTAGTGGGCATCGCGGAAGCGGCGCAGGTCGCCGTTGCCTTCCACCACCTCGTCCAGCGCCCGGCAGCGGTCGCAGGCGGCGTTGCCGACCTCGAGCAGGATGCGCTTCTTGCCGCGCTGCGCTTCCACCTTGGCGGTGGCCAGGTCGTCGGCGGGGTTGCGGGCCGGATCGAACTGCGCGCCGAGCCCGGCGATGGCGGCGATGTCCGCCGCCACCGGGGTGTTGCCCGAGGCCACCGGTTCGCTGGGGTCAGCGACCGGTGGCTCGGTGGGTCGGGTATCCAGAGGCTGCGTAGGCTCGGCGGCTGCAGGCGGTTGCGGTTGGGAACAGGCGCCGATCAGCGCCGCACAGACCACCACCATTGCACCACCGAGCTTGCTACGCATGCCTTCTACCCTCTCATCATTACTTGACGCCGTGCATCAGCTTGTTGATCAGCGGGGCGACCAGGAACAGCACCACGCCGGAGCCGATCAGGGCCCAGAACCCGAAGGTATACCCCTTCAGGGCCGACTCGACCGTCATGCCGCCTTCACCACTGACCACGCCAGCGAAGATGCCCGACAGGTTGTTGCCGATGCCGGTGGACAGGAACCAGCCACCCATGCCGAAGCCAACCAGGCGCACCGGGGCCAGCTTGGTCACCATCGACAGGCCGATCGGCGACAGGCACAGCTCACCCACGGACTGGATGACGTAGACCATGAACAGGGTCCAGAACGGGATCTTGCCGTCCACGACCATCTGCGACAGCGCATACATCAGCAGGGCGAAGGCGGCGCCGTTGAACAGCAGGCCCAGGCCGAACTTGCGCGGAATGGACGGATTGGCGCGGCCCAGGGCCACCCAGATCCAGGCGATGATCGGCGCCAGGGTGATGATGGCCACCGAGTTGACCGACTGGAACCACGCGGTCGGGAAGGTCCAGTCACCCATCTGGCGGTTGACGATGTTCTCGGCCAGGAAGGTGAACGAGCTGCCGGCCTGTTCGAAGAACATCCAGAACATCACGTTGAAGGCGAAGATGATCAGCATGGCGATCACGCGGTCGCGCTGCACCTTGCCCTCGCGGATGCCCTCGACCAGCAGCAGGATGGCCAGCGCGGTGAACATCGCACCCAGGATCCAGGCCAGTGCGGTGGCGCCGGTGGCCAGCAGGAAGTAGGCGACCGGGATGGCGACCACGGCGCCGACAAGCACCATGATGATGCGGCCGAAACCTTCAGCGCCGGCCGGCGGTGCACCGATGCCCTTCAGGCCGGCGCGACCGATGTAGAACCACACCAGCGAGATCAGCATGCCCACGCCGGAGGCGATGAACACGACCTTGTAGGACGGCATCGCATCGGTACCGAAGACCTTGCGGGCCAGGTACTCGGTCAGCACCGGGGCGATCATCGCGCCGATGTTGATGCCCATGTAGAAGATGGTGAAGCCCGAATCGCGGCGCTCGTCCTTCAGGCCGTACAGCTTGCCGACCATGGTCGAGATGTTGGGCTTGAACAGGCCGTTGCCGACGATGATCGTGGCCAAGCCGAGCTTGAAGATGTGCTCCTGCGGCAGCGAGATCATGAACAGGCCGGCGGCCATGATGATCGCGCCGGTCAGGATCGATCGCTGATAGCCCAGTACCCGGTCGGCCACGTAGCCACCGAAGATCGCTGCGGCATACACCAGGGCCAGGTAGGCGCCGTAGATGCGGCTGGCATCGCCTTCACCGGCAGCGCTGCCGTTGTAGAACTGGGCGACGATGTACAGCACCAAGGCCCAACGGATGCCATAGAACGCAAAGCGCTCCCAGAACTCGGTCATGAACAGCATCCACAACGGGCGCGGGTGGCCCAGCGTGGTCTTGAAGTCCGGCAGCGCCGGCTCTGGGGTGTTCGCAGTGGCGTTTAGGCTCATGCGGATTTCCTGGTTCGGTGGATGACGAGCACGTCCGATGTGCAGTTGGAGCAACGCGCGAGGATCACCGACTTCTGGCGTTCACGTCAAATACACGCCATTTGAGGCAGGTGCCAGCCTGCTCTCTGAACTTGCATCTGAAACGATCCAGCCGCCGGCCGGGATCCAAGCTGAATACGGATCAGCCCTGTTCTGCCGGGGGCGCGGCCTGCAGGCTGGTGCGCACCTGGAACAGTTCGGGGAAGAAGGTCAGTTCCAGCGCCTTGGCCAGGAAGCCCACGCCGGACGAGCCACCGGTGCCGCGCTTGAAGCCGATCACCCGCATCACGGTGCGCATGTGTCGGAATCGCCACAGCTGGAAGGCGGTCTCCAGGTCCACCAGGTCCTCGCACAGCGAGTATTCGCGCCAGTAGCGGTCGGTATCCTGGTAGATGCGTTCGAAGACCGGCTGCAGTGCGTCGTCGGCCACATGCGGCTGGGTCCAGTCATGGGCCTCGTAGACCGCCGGCACGGCATGGCCGAAGCGGGCCAGGTACTTCAGGAATTCCTCGTACAGGCTGGGCGCCTCCAGCACGGTGCGCAGCTGCGCCTGCCCGGCCGCATCGTGCTCGAACACCTGCAGCATCTGCGCGTTCTTGTTGCCCAGCAGGAACTCGATGTAGCGGTACTGCAGCGACTGGAAGCCCGACGACGGGCCCAGCACGTCGCGGAAGCCCATGTACTCGGACGGCGTCAGCGTTTCCAGCACCGACCACTGCTCGGTCAGCTGGCGCAGCACCTGCTTGCTGCGCGCCAGCACCTTGCGGCACTGCCAGACTTCATCGCGCTGCAGGAAGCCGATTGCGGCACGCAGCTCATGGCCCAGCAGCTTCAGCCACAGCTCCGAGGTCTGGTGCTGGATGATGAAGAGCATCTCGTCATGGTGCGGCGGGTTGGACAGCGGCTGCTGCGCGCTGAGCAGCTGGTCCAGCCGCAGGTAGCCGCCGTAGGTCAGGCGTCCCTGCAGGTCGGTGTGGATGCCGGCTTCGAGATCGCGTTGGTTGTTGTCGACGGACATGGGCGGGACCAGATCGGGGGCGGCAAGGGTAGCGCGTTGCCGCCGCGCTGGCAGCCGCCAGATCCATACCCGGGCGTGCGGTTGGCCGTGGAGCATCGACCGATCCCGGGCCTGCGCGTGGAACCGTCCAGGCCGTTGTACTGGCGGTCAGCCAGAGGCGTATTCTGATGCTTTGCAGCAACGACTGAATACGTTGTTGTTATTGGCCCCCCACCCGCCGGCAGGGGTAAAACGGGGAATCGCCGTGTTGCGGCGCAGGAAGGCTATTCCGTACGCGTTCCTTAACATGGCGATTCATATCATTTGTAACTTCTCTGTCGAAGGTGCAGTACGCAATGACGGTTGCCGCTGAATTCAAGATCGAATACCTGCAGTACCTGGATACGGACGGCACGCTCGTCCGCGATGACCTGCCCGCGTCGCTGCGCGACCCCAAGGTCCTGGTACCGCTGTTCAAGCAGATGCTGTTCGTACGTACGTTCGACAGCAAATCCATCGCGCTGCAGCGCACTGGCAAGCTCGGCACCTATGCCGCCTGCCTGGGCCACGAAGCCGCGCACGTGGGTATCGGCGCGGCGATGCAGAAGGACGACGTGTTCGCACCTTCGTACCGCGAGTACGGCGCGATGTTCATGCGTGGCGTGCGCCCGCACGACGTGCTGATGTACTGGGGCGGCGACGAACGCGGCAACGATTACGGCGGCAACGCGGCCAAGGACTTCCCGTTCTGTGTGCCGATTTCCACCCAGTGCCTGCATGCCGCCGGCGCGGCGCTGAAGTTCAAGCTCAACAAGGAAGCGCAGATCGCGGTGGCCGTGTGCGGCGACGGCGGCAGCTCCAAGACCGACTTCTACGCAGCACTGAATTCGGCCGGCGCCTACAAGCTCCCGCTGATCCTGTGCATCGTCAACAACGGTTGGGCCATCTCGGTCCCGCGTTCGGCCCAGACCGGTGCCGAAACGCTGGCGCAGAAAGGCCTGGCCGGCGGCCTGCACTGCCTGCAGGTGGACGGCAACGACCTGATCGCAGTGCTGGCGGCAATGGAGCAGGCGCGCGAACGTGCGCTGGCCGGCGACGGCGGCACCGTGCTGGAACTGATGACCTACCGTCTGTCCGACCACACCACCGCCGATGACGCGCGCCGTTACCGCGACGACGCCGAAGTGAAGGATGCCTGGCAGCGTGAGCCGATGCTGCGCCTGCGCAAGTACCTGATCAACGCCGGTGTGTGGAGCGAAGACGAAGAGACCGCCTGGGTTGCCGAGTGCGGCAAGCGCGTGGACGAGGAAGTGAACCTGTACCTCAACACGCCGGTGCAGCCGGTCGAGGCGATGTTCGACTTCCTGTATGCCGATCCGCCGCCGGACCTGCTGGCCCAGCGTGCCCAGGCGATCGCCCTGGAGAAGCGCCATGGATGAGATCAAGAACGGCGCGCCCGGCGCGCACACCAACGCCGCCGACAGCGCTGCCGTCGCGCGCGGAGATGACAGCATGACCACCACCCCGATCACCCTCATCGAAGCCATCACCCAGGCGCTGGCCTGGGAGCTGGAACACGACCCGTCGGTGCTGGTGCTGGGCGAAGACGTGGGCGTCAACGGCGGCGTGTTCCGCGCCACTGCCGGTCTGCAGCAGCGCTTCGGCTCGGACCGCATCCTCGACACCCCGCTGGATGAAACCACCATCGCCGGCCTGACCATCGGCCTGGCCGCACAGGGCATGAAGCCGGTGGCCGAAGCCCAGTTCGACGGCTTCATGTACCCGATGGTCGACCATATCGTCTGCCACGCCGCACGCCTGCGTTACCGCACGCGTGGCCGCCTGCACTGCCCGATGGTGCTGCGCGTGCCGTGGGGCGGTGGCATCCGCGCACCGGAACACCACAGCGAAGCCAACGAGGCGATCTTCACCAACGTGCCGGGCCTGCGCGTGGTGCTGCCGTCGTCGCCGCAGCGCGCCTACGGCCTGCTGCTGGCCGCGATCCGCGAACCGGATCCGGTGATCTACATGGAGCCCAAGCGCATCTACCGCCAGTACAAGGAAGTGGTCGTCAACGACGGCGAAGCCTTGCCGCTGGACGTCTGCTTCGTGCTGCGCGATGGCACCGACGTGACCCTGGTGACCTGGGGCGCGCAGGTGAAGGAAGCGCTGGAAGCGGCCGACAAGCTGGCCGGTGAAGGCATCAGTGCCGAAGTCATCGACGTGGCCACGCTGCGTCCGCTGGACTTCGCCACCATCGCCGAATCGGTGGCCAAGACCGGCCGCTGCGTGATCGTGCAGGAGGCCCCGAAGACCGCGGGCTTCGGCGCCGAGATCGCCGCGCGCCTGGCCGAGGAATCGATCTACGACCTGCTGGCCCCGGTCGAGCGCGTCACTGGCTACGACACCCACATTCCGCTGTTCCGCCTGGAAATGAAGTACCTGCCGAGCGTTGAGCGGATCGTGGCTGCGGCCAAGCGCGCGGTGGCGGCCGGCTGACATGCGGGCCCGCCTTCTGGGGGCTTACCGCAGCCAGTATCCCAACCCGCTCCGGTTCCGCACCGGCCAGATCGTCGAAGTAGGTGTCCGTGACGAGGAATGGCCGGCGTTTGCCTGGGTACGCACCAACGATGGGCGCGCTGGATGGGCGCCCATCGCCTGGTTGCAGCTGCTGGACGAGGGTCGCGCCGAAGCCCTGTGCGACTACGACGCCCGCGAGCTGGATGTGGAAAGCGGCGAGATGGTGAAGCTTCATCACGAACACGGCGGGTGGTGGTGGTCCGAGCGCGCCAATGGCGCGACGGGTTGGCTGCCGGCCCGCGAACTGGAACTGCTGGAAGAGAACTGCAAATGAGCCAGACCAAGAACTTCAACCTGCCCGACCTGGGCGAAGGCCTGCCGGACGCGACCATCGTCGAGTGGTTCGTCAAGGAAGGCGATGTGATCAAGCTGGACGAGCCGCTGGTCTCGATGGAGACCGCCAAGGCCGTGGTGGAAGTGCCCTCGCCGTTCTCCGGCAAGGTGCTGAAGCTGTCCGGCGGCGCCGGCGACATCATCCCGACCGGCTCGGTGCTGGCCAGCTTCGAGCTGGACCCGAACCTGCCGCAGCGTGCCGATGGCCAGGACACCGGCCACAGCCATGGCCACGCCGCGCCGGCTGCGGCACCGACCCCGCCGCCGCTGCCGGCTGCACCGGTCGCCGCGGAAGAAGCCAAGCCCGCCGCGGCCGAGCGTGATGACGCCGGTACTGTGGTCGGCGCCATGCAGAGCTCCAATGCCGTGCACGCCGAACAGGCGCTGGCCGTCGGTGGCGTCAAGGCCGTGCCGGCCGTGCGTGCGATGGCGCGCAAGCTGGGCGTGGACCTGAGCCGCGTGGCCGCTACCGGCACCGATGGCGCGGTCACCATGGCCGACGTCAAGCAGGCTGCCGCCAACGGCACCGCCAAGCTCGGCGCTGCTCCGGCGCCGGTCGCTGCCGCCGCGTATGCCGCGCCGGCCCCGGCGCAGGTATCTGCCCCGGTGCAGAGCGAAGCCCGCACCCCGCTGTCCGCCGCCGGCAAGCCGATGCGCACCCAGCCGCCGGGCGTGGTCGCCAAGGGCCAGCCGGAACCGCTGAAGGGCGTGCGCCGCAACATGGCCCGCGTAATGGCCGATGCGCACAGCAAGGTGGTGCCGACCACGCTGAACGACGACGCCGACATCCATGCCTGGCTGCCCGGCAACGACGTCACCGCCCGCCTGGTGCGTTCGATCGTGGTCGCCGCGCAGAAGGTGCCGGCGATGAACGCCTGGTTCGACGGTGAAGCGCTGACCCGTACCCTGCACGCGCAGGTGGACATCGGCATCGCCGTGGACACCGACGACGGTCTGTTCGTGCCGGCGTTGCGCAATGCCGACATGCTCGATGCACGTGGCATCCGCGAAGGCGTCAACCGCCTGCGCGAGCAGGTGGAATCGCGTTCCATCGCCGCCTCGGAACTGAGCGGCTACACCATCTCGCTGTCCAACTTCGGCATGTTCGCCGGCCGCTACGCGACCCCGGTCGTGGTGCCGCCGTGCGTGGCCATCGTCGGTGCCGGTCGTGCCCGCCACCAGATGACCCCGGTGATGGGCGGCGTGGAAGCGCACAAGGTGATCCCGCTGTCGGTCACCTTCGACCACCGTGCAGCCACGGGTGGTGAAGCCGCCCGCTTCCTGCGCGCGATGATGGACGACCTGGCGCTGGCCAGCTGATCGGCCACCTTATCGGTGGGTGCCAACCGTTGGTTGGCACATGAACTGGAAAAACGCCGGGCACTGCCCGGCGTTTTTTTTGCCCGCATCCACGCATGGCGTGGATCTACGCAATGCGGGCGATCAATTGCGCGCCACCAATCCCTCGGCGCGGCTGTACACACGCAGGCGGTGGCCATCAGGATCTGCCCCGACAAAGGTATGGCCGAACTCCAGCGTCACCGGCGCCTGCAGGATCTGCACGCCGAGCGCGCGCCAGGCATCGTGCATCTGCTGCACAGCCTCCGGGTTGGCCACCACCATCGCCAGTTCCGCGGCACCGGCCTGCGCGGATACCTGTGGCTGCACGTCGTCACGCTGCCACAGGCCCAGTGCGGCGCCATCGCCGAGCAGGAACAGGGCAAAGCCGGGCGACAGCTCGACCGGTGGCTTGCCGAGGATGCCGCTGTAGAAAGTGGCGCTGGCGGCGACGTCGCGCACGTACTGCATCAAGGTGCTGGGCTTGAACATGGGGAAGCTCCGTTGTTGGGAGCGCTTATGGTGGAACGCACCTGCTGACAGATTCTGTCAGTAGCGGCGAGCGTGCTCGACGTCTGTTGCCCTTGCCCTGGTAGAGGTCGAGCTTGCTCGACTGCCGTTGCCTTGCCCTGGTAGAGGTCGAGCTTGCTCGACTGCTGTTGCCTTGCCCTGGTAGATGTCGAGCTTGCTCGACTGCCGTTGCCTTGCCCTGGTAGAGGTCGAGCTTGCTCGACTGCTGTTGCCTTGCCCTGGTAGATGTCGAGCTTGCTCGACTGCTGTTGCCTTGCCCTGGTAGATGTCGAGCTTGCTCGCCTGCCGTTGCCTTGCCTTGGTAGAGGTCGAGCTTGCTCGACTGCTATTCGCGAAGATCAAGGGCAGTCGAGCAAGCTCGACATCTACCAGGAGCAAAGAGCAAAGGCCACCACCCCATCCCACCAGCAGCACGAAGCGAAACAC
>NZ_RXLZ01000034.1 GCF_003970865.1 Stenotrophomonas maltophilia | reverse complement strand
TTCATTCAAACTTTGAAAAATTTTCAGCCATTTGTTGTTTTTATTAGGGTCATAAAAACATTATAATTTTTACTTAAATTTTGAACAAGATATTTCATTTGTATTATAGTACAACTGCAGCTCTTTTTTTTCAAGTTTATGTACATGGAACACACAAAGATCTACACGCGTAAGATCCTCGGCAGCGTCAGATGGGTATAAGGCACAGCCCCAGATCTAGCCGGGCTCTCCGCGACCAACCCAACCCAACCCCCGCCACGAGGGGCTGTGCCGTTGGCTGAAAATCCATGTAACCGCTTACAAGGAAACGGATTTTTGCCGCAGCGGGTATCATGACCGGCTGACTTCACACAGGAGCCACCCGCTCATGCGCCGCAAGATCGTCGCCGGAAACTGGAAGCTGCATGGCAGCCGTCAATTCGCCAATGAACTGCTGGGGCAGGTCGCCGCCGGGCTGCCGCTGGAGGGGGTGGACGTGGTGATCCTGCCGCCGCTGCCCTACCTGGGTGAGCTGGTCGAGGACTTCGGCGAGACCGGCCTGGCCTTTGGCGCGCAGGACGTAAGCAGCAACGAGAAGGGCGCCTACACCGGCGAGGTCTGCGCGGCCATGCTGGTCGAGGTCGGGGCCCGCTATGGCCTGGTCGGCCATTCCGAGCGCCGCCAGTACCACCACGAAAGCAGCGAGCTGGTCGCGCGCAAGTTCGCCGCCGCCCAGCATGCCGGCCTGGTGCCGGTGCTGTGCGTGGGCGAGACCCTGGAGCAGCGCGAGGCCGGGCAGACCGAAGCGGTCATCGCCAGCCAGCTGGCGCCGGTGCTGGAGCTGGTTGGTGCGGCCGGTTTCGCCAAGGCCGTGGTTGCCTACGAGCCGGTCTGGGCCATCGGTACCGGCCGTACTGCCACCAAGGAGCAGGCGCAGCAGGTGCACGCGTTCATCCGTGGCGAAGTCGCGCGTATCGATGCTAGAATCGCTGATTCACTGCCCATTGTTTACGGCGGTAGCGTGAAGCCCGACAATGCCGGGGAACTGTTCGCGCAGCCGGATGTCGATGGTGGGCTGGTCGGCGGCGCCTCCCTGGTGGCCGCGGACTTCCTGGCCATCGCAAGGGCGGCGGCCGCGAACTAATCCTAGAAGTTTTGTCCGAGGGCGGTTTCCAATGCTGATGTTGATCCTCAATGTCGTCTACGTGCTGGTCGCTGTGGCCATGATCGCGCTGATCCTGATGCAGCGTGGTTCGGGTGCGGCGGCGGGTTCGGGCTTTGGTGCCGGTGCCTCGGGTACGGTGTTCGGTGCGCGCGGCGCCTCGAACTTCCTGTCCAAGTCGACCAAGTGGCTGGCAGTCGTGTTCTTCGGCATCAGCCTCTTCATGGCCTGGTATGCCGGTCATGGCAGCCGCCCGGCGGCCGACCAGGATCTGGGTCTGATGTCCGCCCCGGCGGCAGTCGCTCCGGCGGCTCCGGCGGGCGAACTGCCGGCCGTTCCGAAGGCCGATGCGGTCCCGGCCGCCCCGGTTCCGGTCGCGAATGTGCCGGCTCAGGCGGAATCTTCGGTTTCTGGTGAAGAAAAGCCTTCGGAAGGCTCCCAGAAAGACTGAAGCCGGTTACAATACGCGGCGCATCGGGAAGATAGTCTGATGTGATCGTTTGCCCAGGTGGCGGAATTGGTAGACGCACTACCTTGAGGTGGTAGCGACGCAAGTCGTAGGGGTTCGAGTCCCCTCTTGGGCACCATTTGTAAGTAAAGCGGGTTCGTCTGGCGCGCAAGGCGCCAGGCAGATTCCCGTCCACTCCCCCATGCCAAAGCGCCTGCAGGCGCGGCGGCAGAGGCAAGAGAGAATCGCTGTGCTGGCCGAATATTTGCCGTCTCTGCTGTTTCTGATCGTTGCCACCGGTATCGGCATTACGCTGATGCTGGTTGGTCGATTCCTCGGTCCCCGCCGCCCCGATCTGGAAAAGCTGTCGCCGTACGAGTGCGGCTTCGAGGCCTTCGAAGACGCGCGCATGAAGTTCGACGTGCGCTACTACCTGATCGCGATCCAGTTCATCGTCTTCGACCTGGAAATCATCTTCATCGTGCCGTGGACCCAGGTCTTCATGGAGCTGGGTGCCCGTTCGCTCATCACCATGGGCCTGTTCGTCGGCATGCTGTTCCTCGGTTTCATTTACGTCTGGAAGAAGGGAGCGCTGGAATGGGAGTGATTCAGACTCTCGATGGCCTCATGAACAACCCCACGCCGGAAGGCCGGGTTGATGACATCCTGCGGCCGGAAGGCGACAACCCGCTGCTGGAAAAGGGCTTCGTCACCACCAGCGTCGATGCATTGCTGAACTGGGCGCGCACCGGCTCGATGTGGCCGATGACCTTCGGTCTGGCCTGCTGCGCGGTCGAGATGATGCACGCCGGCGCCGCGCGCCTGGACCTTGATCGCTACGGCGTGGTGTTCCGCCCGTCGCCGCGCCAGTCCGACGTGATGATCGTGGCCGGTACCCTGGTCAACAAGATGGCCCCGGCGCTGCGCAAGGTCTACGACCAGATGCCGGACCCGAAGTGGGTCATCTCGATGGGTAGCTGCGCCAATGGTGGCGGCTATTACCACTACTCCTATTCTGTGGTGCGCGGCTGTGATCGCGTGGTGCCGGTGGACGTCTACGTCCCGGGCTGCCCGCCGACCGCCGAGGCGCTGGTGTACGGGATCCTGCAGCTGCAGAAGAAGATCTGGCGTACACAGACCATCGCCCGCTGACCCCTTCACCTGACAAGAGCGCGCCAAGCCCCCATGGCAGAGCAAGCATCCTTCATCGACCGACTCTCCGCACGTTTCGCAGGTGCGAAGGTCATCGTGGTCGAACCCCGCGGCGAAGTGACGCTGGAAGTGCCTGCCGCCGAGTGGCACGCCACCGCCCTGGCGCTGCGTGACGAGTTTGGTTTCGAGCAGGCCGTGGATCTCTGCGGCGTCGACTACCTCGGTTATGGCTCCGACGAATGGGACACCGCCGACGTGTCCTCGCAGGGCTTCAGCCGTGGCGTCGAAGGCAAGGCCCAGGGCCGCTTCGCGTGGGGTGAGTTCCCCACCGAGGAAAACGGCGCCGACGGTGCCCGCCCGCAGCACATGCCGACCCAGCGCTTCGCCGTGGTCGCCCAGCTGCGTTCGTACCAGCACAACCTGATGATGCACCTGCGCTGCTTCGCCCCTGACGAAGCGCTGCCGGTGGTGTCCTCGCTGACCAGCATCTGGCCGGGCCTGAACTGGTTCGAGCGCGAAGCGTTCGACCTGTACGGCGTGATCTTCGAAGGCCACCCGGACCTGCGCCGGATCCTGACCGACTACGGTTTCGTCGGCCATCCGTTCCGCAAGGACTTCCCGCTGATCGGCAATGTCGAAGTCCGCTACGACGAAGAAAGGAAGCGCGTGATCTACGAACCGGTCACCTCGGTGGAGCCGCGTGTCGGCGTGCCGCGCGTGATCCGCGACGACGCCCGTCTGCAGACCGCAGAAGGTGAGCGCGCGCAGGAGGCAGTGAAGTGAGCCACGTACACCAGGCCGGCGAAGCCTTCGCCAGCAACGCCGCCGAAAGCCGGCAGGAAATCCGCAACTACACCATGAACTTCGGCCCGCAGCATCCGGCCGCTCACGGTGTGCTGCGCCTGATCCTGGAAATGGACGGCGAAACCATCATGCGCGCCGACCCGCACGTGGGTCTGCTGCACCGTGGTACCGAAAAGCTGGCCGAGTCCAAGCCGTTCAACCAGTCGATCGGTTACATGGATCGCCTGGATTACGTGTCGATGATGTGCAACGAGCACGCCTACGTGCGCGCGATCGAGACCCTGATGGGCATCGAGGCGCCGGAGCGTGCGCAGTACATCCGCACCATGTACGACGAAATCACCCGCATCCTCAACCACCTGATGTGGCTGGGCTCCAACGCGCTCGATCTGGGTGCGATGGCGGTGATGCTGTACGCCTTCCGCGAACGCGAAGAGCTGATGGACTGCTACGAAGCGGTTTCCGGCGCGCGCATGCACGCGGCGTACTACCGTCCGGGCGGCGTCTACCGCGACCTGCCGGACCACATGCCGAAGTACAAGGAATCGCGCTGGCACAAGGGCAAGGCGCTGAAGCAGCTCAATGCTTCGCGTGAAGGCTCGCTGCTGGACTTCCTGGAGAACTTCACCAACGAATTCCCGGGTCGCGTCGACGAATACGAAACCCTGCTGACCGACAACCGTATCTGGAAGCAGCGTACCGTCGGCATCGGCGTGGTCACTCCGGAACTGGCCCACCAGTGGGGCATGACCGGCGTGATGCTGCGCGGCTCGGGCATCGCCTGGGACCTGCGCAAGAAGCGTCCGTACGCCAAGTACGATGCCGTCGATTTCGACATCCCGCTGGGCAAGGAAGGCGACTGCTACGACCGCTATCTGGTCCGCATTGCCGAAATGCGCGAGTCCAACCGCATCATCAAGCAGTGCGTGGCATGGCTGAAGGCCAACCCCGGCCCGGTCATGGTCAAGAACTTCAAGGTCGCTCCGCCCAAGCGTGAGGACATGAAGGACGACATGGAAGCGCTGATCCATCACTTCAAGCTGTTCAGTGAAGGCTATTGCGTGCCGGCCGGCGAGACCTATGCGGCGGTGGAAGCGCCCAAGGGCGAGTTCGGCTGCTACCTGGTCTCCGATGGCGCCAACAAGCCTTTCCGCGTGCACCTGCGCGCACCGGGCTTCGCCCACCTGTCCTCGATCGATTCGATCGTGCGCGGCCACATGCTGGCCGACGTGGTGGCGATGATCGGTACCTACGACCTGGTGTTCGGCGAGGTTGACCGGTAATGCCGTCCGCCACGCCAACGCCCGCTGCAGGCAGCCGGCGCAAGCCGGCGCCGCAGTTTCTGGAATTTCACGTTATGCATTTCGCTGAGGTCGGCCGATGAAGGCGACAGGTAATTTCGAGGCGGCGCGCGACGTCGACCCGATGGTGGTGCTGAGCGACAAGACCCGCGCTCACATCGATCACTGGCTGTCCAAGTTCCCGCCGGACCGCAAGCGCTCTGCCGTGCTGCAGGGCCTGCATGCGGCCCAGGAGCAGAACGAGGGTTGGCTGACCGACGAGCTGATCGCCGGCGTGGCCAAGTACCTTGATCTGCCGCCGGTGTGGGCCTACGAGGTCGCCAGCTTCTACTCGATGTTCGAGACCGAGAAGGTGGGCCGCAACAACGTGGCCATCTGCACCAACATCAGCTGCTGGCTCAATGGCGCCGAGGACATCGTCCGCCATTGCGAGAAGAAGCTGGGCATCAAGCACGGTGAATCGACCCCGGACGGCCGCGTCTACCTCAAGCGCGAGGAAGAGTGCCTGGCCGGTTGCGGTGGCGCGCCGATGATGGTCATCAACGGTCACTACCATGAGCGTCTGACCCTGGAAAAGGTCGACGAGCTGCTGGACGGGCTGGAGTAAGGGCATGGCACATCACCACGAATCCAAGGGTCCGGTCGGCCCCGCGCCGCTGCCGCACCAGGTGGTCTATACCACCCTGCATTACGACACCCCGTGGTCGTACGAAAGCTACCTGAAGACCGGTGGCTACGCTGCCCTGCGCAAGATCCTCGAAGAGAAGATCCCGCCGGAGCAGGTCATCGAGATGGTCAAGGCCTCGGGCCTGCGTGGCCGCGGTGGCGCAGGCTTCCCGACCGGCCTGAAGTGGTCCTTCATGCCCAAGGGCAACATGCAGAAGTACATCCTCTGCAACTCGGACGAATCCGAGCCGGGCACCTGCAAGGACCGCGACATCCTGCGCTACAACCCGCATTCGGTGGTGGAAGGCATGGCGATCGCCTGCTACGCCACCGGCTCGACCGTGGGTTACAACTATCTGCGCGGTGAGTTCCACCACGAGCCGTTCGAGCACTTCGAGCAGGCCCTGGCCGATGCCTATGCGAACGGCTGGCTGGGCAAGAACGTGATGGGCTCGGGCGTGGACATCGACATCTACGGTGCGCTGGGCGCCGGGGCGTACATCTGCGGCGAAGAAACCGCACTGATGGAATCGCTGGAGGGCAAGAAGGGCCAGCCGCGCTACAAGCCGCCGTTCCCGGCCAATTTCGGCCTGTATGGCAAGCCGTCGACGATCAACAACACCGAAACCTACGGTTCGGTGCCGGCGATCATCCGCAACGGTCCGGAGTGGTTCAAGGGCCTGAGCCTGACCGCCAACGGCGGTCCGAAGTGCTTCTCGGTGTCCGGCTGCGTGCAGAATGGCGGCAACTTCGAAGTGCCGCTCGGCACCAAATTCCACGACCTGCTGGAAATGGCTGGTGGCCTGCGTCCGGGCCGCACGCTGAAGGGCGCGATCCCGGGCGGCGTGTCGATGCCGGTGCTGACCGCGGCCGAGCTGAAGGACCTGCCGATGGACTACGACACCATCCGTGCACTGGGCTCCGGCCTGGGTTCGGGCGCGATCGTGGTGCTCGACGACAGCGTCTGCTGCGTCAAGTTCGCCTGCCGCATCAGCCAGTTCTTCCACAAGGAATCCTGTGGCCAGTGCACCCCGTGCCGTGAAGGTACCGGCTGGATGCACCGCGTGCTGGAGCGCATCGTCGCCGGCAAGGCCACGATGGAAGACCTGCACCAGCTGAAGGCGGTGGCCGGCCAGATCGAAGGCCACACCATCTGTGCGTTCGGTGAAGCGGCTGCATGGCCCATCCAGGGCTTCCTGCGCCAGTTCTGGGACGAATTCGAGTACTACATCGTCAACGGTCATTCGATGGTTGACGGCAAGAAGGTGGAGGCAGCCGCCGCATGAGCGCGCAACCCGTAAACCCGAACGTGCCACCGGATCACGTGACCATCGAAATCGATGGCAAGTCCCTGGTCGTGCCCAAGGGTTCGATGATCATCCAGGCGGCCGACAAGGCCGGCATTTCGATTCCGCGCTTCTGCTATCACGAGAAGCTGCCGATCGCCGCCAACTGCCGCATGTGCCTGGTGGACGTGGAAAAGTCGCCGAAGCCGGCGCCGGCCTGCGCCACCCCGGTGATGGATGGCATGAAGGTCGCCACCCGCAGCGAAAAGGCACTGAAGTTCCAGCGCTCGGTGATGGAGTTCCTGCTCATCAACCACCCGCTGGACTGCCCGATCTGCGATCAGGGCGGCGAGTGCGAGCTGCAGGACGTGTCGCTGGGCTATGGTCGTTCGGTCAGCCGCTTCAACGAGCGCAAGCGCGTGGTGCCGGACGAGGACATGGGCCCGCTGGTCGCCACCGAGATGACCCGCTGCATCCAGTGCACCCGCTGCGTCCGCTTCACCGCCGATGTTGCCGGTACCTACGAACTGGGTGGCATGTACCGCGGTGAGAACCTGCAGATCGGTACCTTCGACGGCAAGCCGCTGACCACCGAGCTGTCCGGCAACGTCGTCGACGTCTGCCCGGTCGGCGCACTGACCAACAAAGTGTTCCAGTTCCGCGCCCGCCCGTGGGAACTGACCGCGCGCGAGTCGCTGGGCTACCACGACGCGATGGGTTCGAACCTGTTCCTGCACGTGCGTCGCGGCGAAGTGCTGCGCACCGTGCCGCGCGACAACGAAGCGGTGAACGAGTGCTGGCTGTCCGACCGTGACCGCTACTCGCACCAGGGCCTGTACAGCGAAGACCGTGCGGTCAAGCCGCTGCGCAAGGTCAATGGTGAGTGGAAGGAAGTGAGCTGGGCCGAAGGCCTGGCTGCGGCCGCCGAGATCCTCAAGGCCAACCAGGGCGACAACCTGGGTGTACTGGTGCATCCGTCCACCTCGAACGAGGAAGGCGCGCTGCTGGCCCGCCTGGCCAAGGGCCTGGGCTCGAGCAACATCGACCACCGCATCAACAACCGCGATTTCTCCGACGCCGCAACCGCCGAAGTGTTCGGCCTGCCGTTGGCCGAGATCGAAGGCGCCGACCGCATCGTCGTTCTGGGCAGCAACATCCGCCACGAACTGCCGCTGCTGCACGCCCGCCTGCGCAAGGCGCAGACCACCAACGGCGCGAAGATCCACGTCGTCAACCCGGTGGACTTCGACTTCGCCTTCAGTGTCGCCGGCAAGCAGATCGTCGCACCGTCGAAGTTCGTCGACGCGCTGGCCAACGCCGAGCTGCGTTCGGCCGTGCAGGGCGGCAACAACACCGTGCTGATCGTCGGTGGCATCGCCGAAAACCACCCGCAGGCTGCGGCGATCCGCGCCGCCGCGCGTGACTTCGCTGCCGCCACCGGTGCCAAGCTGTGCCGCATCCCGCAGGGCGCCAACGCCGTTGGCCTGACCCGCGCCGGCGTGCTGCCGGCCGGCAAGGACGTCGCCGCGATGCTGGCGCAGCCGCGCCAGGCCTACGTGGTGTACGGACTGGAACCGGGCCTGGACTTCGCCGACGCTCCCGCCGCGCGCAAGGCGCTGGTCGGCGCCAAGGTGGTGGCCTTCAGCCAGTTCGCCTGCGTCTCCACCCGCGACGTTGCCGACGTGATCCTGCCGATCGGCGCGCTGCCGGAAATCGACGCCACCCTGACCAACCTCGATGGTCGCGAGCAGTCGGCCCGTGCCGGCGGCAAGCTGCCGGGCGAGGCCCGTGAGGGCTGGCGCGTGCTGCGCGCCCTGGGCGGCGAGCTGGCGGTTGCCGGTTTCGACTTCACCGACCTGGCCGGCCTGCGCGCCAGCCTGGCCCCGGTGTCGGTCGCCGTTGCCGCTTCGGCACAGCCGGTGGTTGCCGGCGAAGGCCTGGAAGTGGCTTCGACCGCCGCGATCTACCGCACCGATGCGGTGGTCCGTCGTGCGCCGGCGCTGCAGTCGCATCCGCTCAACAACGCCCCGCGCATCGTGCTGAACGCTGAAGATGCCGCTCGCCTGCAGCTGCAGGAAGGGCAGATGGCCAAGGTCGGCACCGATGCCGGCAAGGCCACCCTGCCGGTGGTGGTCGACGCCCGCGTCGCTGCGGGTTCGGTCTGGATTGAATCGGGCCACGGCGCGACCGCGCCGCTGGGTGCCGCTCGCGTAACGGTGGTGGCTGCATGAACGAATTGCTGTTGAACGCGGTCGACCCGCTGCACCAGTGGCTGCTTGGCCTCGGTGACATCGGCGCGCTGATCTGGATCATCCTGAAGATCCTGGTGATCACCGTTCCGGTGATCATCTCGGTGGCCTTCTACGTGGTCTGGGAACGCAAGCTGATCGGCTGGATGCACGTCCGCCACGGCCCGATGTATGTGGGCATGGGCATCTTCCAGGCCTTCGCCGACGTCTTCAAGCTGCTGTTCAAGGAAGTGGTCCAGCCGAGCAGCGCCAACAAGGCGATCTACCTGCTGGCACCGCTGATCACCCTGGCGCCGGCCTTCGCGGCCTGGTCGGTGGTGCCCTTCGATTCGCAGATCGTACTGTCCAATGCCAACGCCGGCCTGCTGTACCTGCTGGCGATGACCTCGCTGGGCATCTACGGCATCATCCTGGCCGGTTGGGCATCCAACTCGAAGTATGCGTTCCTGGGTGCGATGCGCGCCTCGGCGCAGATGATCAGCTACGAAATCGCCATGGGCTTCGCCCTGGTCGGCGTGATGATCGCGTCGGGCAGCCTGAACCTGAGCAACATCGTGATGGCGCAGGCCGGCAATTCCGGTTTCTTCGACTGGTTCCTGCTGCCGCTGTTCCCGCTGTTCGTCATCTACTGGGTGTCGGGCGTTGCCGAAACCAACCGCGCGCCGTTCGACGTGGTGGAAGGTGAATCGGAAATCGTCGCCGGCCACATGGTCGAGTACTCGGGCGGTGCGTTCGCGCTGTTCTTCCTGGCCGAGTACGCCAACATGATCCTGATCAGCTTCCTGATCTCGATCTTCTTCCTTGGTGGCTGGCTGAGCCCGATCCAGGGCTGGGTCAATCCGGGCGATATCTCGCCGCTGGTCGACTGGATCTGGAAGGGCGGTGCACCGTGGCTGTTCGTCAAGGTGTTCTTCTTCGCCAGTGCCTACATCTGGTTCCGTGCCAGCTTCCCGCGCTTCCGCTATGACCAGATCATGCGCCTGGGCTGGAAGGTCTTCATCCCGCTGGCCATTCTGTGGATCGCGGTTACCGCCGTCATGGTGTTCTTCGGCGTGATTCAAAAGGGCGTCTAAGTGATGAACAGGATTACCCATTACTTCAAGAGCCTGCTGCTGCTCGAACTGCTGGGCGGCCTTTGGCTGACGCTGAAGTACAGCTTCAAGCCCAAGTACACGATGATGTACCCGATGGAGAAGTTCCCGCAGTCGCCGCGCTTCCGTGGCCTGCACGCCCTGCGCCGTTACCCCAACGGTGAAGAGCGCTGCATCGCCTGCAAGCTGTGCGAAGCGGTGTGCCCTGCATTGGCCATCACCATCGACTCGGCCAAGCGCGAAGACGGCACCCGCCGTACCACGCGCTATGACATCGATCTGTTCAAGTGCATCTTCTGCGGCTTCTGCGAAGAAAGCTGCCCGGTGGACTCGATCGTCGAAACCCACATCCTCGAGTACCACTTCGAGAATCGTGGCGAAAACATCGTTACCAAGCCGCAGCTGCTGGCCCTGGGCGACCGTCTCGAGTCCGAGATCGCCGAGCGTCGCGCCGCCGATGCCGCTTACCGCTGAGGTCGAGAGATGGATTGGGTAAATATCGCTTTCTGGGTGTTCGCCATCGCGGCAACGGTTTCGGCCGGTGCGGTGATCAGCGTGCGCAACCCGGTTCACGCCGTGCTCTGCCTGGTGCTGACCTTCTTCTCCATCGCCTGCGTCTGGCTGCTGGTCGGCGCCGAGTTCCTCGGCGTGGCACTGGTGCTGGTCTACGTCGGTGCGGTGATGGTGCTGTTCCTGTTCGTGGTGATGATGCTGGACATCGATCCCACCAAACTGCGTGAGGGCTGGGTGCGCTACCTGCCGGTCGGCCTGATCGTGGCCGTGGCGATGCTGGTGCAGATGCTGATCCTGATCGGCGTGAAGGGCAGGGCGGTCAACCCGTTCCCGGCCGACAACGCCGCCGCGGTCGCTGCCGACAGCTCCAACGTCACCTGGCTGGCCCGTACGCTGTTCACCGAGTACCTGCTGCCGTTCGAGTTCGCCGCCGTCATCCTGACCGTGGCCGTGGTTGCCGCCGTGATGCTGACCCTGCGTCGCCGTACCGGCGTCAAGAGCCAGAACCCGGGTGAGCAGACCATGGTCAAGGCCGGCCAGCGCCTGCGCATGGTCAAGATGGGCGCCGAAGCGCCGGTCGTGCACAGCAACAGCAAGCCGGCCGCCGGCGAGGAGACCCAGCCGTGATTACCCTTGGCCACATCCTTGCGCTGGGCGCGGTGCTGTTCGCCATCAGCCTGGCCGGCATCTTCCTCAACCGGAAGAACGTCATCGTCCTGCTGATGTCGATCGAACTGATGCTGCTGTCGGTGAACATCAACTTCGTCGGCTTCTCGCGCCAGCTGGGCGACCCGTCCGGCCAGCTGTTCGTGTTCTTCATCCTGACCGTCGCCGCCGCGGAAGCCGCCATCGGCCTGGCGATCCTGGTGACCCTGTTCCGTACCCGCCGCACGATCAATGTCGGCGAAGTCGATTCGTTGAAGGGCTGATCCACAGATGGAAATCACTCTCTCCAAGAGTCTGTTGATCGCAGTGGTGCTTGCACCGCTGTTCGGCAGCATCATCGCCGGCCTGTTCGGTCGCCAGGTCAAGCGCTTCGGCGCGCAGACCATCACCATCCTCGGCGTCGCGGTTGCCTGCGGCCTGTCGATGTACACGCTCTACCAGCTGCTGTGGGGCGGTGCGCAGCCGTTCAACCAGAACATCTACACGTTCTTCGAAGTCGGCCAGTACTCGGCCCACGTCGGTTTCATGGTCGACAAGCTGACCGCGATGATGATGGTGGTGGTGACCTTCGTGTCGCTGCTGGTCCACATCTACACGATCGGCTACATGCAGGACGATCCGGGCTACCAGCGGTTCTTCAGCTACATCTCGCTGTTCACCTTCTCGATGCTCACCCTGGTGATGAGCAACAACTTCCTGCAGCTGTTCTTCGGCTGGGAAGCGGTGGGCCTGGTGTCGTACCTGCTGATCGGCTTCTGGTTCAAGCGTCCGACCGCGATCTTCGCCAACATGAAGGCGTTCCTGGTCAACCGCGTCGGTGACTTCGGCTTCCTGCTCGGCATCGCCGGCGTGCTGTGGGTGTTCGGCACCCTGGACTACTCGCAGGTGTTCTCGCAGGCCGGCATGCTGGCTGACCCGCGCGCCCAGCTGCAGATCTGGGACGGCACCATGTTCGGCATGCAGCTGCTGAACGAGCCGGTGATCTGGTCGATCGCCACCGTCATCTGCATCTGCCTGTTCATCGGTGCCATGGGCAAGTCGGCCCAGGTCCCGCTGCACGTGTGGCTGCCGGATTCGATGGAAGGCCCGACCCCGATCTCGGCGCTGATCCACGCCGCGACGATGGTGACCGCCGGTATCTTCATGGTCACCCGCATGTCGCCGCTGTTCGAGCTGTCGCAGACCGCGCTGAACTTCATCCTGTTCATCGGTGCCACCACCGCGTTCTTCACTGGCCTGATCGGCATCGTGCAGAACGACATCAAGCGCGTCGTCGCGTACTCCACGCTGTCGCAGCTGGGCTACATGACCGTGGCTTTGGGCGTGTCGGCCTATTCGGCGGCCGTGTTCCACCTGATGACCCACGCTTTCTTCAAGGCGCTGCTGTTCCTGGGGGCCGGCTCGGTCATCATCGCGATGCACCACGAGCAGGACATGCGCAAGATGGGCGGCCTGCGCAAGTACATGCCGATCACCTTCGTCACCATGTGGATCGGTACGCTGGCACTGGTCGGTACGCCGTTCTTCTCCGGCTTCTACTCGAAGGACACCATCATCGAGGCAGCCGAGATCCACGCGCACATGCAGAACAGCTGGGTGGCCACCTATGGCTACTGGGCCGTGCTGGGTGGCGTGCTGGTGACCAGCTTCTACAGCTTCCGCCTGCTGTTCCTGACCTTCCACGGCAAGGAGCGCTTCCGCGACGCACACGACGATCATGGTCATGGCCATGACGATCACCACGCCGCCGACGCCCACCATGCTGATGCCCACCATGGCGATGCCCATGACGACCACGGCCATGGCCACGGTCCGCATGAGCCGCATGAAACCCCGTGGGTGGTGACCCTGCCGCTGATCCTGCTGGCCATCCCGTCGATCGCCATCGGTTTCTTCAGCATCGGTCCGATGCTGCACGGCACCGACTGGGCCGGCAATCACGCCCATGCGGCGATCAAGGGCCAGGTCAACACGTTCTTCACCGGCATCGTCGATTTCTACGATCCGGCCAAGAACACCGTTGCCTTCCTGGGCGAAGAGTTCCACGGGCCGGTGGCGTTCGCGCTGCACGGCATGATGCTGCCGCCGTTCTGGCTGACCCTGGCGGGCTTCCTGCTGGCCGCGCTGTTCTACCTGTGGAAGCCGGACCTGTCGGGCAAGGCGCGCAAGACCTTCGCCCCGCTGGTGTCGGTGCTGGAAAACAAGTACGGCTTCGACAAGCTGTGGATCGATGGCTTTGCCGGTGGCAGCGTCAAGCTGGGCAAGGTCTCGCGCTGGATCGACAGCAACATCGTCGACGGCGTGGTCAATCTCTCGGCACGTGTTGTGGACGTCGCAGCCGGTGTGCTGCGTCGTACCCAATCCGGTTTCCTCTATCACTACGCCTTCGCGATGATCATCGGCCTGATTGCCCTTCTGGGCGTGCTGATGCATTACCTGCGTTGATGACCTGTACGGAATAAGAAGACGTGTCGAACTGGCCTCTACTCAGTGTCCTCATCTGGCTGCCGATCATCGGTGGTGCTCTGATCCTTGCAATCCGTGATGCACAGACCGCCCGCTGGGCGTCGCTGGGCGTAGCGGTACTGACGTTCGTGGCGAGCCTCTCGCTGCTGAGCGGCTACAACGCGGGCATCGACGGTCTGCAGTTCGTCGAGACCCATGCCTGGATCCCGGCGTACAAGATCGGCTACAACCTGGGCGTGGACGGCATCGCCGTGGCGCTGATCCTGCTGACCACCCTGGTCAGCGTGCTTGCCCTGATCGGCGCCTGGAGCGCCATCGACAAGCGCGTCAACCAGTACGTGGCCGCCTTCCTGATCCTGGAAGGCGTCACGGTCGGTATCTTCTCGGCCACGGACGCGATGCTGTTCTACGTGTTCTTCGAGGCGATGCTGATCCCGATGTTCCTGATCATCGGTGTCTGGGGCGGCCCGCGCCGCATCTACGCCGCGCTGAAGTTCTTCCTGTACACCTTCCTCGGCTCGGTGCTGATGCTGGTGGCGCTGATCTACCTGTACATGAAGGGTGGCAGCTTCCAGCTGGCTGACCTGTACGCGCTGCCGCTGTCGGCCAAGGAACAGACCTGGATCTTCTTCGCCTTCCTGATCGCCTTCGCGGTCAAGGTGCCGATGTTCCCGGTCCACACCTGGCTGCCGGACGCCCACGTGGAAGCGCCGACCGCCGGTTCGGTGATCCTGGCTGCCATCGCGCTGAAGATCGGTGGCTACGGCTTCCTGCGCTTCAACCTGCCGATCGTCCCGGATGCGTCGCAGGAATGGGCGTGGCTGGTGATCGCGCTGTCGCTGATCGCGGTGATCTACGTCGGCCTGGTCGCCCTGGTGCAGGACGACATGAAGAAGCTGATCGCCTATTCGTCGATCGCGCACATGGGCTTCGTCACCCTGGGCACCTTCATCGCGCTGTGGCTGGTGCGTGAAGCCGGCAACGCCGATGCGGCCCGCCTGGGCCTGCAGGGCGCCATGGTGCAGATGATCTCGCACGGCTTCGTGTCCGGCGCGATGTTCTCCAGCGTGGGCGTGCTGTACGACCGCATGCACAGCCGCCGCATCGCCGATTACGGCGGCGTGGTCAACGTGATGCCCTGGTTCGCGACCTTCGCCATGCTGTTCTTCATGGCCAATGCGGGCCTGCCGGGCACCAGCGGTTTCGTCGGCGAGTTCATGGTCATCCTCGCGGCCTTCCAGCGCAATCCGTGGATCGCGCTGGGCGCGGCCACCACCCTGATCATCGGCGCCGCCTACACCCTGTGGCTGTACAAGCGCATCTTCTTCGGTGAAGTGGCCAACAGCCACGTTGCCGAACTGAAGGACATCAACGGTCGCGAATGGCTGGTGCTGGGCGTGTTCGCCATCGGCGTGCTGGCCCTGGGCATCTACCCCAAGCCGCTGACCGACCTGATGGAGCCCTCGATCGCGAAGCTGGCGATGCAGATCGCATCCAGCAAGCTGCTGTAATTCCAGGATTTGATGATGACCACCTCGCCGCTGCTGCCATTGACCGCCGCTGACCTGCCACCGCTCGCTCCCGAGCTGGTGCTGATCGGCAGCGCTTTCGCCCTGATGATCCTCGACCTGTTCGTCAGCAACCGGAACAAGATCGTCACCCACCTGTTCTCGCTCGCTGCGCTGGCCGTGGTGCTGTTCATGCTGGCCACCGGCGTGGGCGGGCAGGGGGAGGTCTTCCATGGCATGTTCGTGCGCGATACCGCCGCGGACGTGATGAAGACCGGGATCGTGCTGCTCAGCGGCCTGACCCTGGTCTACGGCTGGCGTTACCTGCGTGACCGCAACCTGTTCCAGGGCGAGATCCCGGTGCTGATCCTGTTCGGCACCGCCGGCATGATGATCCTGGTCTCGGCCGGCAGCCTGCTGATGGTCTACCTGGGCCTGGAACTGCTGGCGTTGTGCTCCTACGCACTGGTTGCCAGCAACCGTGAGAACGGCCTGGCCTCGGAAGCGGCGATGAAGTACATCGTGCTGGGTTCGCTGGCCTCGGGCCTGCTGCTGTACGGCATGTCGCTGATCTACGGCGCCACCGGCAGCCTGCACCTGGACGTCATCCGTGAGGCCATCCCGCACTCGGAAGAGCGCGTGCTGCTGATCACCGGTGCGGTGTTCATGATCGCCGGCGTCGCCTTCAAGCTGGGTGCCGCGCCGTTCCACATGTGGCTGCCGGACGTGTACCAGGGTGCCCCGGCACCGATCGCACTGTTCATCAGCTCGGCGCCGAAGCTGGCCGCGTTCGGCATGGCCTACCGCCTGCTGGAAATGGGCGTGGGCCCGCTGTCGACCGAACTGCAGCTGCTGATTGCCGGCCTGGCCGCGGTCTCGCTGGTCATTGGCAACCTGATGGCCATCGCGCAGAGCAACCTCAAGCGCATGCTGGCGTTCTCCACCGTCTCCCACATCGGCTTCCTGCTGATGGGCATCGCCGGTGGCGGTTCGCAGGGTTATGCCGCCGCGCTGTTCTACGCACTGGCCTACGCCATCATGTCCACCGCCGCCTTCGGCGCGATCATCGCGCTGTCGCGTGCCGGTTTCGAGGCCGAGAACATCGAAGACTTCAAGGGCCTGAATGCCCGCAACCCGTGGATGGCCGGCCTGGTGCTGTGCATCATGGCGTCGCTGGCCGGCATCCCGCCGTTCCTGGGCTTCTGGACCAAGCTGGCGGTGCTGGGCGCGGCCATCAACGGTGGCCTGCTGTGGCTGGCCATCCTCGGCGTGCTGTGTGCCGTGGTCGGCTGCTTCTACTACCTGCGGGTCATCAAGGTCATGTACTTCGATGAGCCGGTGGGCGAGGCCATGCCGCGCAGCAACGACCGCGTGCTGGGCCTGGTGCTGGGCGTGAACGCGCTGGCACTGCTGGCGCTGGGCCTGGCCTGGAACCCGATCATGGTCTGGTGCCAGCAGGCATTTGCGCATCTTGCATAAAAGTTGACACAAAGCTGCGCGATTCGTGTAATATGCGCAGCCTGAGTTGTCACTGCAGCGGTTCAGCCAGAACATCGTTGCGGTAGCCCTCCTCGAAAGAGCAGGGCAGCAGTTCAAACACTTCCGGTGCGGGGTGGAGCAGTCTGGCAGCTCGTCGGGCTCATAACCCGAAGGTCGCAGGTTCAAATCCTGCCCCCGCTACCAATACATCGAATCGGCGCCAACCAGTTCGATGAATGAGGAAAAGCTTGCAGGTTTTGAAGTTATGCCTCATAATTCCGCTTCTGATGCGGGGTGGAGCAGTCTGGCAGCTCGTCGGGCTCATAACCCGAAGGTCGCAGGTTCAAATCCTGCCCCCGCTACCAAGTAAAGAGATCGCCTTCGAAGTCCTGCTTCGAAGGCGTTTTTCTTTGGGGTTTGTGTCCTTTCCGCGTGCTTGGGGTCAGATCCCTTTCCCCGCGGAAAAGGGATCTGACCCCGGGTCCGCACCTTGCACCAGCGCGGTGCAGTCGCTATCATCAGCGGCCTAGCAATACCCCTGAAGGCGGGCTCCCAGCGGGAGTCCGGACCCGGAAGGAGGGCCGCAACCGGCAGGCACTGCAGGTTGCAACCGGAATCCAGTCACCGGAGTCTTTCCGGAAAAGGGGCCCAGCGGGCCCTTTGTCGTTTCCGGGGCGTCATGTTTCCATGCCGGCCAAGGCCGGCACCCAACCAAGAGATCAAGGCAGGCTGTGAGCGACAAGGCAACCGACATCGCGAATCTGCTCGCCCCGACCGTTGTGTCGCTGGGCCTGGAGCTGCTGGGCGTTGAGTATCTGCCGGCCCCCGGCGGTGCGACCCTGCGCCTTTACATCGACGTGCCGCTGGCGGAACAGCCCGAGCGCATCATCAATGTCGACGACTGCGAGCGGGTCAGCCGCGAAGTGTCGGCGCAGATGGACGTCGAAGACCCGATCAGCGGCAACTACACGCTGGAAGTGTCTTCGCCGGGCGTCGATCGTCCGCTGTTCAACCTGGAGCAGTTCGGCCGTCACCTCGGCGAAATGGCCAAGGTCACGCTGAAGCTGCCGCAGGACAACCGTCGTCGCCTGCAGGGCCGCATCGAAGCCATCGACGAGACCGCAGGTGCCATCACCTTCGTCGTCGACAAGGCCGAAGTGGTCGTGTCGGCCGACAACATCGACAAGGCACGGATCATGCCCGACTGGGTGGCGCTGGGGCTGGCCCCGAGCAAGCCGACTGGTCCGGCACCGAAGCGTCCGAAGCCGAACACGAATTCTTCTTCCAACGAGCCGGCGGCAAAAAAGCCGCGCGCGGAGTGAGCCAATGAGCAAGGAACTGTTGCTGGTAGTCGACGCGGTCGCCAACGAGAAGGGCGTGCCGCGTGAAGTGATCTTCGATGCGATCGAGGCCGCCCTGGCCTCGGCAGCGAAGAAGCGCTATCCCGACGAGGAAGTGCTGACCCGCGTGGTCATCGACCACAAGGATGGCAGCTACGAAACCTTCCGCCGCTGGGAAGTGGTGGCCGATGACGTGGTCATGGAATCGCCGGATCGCCAGATCCGCCTGATGGATGCCGTCGATGAAGCCGAAGGCGTGGACGTCGGCGACTACATCGAAGAGCAGATCGAGAACCCGGATTTCGGCCGCATTGCCGCCCAGGCCGCCAAGCAGGTCATCGTCCAGCGCGTGCGCGAAGCCGAGCGCCAGCAGGTCGTGGATGCGTGGAAGGATCGCGTCGGCGAGCTGATCACCGGTGTGGTCAAGCGCGCCGAGCGCGGCAACATCTATGTCGACCTCGGTGGCAACGCCGAAGGCTTCATCCCGAAGGACAAGGGCATTCCGCGCGACGTGCTGCGCGCCGGTGACCGCGTGCGCGGCTACCTGGCTGAAGTCCGTTCGGAACCGCGTGGCCCGCAGCTGTTCATCAGCCGCGCCGCCCCGGAATTCATGATCGAGCTGTTCAAGCTGGAAGTGCCGGAAGTCGGCCAGGGCCTGGTGGAAATCAAGGCCTGCGCCCGCGATCCGGGCGACCGCGCCAAGATCGCCGTGCTGGCCCACGACCAGCGCACCGATCCGATCGGTGCCTGCATCGGCATGCGCGGTTCGCGCGTGCAGGCCGTGTCCAACGAGCTCAATGGCGAGCGCGTGGACATCGTGCTGTGGAACGACAACCCGGCCAACTTCGTCATCAACGCGATGGCGCCGGCCGAAGTGCAGTCGATCATCGTCGATGAAGACAAGCACTCGATGGACCTGGCCGTTGCCGAAGACCGCCTGGCCCAGGCGATCGGCAAGGGCGGCCAGAACGTGCGCCTGGCCAGCCGCCTGACCGGCTGGCAGCTCAACGTGATGACCCAGGACCAGGTCACCGCCAAGTCGGAGGCCGAGCAGGCTTCGGCCCGCCAGCTGTTCATGGACAAGCTGGAAGTGGACGAGGAAATCGCCGGCATCCTGGTCAGCGAAGGCTTCGGCACCGTCGAGGAAATCGCATATGTCCCGGTCGGCGAACTGCTGGCCGTGGAAGGTTTCGACGAAGACATCGTCGAAGAGCTGCGCGCTCGTGCCCGCGATGCGCTGCTCAATGAGGCCCTGGCAGTCGAGGAAGGCCTTGAAGACGGCCAGCCGGCGCAGGACCTGCTGTCCCTGAAGGGCATGGACGAAGCCACCGCGTATGCGCTGGCCGGCCACGGCGTGCGCACCAGTGAGGACCTGTCCGATCTGGCCGCCGACGAGGTCATGGACTTCGGCATCGAAGGGCTGGATCAGGCGCGCGCCGCTGCGCTGATCCTGGCCGCGCGTGCCGAGGAGATCGCCCGACTGGAACGCGGCGAATGAGCCGGCAATGAACAGGGCCCTGAGCCGCTCAGGGCGTAGAATCCGCGCCACCTCCAGATGCGGGGGGGCGCCCACAAGATCATAGGATCCGAATGTCGCAGCAAACCACCATCCGCAAGCTTGCCGAACTGGTCAACACGCCGGTCGAAAAACTGCTGGAACAGCTGGCCGGTGCCGGCATGAAGTTCAGCGGTCCCGACCAGGTCGTGACCAGCACCGAGAAGGTGAAGCTCCTGGGCTTCCTTCGTCGTTCGCACGGCAAGCCCGAGCAGGCCCCGGAAGAGACGGATCAGTCTGCAAAGAAGATCACGCTCAACCGCCGGAAACAGCAGGAAGTGACGGTCAGTTCCGGTCGCAGCAAGACGACCGTGAATGTCGAGGTGCGCCAGAAGCGTACCTACGTCAAGGATGGTGCTCGCGCCATGACGCCGGACGAAGAGCGCGCCGACATCCTGCGCAAGCTGGAAGAGTCGCGCGCGCGCAACCTCGCCGAACAGCAGGCCCTGGCCGAGAAGGATCGTCTGCGCGACGAGGCCATCGTCCGTGCCCGTGAGGAAGAGGTCGCCGCAAAGGAACGCGCAGAGGCCGAGAAGAAGGCCGCCGAGGAAGCCGCCGCTGCCGCCAAGGCTGCCGAGGCGCTGGCTGCCAGCAAGCCGAAGGTGCGCGCTCCGATCGACGAAACCGCGCCGCGCCCGCCGCGCGCCCCGGCCGCAGCCCCGGCTGCGCCGCGTGGTGCACCGCCGCCGCCGCGCAGCGACGACCGCAACAACCGCAGCGCGCCGCGCAGCGAGCGTGGCCCGGGTGATCGCTTTGCCGGCCAGATGCACCTGTCGGCGGCCGATCGTGCCCGTCGTGGCAACAGCAACAACAGCAACAACCGTGGCCGTCCGGGTGGCCGCAACCAGAGTGGCGGCCGTCGCGACATGTCGCGTGGTGGCAACAACGCGGGTCCGCACGCCTTCGAGCGTCCGACCGCGCCGGTCGTGCGTGAAGTGGCGATCGGCGAAACCATCACCGTGGCCGACCTGGCGCAGAAGCTCGCGCTGAAGGGCGGCGAGGTGGTGAAGGCGCTGTTCAAGATGGGCGTGATGGCCACCATCACCCAGTCCATCGACCACGACACCGCTGCGCTGGTGACCGAAGAACTCGGCCACAAGGCGATCCGCGCCAATGACAACGACGCCGAAGACGCACTGCTGGCATCGACCGGTGAAAACCAGGGCGAAGCCGTACAGCGTCCGCCGGTGGTCACCATCATGGGCCACGTCGACCACGGTAAGACCTCGCTGCTGGATTACATCCGCCGCACCAAGGTCGCCACCGGCGAAGCTGGTGGCATCACCCAGCACATCGGTGCCTACCACGTTGATACGCCGAAGGGCGTCATCAGCTTCCTGGATACCCCGGGCCACGCCGCATTCACCTCGATGCGTGCGCGCGGCGCCAAGCTGACCGACATCGTGGTGCTGGTGGTGGCTGCCGATGACGGCGTCATGCCGCAGACCAAGGAAGCGATCCAGCACGCGCGTTCGGCGGGTGTACCGCTGATCGTGGCCATCAACAAGATCGACAAGTCCGGTGCCGACCCGATGCGGGTCAAGAACGAGCTGCTCTCCGAGCAGGTCGTGGCCGAAGACTTCGGCGGTGACATCCAGATGGTGGAGATCTCGGCCAAGACCGGCCTGGGCATCGACGACCTGCTGGACGCCGTTTCGGTGCAGGCCGAACTGCTGGAACTGAAGGCCGTCGATGAAGGCCGCGCCTCGGGCGTGGTGATCGAATCGTCGCTGGACAAGGGCCGCGGCCCGGTCGCTACCGTGCTGGTGCAGCAGGGCCGCCTGAAGAAGGGCGATTACCTGGTGTGCGGCATCCAGTACGGCCGCGTGCGTGCGCTGTTCGACGAAACCGGCAAGCAGCCGGAATTCGCCGGCCCGTCCATTCCGGTGCAGGTCCTGGGCCTGTCCGGCGTGCCGGAAGCCGGTGACGACTTCGTGGTCGTCGAGGACGAGCGCCTGGCCAAGGACGTTGCCCAGCAGCGTGAGACCAAGCGCCGTGAATCGCGCCTGGTCGCCACCGCCGGCAGTCGCATGGAAGACATCATGGCAACCCTGGGCAAGGGCGAGGGCCAGCAGGTCCTCAACCTGGTCATCAAGGCCGACGTGCAGGGTTCGGTGCAGGCTCTGAGCCAGGCACTGGTCGCGCTGTCCAACGAAGACATCCGCATCAACGTCATCCACTCCGGCGTGGGCGGCATCACCGAGTCGGACGCCAACTCGGCGGCCGCTTCGAAGGCCACCGTCATCGGCTTCAACGTGCGTGCGGATGCTTCGGCCCGTCGCATCATCGAATCCAACGGCGTCGACCTGCGTTACTTCTCGATCATCTATGACGTGATCGACCAGGTGAAGCAGGTGGCTTCCGGTCTGCTGGGCGTGGAGATCCGCGAAGAGATCATCGGTATCGCCGAGGTCCGCGACGTCTTCCGCAGCTCCAAGCTGGGTGCCGTCGCCGGTTCGATGGTCATCGAGGGCGTGGTCAAGCGCAACAAGCCGATCCGCGTCCTGCGCGACAGCGTGGTGATCTTCGAGGGCGAGCTGGAATCGCTGCGCCGCTTCAAGGAGAACGTCGAGGAAGTCCGCAACGGTACCGAATGCGGTATCGCGGTGAAGGCCTACAACGACGTCAAGCCGGGTGACCAGATCGAGTGCTTCGAGCGTATCGAAGTGCCGCGCACCCTGTAATGCTGTACTGGACCGGCCCTCAGGGGCCGGTCCGCCCCCCTGGTGGGGCCCGACCTTGGTCGGGCCGCTCCTCCTGGTAGGACCCGACCTTGGTCGGGTCACATTCAAATCGAGAGCCCGACCGCGTGCCCAAGACTTTCCATCGAACCGACCGTGTCTCCGCCCAGCTGCGCCGTGAACTCGGCACCCTGGTGCACAACGCCGTGCGCGAGCACGGGTTGCCCTCGGTGAGCGTGTCCGACGTGGAAATCACCCGCGACATGGCCCATGCCAAGGTGTTCGTCACCGCGCTGATGCCGGAACGTTCGGCCGAAGCCGTGGCCGGCCTGAAGGAGCTGGGCTACCGCCTGCGCATGGACCTGGCCCGCGCGATGAAGCTGCGCCACGTGCCGGAGCTGCATTTCCACTACGACGACTCGGTCGACCGTGGTGAGCACATCGACAACATCCTGCGCGACCTGCCCGATACGCTGGCCGCCGAGAAGCGTCGCGAGAGCGACGAAGAATAACCGCGCGACGCCGGGCATGCCCGGCGTTGTTGCATTCCGGCTGCGCGATGTCTGATGCAGACCGCGCTGCGGCAGCCGAGCATGGCTCGGCTCAACACTTTCCTGTCATGACCCGAATTCAGTTCCGCCGCCTGGATGGCATCCTGCTGCTCGACAAGTCGACCGGCATGAGCTCCAACGCCGCCCTGCAGGTGGCGCGCCGCCTGTTCCGTGCCGAGAAGGGTGGCCACACCGGCAGCCTCGACCCGTTGGCCACCGGCCTGCTGCCGCTGTGCTTCGGCGAGGCGACCAAGATCGCCGGCCTGCTGTTGGGTTCGGCCAAGGCCTACGATGCCGAGATCGTGCTTGGCCAGACCACGGATACCGATGATGCCGAAGGCCAGGTGCTGCTGCAGCGCCCGGTGCCGGCGATCAGCGCCGAAGCCCTGCAGGCTGCGCTGGCGCCACTGACCGGCAGCATCCTCCAGCGTGCCCCGATCTATTCGGCGCTGAAGCAAGGCGGTGAACCGCTGTATGTGAAGGCTCGTCGCGGTGATGCCATCGAGGCGCCCGAGCGCGAGGTCCAGGTGCAGGCCATCGAGGTGCTGGAGCAGCAGCCGGAGCGGTTGCGGCTGCGCGTGACCTGCGGCTCCGGCACCTACATCCGCAGCCTGGCCCGCGACCTGGGCGAAAGCCTGGGCTGCGGCGCTCACATCACTGCGCTGCGCCGGCTCTGGGTCGAGCCGTTCCGTGAACCGGCGATGGTCACCCTGGATCAGCTGCGGGCGATGGTCGAGGCAGGTGACGAGGCCGGCATGGACGCGCTGCTGCTGCCGCTGGCGGCCGGCCTGGCTGAATACCCGCGGGTCGACCTGGATGCCGACCAGACCCACCGCTTCTGCGTCGGCCAGCGCCAGCGTGACCTGTCCTGGCCGCATGGCCTGGTGGCTGTGTTCGGTCCGGACGATGTTGTCCAGGGCTTGGGCCAGGTCGATGACAGTGGCCTGCTGGCGCCGCAGCGTCGTTTCAACCTCTGACCGGGCCCGGGCGGTTCAGCCCCGGTCCTTGTCCCGGAAGCCCCTGACCGTTACAATTTCGCGGCCGTTTTCCGGCAGCCTGCCTCGCGCAGGTTTCATCCTCGTAGTCCACGGCGAGCCTGGCGGTGCGCGAAGCGCGTTCCTGCCGGCCACGCATCACAGAGAAAAAAGAAATGTCGATCGACACCCAGAAGGTCATTGAAGACAACAAGCGCAGCTCGGCTGACACCGGCTCCCCGGAAGTCCAGGTTGCACTGCTGACCGCCCGCATCGAACTGCTGACCGGCCACTTCAAGACCCACAAGAAGGACCACCACAGCCGCCGCGGCCTGCTGCAGATGGTCAACCGCCGTCGCAGCCTGCTCGACTACCTGAAGAAGAAGGACGTCGAGCGTTACAAGGCCCTGATCGAGAAGCTTGGCCTGCGTCGCTAAGCAACGAATCCCCCGCGGCGCAGCGATGCGCCGCGGTTTTGTTTTGTAGCACCGCAATCCCCGATTCAGGCCGGAACGATCCGGCCACCCGCTGGCGGCAAGGGTCGCCGACGGTCCAAATTCGCAGACAGCATCCCCAAGGACACCCTCCGTGGCAAAAATCACCAAAACCTTCCAGTACGGCAAGCACACCGTCACGCTCGAGACCGGCGAAGTCGCCCGTCAGGCCAGCGGTGCCGTCATCGTCAAGATGGACGACACCGTACTGCTGGTCACCGCCGTCGCCGCCAAGAGCGCGCGCGAAGGCCAGGACTTCTTCCCGCTGACCGTCGATTATCAGGAAAAGTTCTACGCCGGCGGCCGTATCCCGGGTGGTTTCTTCAAGCGTGAAGGCCGTGCGACCGAGAAGGAAACCCTGATCTCGCGTCTGATCGACCGCCCGATCCGTCCGCTGTTCCCGGAAGACTACAAGAACGAAGTGCAGATCATCGCCACGGTCATGTCGTTGAACCCGGACGTGGACGGCGACATTGCTGCCCTGATCGGTGCCTCGGCTGCCCTGTCCCTGGCCGGCACCCCGTTCATGGGCCCGATCGGCGCTGCCAAGGTCGGCTACAAGAACGGCGAGTACATCCTGAACCCGACCGTCAGCGAACTGGCTGACTCGCAGCTGGAACTGGTCGTCGCCGGTACCTCCAACGCCGTGCTGATGGTTGAATCCGAAGCCGCGCTGCTGTCCGAAGAAGTGATGCTGGGCGCCGTGACCTTCGGTCACCGCGAGATGCAGAAGGTCATCAACGCGATCAACGAGCTGACCGTCGAAGCCGGCACCAAGCCGTCGACCTGGGAAGCCCCGGCCAAGAACGACGTGCTGATCTCCGCCCTGAAGGAAGCCATCGGCCCGCGCCTGGGCGAAGCCTTCCAGGTGCGTGACAAGCTGCAGCGCCGTGACGCCATCTCGGCGATCAAGAAGGACGTGGTCGAAAGCCTGGCTGGCCGTGTGGCCGCTGAAGGCTGGAACCCGGCCGAGCTGTCGAAGGAATTCGGCGAGCTGGAATACCGCACCATGCGTGACTCGGTGCTGGACACCAAGGTCCGCATCGACGGCCGTGCGCTGGACACCGTCCGCCCGATCGCCGTGAAGACCGGCGTGCTGCCGCGTACCCACGGTTCCTCGCTGTTCACCCGCGGCGAAACCCAGGCCATCGTGACCATCACCCTGGGCACCGCCCGTGACGGCCAGGTCATCGACGCCGTTGCCGGTGAGTACAAGGAAAACTTCCTGTTCCACTACAACTTCCCTCCGTTCTCGGTGGGTGAGTGCGGCCGCATGATGGGTCCGAAGCGCCGCGAAATCGGCCACGGTCGCCTGGCCAAGCGCGGCGTGCTGGCTGTCATGCCGTCGCTGGAAGCCTTCCCGTACACCATCCGCGTCGTCTCGGAAATCACCGAGTCGAACGGTTCCTCGTCGATGGCCTCGGTCTGCGGTTCCTCGCTGGCCCTGATGGACGCCGGCGTGCCGGTGAAGGCACCTGTTGCCGGTATCGCCATGGGCCTGGTCAAGGAAGGCGAGCGCTTCGTCGTCCTGTCCGACATCCTGGGTGACGAAGATCACCTGGGCGACATGGACTTCAAGGTGGCCGGTACCGCTGAGGGCATTTCCGCCCTGCAGATGGACATCAAGATCGAAGGCATCACCGAAGAGATCATGAAGCAGGCTCTGCAGCAGGCCAAGGCTGGCCGTCTGCACATCCTGGGCGAAATGGCCCACGGCCTGACCGCTCCGCGTGAAGAGCTGTCGGACTACGCGCCGCGCCTGCTGACCATCAAGATTCACCCGGACAAGATCCGCGAAGTGATCGGCAAGGGTGGCTCGACCATCCAGGCCATCACCAAGGAAACCGGCACCCAGATCGACATCCAGGATGACGGCACCATCGTCATTGCTTCGGTCAACGCCATCGCTGCCCAGGCTGCCAAGGCCCGCATCGAGCAGATCACCTCGGACGTCGAGCCGGGCCGCATCTACGAAGGCAAGGTCGCCAAGATCATGGACTTCGGTGCGTTCGTCACCATCCTGCCGGGCAAGGACGGCCTGGTCCACGTGTCGCAGATCTCCAGCGATCGCGTCGAGAAGGTCGGCGACGTGCTGAAGGAAGGCGATGTGGTCAAGGTCAAGGTGCTGGAAGTCGACAAGCAGGGCCGTATCCGCCTGTCGATGAAGGCCGTGGAAGAAGGCGACGCCGTCAGCGCCGAATAATCGGTACTGCCGATTGTGCGGTGGGTGAGGACCGTTGGTCCTCACACCTTCGCAGATGAAAAAGCGGGCTTCGGCCCGCTTTTTCTTTGCCTGTCATCCAGTGCGCTCCAGCCGCTATGCTTCGGCCATGGACACCCTGCGCCTGCTCGACCTGGACATTGATCGCCCGGCGCAGCGCGTCAGTCGCAACGGTGAGGTATTGCCGGTCAGCGGCCTCAGCTGGACCCTGCTGGATGTGCTTCTCACGCAAGGCACCGACGTTGTGGATTTCGACACGCTGGCCGCACGGGTCTGGGCCCCTGCGGTGGTCGGCGAAGACGCGGTCAGCCAGCGGGTGAAGCTGCTGCGCCAGGCCCTCGGCGATGACAGCCGGCATCCGCGCTACATCCGCTCGGTACGTGGTCGCGGCTACCAGCTGTGCGTGCCGCCACAGCCGGCCAGCGCGTCACCCACGCCATCATCGCGTGCCCGCAGGCTCGGTTGGGGTGTGGTGGCTGTCGCGGTGCTGGGCATGGCCGCCACACTGTTGCTGTTGCCCCGGTCGGCGCCGCAGGGCGCAGGGCAGTCGCTGTTGCAGCGCGCCGATTACTACGCGGGCATCGGCCAGGCCAACAACAACAGCGTGGCCATCACCCTGTACCGGCAGGCCCTGCAGGCGGATCCGGAATCCGTGGCGGCCCGGCGTGGCCTGTCCCGTGCGCTGGCGGCAGAGGGCTGTCTGTTCAACGGCACGCCCGAGCAGTTGCACGAAGCACTGGCATTGGCCGAGCAGGAGCGTCAGCGCGCGCCTCGCGATGCCGCTGCGCACGCCTTGTGGGGGTATGCGCAGGACTGCCTGGGCGATATGCGGCAGGCGATCACCGGCTACAGCCGCGCCATCGAACTCGAGCCGGGCGACGAGCGTAGTCGCGCATCGCTGGCCTACCTGCAGCAGGAGCGTGGCCAGCTCGCCACAGCGCTGCAGGCGAATCTGTCCTTGAAGGCCCCAGAGCGCATCCGCTTCCGTGATGTGCAGGTCGCGCGCGAGCTGGAACTGCTGGGCTTCACCCACGTGGCCGCAGTTCGCCACGCGCGCAATTTCCAGCTGTACCCGGACAACGTCTTTTCCAACATCGCCTGGCCGCGCAGCCTGTACCTGGCCGGCGCGCCGCAGCAGGCCAGGCAGGCGCTGGACGAGGCGCTGAGGCGTAGCACGCCGCATCCGCAGCTGCTGCGCCTGCAGGGAGAGCTGGCGTTGCTGGCCGGCGACGCCGCAGGTGCCGCCGACGCGTTCGAGCGTGGTCGCCAGCTGCGGCCGCAGCAGTCGCTGGGCCAGACCCTGGCGATGTTGCACGGCGCGGGGGCGGCAGACGGCGCGTGGATCGACCAACGCCTGCAGCAGCTCGCTGCCAACGCAGGCGCCGGCGACGGCTGGCCCGATGCGGCGCTGGAACGGGCGCTGCTGTTGCAGGCCCGGGGCCATGCAGATGACGCTGTGGCTGCACTGCAGCAGGCGGTAGATGACGGTTTCCGCGACGTAGCGTGGCTGCGTGCCACGCCTCTGTTCGTCCCCCTGCGCAGCACGCCCGGCTGGCCGGCCCTGCTGCAGCGGCTGGATGCCGACATCGCCCGGCAACGTGCGCAGGTGCTGGCCGCCAGCTGGCGGCCGGACGACCTGGCCGCGCTCAGTGCAGCGCCGGCAGCAGGAACTCGGTGAGGATCCGTCGCGACTGTGGATGGGCGAAGCTGCGGTTGAACGCCTGGCTGGTGACCACCGCGACCACGCGTTGCTCCGGCACCACGAACACATAGTTGCCGCCATTGCCGGACATCGCCCACACCGTGCGCGGTGAACCCTGCACTCCCAGCTTCAGGCCCCACCACTGGTAGCCGTAGTCGCTGCCATCGGAAGTGGTTGCCTGTGCCCGCACCATCGCCTCGATGTAGTCCTTGGGGACCAGCTGGCGGCCCTGCCATCGGCCACCATCGAGCACGAGCTGGCCGAAGCGGGCCAGATCACGCGTGCGGTAGCGGGTGCCTCCGCCGCCCATGCCGATACCCTCCGGCGAACGGTTCCACCGGCTGTGGATGATGCCCAGCGGCCGCTCCAGCACCCGTGCAGCGTAATCGGCCAACGGCTGCCCACTGGCCTGCTCAAGCACCGCGCCCAGCACGAACGGGTTGGCGGTGCAGTAGGCGAACGTGCGCCCGTAGGGGCTGTCCTGCGGCCGCTGCATCCACGGCGCGAAGCCCTTCACCGGCAAGCTCAGTGCAAAGTCCAGCCACTTCTCCGTTACGTACATGCGTTCCTCGTGGCCGGCCGAGAACGGGTTCTCGTCATCGCACTCCCACAGGCTGCTCATGGTCAGCAGGTCCTGCACGGTGGTGGCGCGCAGGCGCGGGTCGACCGCGTGCCGGGCAGTGAAGGCAGGGAAGTAGTCGTAGACCGGGGCCTGTACGCCGGGCAGCGTGCCCTCGCCAATGGCGGCGCCCACCAGCAGTGCGGTCACGCCCTTGCTGGCCGATCGCACGTCGTGCAGGGTCTGCGCGTCGGCGCCGTTGAAGTAGCCCTCGTAGACTACCTTCCCATCGACCTGCAGCAGCACGCTGCGGATCTGTTTCAGTTCGTCGCTGGCGATGGCCTGCCGCAGGGACTGCAGACGGGCGGGATCGGGGGGCGTGGCGCGGGCCGCAAAGGGCAGGGTACAGACCGCGCAGAGCAGGGTGAGGGCAGACAGTATCGAACGCATCGTCGGACTCCATCGAAAGGGAGCCCGATTGAGCCCGCGCTGCGTCTGAAGTGCTGGAAACCGGCCTGAAGAATTCTGAAGGCCTTGTGCCACAAGGCCCGGTGCTCGACCCTACTCGGCCTCTTCGTCCTCCCCCAGCCACCAGACCTGGCCTGGCTCCGGGGCGCTCATCGGGTGCTCGCGCTGTTCGATGGCCTCCAGCACCCGGCCGGGGGCTGCAGCGACCCACACCGCCATGAGCTTTTCCACCGCAGCCCGGCCCTGTGCGGCCACGCCGAGGTCACGTTCGCGTCTCCATTGGTCTTCATCTGGCGCCTCCTCACCATGCTGGTGCGGCGTGCCGTAGCTGCAGCGGCGGCACAGCCGGCGCACGGTGGCCGTCCAGTCCTCGACCATGCCGATGCCTGGCAGCGTGATGGCCTCCAGGGCAGCGATGTCATCGGCCGAATCACACTGCACGAACACGGTGAAGGTCGTCATGTCCGATGCCTGCAGGCGCTGCATCGCGTTGAACACCGGCACCTGGCGCTCCCCGTAGGTGCGATGGCCGGTTGATGCGCCGTCGTGCAGCACGATGTCGCCGAAGCGGAAGCCGCTTTCGGGCAGCGGTACGTTGTCGATGCGTGCACGCACCGGATCAATGCGGCTCATATACACCACTTCGGCATCGGACCACGGTGCCAAGCGCACACAGGCCACGCCGAAGTTGCCCTCGATCGGACCTTCGCCCTCGGGCAGGGTGATGCCACAGCGGGCCCATTGGCGGCGCGCTTCGGCCCAGTCACCGGCGCCGGTGGCGGCGATACCGGCATTCCACGCGGTGGCTTCATCGAACTCGCCGCGTAGCTGTCCCGATTGCAGGTTGTCCCGCAGCGAGGCAGTCCAGTCGCGCAGGTATTTGTGCGCCAATCCGCGCATGTAATGCAGATACGGCACTTCCGGAGCGAGTGCGATCAGCTCGCCGAACAGCGCCACTGCCTGCTGCAGGTCGCCCTCGCGGAAGACGGCGTAGGCGCGTGCCTCCAGTGCCTGGTGTTCGTCGAGGATTTCGTCGTCCAGCAGGTCGCCGTCGTCAATGTCGTTGTGGTCGGTGCTCATGTCCATGCGCGGTTGGAGGTCCGCGGCTACCTTAGCCGATGCATGGGAGACCGGCGTCGGTGTGTGTCCTGCTGCAGTGCATGACGGCAATCGCATGTCTGCCCCGATGTCGTCATGGGATGCGGCGCGCCTGTCCACTGGACGACATGCCGCGACAACCGTCCCACAGCCCCATCCGTTTGCTAACGTGGCTGCGCCTTCGAACCGGGAGATCCCATGTTCCGCCAGACCGTGGCTGTCCTTGCCGTGCTGATTGCCGGTGCCTTGCCCATTGCCGTGCATGCGGCGCCCGCGCAGCCACCGATCTTCGGTGCCTACTACCCCGGTGGCTCGGCCGAGCGCTACCCGGTGTCGAGCATTCCGGCCGAGCGCCTCACCCACCTGTTCTACGCGTTCTCCACCATCGAGGACGGGCGCTGCACGATCGGTGCCGAAGCGCCGAAGCATTTCGCTGCGCTGGCTGAGCTGAAGAAGGCGCACCCGCATCTGCGCACGCTGATCTCAATTGGCGGATGGGGCGCAGGTGGATTCTCCGATGCAGCGCTGACCGAGGCCAGCCGCAAGCGCCTGGTCGACTCGTGCATGGCGCTGTTCTTCAACCGCCATGCCGGCAGCTTCGACGGCGTGGACATTGACTGGGAGTTCCCGGTCAGTGGCGGACCGAAGGAGCTGGCGCACCGCCCGCAGGATCGCGCCAATCTGACCAGGCTCGCACAGGCGTTCCGCGTGGCACTCGACGCGCACGGGCGCAAGGAGCGACAACCGATGCTGCTGACCGCCGCGCTGGCCGCCGGTCGCCTGCAGACCGATGGCCCCTACGATCCAGCAGTGAGCTATGACCTGCCGGCACTGGCCAAGGTGTTCGATTTCATCAACCTGATGAGCTACGACATGGGCACCGGTTTCTCGGCGGTGTCGACCTTCAATGCGCCGCTGCATGAAGTGCCGGCCGATCCGCTGGCGCCGGAGTTACGGCGCTGGAACAACGTGGCCGGCGCGGTGCAGTACTACCGCGAGCACGGTGTGCCGGCCGACAAGCTGGTGCTGGGCGTGCCGTTCTACGGGCGCGGCTTCAAGGTCACCGGCGATGCCCCGGATGGCCTGTACCAGTCCTACAGTGCGCCGGCTGATGCCGGCGACTGGCGGGTGATCAAAGCGCGCTATCTCGACCAGCCAGGTTGGACGAAACACTGGCAGCCGCAGGCGCAGAGCCCGTGGCTGTACAACGCCGGGCAGAAGATCTTCATCAGCTACGAAGACCCGCGCTCGATCGGCCTGCGTGCGCAGTTCGCCCGTGAGCAGGGCCTGGCCGGGGTGTTCATGTGGGAGCTGACCGGCGACGACGAACAGGCCAGCCTGCTCAACGCCATGCTGGGCCCCTGGCAGAAGGCGCGCATCGGCGATTGAGCTGCATCAGGCAATGTCCGGCGCAATGCTGCAATGCCATCGGCCCGACCTCGCACAGCACGTCCACGCCCGCAGCGTTACGCTGCGGGCATGATCCACCTCGAACGACTGGACCACCTGGTCCTCACCGTCGCTGACATCGACCGCAGCTGCGACTTCTACCAGCGCGTGCTCGGCATGCAGGTTGTGCGCTTCGGCGCGGGCCGTACCGCGCTGCAGTTCGGCCAGCAGAAGATCAATCTGCATCCGGCCAGTGCCCCGCTGCAGCCGCATGCGTTGCGACCCACGCCGGGCAGTGCCGACCTGTGTCTGGTCACGCGTACGGCCACAGTCGATGTGCTGGCCCACCTGCAGGCGCAGTCCGTTGCGGTGGAGGAGGGGCCGGTTGCACGCACCGGCGCGCTGGGGCCGATCGAATCGGTGTACTTCCGCGACCCGGATGGCAACCTGATCGAAGTGAGTCGTTACCCCGGCGAGGCATGATCCTGCTTGGGTAGCGTCGAGCTTGCTCGACGGGGGCTTGGCGCGAAATCAACACCAGTCGAGCAAGCTCGACTCTACATTGGCGCGAAATCAACAGCTGTCGAGCAAGCTCGACGCTACAGGGGCGTTGCGCGCAACGGTAGGTAGCGCCGGGGCCATGCCCGGCGAAGGTTCAGTTGGCCCAGACGCTGTTGGGATCGCCGTTGCGGGCGCGGCGTTGACTGGCCACGGCCAGGCGGGCGAAGCCGAAGGCCATGGCCAGCGCGATGGCATCGACCCAGAACAGCGGCCAGTGGCCACGCGCGGCAGCACGCCACAGCCAGTCACCATTGAGTGCGCCGTGCAGGATCGGCACCAGCGCGGTGCTGATCGCCGCCGCCCACAGCAGTTCACGTGCCGCCTGCGCCGGGCGTCGCAGCGCGGCCCACAGCGCACAGGCCGCCCAGCTGCCGAAGCAGGCCCAGCGAATGCCGTGGTCGACCGCCGACGGTGCCAGCCGCTCCAGCACGAGTGCGGTGACGAAGGCGACCGAGATCGCCACGCACAGGCCGATGCACACGCCGACCGTGGCCCGCGCCATGTTCACACCGGCACGCGGCTGCTGCGGCTGGCGGCGCTTGCGCCGCGACTCGATCCACAACAGGTTGCCGGAGTAGAACAGGAAGGCACCGCCGAGGCCGAGCAGGAAGTACAGCCAGACCACCACGCCGTTGCCGAATTCGCCGAAGTGCAGCGCGTAGGCGGCGCTGAGCGTGGCGTGGTTGGCGTCGCGCTGGCCCGGCAGCTGCGAGGCCAGAACGTTGCCTGTGGCGACGTCCAGCGCCACCGCGCCAAGCGGGCCGAGCGTGCCGGTGGATTCGCCGGTGATCTCGATGGTGGCATTGGCATCGCCGGCATTGGCCAGCTTCAGGTAGGCCGGCTCGAAGTTGGCCACGCCCTGTGCGCGGGCGACTTCAAGCGCGCGAGCATGCAGCACGCGCAGGCTGCCCGGCGGTGCCGGAATGCCACTGGCGTCGCGCACGGGCGCGGTGTCCATCGCCGTCGGCACCGCCTGCAGCGCCTTGCCGTCGTAGATCAACGGGTTGAGCAGGGCCATCTGCACGAACACCAGGCAGAGCAGGGCGCCGGTCACCGCGAACATCAGGTGGAAGGGCAGGCTGAGCACGCCGATCACGTTGTGCGCGTCCTGCCACAGCTGCTTCAGGTTGCGGCCCGGACGCAGCGCGAACAGATCGCCGAACAGCTTCGGCAGGTGGATCACCAGGCCGCTCAGCAGCGCCATGCCATACAGCAGGCTGACGATGCCCATCACGTAGATGCCGGCCACCGGCAGGCCGAGGCTGTAATGCAGCTCGTTGACCAGTTCGGCCAGTCCGGTCTGTGGCGGTGTGGGGCTGCCGGCGATCTGGCCGGGCCAGGCATAGCGCCAGCTGCCATCACCGGCCTGCCAGTACGCAAGTGGCTGCGGATGTTCGGCGCCGGGGAAGGTCATGCCGATGTGGCGGCGGGCTTCCGGGTGTGTCGCCAGTACGTCTTCCAGCAGGTACTGCGCGTCGTCCAGGCCCGCCGGCAGTGCGGTGGCTGCGCCCGGGGTCTGCCACAGCGGCAGGTCGTGATGGAACAGGGTCAGCGCACCCGCGTAGAAGGCCACGAACAGGCCGAAGCCGGCGACCAGGCCGACCCAGGTGTGCAGGGTGGTGAACGTGCGCAGCGTCTGCGAACTGAACTTCATGGGAGAGGTCTCATTGCACCGCGCCGGTCAGGCGCAGCAGCCCGAGCACGGCGAAGCCGGCGGCGGCGCTGCCGGCCAGCACCAGCCAGGCGCGCAGCGCGCTGCGGAAACTGAACGCCCACAGGGCGGCCAGCATCCACAGCGGGATGAAGGCGATCAGGGTCGGCACCAGCGCCCGCTGCCACGGACCGGGCGGCAGCCACGCCAGCAGGCCGGTGGCGGCTGTGGCGAGGAGGAAGCCGGCGATGATGCCGGCAAGGGCACGCGGCCACATCAGGGCGACTCCGTGCCAGGGCGGTGCCAGGCGGCCAGCGCCGGTAGCAGCATCGCCGCCAGCATCCAGGTGCACAGCATCGCCACCAGGCCTGCGGCAAAGCCGAGCTCGGCCATCCACAGCCACAGCGCGGCGGCAGCGGCGACCAGGCCGATCTGGCGGCCAAGGCGGCCGGCGCGGCGCAGGCGCGGCCAGCGGCAGTGCGGCGAGGCGGCATAGAAGGCCAGCGCCGAGAACATCGCTGCCAGCATGCCCAGGCTGCAGAAGCCGAGCGTGGAAAGGCCGACGGTGATCATCGCGGGCGGCCAGCGTGGCAGCGGGCCGGCGAACGCGGGGCACGGGCGGGGCCGGCGGGAGCCGGTCGGAGCGGGTGGCGCATCACAGGGTCCTGGGGGAAAGCGGGCAGGCTGGCACGGGGCAGCCTGCGGCGACATGGTAATCATTGCAATTTCACGCCGCCAGCGAGACCCATTCAGCGGACCGTACGGTAGGCCTTGGGCTTTCCCGTGCGCTGGTTTAAGATCACCGTAGAACCCTGACTGGAACAAGGTGGCCCGCGCCCAGCGCCGGCCGAGCGTGTGACATGAGCACTACGACCGCCCACTGTTGACCTGCCCCCGAAGGCCCTGTGTTCCAGGCGCCCTCGCGGCGCTTTTTTATTGCCCGGGCGCCGCCCCGGGAACGCTTTCCAGCCCGCCCCGCGGGCCCCGCACGAAGCCACTGCGATGATCAACATTACTCTTCCCGACGGCAGCCGCCGCGAATTCGAAAACCCCGTCAGCGTCATGGACGTCGCCCAGTCGATCGGCGCCGGCCTGGCCAAGGCCACCATCGCCGGTGCCGTGGATGGCGTGCTGGTCGATGCCAGCGACGTCATCGACCACGATGCCAGCCTGCGCATCATCACCGCCAAGGACGAGGAGGGCGTGGAAATCATCCGCCACTCCTGCGCCCACCTGGTCGGCCACGCCGTCAAGCAGCTGTACCCGGACGTGAAGATGGTGATCGGCCCGGTGATCGCCGAGGGCTTCTACTACGACATCTACTCCGAGCGCCCGTTCACCCCGGACGACATGGCCGCGATCGAGAAGCGCATGGGTGAACTGATCGCCCAGGACTACGACGTCATCAAGAAGGTGACGCCGCGCGCCGAAGTGATCGAGATCTTCAAGTCCCGCGGCGAGGACTACAAGCTGCGCCTGATCGAGGACATGTCCGACGACATCCAGGCGATGGGCATGTACTACCACCAGGAATACGTGGACATGTGCCGCGGCCCGCACGTGCCGAACACGCGCTTCCTGAAGGCCTTCAAGCTGACCCGCATCTCCGGCGCCTACTGGCGCGGCGACGCGCAGAACGAGCAGTTGCAGCGCATCTACGGCACCGCCTGGGCCGACAAGAAGCAGCTCGAGGCGTACATCAAGCGCATCGAAGAAGCTGAAATGCGCGACCACCGTCGCATCGGCAAGCAGCAGGACCTGTTCCACCTGCAGGAAGAAGCGCCGGGCCTGGTGTTCTGGCACCCGAAGGGCTGGGCGCTGTGGCAGGTGGTCGAGCAGTACATGCGCAAGGTGTACCGCAAGACCGGCTACGGCGAAGTGCGCTGCCCGCAGATCCTGGACGTGAGCCTGTGGCAGAAGTCCGGCCACTGGGACAACTACCAGGACGCGATGTTCTTCACCGAATCGGAGAAGCGCACCTACGCGCTCAAGCCGATGAACTGCCCGGGCCACGTGCAGGTGTTCAACCAGGGCCTGCACAGCTACCGCGACCTGCCGATCCGCTATGGTGAGTTCGGTGCCTGCCATCGCAACGAGCCGTCCGGCGCGCTGCACGGCATCCTGCGCGTGCGTGGTTTCACCCAGGACGACGGCCACGTGTTCTGCACGGAAAACCAGGTCGAGGCGGAAGTGACCGCATTCCACCAGCAGGCGCTGGCGGTCTACCAGCACTTCGGCTTCGATGAGATCCAGGTCAAGATCGCGCTGCGTCCGGAATCGCGCCTGGGCGATGACGCCACCTGGGACAAGGCCGAGGGCGCGCTGCGCTCGGCACTGTCCAGCAATGGGGTGGAATGGCAGGAGCTGCCGGGCGAGGGCGCCTTCTACGGCCCGAAGATCGAGTACCACCTGAAGGACGCCATCGGCCGTACCTGGCAGCTGGGCACGATGCAGGTCGACTTCATGATGCCGGGCCGTCTGGGCGCCGAGTACGTGGACGAGAACAGCCAGAAGAAGCACCCGGTCATGCTGCACCGCGCCATTGTTGGCTCGATGGAGCGCTTCCTGGGCATCCTGATCGAGCACCATGCCGGCCAGTTCCCGGCCTGGCTGGCGCCGACCCAGGTGGTGGTGGCCAACATCACCGACGCCCAGGCCGACTACGTCTCGGGCGTGACCAAAACCCTTGCGGAGCAAGGCTTCCGCGTCAGCTCGGATTTGCGTAACGAGAAGATCGGCTATAAAATCCGCGAGCATACGTTGCAGCGCGTGCCCTACCTGCTGGTCATTGGTGACCGCGAGAAGGAAAATGGGGCTGTGGCGGTGCGTACGCGTTCTGGCGAAGACCTGGGCAGCATGAGCCTGCAGGCCTTCATCGAGCGGCTCCACGCCGAGGGCGCGTAAGCAAAGGTCCGGTCCGGGCGCACAGGCACCCGGACCGGTTCGATACCCTTGGGAGAACGTAATATCAGCACCCCTGACAACAAACAGAACCGCAAGAATCAGGAAATCCGTGTGCCGCGCGTCCGCGTGATCGGCAGTGACGGAGAAATGATCGGCGTGTTGTCGCGCGACGAAGCGCTGTCCATGGCCGAAGATGAAGGCCTGGACCTGGTCGAAATCCAGCCGCAGGCCGATCCGCCGGTCTGCAAGATCATGGACTTCGGCAAGTTCAAGTTCGAAGCGCAGAAGAAGGCCAGCGAGGCCAAGAAGAAGACCAAGCAGGTCGAGATCAAGGAAGTGAAGTTCCGTCCGGTCACGGACGAGGGCGACTACCAGATCAAGCTGCGCAAGATGCGCGGGTTCCTCGAAGAAGGCGACAAGATCAAGGTCAACATCCGTTTCCGTGGCCGTGAAATGAGCCACCAGGAACTGGGTCGCGAAATGGCCAACCGGATCGAGACCGATCTGGGCGAGGACATCGTCATTGAATCCCGTCCGCGCCTGGAAGGGCGTCAGATGGTCATGATGATCGCGCCGAAGAAGAAGACCTGAGGCCTGACGGGCCGCCTTCCGGGGCGCCTGGCTGAATGGTTCAGGGCAAAGGGGCGCCAGTGGCGTCCCTTTGCTTTTGCTGGAAGCCGGTGAATTGCCGGCGAAAGGGTTGCAGGGGCTGGTGGCAGGGCGGTTTTGCCTGTATCATGCCCGGCTCGACCCACCCAGGACGGGTCGTACGCCGATCATGGCAGGACGGAAAGAGCGGCCCAGGCCGCCGCCAGATCAGTCAGAAACCAGGGTCATATCCCATCAAGGACATTGCAATGCCCAAGATCAAGACCAACCGGGCAGCGGCCAAGCGTTTCCGCAAGACCGCCTCGGGCAAGTACAAGTGCGGCCACGCCAACCGTAGCCACATCCTCACGAAGAAAGCGACCAAGCGTAAGCGTAATCTGCGTCAGACGGGCCATGTCCGTGCAGAAGACGCAGGCCGTCTGGACCGCATGCTCCCTTACCTCTGAGGAACTGAAAAATGGCACGAGTTAAGCGTGGCGTACAGGCGCGTCGCCGCCACAAGAAAATTCTGGATCTCGCCAAGGGCTATTACAACGCCCGTCGCAAGGTCTTCCGCGTCGCCAAGCAGGCGGTCATCAAGGCTCAGCAGTACGCCTACATCGGCCGTAAGCAGAAGAAGCGCAACTTCCGTTCGCTGTGGATCACCCGTATCAATGCGGCTGCCCGCATCAACGGCCTGAGCTACAGCCGCTTCATGAACGGTCTGCTGAAGGCCGGCATCACCCTGGATCGCAAGGTCCTGGCTGACATCGCCGTGCACGACGCAGCGGGCTTTACCGCGCTGGCCGAAAAGGCCAAGGGCGCGCTGGCGGCATAAGTCCTTCCCGATGCCGTAACCGTTCACTCGGACGGTGTCAGGTCAAGGCAATGCATGGGGAAGGGCGCAAGTCCTTCCCCATTCTTTTTTGGGTCCCGGCGAGGCCACAGCGGCAGCGCGGGGACGGCGGTGGCGACAGGGGTCGGCCCTTCGCGCATCGCGATGGCAGATCGACTGGAGTTCCGGCCCCCCATGAGCGACATCCAATCCCTCACCACCCAGGCGCTGGCCGATGTGGCCGCCGCACAGAGCCCCGACGTGCTGGAACAGCTGCGCGTGGCCCTGCTTGGCAAGAGTGGCAGCATCACCTCGCAGCTCAAGCAGCTCGGCGCCCTGCCGGCCGACGAGCGCAAGGCCGCCGGTGAAGCGATCAACCAGGCCCGCGACGCGCTGACCCGCGCGCTGGGCGAGCGCAAGGCGCTGCTGGAAGACGCGGCACTCGATGCGCGCCTGGCCGCCGAATCCATCGACATCACCCTGCCGGGCCGCAATGGCGACCGTGCCGGCCTGCATCCGATCACCCGCACCCTGGAGCGCATCACCGGCATCTTCGGCCGGCTGGGCTATGAGCTGTCGGAAGGGCCGGAGATCGAGGATGACTGGCACAACTTCGAGGCGCTGAACTTCCCGCCGCACCACCCGGCGCGCGCCATGCACGACACCTTCTACTTCGGTGACGGCCGCCTGCTGCGCACGCATACCTCCGGTGTGCAGGTGCGCTACATGGGCGACCACGCGCCGCCGCTGCGCATGATCGCCGCCGGCAAGGTGTACCGCAGCGACAGCGACCAGACCCATTCGCCGATGTTCCATCAGGTCGAAGGTCTGCTGGTGGACGAGCATTCGACCTTCGCCGACCTGAAGGGCACGCTGGCCGAGTTCGTGCGCGCGTTCTTCGAGCGCGACTTCGAGATGCGTTTCCGTCCCAGCTACTTCCCGTTCGTTGAACCGGGTGCGGAAGTGGACATCGCCTGGCAGCAGCCCGATGGCAGCACCCGCTGGCTGGAAGTGCTCGGTTGCGGCATGGTCCATCCGAACGTGCTGCGCAACGTCGGCATCGATCCGGAGCGCTACACCGGCTTCGCCTTCGGCATGGGCGTGGAGCGTTTTGCGATGCTGCGCTACGGCGTCAACGACCTGCGCGCGTTCTTCGAGAACGACGTGCGGTTCCTGAAACAGTTCGCGTAAGCGCCAGTCCGTAGCGTCGAGCTTGCTCGACTGCTTCTAAATTCGCAGGCCCAGGCGCATGCGCCGGGCCCACCAGGGTGACACCATGAAATTCTCCGAAAACTGGCTGCGCAGCCACGTCCCGACCTCCGCCTCGCGCGATGAACTGAGCGCGGTGCTGACCGCCATCGGCCTGGAAGTGGAAGAAGTGACCGCGCTGGGCGAAGGCCTCGATCACGTGGTCGTGGCACGCATCGTTGAAGCCGTGCGCCATCCGGAAGCCGACCGCCTGCAGGTGTGCAGGGTCGATGCCGGGCAGGGCGAGCTGCTGCAGATCGTCTGCGGTGCGCCGAACGCGCGCCCGGGCCTGGTCGCGCCGCTGGCGATGGTCGGTGCGCAGATCGGCGAGCTGAAAATCAAGCCGGCCAAGCTGCGCGGCGTCGAGTCCAACGGCATGCTGTGCTCGGCCAAGGAGCTGGGCCTGGACAACGATGCTTCCGGCCTGCTGGAACTGCCGGACGACGCTCCGGTCGGCCAGACCCTGGTCGAGTACCTGGGCCTGCCGGACGCCAGCATCGAGATCAAGCTGACCCCGAACCGCGCCGACTGCTTCAGCCTGCGCGGCATCGCCTACGACGTCGCCGCCGCCACCCGCAGCGAAGTGCTGGACTTCGCGGCCGACGCCATTGCGGCCGTCGGCAGCCGTGAGCTGGCCATCCAGCTCGACGCTGGCGCTGAAGCGCCGCGTTACCTGGGCCGCGTCATCGAAGGCGTCAACGCCGCTGCCAAGACCCCGCTGTGGATGGCCGAGCGCCTGCGCCGCAGCGGTGTGCGTCCGGTCTCGCTGCTGGTCGACATCACCCAGTACGTGATGCTGGAACTGGGCCAGCCGATGCACGCCTACGATCTCGGCACCCTGCAGGGCAGCATCGCCGTGCGCCGTTCGCGCGCGGGCGAGACGCTGAAGCTGCTGGACGGCCGCGATGCTGCGCTGGACGACAGCTTCCTGGTGATCACCGACGCCGATCGTGCGGTCGGCCTGGCCGGCCTGATGGGCGGCTTCGACACCCGTGTCACCGACGCCACCACCGCCGTGTTCCTGGAAGCCGCGCACTTTGCGCCGGCCGCGATCATGGGCCGTGGCCGCAAGCTGGGCCTGCACACCGATGCCGGCCACCGCTTCGAGCGCGGTGTCGATCCGGCGCTGCCGCGCACCGCCATCGAGTACGCCACCCGCCTGGTGCTGGACCTGGCCGGCGGTACCCCGGCGCCGGTCACCGAGGCCGTGCGTGAAGCCGATCTGCCGCAGTCGGCAACCATCGTGCTGCGCCGCGCCCGCATCACCCGCGTGCTCGGCATTACCATCGACGATGCTGAAGTCGAGCGCATCCTGCGCGCGCTGGGCATGGACGTGGTCGCCACCACCGACGGCTGGCAGGTGGTCGCGCCGAGCCGGCGCTTCGACATCGCCATCGAAGAGGACCTGATCGAGGAACTGGCCCGTATCCACGGTTACGAGCAGATCCCGACCACGCTGCCGGGCGGTGCCTCGCGCGTGGCGATGCCGAGCGAGACGCAGCTGGATGCACTGAGCGTGCGCCGCCAGCTGATCGCCCGTGACCAGCAGGAAACCGTCAATTTCGCCTTCGTCGACGACGCGCTGCTGAGCCAGTGGCAGCTGCGCGACGGCCTGGTGCCGCTGGCCAACCCACTGTCGGCCGAACTGGCGGTGATGCGCCCGTCGCTGCTGCCGGGCCTGGTCGCCACGCTGGGCCGCAACGCGGCCCGCCAGTTGGGCCGCGTGCGCCTGTTCGAGCTCGGCCGCGTGTTCGCCCAGCAGGCCGGAGACGCGTCGCCCGGCGAAAGCCGGCCGGCACCGCTGGAAACCCCGCGCGTGGCCGCTGCGGTGTGCGGCGATGCGCAGGCGGTGCAGTGGGGCCTGCCGACCCGCAAGGTCGATTTCCATGACCTGAAGGGCGATCTGGAATCGCTGGCGGCCGCCAGTGGCGCGCAGCTGGAGTTCCGTCCGTCGGCCCGCGCCTACGGCCACCCGGCGCGTTCGGCCGAGGTGTTCCGCGATGGCGTGTCGATCGGCTGGATCGGCCAGATCCACCCGCGCCTGACCAGGGCGATGGACATTGAAGCCGACGTCTACGCCTTCGAGCTGGACCTGGAGCCGCTGACCGCCCGTCGCCTGCCGCGTGCCGGTGAGCTGTCGCGCTTCCCGGCGGTGCGTCGTGACCTGGCGTTCCTGGTGCCTGAACAGGTGGCCTGGGCCGATCTGGCGGCCACCGTCCGCCAGGCCGCCGGCCCGCTGCTGCGCGACCTGAACCTGTTCGACCGCTATGTCGGCCAGGGCGTCGAGCCGGGATTCAAGAGTCTCGCTATGGGCTTGATTTTGCAGGACAAGTCGCGCACTCTGACGGACCGCGACGTGGATGCGGTGGTGGCCGAGGCGGTCACTGCCATCGAGCGTGAACACCACGCCCGGATCCGCGGCTGAGCGGGCAGCACTTGGGGGTAGCAGGCAATGGCATTGACCAAGGCGGAGATGGCGGAAAAGCTGTTCGACGAAGTCGGTCTGAACAAGCGGGAAGCCAAGGAATTCGTCGACGCGTTTTTCGATGTGCTGCGTGAAGCATTGGAACAGGGACGTCAGGTGAAGCTGTCGGGCTTCGGTAATTTCGATCTGCGGCGCAAGAACCAGCGCCCGGGTCGCAACCCCAAGACCGGCGAGGAAATTCCGATTTCCGCCCGTACGGTGGTCACCTTCCGTCCGGGCCAGAAGCTCAAGGAGAGGGTGGAAGCTTATGCTGGATCCGGGCAGTAACCGCGAACTACCGCCGATCCCGGCCAAGCGCTACTTCACCATCGGTGAAGTCAGCGAGCTGTGCGACGTCAAGCCGCACGTCCTGCGCTACTGGGAAACCGAGTTTCCCAGCCTTGAGCCGGCCAAGCGCAGAGGCAACCGCCGCTACTACCAGCGCCATGACGTGCTGATGGTGCGGCAGATCCGCAGCCTGCTGTACGAACAGGGCTACACCATCGGTGGTGCACGCCTGCGTCTGGACGGTCCCGATGCCCGCGAGGAATCGGCGCTGAGCAACCAGATCATCAAGCAGGTGCGCATGGAGCTGGAAGAAGTGCTGCAGTTGTTGCGCCGCTGATCCCATTTCCATCGTAATCCGCTATACTTCACGGCCCGCCGCACTGGCGGGCACATCGCAGCATCAGTCGGGGCGTAGCGCAGCCTGGTAGCGCATCTGCCTGGGGGGCAGAGGGTCGTCGGTTCGAATCCGGCCGTCCCGACCACTGTGATGAATCAAGAAGCCTGCGCAGCAATGCGTGGGCTTTTTTGTGCGTGCGGTGTATGCTGCGCGCACCTCGTATTACCGCGGCTGCTGAACCCGGTACTCACGAGAACACATCATGGAATCTGCAAGAAACCGTGGCTGGCGTCGCAGCCAGGCACGTAACCGCGGTGGCGACCGTGCCACGACCGCCTACAGCTACAAGCCCGAGAAGAACTGGAAGCTGCTGTATACGCGCGATGCCAAGCTCGCGCGCGCACGCCAGCTGGGTTTCACCTATCCGGTCCTCAGTGCCCGCCAACTGCAGGAACAGGAATGATCAACCTGCTGTTCGTCTGCAGCCGCAACCAGCTGCGCAGCCCGACCGCCGAAGCCATGTGGCGACGGCGGCCCGGCTTCACTGCACGGTCGGCCGGCACCAGCCCGCATGCGCGACGCCCCATCGACCCGGCGGACATCCGCTGGGCCGATGTCATCTTCGTGATGGAGGCCAAGCACCAGCATCGACTGCAGGCCGTGTACGCGCGGCTGCTGGAACACAAGCGCCTGCATTGCCTGGACATCCCCGACGACTACCGCTGCATGGATCCGGTGTTGATGGACCTGCTGGACGCCAAGGTGGCCACGTATCTCGATCAGCTGCCGGCAAAGCGGTAGATCAGCTCCGGATCGCCTTCGTCCAGGCCATGCACGATGCCGCTGTCGATGAAGCCCGAGGTGGCCAGCAGGCGCTGCATGCCGGTATTGGAGGCATTGGTCGAAGTGAACAGCCTGCCTTGCCCCTGCAGCGCGATGGCATGGCGCAGCAGGGTGGCACCGATACCCTGGCTGCGCTTTTCGCGCGCCACCATCAGCATTTCGACGAAGGCTTCGCCGAAGAAGTGGTGATGGATGACCATGTAGCCGACGACTTCGCCGCTGCCCTCGGCAATCTGCACGTTGCCCTTCGCCAACCATTCGCCAATCTGATCTGCCCGTCGAGGGTCGCTTGCCGCGACGCTGTCGAGTGCGATCAGCGCAGGGGCATCGGTTGGCGTCGCGTCGCGGACGCGCAGTGCGGTCGCAGCGGGCATGGTCGGACTCCTGACAGGAGGGCCCAGTCTATCGGCTCTGCCGCAGGCGCAGTCGCACCCGGCGCAGCCAGCGCGTGCTCGGCAGTCAATACACCCGGAACTCGGCCCGGCAGCCGTCGCTGACCCACACGCCACGGCGGTCCCAGCCCCAGTTGCGGTCCTCGATGCAGGTCGTCACCGATTTCTGCTTGACCAGCCGTACCTCATGGCGCACGCGAACGCGGCACTCCTTGTCCTTGTTCTCGTAGGACTCGCAGACCAGGCGTTCACCCTCGTTGTCGCGATCACGGCCGCGACCACGGCCATGCCCCGGCCAGCGGCCATGTTCGTCGGCGACGAACTCGGCGCGGCAGCCGTCGGTCACCCACAGCATGCGCCGGCTCTGGCCCCAGTTCTGGTCTTCCACGCAACGGGTCACCGACAGCTGCCTGGCCAGGTGCATGGGGCCTTCGATCGGGCATTGCGCGGTCTTGTTGAACTGCGATTCGCAGCGCAGCGCCGGAATGTGATCGGTGTCGTAGTCCTGGGCGGCCACGGTGGTGGCGGCCAGCAGCAGGGCAAGGGAGGTGCCGGTGATCGTCAGCAGCAGGCGATGGGTCATGTGCAGGCTCGGGTTGGGGCGGGCGGCAAGAATGGCCCAGTCCGAGGCTGCCGGAACGCTTCGTTCCGGAGATGGCTCAGTGGCGGTTTAGTAGTACGCGCGGGCCCATGCAGAGGCTTACATCCCGTATCATCGCTGCACATCCGATCGCATCGGTTTACACCCTCTTACATGTCTCCCACGCCGGTCGGCACAGCCTGTGGCTGTTGTCACTGGCATGCGGCCGGCGCGTGGAGGAGGATGCGCGGACCACGACGACCACAGGGGGTTGCGTTGATCAGCAGTACCGTCATTCATCGCTCGGCCGACGCAGGTGGCGCCGAGGTGCGGGTCCTGGACACTACGTTCAAGGGCAAGCATGTGTTCATTGCCTGGGGTCTGCGCGGGCCGGAACTGACCCGCAGCGCGGACCCGGCTGCCACCGTGGCTGCGCGCAAGGCATTGCATGCCGTGGCCGGGCACAGCGAAGGGCCGCGCAGCCCGGAAGTGTTCATCGCCAACCAGTCGGCGGTGGCGATCACGGTCTATCGCCTGCTTACCGAAGCGCGCTCCGGCGATGCCATCTTCTTCCTGTGCGATTCACAGGCGGTGGTCGAGTGGCTGATCACCGCGCTGGAAGTGCAGGGCGCGGATTGATTCCGCGTTCCGGCGCGCATTGATTCACGCCAGCGCCGCGTCCACGGCGGCCCGCGCATGCAGTGCAGTGGTATCGAACAGCGGCACTGCGCTGTCCTCCGGCCGTACCAGCAGCATGATCTCGGTACAGCCGAGGATGATGGCCTCGGCGCCGCGCGCCACCAGGCGCGCGATCACGCCGGCGTAAACCTGTCGTGAGTGCTCGCTGACCACACCGGCGATCAGTTCCTGGTAGATGATGTCGTGCACGCTGCGACGATCATCGGCTTCGGGTACCAGTACCTCCAGCCCGAAGCGATCCTGCAGCCGGCCGCGGTAGAAGTCCTGCTCCATGGTGAAGGCGGTGCCGAGCAGGCCCACCTTGCGTGCGCCTGCCTGCACGATGGCCTGGGCGGTGGGGTCGGCGATATGCAGCAGCGGCAGTGGGCAGGCCGCCTCGATGCGGTCGACCAGTGTGTGCATGGTGTTGGTGCAGACCAGCAGCAGATCGGCACCACCGGCCTGCAGGCGTCGTGCGGCCTCAACCATGTGGTCGCCCAGTGCATCCCAGTCGCCGTCGTGCTGCAGCTGCTTGATCGGGGCGAAGTCGACCGACCACAGCAGCAGCTGCGCCGAATGTGCGCCACCGAGGCGCTGCCGCACGTCCTCGTTGATGAGCCGGTAGTACTGGGCCGAGCTTTCCCAGCTCATGCCACCGATCAGGCCAAGGGTCTTCATGCGCAGCTCCATGCCGGGGAGCCGTCATTGCAGCACAGATGGTGCCCGGTTGCCGATGGCGGCGATCTGTAACCACCACATCCACGCTGTGCTGTATGTGCCGCGCGTTGCAGGCGCGCTCTATGCTGGTTGAGTCTTCTGAAGTGGATGTGCGCTATGGCCCTGCATACCTGGTGGTGGTTCCTCGCCACGGTGTTCGTTCTGTGTGGCACGCCGGGGCCGAACATGCTGCATATCCTCGGCCGCAGCGTCGGGCTCGGTTTCCGCGGCAGTGTGCCGGCGATGGCCGGCTGCCTGCTGGCGATGCTGCTGGTGCTGGCGGCCTCCGCAGCCGGCCTGAGTGCGCTGCTGCATTCCTCGCCGATGCTGTTCGAGGTGCTGCGTTATCTGGGCGTGGCCTATCTGGCCTGGTTGGGCCTGAAGGCATGGCGTGACAGTTGCCGGCCGGCACCACCGGTGACAGTCGATGCCGCGCTGCCGGCTGCGGCGTCGCTGGGCGCGTGGAAGGTATTCCGTGGCGGTCTTCTGGTGGGCCTGAGCAATCCCAAGCTGCTGCTGTTCGCGGCGGCGTTCCTGCCGCAGTTCGTCGACCCGTCACGCGGCCAGGCGCTGCAGTACAGCGTGCTGGTGGCGACCTTCGCCGCGTGCGAACTGTTCTGGTATGTGATGTATGCGGCCGGTGGCCATGGCCTGCGCCGCTGGTTGGCCAAGCCGTTTGCGCGACGTTGGTTCGAGCGGTTGGTGGGCAGCGTGTTCCTGGCGTTTGCCGTCGCGCTGCTGCGCTTCCGTCCGCGCTGATTCACGCCGCGCACGCGGCCTGTTCACGATTGCCGCATCGGCCACGGCCTAGCCTGATCATCCAGTACGCAGTCCCCGCGGGGAAAGGTTTGACATGATCAAGTGGGCCATCATCTTCGCCGTCATCGGTGTGATCGCAGGCGTGCTCGGCTTCGGCGGTATTGCCGGTGCCGCGGTCGGCATCGCCAAGTTCCTGTTCTGGGCCGGCATCATCATCGCGGTGGTGCTGTTCCTGCTCGGCATGACCGTAGCGAAGAAGGTCAGCTAGCGTTGATCGCGCAGCAGCGTGCTCAGTGCGCGCTGCTGCGCGAGAACAGGTTGATCACCAGTACGCCGGCGCAGATCAGGCCGATGCCGATCAACGCCGGTGCATCCAGGCGCTGCTTGAACACCACCAGCCCGATCAGCGAGATCAGCACGATGCCGACGCCGGACCAGATTGCGTAGGCGATGCCGGTCGGGATCGACTTCATGGTCATCGACAGCAGGTAGAAGCACAGCCCGTAGCCAACCAGTGCGCCCAGTGTCGGCGCCAGCCGGCTCATGCCGTCGGACGCCTTCAGCAGTGATGTGGCAATCACTTCCAGCACGATGGCAGCGGCAAGGTAGAGGTAGGGATTCATCGAGCGCTCCAGCTCACTGCGGGTCGCACAGTTTCAGGGCCTGTTCGGCCATGGCCAATGCGTTGGCACGTTCTTCCTCGTCCAGCGGACGTCCATAGGCCGTGGCCCAGTAGCCATCGGCAGCGCAGCGCGCCGCATACAGTCGGGGATCGTTGGCTTCGCCGGCGAATTCGGCCAGCATCGCGCGCTTCCAGGTACGCCAATGCGCGAGCAGGGCCGGTTCCATCAGGTTGCCCAGGGTCAGGCCGATGTCGTTGTCCTGTTCCTGCTGCAGCAGATGCTCGAAATTGGCCTGCACATAGGCGCGGCTGAAACGGCCATGGCCTTCGGGGTTTTCCTGCAGCAGGGCACGTACCCGCGTTTCGAACTCGCCGATGAGTGCGCCGATGGCTTCATCCACCAGTACCTGCTTGCTGCTGAAATGATGGAACAGCGCACCCTTGCTGACACCGGCGGCCTGCGCGACGTCCTGCACGGTCAGCGCGGCCAGGCCATTACGACCGATCACTTCAATGGTGGCCTGCAGCAGTGACTGGCGCACGCTGTCGGGCGCCTTGCGGCGCGAACGGGAGGGGGATGCGGACATGGCGGGAAGAAACCGACTGGACGGTACGATTGTAACGCAGGCCCGCCGCGTTACCGCGCGCTGCCGGCCAGGGCCGGCAGCGGAACCGTCATGCGTCGATGCGGGCGAAACGCGGTTGCGGTCCGTGCTCGCCGGGCACCTGCTCGACGAACATGGCGTACGGGCGTACCCACAGGCCACCTTCGCCATACAGCGCGCGGTACAGCACCATCGGCTGCAGGGTCTCGCTGCTGCGGACGATGTCGAGCACTTCGTACTCGCCGCCCTTGAAGTGGCGGTAGCGGCCCGGAGCCAGGGTGGGTAGCGGACTCAGCTCAGCCATGGTGGGCGCGACTCACTTGCGCGCCGGGCTGGCCGGCTTTGCGCAGTAGGCATCGATGGCCTCGGCGGTATTGGCCAGGCCCTGTGCCTGCGCCAGTTCCCACGGGCGCTCGCAACGCTGGCTGTGTTCGCACCACTGATAGCCGGCCGAACCGATGCAGCCATGCGCATCGCGATCACCGCCGACCACCGGCGTGGCCGGCGACGTGGCTGCCGCTTCGGCGTGCGTGGGTGCCTTGTCCGGGCTGGCACAGGCGGCCAGGACCAGCAGCGCGGGAATCAGAAGAAGGGATTTCATCGGCGAAGCTCCGTGCCTAAAGCAACAGTGTCGGCCGCAGGAAAAACGGCAGCAAGTGCTCAGTGCAGGGCGGCGCGGATCAGTTCCTCGATCAGCACCAGATAGCTGGCCACGAAATAGAACTTCAGCAGCGTCCAACGCTGCTGCGAGAAGAAGGTGCGCATGTGGAAGGGGCCCCTGTTGATGACGGTAGTGTGAAGCTCTGCCAACTCCGTGACAAGGGTCACGAAAGGGATTCACTAAACGGCCTCAGGGATGTGAGGGCGGCGCGGTCTGACAGTGTGGCGCGGCATTTTCGTACAAATCTGATGGGCCATCCCGGAGGCGCTCGCTAGCCTGATGGTGTACCGGCACTCAGGGCCTTCCGCTGCCGGCGTGCCTTCATTCCGCAGGAGTCTTCCAATGGTCATTACCGTTCAATGCAACGCCCGGCACTGGTCCGTGCTGGATCCGCAGGCACATGACGCCACCCGTTATGCACGGGGCGCCGAGGCCTTCGATGTCGCCACGGCGCGGGCCCTGGAGCACCATCGCCGTACCGGCCAGCGCAGCACGGTACGGGTCGAGGCGCTCGGCAATTCCGTGGACGCACTCCACGTCGGAGGTTGACGCCATCGGCCGGGGCCGCAGTCAGCCACGGTTGAGTTGTTTGAATGGGGAAAAAACCGCCGTGGGGCGCCCCCCTGTGCGCCGCGCCACGAATCCCGGATGCTTGCGCCATCGTATTCATCCGGAGATTCCGATGGGCAAGGCACTCACCTGGCGCACCCTGGCCTGCACGCTGCTGCCGATGCTGGCCGCCGCAGGCGGCGCGCAGGCGCAGAGCTATGGCTACGGTTATGACGATGATCGCTATGGCGGTCGTGATGGCGGCGGCATCGTACGCTGCGAATCGATCAAGAACCGCAGCAATGAATGCCGCCTGGAAGGCCGTGCCCGGATGATCCGCCAGTTGTCGGGTTCGCCGTGTGTCGAGGGTGAAACCTGGGGGCAATCCCGCTATGGGGTCTGGGTGACCCAGGGCTGCCGGGCTGAGTTCGTTGGCGAGTACCGCCGTGGCGGTGGCTGGGGTGGTGGCCATGGCAACGGCTGGGGCAATGGCGGCAATGGCTGGGGTGGGGGTGAGGTGATCACCTGCCATTCCAACGGCCACCGCCAGGAGTACTGCGATGCCCGCATCCGTCGTGGAGTGCGTCTGGTCCGCCAGGATTCGCGCAGTGCCTGCATCGAAGGCCAGACCTGGGGCTGGGACCGCCGTGGCATCTGGGTCAGCGACGGCTGCCGGGCGCAGTTCCAGGTGAATTGAGCGCGCCACTCGAAAATCAGAATAATCTGATACAGCTCACATTTTGAACGTCGTATCTTCTGCGATCAGGGCACCCCTGTGTGCCCCTGATCCGTCGCGATGAAGTCTGCCGTAACCGGCACGCCCGTCCCGCCACCGTCGATACGCTGCCTCAAGGAGTGAGCTGCATGTTGATCCGCCTGCAATGCGAGCAACGCCAATGGCGCGTGCTGCACCCGGACCGGCCGGAACCGATTGAGTTCCGCGATGGTGCCCGGGCCTATGATTTCGCTGAAACCCTTGCACGCCTCCACTTCGTCGACACCGGGCAGCGCGCCGCGGTGCGGGTGGAAGCCAGCGGCGCGTTCGTGGAAGCGGTCAGCTACGGCTGAGGGCTGGGCTCCCGGTCAGAGCCTGTTTCCGGAGCCGGCTATCCACGCATGGCGTGGATCTACTTTGTGTCTGCTTCCACGCATGGCGTGGATCGCCCCCTGTTCCGCAGTAGATCCACGCCATGCGTGGATCCACGGAGTGGTGATCGGCCTCAGCCTGCCGCGCTGAGCGGGGGAGTGCCGGCGGCCAGCTGCGGCCAGCGCTTGAGTACCGCTGCGCGGATGCCCGCGGCATCGATACCGGCTTCGGCCAGAAGGTCCTCACGGCTGGCGTGATGCTGGTAACTGTCGGGCAGGCCCAGGTGCAGGATCGGGCGCAGCACGCCTTCGGCATTGAGCAGCTCACCGACGCCGGAGCCGGCGCCACCGGCCACCACGTTGTCTTCGATCGTCACCAGGCCTTCGTGCTGGGCGGCGACAGCCAGCACCAGTTCGCGGTCCAGCGGCTTGATGAAGCGCATGTTGACCACGCTCAGGCCCAGTTCGCGGCCAACCTGTTCGGCGGCGGCCACGGTGCTGCCGAAGGCGAGCAGGGCGATACGACTGCCCTGCAGGCGCAGCTCGCCCTTGCCGATCGGCAGGGTGGATAGGTCGGTGCCGGCAGCCACGCCGGTGCCGGTACCACGCGGGTAGCGCACGGCGGCCGGACCCGGGTGCTGCAGGCCGGTGCTGAGCATCTGCCGGCACTCGGCTTCGTTGGACGGTGCCATCACCACCAGGTTCGGCACGCAGCGCAGGAAGCTCAGGTCGAGGTTGCCGGCATGGGTCGCACCGTCCGGGCCGACCACGCCGGCGCGGTCAATGGCGAACAGCACGTCCAGGTCCTGGATGGCCACGTCATGTACCAGCTGGTCGTACGCGCGCTGCAGGAAGGTCGAGTAGATCGCCACCACCGGCTTGCCACCTTGGGTAGCCATGCCGGCGGCGAGGGTGACCGCATGCTGCTCGGCAATCGCCACGTCGAAATAGCGCTGCGGGTATTCCTTGCTGAAGCGCACCAGGCCGGAGCCTTCGCGCATCGCCGGGGTGATGCCGTACAGGCGTGGCTCGGCGGCGGCGGCATCGCACAGCCAGTCGCTGAACACATCGGTATAGGTCGGCTTCTTGGCACCGGCCTTGGCCACCAGGCCCTTGTCCGGATCGAACGGGCCGACGGCGTGGTAACCGATCTGGTCGCCTTCGGCCGGCTCGTAGCCCTTGCCCTTGGTGGTCATCACGTGCAGCAGCTTCGGGCCCTTGGAAGCGCGCAGTGTCTTCAGCGTGGACAGCAGGGCGGGCATGTCGTGGCCGTCGATCGGGCCGGTGTAGTGGAAGCCCATTTCCTCGAACATGGTGGAGGGCACGAACATGCCCTTCCAGTGTTCTTCCCAGCGCTTCACGAAGCGCGCCGGGTTGTTCTTCTTGTCGCCGAGGATCTTCTTGCCGCCTTCGCGCAGTGCATTGAGCGTGCGGCTGCCGGTGGCACGGCCGAGCATCTTGGTCAGGCCGCCGACCGCCTCGGAAATCGACATGTTGTTGTCGTTGAGGATCACCAGCAGGTTCGGCTCCGGCTCCATGCCGCCGGCGTGCATCAGCGCTTCAAACGCCATGCCGGCAGTCATCGCGCCGTCACCGATCACCGCCACGACCTTGCGGTCGTCGCCTTCGGACTGGCGGGCGATGGCCATGCCGAGTGCCGCCGAGATCGAGGTGGAGGAGTGGCCGACGCCGAAGGTGTCGTATTCGCTCTCCTCGCGCTTCGGGAACGGCGCGACACCGTCCTTCTGCTTGACGGTGTGGATCTCGTCGCGGCGCCCGGTCAGGATCTTGTGCGGGTAGGTCTGGTGACCGACGTCCCAGACCAGCTGATCGACCGGAGTCTGGTACAGGTAGTGCAGGGCCACGGTGAGTTCGATCACGCCCAGGCCGGCGGCGAAGTGGCCACCGCTCTTGCCCACCGATTCGATGAGGTAGGCGCGCAGTTCGTCGGCAACCGCCGTCAACTCGGATTCGTCGAACGTGCGCAGGTCATCCGGTGTCTGGATGCGCGCGAGGCGGGGATAGCGGGCAGAGTCGATCATCATGTTCGCACTTTTTCTGAACGCCCATTTTCGCCCTCAAACGGGGGTGGGGCAAGCAAACGCCGCCGCCCGTGACAGGACGGTGAGGGTTGCATTTTCGGCCGTTCAGGTGCTCAGTTTTGAACGCTTGGGCAATTGCGCCTTCAGGAAGGCCATCTGGTCGGCCAGGATGTTGCGGTTGGACAGGATCAGATGCTCGATCCAGCTGGGCCGGTAGGGCACGGCCAGCAGCGGCATTCCTGCCTGCTGCGGGGTGCGGTCGCTCTTGCGCGAGTTGCAGTGGAAGCAGGCGGTGACCACGTTTTCCCAGCAGTCCAGGCCGCCCTTGGACAGTGGCATGACGTGGTCGCGGGTGAGCGTAGGCCGGTTGAACTGCTGGCCGCAGTACATGCACAGGTGGGCGTCGCGGGCGAACAGGGCCGGGTTGGTCAGGTTCGGCGTGGGGTCGATCGCGCGGGAGCGGGCATGGCCGCGCGCGGCGATGATCGGGTGCAGGTCCATGCCGCTCTGCAGGCCGCTGAAGCGGTTGGTGCCGCCGTGGATGTGCAGGCAGGGATCGCCCAGCGTCCAGGCCACCGCTTCGCGGGCGTAGAGGCACGCCGCGTCCTGCCAGGTGATCCAGTCCAGTACGCGTCCGTGGGCATCAAGCGAGAGCAGCCGGACCGAACCGGGGCGATGCAGCGTCGTGGCGTTGGGCGATGCTTCGGCGCCCGGAGCAGAAAACGGAGCTCCGGCTTCGATCAGACCCAAGCGTGTAGTGTCTGTCTCCATCGGGAGAACAGCTTATACCTGAATGTTGACGATTTGTGTATCGCCTGTCGGCGATACGCAAATCGTCAACATTCAGGTCCGCGCATTCGGCATCCCAGCCCGCCGTCGGCGGGCTGGGATGCCCACGCATTCTTCCTATTCCCCACACCTGTCGGCGCGCCCCCTTTAACAAAAGGGGGCTTTTCTCCAGAGAGGTGATCGAGGCTGTCAGGCCGGGGTCGGATCCCTTTCCGCAGGAAAGGGCTCTGACCCCTCATCCACGCCTGTCTCTTTTGCACACCTGACCCTGCCGACGACGTTACGCGTTTGGTTTTGGGGGTGGACCGCGTCTACTAGTCCATGATCGCCTGTGTCGACGTCATACCTCAGTGCACACTACACACGAAGACGGATGCCTGCAACCATCTTCGTCTGATGCATC
>NZ_RXLZ01000033.1 GCF_003970865.1 Stenotrophomonas maltophilia | reverse complement strand
AAGAGGGGGGGGGGGGGGGGGTCTCTAAAGGGGGGGTTTTCCTTGTCGTGTTTGGGGGCCGGCCACCCCGGGCGCGCACAAATCCCCCCGGGTGTGAAAGGCCTCATGGCGCGACCGTTTGGCCGGGTGTTGGTCACCCCCGCCACACGCACGCCTGTTCCTACAGCCCTCCCCGCGACCCGATGCTCTCCACCCTGCCCCTGCTGCTGGCCCTGGCCAGCGCCCCGACCGCCGCCGCGCCCGTACAGGACCCGGCGCAGCAGGTCGCGCGCCGCGCCGTGCAGCAGGGCCGCTACGTGCCATTGGAAAGCGTGGTGCGCGATGCGCTCAAGCGCTTTCCGGGCCAGCTGCTGGAAGTGGAGCTGGACGACGGCGTCTACGAAGTGGAGATCCTGCGCGGCGACGGCGTGGTGGTGGAGCTGGACTATGATGCGCGCAGCGGAAAGCTGCTGAAGACGGAGCTCGACGACTGATGCGCATCCTGTTGGCCGAAGACGATGCCGCACTGGCACAGCGCCTGGTACCCCTGCTGGAACAAGCCGGCTACGTGGTGCAGGTGGTCGCCGACGGCCGCCAGGCCGAGGAGATCGGCCAGATCGAAGACCTGCAGGCGGCCATCGTCGACTTGGGCCTGCCCGGGCTGGACGGGCTGAGCGTGATCGAGCGCTGGCGCGGCAACGGCCGCAGCTTTCCGGTGCTGGTGCTGACCGCACGCGGGCGCTGGCACGACAAGCTGGCCGGCTTCGATGCCGGCGCCGACGACTACCTGACCAAACCGTTCCAGGCCGACGAACTGGTGCTGCGGCTGCGCGCCCTGATCCGCCGCAGCCACGGCCACGCCAGCCCGCGCCTGCACTGTGGCCCGCTGCAGCTGGACGTCAACGCCGGCCGCTTCGAACTGGACGGGCAGGCGCTGCCCCTCAGTCCGCAGGAGTTCCGCCTGCTCAGTTACTTCATCCACCACAGCGGGCAGGTGATCGGCCGCGACCGCCTGGGCGAACAGGTATTCGACGGCGGCCACGACCCGGACTCCAACGCGCTGGACGTGTTGCTCGGGCGGGTGCGCCGCAAGCTCGGCATCGATCTGATCCAGACCGTGCGCGGCCAGGGCTGGCGGCTGGCCGCGCCGTGAGCCGGCAACCGTCGCTGCGACGGCGCCTGCTGCTGGCTGGCGGCGCCGGCCTGCTGTTGGTTTCGCTGCTGGCCAGCGCGCTGCTGGGCGAACTGTTCAAGCGCAGCGCGCGTGACCGCCTCGACCACGAACTGCAGCAGGACATGCTGACCCTGCTGGCGCAGGCCGAAGTGGATGCGGACGGACAGCTGCGCCTGCGCCAGGAACCGAATGACGCGCGCTTCCAGCGCGTGTTCTCCGGTGCCTACTGGCAGATCGCCGGTGCCGATGGCCGCGTGCTGCTGCAGTCGCGCTCGCTGTGGGATGAAACCCTGCCGGCGCCGGCTACCGGGCCGGCCACGCGCAACCTGCCCGGACCGCTGCAGCAATCCCTGCGCGCACGCGTGCAGCAGGTGCGCCTGCCACGCGCCAGCGAACCGTTCGTGGCCGTGGTCGCCACCGACCGCAGCGCGCTGGATGCGGATGTGGCCGGGTTCCGCCAGCGCACTGCCATCGCGCTGGGCGTGCTGGTCGCGGCCTGGCTGGCGGTGCTGGCCAGCCAGGTGCACTTCGGATTGCGTCCGCTGCATCGCCTCGGTGCGCAGCTGGAACGGGTACGGCGCGGCGACGCGCAGCGCATCGATACGCAGGAACTGGGCGCGGAGGTCGCACCACTGGGTGAAGAACTCAACGCGCTGCTGGACCACCAGCAACGCATGGTCGCGCGTGCGCGCACCAGTGCACAGGATCTGGCGCATGCGCTGAAGACCCCACTGAGCGTATTGGCCACCGAAGCTGACGGCGACGGCACGCACTGGCGTGCCACCGTGCGCGAGCAGAGTGCGCGCATGCAGGCCAGTGTCGACCGTTACCTGGCCGCAGGACTGGCTGCCGACCATCGCCAGCGCACCGACGTGGCGGCCGTCGCACAGGCGATGTGCCGGCTGATGGCACGCGTGCATGGCGAACGTGGCATCACATTCACGGCGGCAGGCATCGATCCGGCGCTGCAGTTCGCCGGTGCCAGTGCGGATCTGGAAGAGATGCTGGGCAATCTGCTGGACAACGCCGGGCGGTGGGCGCAACAGCAGGTGACTGTCGGAGCGGAAGCCAGCGATGGGCAGTTACGCATCGAAGTGCGTGACGACGGCCCGGGCCTGGCCACGGACGCGCTGTCACAGGTCACACAACGTGGTGTACGCCTGGATGAGCGCGAAGGCAGCAGCGGTTTGGGCCTGGCGATCGTGGGCGATATCGCCGCCAGTTATGGCGGGCGCTTGGCGCTGGAAAATGCGCAGCCCGGCCTGCGTGCGACGTTGTGGTTGCCGGTGGGGTGAAGCACCGCTGCGCACGCCGGGCGCCGCCCGGCGCTACCGGTTCACCCGCCCTCGGTAGGTGTCGACCTTGGTCGACACGCATCAGAAGCGCCGACCAAGGTCGGCATCCACCAGAGCAGTCCGTCAGTTCCGTCCGCCATCGTGCCCCGGTAGGTGTCGACCTTGGTCGACACGCATCAGAAGCGCCGACCAAGGTCGGCATCCACCAAAGCAGTCCGTCAGTTCCGTCCGCCATCGTGCCCCGGTAGGTGTCGACCTTGGTCGACACGCATCAAAAGCGCCGACCAAGGTCGGCATCTACCAAAGCAGTCCGTCAATTCCGTCCGCCATCGTGCCCCGGTAGGTGTCGACCTTGGTCGACACGCATCAAAAGCGCCGACCAAGGTCGGCATCTACCAAAGCAGTCCGTCAGTTCCGTCCGCCATCGTGCACCCGGTAGGCGTCGACCTTGGTCGACACGCACCAAGCATCAACGGTGATGCATCCACCAGCAATCAATCGCGTCCAGCACGATGTGGATGATCAAACCGATACCGAACAACCGCGTTTTCTTCGGCACGCACAGCCCTGCATAGACCGCAATCGCCGGTGCAGTGTGCAGCGGGTGGAAACCGATGCTGCAGCGGTTCGGTGCGTAGATCGGGTCGGCCAGCAGATGGTCCAGGTCGATGATCCAGCCCAGCAGCATCAGCAGCCACGCCGAGGCGAAGCGCTTGCGCCAGAACAGCCATGCCAGCAACGCTGGCACGGCGGCATGCAGGAACAGGTGGAAGATCGCGCGTGCACTCATCGGCAACGGTAGCGCCGGGCAAACCCGGCGCCGTCCATCAGATCAGCGGTTCGTCGGACAGGTAGGTGTAACCGGTCAGGCCGGCTTCCAGCGCTTCCGACAATTCCTGCGCGCGTTCCGGCGACAGCTGCGCCTCGGCCACGCGCTGCGCATAGGTCGCACGCAGTTCGTCCAGGCGGTAACCCACGTAATCCAGCATCACGTCGGTGGTGTCACCACGGCGCTGCTGGGTGATGGCGTAGCCATCGGCATCAGCCAGCACTTCCACCGCGTCGGTATCGCCGAACAGGTTGTGGATGTCGCCCAGGATTTCCTGGTAGGCGCCGACCATGAAGAAGCCGATGCGGTAGCTCTCGCCCGGCTTCATCTTGTGCAGCGGCAGCGAGCTGTCCAGGCTCTCGTTCTCGACATAGGTTTCCACCATGCCGTCCGAGTCGCAGGTCATGTCGGCGATGATGCCGCGGCGGTCCGGGGTTTCGTCCAGGCGCTCGATCGGCACGATCGGGAACACCTGGTCGATCGCCCATACGTCCGGGATCGATTCGAACACGCTGAAGTTGACGAAGTACTTGTCGACCAGGCGCTCGTTCAGTTCGTCCAGCACCGGGCGGTGGCTCTTCTCGTCATAGCTCAGGCGCGCACGCACGCCGTGGGCGATGGCGTAGAACAGATCGTCGATGCGCGCACGCTGCGGCAGGTCGATCTGGCCCAGCGCGTAGCTGGCCAGGCCTTCGGCATGGAAATGCTGCGCTTCCTGGAACAGTTCCACCGCCGGGCGCACGTCCAGCTCGTCGTGGATCTCGCGCAGGTGGCGGATCGCCGCCGGTTCGTCGTCGTGCTGGTCCGGCACGCGGCCTTCCTGCGCCTCTTCCACTTCCGAGACGTTGGCGATCAGCACCGCGTGGTGCGCAGTCATCGCGCGGCCGCACTCGGTGACGATGCGCGGCGGGGTCAGGCCAAATTCTTCGCAGGCATTGGCCAGCGGCTGCACGATGTTGCTGGCATAGGAATGCAGGCCGTAGTTGATCGAGCAGAAGCTGCGCGAACGGGTGCCTTCATAGTCCACGCCCAGGCCACCGCCCACATCGACGTGGGTGATCTTCGCGCCCAGGCGCGACAGCTCCACGAAGTAGCGGGTGGCTTCGCGCATGCCGTTGGCGATGTCGCGTACGTTGGAGATCTGCGAGCCCATGTGGAAGTGCAGCAGGTTCAGGCAGTCGGCGTACTCGGTGTCACGCAGCGACTTCCACAGGTCCAGCAGCTGGCGCGGCGACAGGCCGAACTTGGCCTTGTCGCCACCGCTGTTCTGCCACTTGCCGGCGCCCAGCGAGGCCAGGCGCATGCGCACGCCCAGGCCCGGCTTCACGTCCAGCGCCTTGGACTCTTCCAGCACCAGCTTCAGCTCGGACGGCTTCTCGATGACGATGAAGGTCTGCAGACCCAGCTTGCGGCCGATCAGGGCCAGGCGGATGTACTCACGGTCCTTGTAGCCATTGCAGACGATCAGGCCACCCGGGCGCGACAGCGCCAGCACGGCCATCAGCTCGGGCTTGCTGCCTGCTTCCAGGCCGAAGCCCTCACCGTGGTGGCTGGCCAGGGTGCCGGCCACGCCGCGGGTCTGGTTGACCTTGATCGGGTACACGGCGGTGTAGCCGCCGCTGTACTCCCAGTCCTGCTGGGCCTGGCCGAAGGCCGCCTGCAGCTTGCCCAGGCGCTGGCCGAGGATGTCCGGGAAGCGCACCAGCAGCGGCAGCTTGGCACCGGCCGCGCGCGCCGCATCGACCACCTTGGGCAGCGACACCACCGGGCCGTCCGCCCCGGTCGGTCTCACCACCATGTGCCCGGCCTGATCCACGTCGAAGTAACCGTCCGCCCAATGCGGGATCGAGTAGGTCTTGCGGGCTTGGTCGAGGGACCAATCGGTCATTTCAGTCGGCCTTGTTGGCAATAAAAGGGGGGGCATGATAACGCCTATATGCCCACAGGTTCGTTATCATGCGCGCCCGCGCCCGTGACAGGTTCCAACCTGAACAGGCCGATCCGTCCGGATGTGGCATCTGTGCCACGCGGCCCCGCCCGCCAGCCCGGCTTCACCCCTCCGAACAGGACTGTTTTCAATGACTGACAGCAACAACTGGTACATCGAACACTTCGAGCGCACCGGCTCGGCCATCGGCTACCGCATCACCGGCAAGCTGGACGAGGTGCAGTCGCCGTTCCAGAAGATCGAGATCTTCCAGACCACCGACTGGGGCAACCTGATGACCATCGACGGGGCCATCATGCTGACCAGCAAGGACAACTTCTTCTACCACGAGATGATCAGCCACCCGGTGCTGTTCACCCACGCCGCGCCCAAGCGCGTGGTGATCATCGGTGGCGGCGACTGCGGCACCCTGCGCGAAGTGCTCAAGCACAAGGGCGTGGAGAGCGTGACCCAGTGCGATATCGACGAGCAGGTCACCGTGATGGCGCGCAAGCACTTCCCGGAACTGTGCGACTCCAACGACGACGCCCGCGCCGAGCTGCTGTTCGACGACGGCGTGGCCTACATGGCCAACTGCCCGGCCGGCAGCGTGGACGTGGTGATCGTCGACTCGACCGACCCGGTCGGCCCGGGCGAAGGCCTGTTCAACAAGGCCTTCTACGAGAGCTGCTTCAAAGCCCTGAAGGACGACGGCATCCTGGTGCAGCAGTCCGAGTCGCCGCTGATGCAGCTGGACCTGATCAACGAAATGCGCACCGAGATGGGCAAGGCCGGCTTCGGTTCGTTCAAGACCCTGCCGTTCCCGCAGCCGTGCTACCCCACCGGCTGGTGGAGCGTGACCATGGCGCGCAAGGGCGACAGCAGCTTCGACTTCCGCCAGGCCGACTCGGCCGCCAAGACCTTCAACACCCTGTACTACACCGCCGCGCTGCACACCGGCGTGCTGGTGACCCCGCCGTTCGTGCAGGCTGCACTGAAGTAAGGCGTGCCGACCAACGGTCGGCACCCACCCATGCAAAAGAAAAACCCGCGCTGGCGACAGCGCGGGTTTTTTCATGTTCCGGTAGTGCCGGCCGCTGGCCGGCAACCTCATGTAACGATCAAAGCGCCCAGATACCGGCAATCACCGCCACCACCAGGCCCCACTTGATGACCTGATACGCCACCACGCTGCGCTCGCGCAGCGCCTTGGCCTTCAGGCGCACCTTGTAGACGCTGCCGAACGCCTTGTTGACGCCACCGGTCGGGTCACCCGGCAGATTCGGAGAGGCACCACCGGCCAGCAGCGTAGCCGCCACCGCACGATTGAACAGGCTCGGCAGGCCAAAGCGCAGCGGGCGGGCGATGTCGCAGAACAGGATCACGCGGTCATCGGGCGTCTCGTTGTGCGCGTGGTGGATGTAGGTCTCATCGAACATCATCCACTCGCCATCGCGCCAGCTCTTCTTGATGCCGTCCACTTCGATGTAGCAGCCGTCGTTGTTCGGCGTGGCCAGGCCCAGGTGCAGGCGCAGCGAACCGGCGAACGGGTCGCGGTGCGGGCGCAGTTCGCTGCCCGACGGCAGCTGCGCGAACATCGCCGCACGCACGTCCGGCAGCGACTCCAGCAGCGCCGTGGTCTTCGGGCACATCGCCTTGGCCGACGGGTGCGAAGGGCCATACCACTTCAGGTAGAAGCGCTTCCAGCCACGGCGGAAGAACGAATTGAAGCCGGCGTCATTGAACGTGCTGGAGGCCGCGATCGCCTGTGCATCGCGCAGCGCCAGCGCCTCGTCGCGGATCATCTGCCAGTTCTGGCGCAGCGGCTCCAGCTGCGGGAACTCCTTGGCCGGGTCCAGGAACGGCGTGGTCGGCACCTTCGAGAACATGTACATGACCACGTTGATCGGGGCCATGAAACTGGAGTGGTCCAGCAGCTGGCGCGACCAGCGCGCGCGGACCTTGCCACGGAAGTGGATGTACAGCACGCAGGCGACGAACAGCGCTGCAATGACGATTTTGATGATCAAAACACTTTCCTCCAGCCGCAGCCGGAACGGGAATCAGGGCGATGCACGGCCGGACGGCCAGCACCGGTGGGGACCGCGGCAGGGGACGGGGACGTGCCAGGAAGGGGCGGCCGCCGATGTCGCGAATTAACAGCTTATGGTCGGCAGGCCGTGCGTCGGGGTCAAGCCGGACGTGCGTGGCGTTCAGCGGGCTGCGGATGAACGAAGCGGCGCGACACCCAACCTATTGATTCTGAAAGAACCGCCGACCAAGTGAGACATAATTGTCCGATTGAGCGCGACGAACTGTTCCAGCCACGACCCCGACATTTCTCCGACAAATCGTGGAATAGCGAACTGGCGAGTACTAAAATTAACGAAAACTTAGTAACTCCCTGTAACACCGGTTCGCTTGACGCTTTGCGCCACCCACCGGGTCGTCCGAGACCCCGACATGTATCTTCCTGCTCTGCCCCCCTCCTCCTGCGGCGATGACGCCGCCACCCCGCTGCTGCTCAAGCGCGGCGAACGCTTCCTGGCCCCCGACGTCTATCGCACCTGCCTGGACGGGCGCGAGGCGGTCATCAAGGACTATTCCCGCTACCGCGGCACTCCTGTTTCACTGATCGCCCGGCTGATGGTGCGCCGTGAAGCCCGCATGCTGCAGCGCCTGGGCGGCTGGAAGCATGCCCCCGCGCTGCTCGGCACGCTGGGTGGCCTGGCGCTGGGCATGGAATTCATCCCCGGCCAGACCCTGAGCACCGCGCAGGCCGTGGGCAATGACGTGTTCGAGCAGCTGCAGCACGCGCTCAGCCGTTTGCACGCCGCCGGCATCACCCACAACGACCTGCATGGCACCAACGTGGTGGTCAGTGGCGGCGTGCCGGTGCTGCTGGATTTCACCTCCGCCTGGCGCGTACCCCGCTGGCTGCGCCGCGGCCCACTGAGCCGGCAGATGCGACGCAGCGACATGAAGAACCTGCTGAAGATCCGCCAGCGCGTGACCGGCCAGGCGCCAAGTGCCGCGCAGGCCGCACTGGTGGCCGACCCCGGCTGGGTCGCTGCCGTGCGGCAGGGCTGGAAGCGGTTCTATAAGTGGGCGAAGCACCGGTAAATGCTTTGCTTTGGTAGGGGTCGAGCTTGCTCGACCGCTCTTTTGTAGAGCCGGCATCGGCTCGGCTCTACAACATCCCGCCGAACGGGTTACAACGCGTCCGCGTCCAGCTCACCGGTACGAATACGCACCACGCTACCCAGGTCGTACACGAACACCTTGCCGTCACCAATCTTGCCGGTGCCGGCGGCCTTCACGATGGCCTCAACCACCGCCTCCACCTGGTCATCGGTCACCGCCACTTCCAGCTTCACCTTCGGCAGGAAATCGACCACATACTCCGCACCGCGGTACAGCTCGGTGTGGCCCTTCTGGCGACCAAAGCCCTTCACTTCCGTCACCGTGATGCCGGTAACCCCACGCTCGGCCAGCGCTTCGCGCACGTCGTCGAGCTTGAACGGCTTGATCACCGCCATGACCATCTTCATCGTCTATCTCCTGTCTTCCGGCGTGGAGGATAGCGCCTGAACGCGCCCGGTGCGAAGCCGATGCGGCCTGTCCGGGCAGTGGGTGACGGCAGTATCCTTGTGCCCGAATGGCCTGCCCGCGCCGGATGCACGGGCCCTACCCCACGGAGCACCCCATGATCGACCTCAACCACATCGATGACCTCGCCCGCCGCCTCAGCGACCTGGTGCCGCCGGGCCTGCGCGAATCGCGCGAGGAACTGCAGGCCACCTTCAAAAGCGCGCTGCAGGCCGGCCTGGCCAAACTCGACCTGGTCACCCGCGAGGAGTTCGAAGTGCAGCGCGCCGTGCTGCTGAAGACCCGCGAGAAGCTGGATGCGCTGGAAACCGCCGTGCGCGAGCTGGAAGGGCGCGGCGCCGCAGAATGAAAAAAGGAGGCGCACTGCGCCTCCCACTACAGAGTATTTCCCGGATGGGGCCTTGCAGCAAGGCCCACCGGGCGCCCTAGACTCGCCGGCCTGTCGATCCGGCAGGACACGCAGGGGCAGTGCCGATGGCGCAGGACACCGAATGGACACCCGTTTCGCATGACACCTGCGACCAGGTCGGCGGGCCGTTCTATCACGGCACCCGCGCTGATCTGGCGGTGGGCGAGCTGCTGAGCGCGGGCTTCCGCTCCAACTATCGCGACAGTGTGGTGATGAACCACATCTACTTCACCACGATTGCCAAGGGCGCTGGGTTGGCTGCGGAGATGGCCAGGGGCGAAGGGCGGCCGCGCGTGTATGTGGTGGAGCCGACCGGGCCGTTTGAAGACGATCCGAATGTGACCAACAAGAAATTTCCCGGGAATCCGACGCGGTCGTATCGGAGTGCGGAGCCGTTGCGGGTGGTTGGGGAGATTGTGGAGTGGGAGCTGTACGACGCGGAGTTCGTTCGGCAGTTGAAGGCGTTTGTTGGTTCGGGGAGTGGGGAGATCATCAATTGACCGGGCGCAGAATCGCAGCTCCCTGCGACTGTCACCTCCATGCGGCGCCTTGGCAGGAAGATCCGTAGCGCTTGACCGCGATCCCAACATCCTGGTGGCAACCTCTGCTCGCCACCAGAGAAGGACATCTGCGGCGGGTTGCCCTGTACGCGCAATTGACATAACCTACCAAAAGTAACTTGCATTGGCGGCGGCTCTCGATCTGCCCTGCCAACACACCAGTACCGGCGAAAACTGAGATGACATGCACCGCGCCCATCATGAATGTACTCGCACCCAGCCAGAGCATTTCGCTCGGCATGGGAGCCTGCTCCTGCCTGCAGTGCGCCGAGTCCGTTTCGCCGGTTGTATGCCAGCCCTCCATTCAACGGCGGTTTGGCAAGTTGCCTGAAGCGACGCTGCGCCGCTGGCACGGTAGATGTACCCACTGTCCTCCCGTTGTGGGTGTGTGGACCTCACTCTCCCGCAACCATCAGGACAGCCAGCATGCAAGGCATCAAGCGACGCATTACGTACGTCTTTTTCTATGAACTGATCACGCTGACCATCATCAGCACAGCCTTCTTCTTCTTCTCGGACTCCGATGCGACCCACGCCGCGTCGCTAGGTGTCATCACCGTAGTCTTGGCGATCGTGTGGAACTTCATCTTCAACTGGATCTTCGAGCAGTGGGAGTCCACTCTCAAGACACGTGGACGGAACCTTGGCCGCCGAATTCTGCATGCGCTTGGCTTTGAGATCGGCTTCATTGCCATCACGCTGCCGCTGTTCGCCTGGTGGCTGGGCATCACCATGATCGAAGCATTCTGGCTGGACGTTGGCCTGACTCTGTTCTTCATGTTCTTCACCTTCGTCTATGCATGGGCATTTGACCGGATCTTCGGTCTCCCGCTGTCAGCACAGTAGTCAGTTCAAGCTGGGCAGCTGATCGGGGCTCTTTGGTCTCTTTACCGCCCAAAGGGCCCCTTCTTCGCCCACTGGAAGCGCAGCCCCGAATTTCTGAACAGGCTCATTGCTTGGGTAGGCACAGAGGCACCAACCTCCGCTTCGTGAATTCCTGATGTCCAGAATTCCCCAAGGCGCGGCGTGGTGGCCATGACTGCGGGTGTCATGCAACGACACAAGCCTAAGCAGTGAGTGGGACGCCTGGATCCTTGGTCTCCAAACATCCTCTCAGCCTTGAATTGTGGCTGACACGATCGACGGCCAGCGCAGCTTCGTCCTGCAAATCACCGCGACTCATGCCCAGGTGCACCTGAGCACATGCACTGGTCGGACCTCATCACATTGTCCTATCTATCCTCCGAGGCGACTTGACCAACAAAAATGCAACGCGGCACCCCTACTTGAACATTTCCAACAGATCCTTGTCTTCATGCTGCTGCTCCCACGTGGAGAGAAAACAGAAGCTCACACCACTTCGCATGGCAGCCTTCTGAAACCCAGCCAGTTCTTCCTTCGTGATCGGGTACTCAACCGGGGCAAAGTGCAGAATCCCCCACGGCCTGACGAGAGAGAGCCCAGGCAGGAGTTCCGAGAAGATCGCCTTGAGCTGGGGCTGGAGGGTAGAGAAGTCCTTGATCGGACCCGCGCGATTGCCAAGGGCATGACACTGGCGACGGATGGTCCTGTCTCCACCGACCACGCGGGCAATGAAGTGGTCCTGGTGCACTTGAACATAGATCAGCTGACGGCGAAAAATCTTCATCCCCTTCTCAACCCCACATGCTCAATGGTCGTCCATGTGCCTGCACGCCCGCCCATCAATACGTCGGCTGCGCCTTCAGCGCGCTTGAATCCCTGCGCAGCAGGTACAGCGCCACCAGGAATGGCCACAGCGAGTTGATCGACGAGAACAGGCGCTGTGTCAGCCCCCGGAAGCCCTCCGGATCCGCCCCCACCACGTTCAACCAGAGATAGACGATGCCCCCGATGCTCACCACAGCGGTCACGGCATACGCCCTTCGGTTGGCAGACCACGCGCTCAATTCGATGTGCGACATCGCCGGTGCAATGATGTTTGCGATACCGATGGTGTAGAAGCCGTGCATCGGATGGCCCATGGGCCAGAGCCCGTTGGTCAGCATGGAGATGCCAAAGATCATCCAGCAGATCGCGCCTAGGGCAATCCGGCGGCCGGACTCCCACCATGCCCCGATGGCAAACGCCACGAAGCCCACACCGGAGCCGATAGCCGCGATCCTGCCGCAGATGCTTGCAAGCGTTGGCGCCTGCAGCAGCTCGCTGGCGTGCTGTGCAAGCGGGTTGTAGCCCGGCGCAAAGACGGCGGCAACGCTGGTCCAGAACAGGAACCACGGAAGCGGGACCAGACCCGCGCAGAGAAGCAGTCGGCTGCGGCGTGACACGTACAGTGGTCCTTGTTTGGCCTGCGCCAGTGGGTGGAATCCAATCGAACGCTGCAGAACCTTCCTACTGCGGGCAGGACGATCCTGATTGACTACAGCAGTAGTCAGATTGCGCGCGGCACTCGGTAGGTTCAATAGGCAAGAAGTCATTTAAACCATCTAGCGGGTGTCGCAGCGGTTCGGTTGCATGAGCGATCACACATGCCCGATGGGCGAGGGCTGTCGCATTTGCCGCGCCTTGCATCTCCAACGGAAGGTTCTGACGACTCCGTTCCAGAAGCGACGTTCCGCCTAGCACGCCAAGGCTCTCGCCTCTTCCGGTGCTATGCGACAATGCCAAAAGCGTCTCGGGTTTTGGCGGCATTGACCCCTACCCGTTGGCATTCCGCACAACAGCAGGTAATCGTTACTGCGCCACCGTGCATCGGTGGTCGGGACTCGAAAACCCGGATTGCTAGACGTAAGTTTGCGCTTGCCAGCCGGCACCACCGCGCGTGGTGCCGGCTGGCAATCCGTCTGCCGGCTATGGCGGGCGGGGCGTGGGGGCCTCGTGCCCGCCGGCTTTGTCTAGCAACCGGTTTTCGAGCCACGCCCTGCCCGCCACCTTTATCGGTGGCGGCTTCTGCCTGCATGCACGGAGCCCGCCATGACCACGCCGCACTCCCCGCCCCCGCGCCCCATCCAGGAAGCACCCTCGGCCGCTCCGGCCCCGGACCCCAACAGCCTCATCGCCATCCTGCACGCCATCGGCGCGGGCGCTGCGGCCGACGGACAACCCTGGCCCGAGCGGCATCACCTGCGCAGCCGGCAGATGCAGTTGTCCGACGCCGACTGCGCACTCACAGGCCAGCGCATCGTGCAGGAGATCCTGCTGGCGGCCGAGCGCACGCGCCAGAACGGTGAGCCCGAACAGTACGTGGGCGACCGGGTGATGGAGGCGCTGGTGATGGCCGATCTGGCGCCGACCGCCTTCATCCACGAGCGGATGCGACCCAAGGACTGAGCGCGCCTATGGTGCGCAGTTTTCTGCCTGTGTGCGGGGGGAGGAATGAAGAAACACGGCCTTGCCGCTGCAACGGTGTGCATCGCAGTGATCGGCGCGATGTGGATGGAGTGGCCCGAGCCTGCGGGCGATCAGGTGTGGGCCTACAAGAAGCTGCAGCCAGCCGATTACCGCCTGCTGCACAGTGATGCTCTCGGCTTTGTGACCGCGAAGACACACGAGGGCTTTGAACTGCACACACGCCATGCCAGAGCAACGTCCTTCGAGATCCGATGCAAGGGCGTGCTGGTGATGGATGTGGAGAACGCGCCCTCGCGTGTACTGATACGGATGCCCGCCGATGCACGCTGGCGGGCGCCGGACATCGAGCGTCTGCGCACCAGCTTCGAGCGTTGGCTGGATCTGCACCAGAGCCAGGGGCGATTGCTGGTGGAAAGTGCGGGGCCTTCGTGGATTGAGACGCGGTTTGGGCGCTTCAATGGGTTGGTGCTGGATGAGCAGCGGTGCCTGCTTGGGGCACCGGCCCACCGCCAGGCTGGGCCGCGAACTGCAGCCAACGGGAGATAGCGGCCGCAGCACCCAGCGAAAGCCGGTTTTTCACTCCCGCTTCCACGCCAAGGCTGCGTCAGTGAACCTGCTCAGGCGCCGCCCGGCTACCTGACGTGCCCCGGAATCGCGCAGGTTGAATCACCTGCGATCGCTCGCTTAGGTCCACAACGATGTCGTCACCCGAGAACGTCAGCCGGAACCGGAACACGTTGATGTTTCCGATCTCGTTGTAGTCGAAGACAAAGGTGTTGCTGCTCTCCCACCTGCCACCTACCGCCACGGGCAAACCAGAATTGCCGTTGGCCGACACGCGCGGAGTGCCATCCAACCCAACCGGCCGGGATGGCTCGTGGCGGCTGTTCAATTCAAGCTGAAGCTGCGCCACTTCTGCACCCGAGAACGTGAGCATCAGCGACTTCGCGCCAAGCGGGTTCTCCGACAGTACGTACCGCTTGCCGGACACCGTGCGTGCCAGTGGCGGCATGAACGATACCGGCGGGGGCGGTTTTGCCGCGTCGTTCACCGCGGCCTCCAATCGCGCCACCGCCGCTGGATTCTCCGGCAAGGGTTGGTCAGACGTGAGCGACGTAAGAATGAAGGCGCCGATATCGCCGGGTTCGAACGTCCCGCCGGTGAACACGACGACGATATTCTTCTCTGGACTGACGCTGATACGTTGGCCACCGCGGCCATTGGCCTCGAACAGCGACGGCTTCCTGTTCGGCTGCAGCCAAAGACCGTACCCGTACTGCTCGTCGCTACCTTCCAGCTGCGCCTGCGGCCGGACCGCAGCACGCATCCATGCTGCCGGGACGAGTTGCCGGCCCTCCCAACGGCCATCGTTCAACCAGAGGTAGCCCAGCTTCGCCATGTCCAGGGGCTCAAGGTGAAGATCGCCCCATCCATACGAAACCCCGTGGCCATCGGCTGGCCAGGCCGCATGGTTGATGCCGAGTGGTCCAAACAACTCGCGACGGGCGAAGTCGAACGCACTCTGGCCCGTCGCCTTGGTGATCGCCGCAGAGAGCAGATGCATGCCGCCGGAGCAGTATTCGAAATGGCTCCCGGGCTCGTCGCGCATCGGCAGGTCCAGCATGAACCGCCTCCAATCGCTGCTCTGCCTCATCCGCGATAGCGTGATTTCTCCCTGGCTGGCATCGCAGTCCAACCCGGAGGACATCGTCATCAGGTGCTCGAGGGTCACGCGCTTCTTCCGCTCGTCCAGATTCGCGATGCCCTGAGCGCCGAAGACCGACGTCAGCGGCTGGTGCAGTTCCAGCGCGTGCTTGCCGATCGCGATGCCCGCCAGCGTGGTGGTGACACTCTTCGTCACCGACGCAACATCGTGGTACTGCCCTTTCTGGAACGGCCAGAAATAGGCATCCACCACCACATAGCCGTTGCGGATGATGGTCAGGCTGTGGATGGGCGTCTGGTGCTCGCGCACGTAGTCGAAGGCGTTGGCCAGCACTTCAGAATCCATCCCTTGGGCTTCCGGGGAGGAATGGCGCCATCCCTGCGTCGGCCAATAGGGTTCCTGTGCGGCTGCATCGGGAATGCCTGCGCAGCCGGATGCCGCCACGGAAATGACGCATGCAACAGCGAGTCGTATCGAATATCGCACGGGATCTCCTGGGCACTGACGGCGGAGGGCACTGCGTCGCGTTGTGGATCTGCCTGGCGCCGTAGAGGGGCACGGGGCCGGCCAGCGCCGATTCTGCCACGGTATTGGGGCGAGTCCATGGCGTTGACTGGGTGCCACTCGCCCCGCCTGCGAGCCCATCCGTACTTCTGTCTGTTCGCCCGATGCTCGATCATCAAGGGCGGCGCCAACGTCATGGGCGGTCTGTACTGACGGAAACCGAGCCGTCCTCCCACATGCGGACGTTTAAATATGCGTCTGGCGGAGGTATCCGATCGATCGACGCCCCTGCGGGGAGAATGTCCCTGCTGGTGATCGAGCCGCAGACTGTCCTATGCACCAATCGGCGACTATCCAACCCTCGCTTGGCAAGCTCGGCCACAACTACTTCAGGCGGCTGGCGGTCGAAGCCCTTGAAGGCGGTGCACGTCTCCCCCGTCTGGCCAATGGGATACGTTGAACTCTCCACCTCATCCCGGCACCCCGGCAGGCCCATGGCAAGCGAGAGGGCCATCAGTACACGCAAGCCGCGATGGACCTGCAGTGAACGCATTTTTTCCAGCAGCTGATGTAGAGATGGGCATGCTTTCACTTGCAGCCCGGTGCACCTCCCCGCAAAAAGCACAAGCCACCCATTGGGTGACTTGTTCTCTGGTGCAAACGAGATCACGGAAGGGGGCACGCCTATCGCCTTCGACGCGAATTTTCCCACCACTGCTTCAGCGCAAGAAACAGATGAAGGAATAGGAAGATCACCGCGAAGTAGCCCCAAATACGCAATCCCGTATGCATAGCGTCCGGGTAACTGCGGTACGTGAGAACTGCGAAGTAAGAAGCACCAAAGACCGCAGCGAGAAGCTGAGTGCCTATGAGGCCTTTCAACAAGGGACTCATTTTTTCTTCTCCAGGTCCTTCTGTACGACAGTCGCCCCTGCTCCCGCCAGGCCTTGGCCCGCTTGGGACGCCGCACCCTGGAGTGCCGATTGCCTGGGAATCGCAGTTCCAGTTGACGCAGTGGCGCTTGCCATGTTCGGCCCACCCGGGCCGCGGGATTGACTCAGCCGTTGGAGTGATCCCCGTGCGGCTGGACCTGCGAAATCACCCATGGCAACGCCAACCCCGGAGGCTGCCAATCCCCCCGCTGCACTGCCAATCGCATTTGAAGCGACGCCCTCCGCCGTGATGGGTTGCCCTTTGATTGCACTCTCTGCGGCGGAGCCAGCACCGCCCGCCACCGCATTGACCACGGTCTGTATGGCAACCGCACGCCCTACCGAAATCGTGCCGGAACCCACCGCCGCAACGGCTACTCCACCAGCGCCTCCGGAGACAGAGCCAACCGCAGCAGCAATGCCAACCTCCACTTTGTCGATAGGCTTATCCGGATTCATGGCTTTCTGGACCGCGATGTCTGCGAGGCCGCCCAGGACGGCACCGTAGATGAATGGCATTACCGGAACTCTTCCGTCCGGATCGGTGAAGGAGTACGGATTGCCATAAGCGTAGCTGTATCGATTGAAGTGTTTCGTGCTTGAATGCGTAGAGATCGGATCCACCGAGAGGAAGAGTCCCAACTGGGGATCATAGTAGCGCTGCTGCATGTAGCTCAGCCCAGTGGCAGCGTCGCTCACGTGTCCCGTATATCCAGGTCCATCTGCAGCCTGCCCGCCAACAACGGCCCCATAGGGTTCGTAGTCATAGCGCTTGACCACGTTGCCATTGGCGTCGGTCTCGGCAACCACCGAACCAAGCGCATCGGTATGAATGTAGGTGACCGTCTCGGCACTTGCCGATGGCGTCAGCGCCAGGCTCATCAGTAGTGTGCAACAGAGCCAGGCCCCCACCGGGCCTCGTTCGGGAATGCGCTTCGCCAACCCCAAAAGGACGAGGGAAACACGACGATCAGCCTCCTCAAACGTTTCCATCCTCCCCATCCCCTTGAAAGAGCCTTCCAGCAAGATTCCGTCTTCATATCACAGCCCCCGATGGCTGGGGAAGTCACATTGAAAACCAGTGCGGGTTGACGTGAATCAAGCGGTGGCTGTTGCCACGCTGTTCTTCCAGAAGCATCCATGGTTGCACCACCTGGATGCCCCAAGTGGAATTGGCGTAGCGCTTGGAAATGCGTGGCCATGTGGAACCGACACCATTCAATTTGAGTAGCACGCCAATTTGAGCAACACGGCGAATTGGCGTCCATCGTTCACTTGATGGCCGAAACTTGTTTCCGCAGAGGAGGAAGACATGCCCCAACCGTCTGCCGGAATCCCCCTAGCCGCTTCACCAGCAATTCCCGATGGTTGGCCGCAGCTCACCTGCCGCATCATCAAGCGCCCGACTGCAGGAATCCACACATGAGCCTGGCGCTGGTCCATAGCCGCGCCCGCGCCGGGGTCGATGCCCCGCTGGTGCGGGTGGAAGTGCATCTCTCTGGCGGCCTTCCTGTCACCCAGATCGTGGGCTTGGCCGAGACCAGTGTGCGCGAATCCCGCGAGCGCGTGCGTGCCGCCCTGCTCTGCGCGCGCTTCGACTTTCCGCAGCGGCGCATCACGTTGAATCTGGCGCCTGCCGACCTGCCCAAGGAAGGTGGTCGCTACGACCTGGCGATTGCCTTGGGCATTCTTGCGGCCAGTGGCCAGGTCGATCCGCAGTCGCTGCTGCAGTACGAGTTCCTGGGCGAGCTGGGGTTGACCGGCGAACTGCGGCCGGTGGCCGGAGCGCTGCCGGCGGCGATCGCGGCGGCTGACGCCGGCCGCATCCTGGTGGTGCCGCCCGGCAATGCCGCCGAGGCGGCGCTGGCCGAGCACGCTGATGTGCGCGTGGCGCGCACGCTACTGGAATGCTGCGCCGGGTTGGGCAATCCGCGCTTGTTGCCACCCGTGGAGCGCGTGGACACGTCACCGTTACCGCTGCCCGATCTGGCCGACGTGCGCGGGCAGGCACATGCACGGCGCGCGTTGGAGGTTGCCGCAGCGGGTGGTCACCACCTTCTGCTGATCGGCAGCCCTGGCTGCGGCAAGACGCTGTTGGCCTCGCGCCTGCCCAGTCTGTTGCCGGACACCGAGGAAGCCGAGGCGTTGCAGCTGGCCGCGATTGCCTCGGTGAGCGGTGAGGGGCTGGATCCGCGGCGCTGGCGGCAACGGCCGTTCCGCTCACCGCACCACAGCGCGAGCGCGGCGGCGCTGGTGGGCGGCGGCAATCCGCCCTGCCCCGGCGAGATCTCCTTGGCCCATCACGGCGTGCTGTTCCTGGACGAGCTGCCGGAATGGAACCGCAGTGCGTTGGAAACTCTGCGAGAGCCGCTGGAATCCGGCCACATCCGCATCGCCCGCGCGGCGCGCAGCGTGCAGTATCCGGCGCGATTCCAGCTGGTGGCGGCGATGAATCCCTGCCCCTGCGGCTGGGCTGGCGACCGCAGCAACCGCTGCCTGTGCAGCGATGAACGGATCAACCGCTACCGCGCGCGAGTGTCCGGCCCGCTGCTGGACCGTATCGACCTGCATATCAGTGTGGCGCGCATGGATGCAGTGGAATTGCGGGAGAGCACGCCACTGGGTGAGCCCAGTGCTGCGGTACGTGCACGGGTGGAAGCCGCCCATGCCCGGCAGCAGGTGCGTGGCGGGCTCAATGCGCATCTGCCGCCAGCGGCGCTGCGGGCGTGCACGAAGCTGAGCGAGGCCGATCAGGATCTGTTGGAGCAGGCCATCGAGCGTCTGCAGCTTTCCGCACGTGCGATGCATCGAATCCTGCGGGTGGCGCGGACGATTGCCGACCTGGCTGATTGTGAAGCGATCCAGACCGCGCATCTGTCTGAAGCGATCGGGTATCGGCAGTTGGACCGGGGAAAGCCTTAGAAATTTCGGTCGGACTGGCTATAGGTAGAGTCGACCGTTGGTCGACTCGCGCACGAAGCGCGGCCTTCTGAGAGGTAGATGCGAAGAGCGGTCGACTAACAGTCGACCCTACCAAGGGCAGGCATCAGGCTGCCGAATGCAACCGTCCCCGCTTCGCCAGCGATGCCACCCGACGGCTGACCAGCGCATGGAGCTCCGCCAGCTCCGACGCCCGGCCAGCCGTCATGTTGTCGCCGAACAGCACCCGTGACAGTCCCTCCGCGTCGCTGTCCTCCGGGTGCTGCCAGCGGTCGCGATACACCTTCTGGCAGACCAGCCACGCCTGCGGCAGCCCACCACCGGGCAGCGGGCGGACCACGCGTTCGTAGACCTGCCAGAACTGGTATTCGGCGCGCAGGTCGATTGCAGGCGCTACGGACAGCGCCTGCCGGGGCCGTCCTGGGCCCCGGATGCCGAACAACGGGGTTCGCGGGTTGTGCTGTGCCATGCCAACAGGATGACCCAGCAACATTGTGGGAACCTTGCGTCGCCGCCAGAAAATCCCTGTTGATTGCGCAAGGCGGGCTTCCGGGCGGGTTTTGGGGTCGGATCCCTTTGCGCAGCAAAGGGCTCTGACCCCACCCTCATCGCCTCAGAACGCCATCGAGGTACTGAACATCAGCTGCCGTGGCGCGCTGCGCTGCAGGGTCTGGTAATCCCCCGAGAACGACGAGCCGGCGATGGTGGCGGTGCCGATGTTGTGACGGTTGAACAGGTTGCTTACGTCCAGCCGCAGCTCCAGGCCGGGCACGGCGCTGTCCGCACCGAAGCGGTAGGCGGCATAGGTGTTGACCTGCCAGAAGGTCGGCACGCGGATGTCGTTCTCGTAGGTGAAGGGCTGGCGCAGGTACGAGGTGCTGGTGGCACCAAAACGCCAGTCACCGAAGTGCGCGGACAGGTCGCTGACCAGCGAGATCTGCGGGTAGCCCGGCTGGGCGTTGCCCTTGATCGGGTACACCGTGTCACCCACCACGAAATCGCTGTCGTAGTACGAACGGGCCACGGCCACGCCCTGGTAGAACTGCAGGTGGTCGCTCAGGTCGGCGGTGATGCCGAGGTCGGCGCCGATTACGTGCATCTTTGGCATCAGCCGCACGGTGTTGATCTGCGCGAACTGGGTGCCGATGGCGGCCGACAGCAGGCGGTTGCGGATGTCGTTGTAGAACACATCGCCGGTGATCGTCAGCCGGTCGAAGCGGTGCGATGCGCCCACGGTGAGGTTCCAGTTCTTTTCCGGACGCAGGGTGCCCGCCACGCGGTCGAACTCTTCCTGGTCGGTGATGGTCCACGCCGACGCGGTGTAGCCGATGTTGCCGCGCTGAGCGACGCGATAGCCGTTCATGGTATTGGCCAGGTCGATGAAGGCATCGGTGGATTCAGTCGGGCTCCAGAACAGCGAGACATGCGGCAGGAAGTTGCTCTTCGCGCGCAGCGTGCCGTTCACCGGCCGGTCCTTGGCGTCACCGAGGCCGCCACCGCTGGTGCGGAAGTCCACGGCCTTGAAACCAACGCCCAGCTTCAGCGTGTCATTCAACACGATGTCGTCCTGCAGGTAGAACTGGCGCGAGCGGGTCACCCAGCTCGATGCGTTGTCGGTCTTGAACGCAGGTCCGTACACATCGAACGGACCGGTGGCCTTCAGCGGCGGGCCTTCGCCCAGCAGCGGCTGCTGGTACCACTCGGTCTTGGCCGCGGCCTTGCTCTTCTCCTGCCAGAAGCCCGCGGTGAAGGTGTGCGCGCCGGTCTCGAACTGCAGGTTGACCATGCCGCCCAGCCGGTTGAGGCGCGGGGTCTGCACCTGTTCGGAGAACGGCGCGCCGTTGGGCGACGGTACGGTCGGGTCGGTCAGCGTGGCCTGCGTATGGCTGTTGGCGTTGTACAGCTGCACGTTGCCGCTCAGGGCCGGGGTGATCTGGAAGCGATGGTTGATCGAGGACACGCGGTCGCGGGTGGTCTGGCCGGTGTCGTACGGGATCAGTTCGGACAGCTCACCGCAGGTGTAGGCGCCGCAGGATTTGTCTGCGTTCTCCGGCGAGGCCACGTACCAGGCCCACGCGTAATCGGGATAGAAGATGTCGGCCTTCCAGCCCAGCTTGCGGATCATGTCGAAGGAGATGTTGTTGTAACCCCAGACCTTGGCCTTGCTGTCGGACAGGAACACGGTGAAATCGCCCCAGGCGACGTCCTGCTGCAGCTTCAGATCGCCGCGCAGGAAGTTCTGCGTGCCCTCGCCCTGGTACTTGTCGGCGGACACGCGCTGCAGGTCGACCAGCACTTTCGGGCCGTGCTCACCGAGCTGGCCGCTCTGCCCGGATACGGTGGTGACCAACGTGTTGTTGCTGCCCACGCCCTGCTTCACGCGCAGGCTGGGCGTGTCCTGCAGGTCGCGCAGGCGGTATTCCAGGCTGCCGCCGTTGACGCTGCTGGAGAACACGCTGACCGGTGCGCCACCGGGGCTGACCGTGATCGCGCCGATGCCATCGGGCACGGCCACGTTCACCACGCTGGTGCCGGTGAGCGAGAGGAAGCCGTTGTCGTTCAGCGGCACGCCCTCAAAGGTGATGCCCATTTCATTCATGCGGAAGCCGCGCACGAACAGGCTGGTGGCGGAAATATCCAGGCCAAGACCATCGGTGGCGGTATAGCTCGCGCCCGGCACCTGCTTCAGCATGGCCAGGCCGTTATTGCCGGTGACCATCGCGTCGAGGTCTTCGGCCTTGATGATGTAGCGGTTGGGGCCGACCACCTGGGTCGGTGCCACGGCGGCACCGCGCGGCGTGGCGATGACCTGCAGGGCGTTGAGCGTGGTGGGCGTGTCGAGTGCGGCGTCGTGCGTTTCTGCGGCGTACGCAGGTGCGGTGATGGCCGCGATGATGGCCAGGGCGAGGCGCGTCGTGGGTGGGGTGTTCATGGGCAGATCCAGGTGCTGGGAGAGATCGGCGCAGGCGCACGCCCAGCGCGTTGCAGCACCGGTGTCGATGCTGTGGCTGACGATGCGATTGCGTTGAAGGAGCGACGGCGCAGTGCGCGCCGGTCAGTGGCAGAGGAAGTCGTTCGTCTGTCGCAGGATTCGATGGCGTGATTTCGACGTGCGAAATTCTTGCATCGCACTGCCGCATCCGCCATTGCACCGTGGTACAGCGCCGATGGCGGTGGGGATGGGTGGGCTATACGTGGGTATAGACCCTGGTCGGCGCTTGCCGATTGCGTGTACCAACCAAGGTTGGCACCTACCGGGGCAGCTGGACGCGCGGTTACTGCAGGACGTAACGCTCGATCGCGCGCGCCACGCCTTCATCGGCATTGCTGGTGGTTTCAAACCGCGCGACGGCCTTCACCGCGTCGATGGCATTGCCCATCGCCACGCTGGTGCCGGCGTACTGCAGCATGGTCAGGTCGTTTTCCTGGTCGCCGATGGCCATCACGTTGGCGCGGTCGATGCCCAGGTGCTCGGCCAGCTTCTGCAGGCTCGGGCCCTTGCCGGCGCGGTGGTCGAACACTTCCAGGAAGAACGGTGCGCTCTTCAGTACCGCGAAGCGCTCGGTCAGTTCGCTGGGCAGGCGCGCGATGGCGGCATCCAGCACGTCCGGCGCGTCGATCATCATCAGCTTGATGAAGGACATCGACGGGTCCATGTCTTCCACGCGGCGGTAGGACAATGGCATCCGCGAGAGATGCGAGTCGGCCACGGTGTAGTAGCTGATGTCCTGGTTGGGCGTGTACATGCGCTGGCTGTCCAGCGCCTGGAAATGCACGCCCAGTTCGCGGGCCACCCGCTCGCAGAACAGGAAATCACCGAAGCTGAGCGGATACTCGACCACGGTTTCGCGTGTGCCGATGCGCTGCACCAGGCCGCCATTGCAGGCAATGCAGTAGTCGTCGTCGCCGGTGATGCCCAGCTCGTGCAGGAACGGCGCCAGGCCGGGGACCGGGCGGCCACTGGTCAGCACGATGTGCACGCCCAGCGCGCGCGCCTGTGCGATGGCCTGTTTGGCCCGGGCGGTGAGCGTGTGGCTGGGGTCCAGCAGGGTGCCATCCATGTCGATGGCGACCAGTTCGATGGTCGATTGCCGGCGGCCCATGTCCATTGCGTTCAACTCGTGCGGGGCACGCCAGTTTACCCCCTCATGCCCGGTTCACCTCTTTGCCCACGTTGGCCGGGATACTGCAGGAGCCTGTGCGTCCCCCACCGCAGGACGGCCCATTGACCGCCCTTCCCTGGAGAACCTTGCGACGCATGACCTACCGTGCCCCCGAAACCAACGACAGCGCCCCCCTGGCCCAGCAGATCGAGCAGATGATCGACGAGCTGCCCGGCGACCAGGTGAGCGTCGGCACCCTGCTCAGTGCGCTGGGCGATGAAGGCCTGTTGCTGATCGTGATCCTGCTCTCGGCCATCTTCATCATCCCGGTGTCGATTCCCGGGCTGAGTACCGTGTTTGGCGCCTCGATCCTGCTGATCGGCCTGAGCCGGGTGCGCAACCGCCCGCTGTGGGTGCCGCAGAAGCTGGCACGCCGCGAGATCGCCACCGACAAGCTGAAGGCCAACCTCGGCCGTGCGCTGAAGTGGGTGCATCGCATGGAGCGGCTGTCGCGGCCGATGCGGTTGGCGGTGATGGTGCGCTCGAAGAAGATGATGCGCCTGAACAACCTGATGCTGGTGTTCGCGACCCTGCTGCTGATGGCGCCTGCTGGGCCGATCCCCTTCAGCAACACGTTGCCGGCATTGGCGCTGATGTCGTTTGCGATTGGCTTCATCCAGCGCGATGGCGCGGCGGTGGCGGCCGGTTACGGTTTCGTGGTGGCCACGGTGGTGTATTTCGGCGTACTGCTGGGCGGCGTGGGGTTTGCTGCCGAGTCGGTGTTCAGCGGGTTCCGCAGCAGTACCGCGGAACTGTAGAGCCGAGCCCATGCTCGGCTTACGCGCGCACCGTGCGGGTTTCCGTGCACCGAACGAAGAGCAGCCGAGCATGGGCTCGGCTCTGCAGAATTACTTGGCTGACACCCGCCACACCACGTCGCCCACGTCGTCGGCCACCAGCAGTGCACCCTCGGCATCCATGGCCATGCCTACCGGCGCACCCATCAGCGTCTTCTCGTCCTTCGAGGCGAAGCCGCTGACCACGGTCTGCGGCCGCCCGGTCGGCTTGCCGTCCTTGAACGGTACGTAGACCACTTCGTAGCCACTCAACGGCGAGCGGTCCCAGCTGCCGTGCTCGCCGATGAAGGCGCCGCCGTGGTACTGCGCCGGCAGTGCCTGGCCGGTGTAGAACAGCAGGCCCAGCGGTGCCACGTGCGAGCCGATGGCGTAGTCGGGCGTGATTGCTTTGGCCACCAGGTCCGGCCGCTGCGGCTGCACGCGTTCGTCCACGTGCTGGCCGTAGTAGCTGTAGGGCCAGCCGTAGAAGCCATCTTCCTTCACCGAGGTGAGGTAATCAGGCACCAGGTCGGCACCGATCTCATCGCGCTCGTTCGCCACGGCCCACAGCGTGCCGGTGCTCGGCTCCCAGTCCAGCCCGGTCGGGTTGCGGATGCCTGACGCAAAGATGCGGCTGCCACGGGTGGCCACATCCACTTCCAGCACCACCGCGCGGCGGTATTCGACGGCCAAACCATTTTCAGTGATGTTGCTGTTGGAACCCACGCCCACGTACAGCTTGCTGCCATCGCGGCTGGCCAGCAGTTCCTTGGTCCAGTGGTGGTTGATGGTGCTGGGCAGGTCGGTGAACTCGCGGCCCTTGTCGGACATGCGGGTTTCGCCGGGTACATAGCGGTACTGCATGATGTTGCCGGTGTTGGCCACGTACAGCGTGTCACCGATCAGCTGGATGCCGAACGGCGAATGCAGGCCTTCGATGTAGACGTGCTGGGCCCAGGTGTTCGTTCCCGGCGCGCGGCGCAGCAGGGTGACCCGGTTGCCGCCCTTGCCGGCCTTGCCCGAGCGCGCCTTCACCTTGCCGGCGATCCACTGCTTGGGCGTGGTGACGGGTTCTTCGCCGGGGCCATTGCCCTCCACCACCAGCACATCGCCGTTGGGCAGGGTCAGCAGCCGCCGCGGATGCTGCAGGTTGGCGGCGATGCGCTCGATCTTCAGGCCTTCGGCCACCGTGGGCGACTGGCCATCGGCCCAGCCCACGCCACGAGGCACCTGCATCGGCGGCATCAGGAAGTTCTTCGGTGCCGGCAGCGGTGGCTTCGCACCGGACTGATCGGTGGGGTGGTATTCGGCCTTGCCCGCGCAGGCCGACAGCATCACGGCCAGCGCCAGGGCGGCGACGGTGGGCAGGATGTGCTTAACCATGACGACCTCCCTGCAGCACCGGCGGCTGCAGTGACAGCAGGATCAGGCCCAGGGCGATCAGGGCCACAGTCAGCGCCGACAGGATCGTGCCCGGCACCGCCACGGCATACGCATCGCGGCTGTGCACGAAGGCGTTCCAGATGGCCAGCACCACTGCGATCAGGTTGAGGAAGAAGTCGATGCGGTCTATACGGGTGGCCGTGCCATTGCGGCGCCAGACCGCGAACAGGTTGATCAGGCGCGGAATAATGGCGATCAGCAGGCCGAAGGTGATCAGCCAGGCGGCGGCCTTGCCCCACATCACCTCGGCGCTGTTGAGGTAGATCGCGTCGAAGATCAGTGCGCCGACGAAGAAGCCGAAGGGTATCGGGTTCAACAGGCTGAACAGCGTGGTGCCGAGGCCGCGATGGGCCTGGGCTAGAGGATTGACCATCATCGTGCTCCGATGCGGAAGGGTGCACGGGCTGTAGTAGCACAGCCGGATGTGAGGGTGCGCGATGATGACCGGTGGGAGTGACGGCAAGCTTGGATGGATGTGCCGACCAACGGTCGGCACCCACCAGGATGGATGCCACCTAACACGTGGCATCACCGATCAGACGGGCAGCAACCTGCCGTCTTCAGTGCGTTCGAACTCGGTACCCGCCGGCGCGTCCACCACTGCCAGGACGGCACGATCGCAGTTGGCGATGGTGTTCACGTCGTACACGCCGGAGTTTCCCGGCTCGTCCAGGTAATCATCGGTTTCGTCACCAGCAAGAAATCGCCAGCCACTGTCCAACTCGTTGTCGGGCGCCTCGCGGTAGCAGTAACCCACGGGCTGGCCATCAACGGTGATGCGATCGGTGGCGATGCATCCGCCATAGCCCTCCAGCAGAGGCTTGATCTGCTCGGCGGTGAGACGGAATTGCTTCGGCTTCATCGCGTCTCCTCAGGGAACGTAGACCAGGTGCAGACTGTACTCGAAGCCGGTTTCGGTTTCGGCGATGTCCACATCCATTACCAGATCACTTCGCCCTTCCACAGCCGTGTACAGGTCGACCAGGACCTTCCAGCGCTCGCCATGCCACTGGCTGACCGAAGTTTCCCAGCTGGCCTCGGGGAGCGTCACCAGGGTTTCCCCGTAGTCCGCGATGATGCCGGTGATGACATCCCAAATGTCGGCGCTGCACGCGGGCACGTTCGCTGCGTGGGGCGCACGGCCGGCCGCGATCTCGTTTGCCATCCAGGCCAGGGTGGGACGGAAGGCCTCGTCCACGGGAGTTTCGGTGTCCGGGTCTTTCCTGGCCATCGGTCTTCCTTGTGCAAGGGGCCGCGAGAGACGGCCCAACGATGATGGCACGGGCAGGAGGGCCGCGACCGCCAGTTTTTATTCCTCGACGGCATAAGCGTTTGTGACGCAATCGGCACATCTGCAGATTGGATGTGTGAAGAGGTAGGGGGTTGTTCGTTGTGTCGCGTTTGGCTCGTTGCGATGGGGCAGTTCCGCCCCGCCGTCCTGCCATGCCGATTCACAACAGAAGGATTCGTGTATGAAGCGACACACGCAACGCTCCGCGCCACCGCGCTCCGCGCGCCTGGCCCTTGCCACTGCCCTGGTGCTGGGCAGCCTGGCCGTCACCGCCCACGCCCAGCAGGCCGATCCGCTGGCCGGACGGCAGTGGCACCTGCTCAACACCGGGCAGGCCGTACTGGGCGACACCCTGCCGGTGGCCGGCAACGATCTGAACGTGGATGGCCTGTTCCGCAATGGCATCCGCGGCCAGGGCGTCACCATCGCCATCGTCGATGATGGCCTGCAGATCGCGCATCCGGACCTGGCGGCCAACGTGGCGGCGGTGGCCGGCAAGAACTTCACCAATGGCTCGAACAACCCCACCCCGACCAACCCGGATGTCGACAACCACGGCACCATGGTCGGTGGCATCGCCGGTGCGGTGGGCGCCAACAACCTGGGCGTGCGCGGTGTGGCCCCGGCGGCGACGCTGAAGGGCTTCAACCCGATTTCGCGTACCGCGCTGGGCAACCAGCAGAGCAACATCGAGTACGCCTGGTGGGACGGCGCGGAATCGGCCGACGTGCAGGTGTTCAACAACAGCTGGGGCGCCGGCCCGGGCAATCCGAACCTGCCGTTGGCGTACAGCGAAAACACGATTCGTTCGTATGAGCAGGCACTGTCGGGTACGCGCGGTGGCCGTGGCGGCATCTATGTGAAGTCGGCCGGCAACAACTTCAACAATGCCTCGATCAGCCAGACCCAGGATGTCTGCACCACCGACACCAAGAACCGCAACACCGGCTGCGTGCCGGCCGGACGCGACCCGCGCAACAACCTGTTCAACGTGATCACCGTGGCGGCGGTGCGCGCCGATGGCGTGCGCTCGTCGTACTCCTCCACCGGCTCGGCCCTGTGGGTGTCGGCCTTTGGCGGCGAATACGGCCTGCAGGCCCAGTACGCGCCCGGCCTGGTGGCACGCGCGTACGACCCGGCCATCGTCACCACCGACGTGACCGGGTGCGCGCAGGGCAGCAACAAGAACACCAACCGCCAGAACACGCTGGACAGCAACCTTTCGGCCATCGACAGCACCTGCAACTACACCGCCAAGATGAACGGCACCTCGGCGTCGGCGCCGATGGTATCGGGCGTGGCGGCACTGGTGCTGGAAGCCAATCCGAACCTGTCCTATCGCGATGTGAAGTACATCCTGGCTACCACCGCCACCCGCAACCACCCGAACCAGCCGGCGGTGACGCTGGCCGACGGGCGCACGCTGGTACCGGGCTGGACGGTGAATGCGGCCAACCGTGCCTACAGCAACTGGTACGGTTTCGGTGTGGTCAACGCCGCGCGTGCGGTGGAAGTCGCCGAAAACTTCCAGTCGCTGGGACCGCTGGTTGACAGCGGCTGGCGCAACACCACGCGCACCGTGGCCATCGGCAACACCTCGGCCGCCGCCGCACGCCTGACCTTCCAGGTGGCCAACGGCGCGCGCAACATCGAAAGCGTGCAACTGGGCTTCCGGGTCAACCACCGCAACACGCGCCAGCTTCAGTTCGTGCTGGTCTCGCCCAGCGGTACCCGCAGCGTGGTGCAACCGGCGTTCACCGCGATCGGTTCGGGTACGGGTGGCGCGCAGAGCAACTTCACCAGCTGGGACCTGCTGTCCAGCAATGCCTTCCTGGATGAGAATGCCAGCGGCACCTGGACGCTGGAAGTGACCGACATGGGGCAGGCCGCGACCGCAGCATCGCGCGGCAACCTCGAATTCTTCAAGATCCGCGTTCTGGGGCACTGATGATGAAGACCACCATTCTGTTGAGCACGCTCGCCTTCGCGGCGATGACCTCCCCTGCCTGGGCACAGAGCTCGGGGCAGACCCCTCCGGCCAGGACCCTGTCGACCGTGGATGCGCAGGAACTGAAGGCGTCCGCTACCGGCCGCTCGTTCGATGTGGGCGGCACGCGCTTCCAGCTGTCCCCCTCGACCACCGTGAAGCAGGCCAGCGGCGGTCAGTTCACGATCACCCCGCAGGCGGCGGCGACCACCAGTTCGCGCACCAAGCGTTCGCTGGATGGCGCAGCGGCGGCGCCTGCTGATGCCGGCGCCGGCAAGTTTGCGGCGGCGGTCTCCCATGACGGAGCACCGGTGGTGGCGACGTCGCGGGTCAAGGTGTTCTTCACCGATGCGGCATCGGCCCAGCGTGCGGCTACCGCCACCGGCGGCACCGTGGTGAAGGTCTCCAAGGCTTCGGGCCAGGCCATCGTGGAGTACCCGTCGGTGAACGCGGCGCTGGATGCGAGCACCAAGCTGCTGTCCACCGCCGGTATCCGCGCCACCGAGCCGGACGTGGTGCAGTGGGAGGAGACCAAGTAAGGCGTTGAGTGGTGCCCCGGCCGGTTGGCTCTCCTGGCCGGCCGGGGATTGATGTCAGGGTGTGCCGACCAATGGTCGGCACCCACCGGATTCCCGATGTCGGCATGCACCGGGGCAGAGTGGCGTTGCTGGGCCGCGCGCTTGTAGAGCCGAGCCCATGCTCGGCAATTTTCTGTAGTAAATGTCGCAATCGCCACGTGGCACGAAATGCTTCTCGCCCTACTCTGAAGTCTTCTCAATCGAGCCGGATACTCGGCAGAGGGCTGCACGTTGGATGTTGTTATCTCTGGAGATCAGTATGGCGCACTGGAGAAATTCGTTGCAGCGATCTCCGCAAGGAACCGCAAGGCACTGTCAGAACGGTTCCTTGTTCCGGAAGATGTCATCGAAGAGATCTTCGAAGCAATCGGCGACTACTTTGATGATGAGGTGACTATCACAGCCCCTCATCGGAGAATGACATCCATTCCCGGCAACTCACGCCCGCCTGTGGATGCTTATCGCACCAACGCCGGGACCGTTATTGTGGAGTGCGTACTGCTCGCTGACGGAGTTCCTGACGAAGCAATCCTTCATGTCGAGTTCGTGGATGACTCCGACCATCTCCACTATCGATACATCGGCTCTTGATGCTGTGAGTCAGCATGGGCTCGGCGCAGGGGCGTGCCGACCAACGGTCGGCACCCACCAGATTCGCGATGCCGGCACACAGCAGAACCCCGATGTCGGCACCCACCGGATTCATGCATCACGTGTGCCGACCAACGGTCGGCACCCACAGGATTGCCAAGGTCGACACCTACCGGGCGGCGAGTGTGCCGCTGTGCTTGAGGTGGCAGCTGGCCAGTGCGTCGTTGCCGGCGGCCGGGTGGCCGGGTTCGAGCAGCAGGCGCTGCACGTCCGAGAACAGCTTTTCCACCGGCATGCCGTACGGCGCGAACAGGCGCAGGCGGCCCTGGCGGTCGAACACGTAGCCACCGGCGATGTGGCTCATGGTGTAGGTATCCGGTACCTGGCCGGGCTCTTTCTCGTAGAACGCCTTGAAGTCGCTGGCCATCGCCGCCAGCTGTGCTTCGTTGCCGACCAGCGCGATCGCCTTGGGGTCGAACGCTTCCACATAGGTGCGCGCGACCTCCGGCGTATCACGCGCCGGGTCAACGCTGACGAACACTACCTGCAGCTGGTCGGCATCCTTGCCCATCAGGTGCTTGACCTGGCTCAGCTCGACCATCGTGGTCGGGCACACGTCCGGGCAGCTGGTGAAACCGAAGAACAGATAGGTCACCTGCCCCTGCAGGTCCTTCGGGCCGCGCACGGTGCCGTGGCTGTCGGGCATCGACCACTGCTGGCCGAGCTCTTCGCAGGCGATGTCCTTGGAGTAGAAGTCCATGCGCGACTGCGCACTGCAGCCGGCCAGCAGGCCGATGGCCAGGCCGGCCAGCAGCGGCAAGCGGAATCGGGGAAAGAACAACGAACGGGCAACAGCAGCAACACGCTTCACGGGTACCACCAACGCAGACGCGGGCGGGGTCTCGGTCAGGCCTGCCCTTGGGGGAAAGAGGACGGAGGTGCCGGGGTGATCGCGCGGTCCGTGCCGATCACCCCGGCCACGGTCAGTTGATCATCATGTGGTAGTGCATGCTCCAGATGATCCACACCGACAACGCGACGATGATGAACAGGATCACCAGGGTGAACACGAAGCTGGCCAGGTTCCAGCCACCTTCGGACTTGCGGTCCATGTGCAGGAAATAGACCAGCTGCACCAGGATCTGCGCCACCGCGAAGCCGACCAGCAGGAACAGGGTCAGCGGCCGCGACAGCACCGGGTTCATCACCAGTGCGAACGGCACCACGGTCAGCAGCGCGCACAGCACGAAGCCGATCAGGTAGGACTTGGTGGAGCCGTGCGCATTGCCGGCGCGCGAAGTTTCGACGTGGGCCATGTCAGAAGGCTCCGATCAGGTAGACGAAGGTGAAGACGCAGATCCACACCAGGTCCAGGAAGTGCCAGAACAGGCTCAGGCACGACACGCGGGTGATGTTGGTCGGGGTCAGGCCACGGCGATAGACCTGGTGCATGACCACCGCCATCCAGATCAGGCCGCTGGCCACGTGCAGGCCGTGGGTGGCGACCAGCGCGAAGAACGCCGACAGGTAGGCACTGGTGCTGGGGCCTGCGCCTTCGTGGATCAGGTGCGAGAACTCGTAGATCTCCATGCCGATGAACGAAGCACCGAGCACGAAGGTCACGCCCAGCCAGCGCAGTACTGCCGAGGTGTCGTGGCGATGCATCGCCAGCACGGCCTGGCCGTAGGTGATGCTGGAGACCAGCAGCAGGAAGGTCTCGGCCATCACGAACGGCAGCGAGAACAGGTCCTTGCCGGTGGGGCCGCCGGCGTAGGCGGTGCTGAGCACCGCGTACGAGGCGAACAGCGAACCGAACAGCACCAGGTCGGACATGAGGTAGACCCACATGCCGAACACCTTCATGCCGCCCTGTTCGTGGCCGTGGTCGTGCTCGTGGTGGTCCTCGTGCGCCTGCGTGTCGCTGGCCAGCTCGGGGCGGGTCAACAGGTTCATGCGCGTACCTCCTTCAGCTTGGCAAGGTTGGCCGCTTCGGTGCGTGCCACCTCTTCGGAACTGACGTAGTAGTCCACGTCCTCGTCGTAGGACCGCACGATCAGGGTCACGATCATCGCGATGAAGCTGGCCGCGGCCATCCACCAGATGTGCCAGACCAGGGCGAAGCACAGCACCAGGATCCAGATGTTGAGGATCAGCGGCACGCCGGTGTTCTTCGGCATGTGGATCGGTGCGTACTTCTTCGGCGGCGGCGGCAGGCCGCGCTTCTTCGCTTCGTGGAAGGCGTCCAGCTCATCGGCCTTGGGCACCACGGCGAAGTTGTAGAACGGCGGCGGCGACGGCGTGGCCCATTCCAGCGTGCGTGCATTCCACGGGTCGCCGGTCAGGTCCAGGTTGCGCTTGCGGTCGCGCACGCTCACGTAGATCTGCACCAGCATCAGGATGATGCCCGCGAACACGAACAGCGCGCCGATGAAGGCGGCGATCAGGTACGGCGTCCACGCCGGGTTGTCGTACTGGTTCATGCGGCGGGTCATGCCCATGAAGCCCAGCATGTACAGCGGCATGAAGGCCAGGTAGAAGCCGATCACCCAGCAGGCGAACGACCACTTGCCCAGGCGCTCGTTGAGGGTGAAGCCGAACACCTTCGGGAACCAGTAGGCGAAGCCGGCCAGGTAGCCGAACAGCGCGCCGCCGATGATGGTGTTGTGGAAGTGCGCGACCAGGAACAGGCTGTTGTGCAGCAGGAAGTCTGCGCCCGGGATGGCCAGCAGCACACCGGTCATGCCGCCGATGGTGAAGGTGACCAGGAAGGCGATGGTCCACAGCATCGGCACGCTGAACTCGACGCGGCCGCCGTACATGGTGAACAGCCAGGTGAAGATCTTCACGCCGGTGGGGATGGCGATGATCATCGTCATGATGCCGAAGAAGGCATTGACGCTGGCACCGGAGCCCATGGTGAAGAAGTGGTGCAGCCAGACGATGAACGACAGGATGCCGATCGCCAGCGTGGCGCCCACCATCGACTTGTAGCCGAACAGCTTCTTGCGCGCGAACGTGGCAGTCACTTCGGAGAAGATGCCGAACGCCGGCAGCACCAGGATGTACACCTCCGGATGGCCCCAGGCCCACACCAGGTTCACGTACATCATCGGGTTGCCACCCAATGTGTTGGTGTAGAAGTTGAAGTCCAGGTAACGGTCCAGGGTGAGCGCACCCAGTGCCACGGTCAGGATCGGGAAGGCAGCGATGATGATCACGCTGGTGACCAGCACGGTCCAGGTGAACACCGGCATCTTCATCAGGGTCATGCCCGGCGCACGCATGCGCAGGATGGTGATGAACAGGTTGACGCCGGTCAGCAAGGTGCCGATGCCCGAGGCCTGCAATGCCCAGATGTAGTAGTCCACGCCGACGCCTGGACTGAACTCGATGCCCGACAGCGGCGGATAGGCGACCCAACCGGTCATGGCGAACTCGCCAACGCCCAGCGAGATCATCATCAGCGCGGCGCCGACCACGAAGATCCAGAAGCTGAAGGCGTTGAGGAACGGGAACGCCATGTCGCGCGCGCCGATCTGCAGCGGCACGATGATGTTCATCAGGCCGACCACGAACGGGGTGGCCACGAAGAAGATCATGATCACGCCGTGTGCGGTGAAGATCTGGTCGTAGTGCTCCGGTGGCAGGAAGCCATCACTGCCCGGCCCGGCCGCGGCCAGCTGCGCGCGCATCATCAGCGCATCGGCAAAGCCACGCACCAGCATGACCAGCGCCACCACCACATACATGATGCCGATCTTCTTGTGGTCCACGGTGGTGAACCAGTCACGCCAGAGCGGGCCCCACAGCTTGAAGTACGTCACCGCGCCGAGCAGCGCGAGGCCACCCAGCACCATGGCCGCCAATGTGACCACGACGATCGGCTCGTGCAGTGGCACGGCCTCCCACGTCAATTTACCCAACATGTTCGTTACTCCTGGGAAACCTGGGCACCGCCGGCAGCGCCCGCCGGGGTCGCAGCAGCGGTGTTCTCACCGACGCCGATGAACTGGTCGATGACCTTCTTGAACAGCAGCGGTTCAACACTGGAGAAGTGCTGCACCGGTGCGTTCTTCGACGGCGCGGCCAGCGCCTTGAACTGCGTGAAGCTGAGCGCGTCGGGCGCGCTGCGCACCTCGGCCACCCAGCGATCGAAGTCTTCGTTGCTGCTGGCAGTGGCGATGAACTTCATGTTCGAGAAGCCATGCCCGCTGTAGTTGCCGGACATGCCACGGAACTGGCCGGGCTCGTTGGCGATCAGGTGCAGCTGAGTGCGCATGCCGGCCATCGCGTAGATCTGCCCACCCAGCTGCGGGATGAAGAAGGTATTCATCGTCGAGTTGGAGGTGATGTTGAATGCCAGCGGGCGGTTGGCCGGGAAGTTGAGCTGGTTGACGGTGGCGATGCCCAGGTCCGGGTACACGAACACCCACTTCCAGTCGGTGGCGATCACGTCCACGTGCAGCGGCTCACCGGCCACGTCCAGCGGCTTGTACGGGTCCAGCTCGTGGGTCGACTTCCACACGATCACCGCCAGCACCGCGATGATGATCAGCGGCACGCCCCAGACCACGATCTCCACCTTGGTGGAGTGCGACCAGTCAGGCATGTATTTCGCTTTGGTGTTGCCGGCGCGGTAGCGCCACGCGAACACGAAGGTCAGCACGATGGCCGGTATCACCACGATCAGCATCAGGCCGATGCAGATCAGGATCAGGTCGCGCTGGGCGAGCCCGACCATGCCCTTCGAATCCAGCAGCACCCAGTCACAGCCCGACAGGCCGACGCAGGCCAGGGCGACCAGCGCCAGGCGGATGCGGTTCCAGCAGATATTCATTGGAGGTCAACCCTGTTGAAGAAGCGCGCTTGACCGGCTCGCCTGCGCGCAGCGCCCGGGCGTGGAGCGGCTACACTGTGGGTACGAGGTCGCCTACAAGCAGGCGAACCACTCCAATCAAGCCCATACAAGATACAGCATTGTATGGACTTGTGCATCTGTACGTATGGAAAAAACTGACCGATGACGCCACCTGCCGCCGGCCGCCGCCTGAAACACCCCAATCGCACCTGGGTTCGCCCCTTCCGCGAGGGCGCCGGCCCGCTGTACCTGCAGATTGCCCAGCAGGTGCGCGAGGCGGTGGATGACGGCGTGCTGCGCCCGGGCGACCGGCTGCCGCCACAGCGCGACCTGGCCCAGCAGGTGGGCGTGGACCTGACCACGGTCACCCGTGCCTTCGCCGAGCTGCGCCAGGCCGGCCTGCTCGATGCGCAGGGCGCCGGGGGCACCTTCATCGCGCTGTCGGCCGGCAACCGCAGCACCTCGGTGGACCTGAGCATGAACATCCCGCCGCTGCTGGGCAGCGCGCCGTTCGCGCAGGGCATGGAGGCGGGTTTCCAGCACGTGGGCCAGCAGCTGGGCCAGGGCGAGCTGATGAGCTATCACGTCGGCGCCGGCACCCGCGAGGACCGCGCCGCCGCCGTGCAGTGGCTGGCGCCGATGCTGGGCACGGTGGGTGCCGACCAGGTGGTGATCTGTCCCGGCGCGCAGACCGCGCTGTGCGCGCTGATCCTGGCCCGCACCCAGCCGGGCGAGCTGATCGCCGCCGAGCAGCTGACCTACCCGGGCCTGCTGGCCGCCGCGCGCGTGCTGCAGCGGGGCGTGGTGCCGGTGGCGATGGACGCCGAGGGCATGCTGCCGGACGCGCTGGAGGAGGCCTGCCAGCTGCGCCGCCCGCGCCTGCTGTACCTGGTGCCGACCATCCAGAACCCGACCACGGCAACGATGTCGGCACAGCGCCGGCATGCCCTGCTGGCGGTGGCCAAGCGCCACGATCTGACCGTGATCGAAGACGATCCCTACTGGTTGCTGGCCGGTGACGCCGCGCCGCCGCTGGCCGCCCACCGCGACGCCGGCTGCCCGGTGTATTACATCTCCACCCTGTCCAAGTGCCTGGCCCCGGGCCTGCGCACCGCCTACCTGGTGGTGCCGGCCGGCGAGCCGATGGAACCGGTGCTGGATGCGCTGCGCGCAATCGCGCTGATGCCGACCCAGTCGATGGTGGCGGTGGCCTCGCAGTGGATCCGCAGCGGCCAGGCGCAGGACATGGTGCAGCGCTTCCAGCAGGAACTGCGCGAGCGCCAGGCGATTGCCGCGCAGTACCTGCCGTCCCGTGCCCAGGCGCATCCGGCCGGCCTGCATGTGTGGCTGCCGCTGCCGCCACGGCTGGACCAGTACCGGTTGATCCAGGCCGCACAGGAACAGGGCCTGGGCATCGCTAGCTCGGATGCCTTCAGCGTGGAAGAGCCGCCGCCGGGCAACGCGATCCGCCTGTCGCTGGGCGGCGCGGTCGACCAGGGCGCGCTGGCCGGGGCGCTGGCCAAGCTGAACGAGATTCTGTCTGAAGCCCCCGAGGCCCGGCACAACGCCATCGTCTGAACCGGGTGCATGGCGCTTCATCCATACAAGATGATATTTTGTATGCAATGTATGGATGAAGGGACGTGCATCGATGCGCGCCGAGAAACTGAAGTTCCACCTGGTGATGGCCGGGTGCGGTGGCTTTGTGGTGTTGATGCTGGCCGCGCTGGCCTGGGTCTGCCTGCAGCCGCAGACCGTGGACGTGCAGGCCGCCGAGCGCCACGCCATCGAGCAGTGCGTGCAGCGCAGCGAGGATCCCTCGCGTAGCGAGATCCAGCGTCGCGCGCAGGCCGACTCCTGCCGCGAGATGCGCAAGCAGTACGTGCACAAGTTCGGCGGGGAAGCGTCCTGATGGGCGCAGCCGCGCCGCGTCGCCGCTGGCTGCTGCCGACGATGATCGCCCTCGCCTGCCTGTTCATGGCCGGCGTGGCGGCTGCGCTGTGGCAGTACTTCGGCTACAGCGCGCAGTCCACCTTCACCGAACAGGCCATCGTCTTCGACGACTCGCAACTGCGCCTGCCGGCCGATCTGGCCGGTGATACCGGCCGCATCCGCGTGGTGCATTTCTGGGACCCGGCCTGCGGCGTGTGCAACCGCGAGACCGGTGCGCACCTGAGCTACCTGATCAGCATGTACCGCCGCGCCGGCATCGACTTCTATGCGATCCGCCGCCCGGGTACGCAGGGCGAGCTGCCCGAGCCGCTGCGCAACAAGGTGATCAACCTGCCGACCATCGACGGTATCGAACACATCCCGGCCAGCCCCGCCGTAGCCATCTGGGATCGCCAGGGCCACCTCGCCTACGCGGGGCCGTACAGCATCGGCATGGTCTGCAATTCGGCCAACAGCTTTGTCGAACCGCTGCTGGACAGACTGGTGCGCGGCGAGACCGTGCGCCCAAAGGGACTGCTTGCCGTGGGCTGCTACTGCCCCTGGCAGGCCAAGCGCTGAGGACGCGCGATGACATCACTGACGCTGGCCGGTGCGGCCGCCGCAAACAACAACGGCGGTCACCTGTCCGAACCGACCGATGGTTATGGACAGGCTCCCGCCGTTGGAAGCAACGATACGCCCCGACATGCTCCGTACATGCCGCGACCGGATGTCGCAGCCCGCGAATGGGTGCAGGACGTGCTCGCGCACAACGGGCCGATCTACCTGCGCATCGTCAATTCGCTGGAACGCACGGTGCGCCGTGGCGGCCTCGCACCCGGACAGCGCCTGCCCTCGCAGCGCGCGTTGGCGCAGCAGCTCGGTATCGATCTGACCACGGTCACCCGCGCCTTCGATGAAGCACGCAAGCGCGGCCTGATCGAAGCACGCGGGCCACAAGGCAGTTTCATCGCACCGCCCAAGGCTGGCTTCGACCAGGTGGTGGACCTGAGCATGAACGTGCCACCGGTACCCGACGCCGATGCGCTGGCCGAGACCCTGCGCCGCGGTGCCGCCGCCGTGCTTGCACGCAGCAACGCGCCCAACCTGATGACCTATCACCTGGGCGGCGGCAACCCGACCGACCGCCACGCAGCGGCGCGCTGGCTGCAACCGATGCTGGGAAAGGTGGACGACGCCTGCCTGCTGCTGACCGAAGGCGCCCAGGTGGCGCTTGCCGCGATCCTGGTCAGCCAGGGCCGCGACGATGATGCGATCCTCTGCGATGCGCTGGTCTATCCGGGTCTGCTGCAGGCCGCCGCCGCACTGGGCCGGCGGCTGCTGCCGGTGGACGGCGACGAACACGGCATGTGCCCTGAAGCGCTGGCCCGGCTGGCACGCGAAAGCAGCGCGAGGTTGGTCTATCTCAACCCCACCTGCCAGAACCCGACAGCGCTGACCCTGCCGCTGCAGCGGCGTGAGGCGCTGGCACGTGTACTGGAAGGCGAAGGCCTGCTGGCGATCGAAGACGATCCTTACTGGCACCTCGCCGAGGATGCACCTACACCGCTGGCGGCACTGGCACCGCGTCATGTGTTCTACGTGGCGACGCTGTCCAAGGTGATCAGCCCCGGCCTGCGCACCGCCTTCGTGCGCTGCCCGAGCGCGGCGCATGCCGAGGCGATGACGGCTGCGTTGCGGGCGACGCGGCTGATGGGTCATCCGCTGGTCTCGGCACTGGCCAGCCAACTGCTGCTGGATGGTTCGGCGCAGTCACTGCTGGCCCAGGTACGCACCGAGGCACGCGAACGCATGCGCATGGCGCGCTACCTGCTGGCACCGTCGCTGCTGCAGCGCGCGGAAGGTCTGCATGCCTGGTGCCGTATACCGGCGCCGTGGACCGACGCCACGCTGGTGCGTACCGCACAGCTGCAGGGCCTGGCGATCGCGCCGTCATCGGCGTTCTGTCCGCCGGGGGTATCTCACCAGAGCGGCGTGCGGTTGTCGCTGGGGCTGGCGGCGGACCGACGGCAGCTGGAGAGTGCGCTGCGGCGGATTGACCGGTTGTTGTTGTCGGACGCGTTGCCGGCGATCGAGCGGTAGGTGCAAGGAAGTGCCAACCAAGGTTGGCACCTACCAGAGCAGTAGATCCACGCCATGCGTGGATACGCGGCGCCCAGGATGCAGTAGCGCCGGGCCATGCCCGGCGGAAGATTTCCCGGCACGGTCGGAATGTGCCAACCAGGGTTGGCACCTACCAGAGTCCACCAACGGTGTGCCGGGGCTAGTCCGTAGTCTTGCCGCCGAAGCCAAGACGGGCCGGCCGGGCCGTCCGCAGTGGAAAGAACAGCATGCCAATGGACACCATCTGGAACGGCGTGAACAGGAACCAAATGTTGTCGGTGCCGACCGCCAGGATGTTGAAGTCCAGATCGCCGATCCACTCCAACCGCTGCAACACCGTCACCAGTCCCCCAATGGTCGGAACCGGCAGAACGCCGTGACCGGCCAGCAGCAACGTCGGTGTCAGCAGCCCGGCCAGGAGCGCGAAGCCGGCGCGGTACACCCAGGCATTGCCCTTCCAGTACGGCGCGCAGCGCCACATCAGCAGCAGCAATGCCAGGGTCAACAACCAGGGCAACAGCCACTGGGTAACCACCATGTCCATCATCGGACCGGCTCCACTGGCCTGGCGTCCCACGTCGTCGATCGCATGCCCCTTGCCCCCTTCATCCATGCTGCGGGCATTGTTGCCGGTATGCAGGCACGCGCAAAGCCCCGGCAGCGCAAGAACTGCTAAACGCTGCGCCTGCCGATCCGCTACTGTGCCGGGCACTGGATTCGGGGAATGGCAGGATGAGTGCAGCAGGCAAGGCGTTGTGGTACATCGAAACCCATGCGGATCGACCGCTGGCATTGGCCGACGTCGCTGCTGCGGCGGGACTGTCGCCGTTCCACCTGTCGCGCCTGTTCCAGGCCCGCACCGGCACCTCGGTGATGCGCTACCTGCGTGGGCGGCGCCTGACCGCAGCCGCGCAGCGGCTGGCCGACGGCGCCGGCGACATCCTGCAGGTTGCGCTTGGGGCCGGCTATACCACCCATGCGGCGTTCACCCGTGCCTTCAGCGACCAGTTCGGGCAGACACCGGAGCGGGTACGCGAACAGGGCACCGACGGCTTGGCATTGGTGCAGGCGATCCGCGTGGACGAGGCGCCCGTTGCCTGCGATGAGGCGCCGCGCCTGCTCGACACGCCCGCCTTCCAGTTGGTGGGTATCGGCATGCGGCATACCCGCGACAGCGGTGGTGCGATACCCGGACAGTGGGCGCAGCTCAACCGCGAATGGCCGACGCCGGCACCGATCAGCTTCGGCGTGTGCTGCAACAGTGATGACGATGGCGGTTTCGACTACATCGCCGCACTGCCGGCCAGCGCGGTGCCGAGCGTGCCTGCGCACTGGCAACGCGTGGCCATTCCGCCGCGTCGCTACCTGGTGGCCTGGCACGGCGGGCACATCTCGACCATCCGCTCGACCTGGTTCTGGCTGCTGGATCACTACCTGCCCGGCTCCGGTCTCAGCCTGGCCGATGCACCCGATCTGGAACGCTACGACATGCGTTTCGATGAGCACAGCGGCAACGGCGGCGTGGAAATCTGGCTGCCAGTGGAGTGATCTTCGAGCGCGCCACCCACCGTAACGAATCGTTGCGCCCGCGGTGACACCCACGCAATCCCGCCAGGTCTACACTCGGTGCATGCGCTCCACGGAGGATCGATCATGCGCCTGTTGCACCTCACGCTGCCGGTATCCGATGTCGGTACCGTGTCCAGCTACTTCCGCGATGTATTGCAGCAGCGCGTGGTCGGCAATCATGTGCACATCGGCTGGAGCACGATCGAACTGCAGCCCACTGAAGGACATCCGGTCGGAGGCGTGCACCTGGCCTTCAACGTACCGGACAACCGCTTTGGCGAGGCAATGACCTGGTTGCGCGAACGCACGCCACTGCAGCGCAATCCGGCAGGGTTGGATTATTTCGCTCTGGAAAGCAGCTGGCAGTCGCAGTCGGTCTACTTCACCGGCCCCGATGGTTTGATCCTGGAACTGATCGGCCGCCGCCGCTTGCCAGCCAGTACGCATCAGGGCGCCTTCCACGGCAGCGAACTGACCTGCCTGAGCGAGGTCGGCCTGCCCAGCCACGATGTCGATGCTGTGCGCGAACAGTCCAGCCTGCGGTTCGGCCTGCAACCGATCAGCCCGCCTTCGCCGCAGTTCGCGCCGATGGGCGACGACGAGGGCCTGCTGATCGTGGTCGCTGCGGACCGGCGCTGGTTCCCCGAGCAGAAGGACCTGCCCAATGCGCAGGGCCTGTTGCTGCAGGTCGGCGACGTGGCCGGCCCGGGTGTTGTGGAGGACACTGCACTCGGCTGGCGGGTACAGGCGGCCTGAACTACCAGCTGCCCGACGCACCGCCTCCGCCGCTGCGGCCACCGCCTCCGGACCAGCTGCTGGAGCTGCTCGACGACGAACTGCTGGATGACGAACTGGACGCGCTGCGTTCACGGCGTGACGAAACCCGGCCACGTGCGCGCTCGCCCGGCAGCATGGTGAACAACCATACGAAGTACAGCAGCACGCCACACACACCGGATACGATCATCGCCAGCAGCCGTGGATCGTCCCCTTCGGCACGATGGATCGCCAGCAACGCGCCCGCGGCGTAGCCGAGGGTCAACAGCACCAGCACCGTCATGCGCACGACGAAGCTGCTGCGGTTCTTCTTCCAGCGTGTGCGACAGGCCTGCACCAGCAGGAACACCATCAGGGTGACAACGCCCGCGGCGGCCTGCAGCAGCAGGTGCCGGGCCAGGCTCGGTGGCGGCTGGCCACGAAGCAGCGCCTGCACCAGGAAGACCGCGCCGAGTACCAGCATGCCGCACAGGACGATGCGCACCCCGCGGCTGCGACGCCAGCACCAGCCGAGCAGGGCCGCCACCGGCACGCCCAGCGCCATCACGAAGCACAGGCCCGGCAGCAGGTGGCGTGGCAGCAGCAACGCCACGGACAGCGCGCCTGCGGCAACTACCGCTGTCAGCAGCATCGGACGCCCCCAGGCCGGCAAGGTCGGCCAGCTCGGCCTCGGTGCCGACGCATTGGCGGCCAGTGCCTTGCGCCGCCGCTCCCGACGGCTGCCGCTGAAGTCGTCCTCGGTCTTCGCAGGTGGGAGAGGCGGCGGCGAGCGCCACAGCCCGGCCAGGAAGCCGGCCAGCAGGGTCAACGCCACCACCGAGTCTGCGCGTCGCCAGTCCGCAGGCAGCACATTGCTGGCCGACGGTTCTTCCCATGCAGGCAGGTCCTCGCCTTCGATCAGCGCCACCATGATCGTCGTGCCATCGAGCACGCCCTGGTCGAAATCGCCCTCTCGGAAGCGCGGCACGATCACGTTGTCGATGATGCGAGCGGCGTACGCGTCCGGTAGCGCACCTTCCAGGCCATAGCCGGTCTGGATGCGTACGCGGCGGTCCTGCACCGCCACCAGCAACAGCACACCGTCGTCGACACCGGCGCGACCCAGCTGCCACTGATCGAACACCCGCTGTGCGTAGGCCTCAATGCCCTCGTTGCCCACGCTGGGTACCACCAGCACCTGCAGCTGTGCACCTTTCTGCACCTGCAGCTGCAGCGCCTGCCTGCGCAGGGTGGTGCGGGTTTCAGCGGACAGCGCGTTGGCAGTGTCCACCACAGGATCGTCCAGCGCCGGGACCGGGATCGCCGCCAGCGCCTCCATCGGCAGCAGGCACAGCAGCAACAACAGCCACGTCATGGCTGCGGTCTGCTGTCCTGCGCGCAGCAGGCTCACGTACCCTGCCCTGCCTCGATCCGCGCATGCAGCGCCTGCAGCTGTGCCGCCGTCTGGTTGAACACCTGCAGATCGGCATCCACCAGGGCCGCCCAGTCAGGGGCGTGCCCCAACAGTTGCGCCACCTGCTCGTTCGGCGCGCGATCGAAGCCCTCGCCAAGCACGGCAAGATAGCGCGCACGGAACCCTTCGGGATCGCGCTGGTCCTGCACATACAGCTGCACGGCCAGCAGCCCCGCATACAGGTAGTTCACCAGATAGTTCGGGTCTTCATACATCAGGCGCTTGCCGATCCAGGTGTTGCGCAGCTGCGGGTAGCGCTCCGGTTGCTGGCCGAAGCGCGCCAGCACCTGCCCGGTCAGCGCGTCCAGGTCATCGGCGGTGCCCAGCGTGCCGGCGGCAACGCCCTGGTAGATCGACTGCTCCAGCTGCGCTTCCTCGGAAGAGGTGAACAGCTGCAGCACCATGTCGTCCAGCAGCGATTTCAGGTAGTAGGCCTTGGCACGCGGGTCCTGTGCCTGCTGGTACAGCTGGTCGCGGAAGCGCAGCTCGTTGTAGATCGCGAACGCCTCGGTCAGCCACTGGCTGCCATTGCGCTGCAGCGGCGACGCATGACCGCGCTGCATCCACTCGCCATGCACGGCATGGCCAGCTTCATGCGCGATTTCAACATCGCTTTCCAGATCGCCACGGCGCACGCCAACGAACAGCATTGCCGGCACACCGGGAGCGCTCACCGAGAACGCGTCCTGGCTGCGGTCACCGCGTTCGGTGGCCAGATCCATACGCTGGTTGGCCGGATCGAGCAGCGCGCGCAGTTCGGCGACGTACGCCGGCCCCAGGTGCTGCATGGCATCGGCGGCGTTGTCGCGCAGCTGCGCCAGCGTCAGCACCGGTGGCGTGTAGCCGGCATCGGGCACCGTGGTATCCCAGATCTGCGGCGCATCGATGCCGGATCGCGCAGCGTGGTGCAGGAGCATGTCCTGGTAGGCGCGGCGGTCTCCCGCGTGCTGTTCGATCGCCACCAGCGTTGCATCCACCGCGGCGGTATCCAGACCCATGCGCTGGTAGCCATATGCCGGCGCCGAGCCATCGCCCTGCAGGCGTGCAGCGGCGTCATTCACCTGCACCAGCCCCAGCAGCACCGAGGCCATCGGCTCACGGCGCGAGTGCAGCCCCTGCCAGTAGCCCTTCCAGCCCGCCTCGCGCAGGGCGCGGTCGGGCTGCTGGGCCAGCGCCTGCTTGTCGCGCCCCGTGTCCCAGTGCCGACCGCCGTGCTCGAGCTGCGGGTACTCGGCGCTGCGCAGGATCTGCCCGCGCAGGCGCGCGAAGCTGTCCAGCGCCGGATCGGCCAATGCCTCCACCGCCTCGTCCAGCACAGCGTTGGCCGGGGTGGCAGCCTCCTTGAGCGCACGCGTACGCAGGAAACCGTAGGGCGCGGCCCACACTGCGTCCACAGGCGCCTCACGCAATGCAGCGCGACCGCTGCGGGCGATGCGGCTGCACAGCCCCATTGTCTGGTCCAGCGCCTGTGCCGGGCGATGATCGCGGGCATTGCGGGCGGACTGCAGGTGCAGGTAGCCGAGGTGACGCAGGCACTGCGCCTCCAGTACCTCGGCCTGCTGGAAGCGTTCCGCCGGTGCAAGGGTGGACGCCTGCTGCAGGGCATCGACGCGCTTGCCCAGCGCGTCACGCGCGGCCTGTTCGGCGGTGGCACTGGCGAAGTAGGCGCGGTCATCGGCATGCACCGGCTGTGCCTGGGCGCCGCTGAAGGGGGCTATCGCCAATACGGCGGCGACGGCGGCGGTGGTGGTGCACTTCCTGAAAACCTGCATCGGCGTCTCCCTGCCTGGACCAGGCCTCGAGCCTAGCAGCCACTGGCCCGCCGCGCCTGTGCCGGAACAGGCGTCAGATCGACTCGTCCTCACGCTTGACCAGTGTCCAGCAAGGCGCCTGCGCGAAGGTATAGGTCTGCTGGTCGCTGCTGTCCGGCGTACGGGTCTGCACCTGCCGCTGCCCATCGGCCAGGGGGCTGACCTGCATTTCGCGGCCCTGCCCGGCCAATGCGGCAGGATCGGGCATCACCGGCCACTCGACATCGGCCAGCGCCAACCGGCTTTCCACCTTGCGCGGTTCCGGCTCGGCCTCCGCATCGATGTAGCTGTCCAGCAGCGGATCGGCAGTGGTCTTTTCCTGCAGCGCGATCTCGTTGCCGAAATGCTTCAGGAACGTATCGAATTCCGGGTAGGGGCATTCACTGGCTGCAGCCGCAGGTGTGGGCTCGGCGGTGGTCACTGACGCGGCTGGAGCAGGCGCGGCCTCGGCCGCTGTCTGCGGCGCTGGCGCGCAGGCAGCCAGCACCGCGCCGCAGGCAAGCGTCAGCAGTGCGGCAGAACGGTATCGACACATGGGCTCATCCTGAATCCGGTCCGGTCGCTCCATGCTACCGCGCACCATACAATTCCGGCATTCCGCCTGTCCGAGAGTCCTCATGCATCGCCTCCTGCTCCTGATCGGCCTGCTGCTGCCCGCCCTGTGGCCAGCGGTGGCGATGGCCGTCGATGTCCACGAAGGCGATCTTCTGTTCGTCACCGCCGGCCGCAGCGGCCTCAGTGCGGCCATCGACCATGCCACCGGCAAGCAGGGCGCGCTCAGCTTCGATCACGTCGCCCTGGTCGCTTCCACGCCGAAGGGCTGGGAGGTATTGCATGCGGACGAGAAAGGATCGCGCCGGCAATCGCTGGTCGAGTTCCGCCAGGAGGCGCGCGCCAAGCAGCGGCAGATCGTGGTCTATCGCCTGCACGCGCCGCAGCAGGCGGCCATCAAGGATGCGGTCGCCACCGCGCGCACGATGCTGGGCAAGCCGTACAACACGTCGTATGTGTTGAGCGAGGACAGCTACTACTGCTCGGACTTCATCGAACGCGCCTTCCGTGCGCACCACGTGTTCGCATTGCAGCCGATGAACTTCCGCAACCCGCAGACCGGGGAGATCGCCCAGCACTGGGTGGATCTGTATCGCGGGATGGGCATGGACGTGCCGCAGGATCAGCCCGGTACCAATCCGAACGACATGTCGGCAGCGCCGGTGCTGCAGCGTATCGGCGTGCTGGAATAAGCAAAGCCCCGCACGGGGCGGGGCCTTGCCGGTCACGTTGCATGCGCAACGCGGTCATTCTTCTTCGTCGTGGCCGCCCTGCTGCTGGTTCTGGTTGCGCTTCTGCTGTTCCTGCTGCTGTTGCTGCTGCTGGTCGCGGCCACGGCCCTGCTGCTGATCCTGCTGGTTCTGCTGGCCCTGCTGCTTCTGGTTCGGGTTCTGGTTCTGCTGTGCCATGTCCGATCTCCAAAGCCACTCGCGGAATGCGGTGGACGTGGCCATCGTCTGCAGCGAATGGTTAATCACGCGTGGGTGGGCGGCTACATCTGTGTGTACGCCTGTGAATGAACGCGCAGAAGCCCTTGTGGCACAAGCGGCTGAAGAATTCATGCGGGTTCGGCATGTGCTCATGCCTTCGTCAGCCTGCACGCATTCATGGCGTTCGCCGCCGGAAACACGCGCTGAACGAGGCTGGCTTCCCGGCTCATGCAGGGAAGCCAACCCTGCATTCAGGGCATCACCGGCGGCACATACGCCAGGGTCATGCCCAGCAGCCACAGCAGGCCCAGCACCAGCGGAATGTGCACCAGCAGCTGGATGAAGGTGAAGCCCACGATGTCGCGTGCCTTCAGCCCCAGCACGCCCAGCAGCGGCAGCATCCAGAACGGATTGATCAGGTTCGGCAGCGCTTCGGCCGCGTTGTAGACCTGCACCGCCCAGCCCAGGTGTGCCTTCAGTTCGTTGGCGGCCTGCATCACGTACGGCGCTTCGATGATCCACTTGCCGCCACCGGAGGGCACGAAGAAGCCCAGCACCGCCGAGTAGACGCCCATCACCAGCGCGAAGGTATCGGTGCTGGCCACGTGCACGAACAGGCTCGACAGTCGGTGCGCCAGGGTCTGCCCATCGCCACCGGCAGCGTGGGTGAGAATCATCGCGATGCCACCGTACAACGGGAACTGGATCAGCACGCCGGTGGTGCTGGGCACCGCCTTGGCCACCGCGTTGAGGAAGCTGCGCGGGCGCCAGTGCAGCAGCAGGCCCAGCGAAATGAACATGAAGTTGTAGGTATTGAGGTTGGCGATGGCGGTGACCACCGGCTTGTTGGCGAACTCGTTGAACAGCCAGCCGAACGCCAGCAACGAAAGCAGCACGGTCAGCAGCGGGCTGTACTCCAGCCACTCGCCCGGGCGCGTGCGTCGCTGCAGCGGCTCCGGCTCGGCCTGCGCGGCGCCGGGGAAGTCTTCAGCGGTGCGGGCACTGCCGGCGGCCGGTGCGGTCAACCAGGCGATCAGCAGCGAGACCAGGATCAGCACCGAGGTCAGCGCGATCGACTGCCACAGGAAGATGGTTTCGGTGAACGGCAGGACGCCGGTGATCTCCACCAGCCCTGGCGGCATGCTGGCCGGGTTGGCCTGCAGCTGCGCGGCCGAGGAACTCAGCCCCATCGCCCACACCGCACCCAGACCGAGATACGCCGAAGCACCGGCCGCGCGGTAATCCATGCGCAGTTCGGTGCGGCGGGCCAGCGCGCGCACCAGCAGGCCGCCGAACACCAGCGAGAAGCCCCAGCTGAGCAGCGAGGCGAGCATGCTGACCAGGCCCACGTACACCACCGCACCGCGGCCGGTGCGCGGCACCTGGGCCAGGAAGTCGATGAAGCGCGCGACCACCGGCGCCGTCGCCACGGCGTAGCCGCCGATGACCACAAAGGCCATCTGCATGGTGAAGGGAATCAGGCTCCAGAAGCCGTCACCGAAGGCGCTGGCAGTGGCCTGCGGGGTCGAGCCGAAGCCCATCGCGGCCAGTGCGACGATGACCACGCCCAGCACCGCGAACACGTACGCGTCGGGGAACCACTTTTCCGCCCAGGCGGCCGAGCGCAGCGCTGCGCGCGCCATCCAGCCGTCCTGTACTGCTGCCGTCGAGGCCATCGCCTACCCTCCCAGGTTCGATGGCTCGATTCTGGGCGGTGGTGTGCGGGCTGTCAGCCACCTATTGGTCGTAGGTGGCACAGAACGGTAGTGCCGGCCGCTGGCCGGCAATTTCCCAATCGGGATGGTCGTGCAGCCGGCCAGCGGCCGGCTCTACCAGGCCTTGGGCTCAACGCAGCGCCAGATCCACGGCGATGCCGGCGAACAGCGCGGCACCCACCCAGTTGTTGTGCAGGAACGCCTTGAAGCACGGGCCGCGCTCGCGGTTGCGGCAGATCCAGAACTCGTAGACCACCAGCGCAGTGGCCACGGCCACGCCGGCCAGGTAGCACCCGCCCAGCCCGCCGCGTACGCCGACCAGCGCCATGGTGGCCAGGAACAGCGCGTACAGCACGGCCTGGATGACCAGGTCGAGATCGCCGAACAGGATCGCGGTGGAGTGCGAGCCCATCTTCAGGTCGTCCTCGCGGTCGACCATGGCGTACCAGGTGTCGTAGGCGGTGGACCACAGGATGTTGCCGGCATACAGCAGCCAGCCCAGCATCGGCACCTCGCCCTGCACCGCGGCGAACGCCATCGGGATGCCCCAGCCGAACGACATGCCCAGATACACCTGCGGCAGATGGGTGTAGCGCTTCAGGTACGGGTAGCTGGCAGCCAGGAACACGCCGATGAAGCTGAGGCCGATGGTCAGCCCGTTCAGGGTCAGCACCAGGCCGAACGCCACCAGCATCAATACGGCGAACAAGGCGAGCGCGGCACGGCCGCTGATTGCGCCGGTGGCCAGCGGTCGCGCCTTGGTGCGTTCCACATGCGGGTCGAGCCAGCGGTCGGCGTAATCGTTGATGACGCAACCGGCCGAGCGGGTCAGCCACACGCCGGCGGTGAACACGAACAGGGTCCACAGCGGCGGCAGGCCGCCCGCGGCCAGCCACAACGCCCACCAGGTGGGCCACAGCAGCAGCAGCGTGCCGATCGGGCGATCAGCGCGCATCAGACTCCAGTAATGCCGCCAACGCGGCGTCGCCGGCGACTGCGGCGAAGTGAGGGGGGTATCAGCCATGGCGATAGGATACTCCTGCCCCTCTGGCAGGGCTTTGCCCGTGGGGGGAGATTTGTTCGGCGAAACTGGATAGAATGCCGATCCCGCACCGTCTCATGGCGCTGCGATGCCCGCCCCGGCACTGGTCGGTGGCGCGGTGGTTCTACAACGCGCCCGTAGCTCAGCCGGATAGAGTAGTGGCTTCCGAAGCCATTGGTCGGGGGTTCGAATCCCTCCGGGCGCGCCATCTTTCCCTGCTCCCGTCTGCACTTGCAGACCTCGCCCCTCAGCAGGATGTATCCCCCAGCAACACCCCGGCTCCGAGAGCCTAACCGCCAAGCGCTTAAGCTGCCGGCACAGCGCCATGGCTGATCGGCAGCGCGAGCCTGCTCGCGCGCCCCAGTCACTCAAACCCATACAGCGCCCGCACCTCAGGGTCCTTCTCGACCAGATACATGTTGAACAACTGTGTCGCATCCCGCGACCAGCTCCCCTCCAGCCAGCGCCACGACGCCACATCCACGCGCGGCAGCTTCCGCTCCAGATAGTAGACCCGGCTGCCATCCCCCGAGAAGTACCCGTCCAGCAGCCGCCAGCGCGCACGATCCACCCCGGGCAGAGGCTTCCCGTCGCAGTAGACGTTGCTGTCATCAACGGCGTACAGGGGGTCCTGTGGCACCCCTTGCAACAGCTCGCCACGCTGGCAGTGCTTCATCCGCCGGCCGCAGTACCAGCCGCCATGGTCGTCGGCCCCGTAGCCGCCGCCGAGATCGCGGAACGTCGTGCAATCTGCCTCGGCCATCGCCTTCAGCGAGGTCTCGTGCTCGAAGTAGACGGCGTGGTTGTCCAGCCAGTACGCGCCACATTGACGAAAGCTGTCCCGGTCGATGGAGGTCTGCCGGGTCCAAGCATGATAGACCGCGTGCGCATCGCGACCGATGAAGTAGTGCGCCGGAATGAATTCGAAGCTCGCTGCGTCAGCCTTGCGCAGCAACCGACCCTGGTGGAAGACCTGGCCTTCGTGGATTCGCCAGAGTTCGATGCCATACGGACCGACGAATCGATGGTCCGGCAGGTCACTGATCTTCTGCCATGGCATGGTCTGAGGCTCCGCCAACGGTGGGGCCCCTAGTTTAATGCGGCCGGCGGGAAAGACAGCCGAGCGTGGGCTCGGCTCTACGGGTGCCAATGCACCGATGCAGACAGCAACGCCGGGCAGTGCCCGGCGTTGTGTTCAAAACCAGTCGAGCATGGCTCGACTCTACACAGAGCAGATCAGTACTTGCCGTCGAACGCAAAAATCGGCTTGCGCTGCTTCCATGCGCCAGCGGTGAAGTCCGGGAACTCCAGCGTCTGGAAGCTGTTGGCGATCGACTGCTCGCTCAACGGCGTGATCGCACTCCAGGTCACCGCATCGTAGATGTCGATCGGCATCGGTGCCTTGGCCTTCAGCGCTTCAACAAATGCATGGATGACGAACCAGTCCATACCACCATGGCCGGCACTGGCAGCGGTGTCGGCGTTCTGCTTCCACAGCGGGTGCTCGTATTCGTCCTGGTACTTCTTGAACTCTTCCCACTGGTGCGGCGGGCTGCGCCCTTCGATGTGGATCGAATGGTTCACGTCCATCCACAGGCCCTTGGTTCCCTGCACACGGAAACCCATCGAGTACGGGCGCGGCAGCGAGGTGTCGTGCTGCAGCAGGATGGTCTCGCCGTTCTCGCAGGCCAGCGTGGTGGTCACGATGTCGCCCAGCTTGAACTTCACCTTGGTGCTGGGGTGGGTGGTGCCGCCACTCTTGGCCACGGTGTATTCGTGCAGGCCACGCGCCTTGGTCGCGAAGGCGTTGATGTGGGTGAAGCGGTTGCCGCGGTTGATGCCGGTGTACATCGCGCACGGGCCGATGCCGTGGCTGGGGTACAGCTCGCCATTGCGTTCCACCGAATGCTCGGTGCGCCAGCGGGCCTCGCTCCAGCCCTTTGGCCCGAACTCCACGCCACTGTCGTAGGGCTGGTTCGGGTCGCCGGAATTGAACTTCACGCCGCGCAGGTCGTGCTGGTAGCCGGCCTGCAGGTGCACCAGCTCGCCGAACAGGCCCTGGCGCACCATCTGCAGCGCGGCCATCACATCGCGGCGGTAGCAGACGTTCTCCAGCAGCATGTACGGGGTGCCGGTGCTCAGCTGGGTCTTCAGCACGTCCCAGTGGTCCTGCAGGGTGATGCCGGCCACCACTTCGCAGCCCACCGCCACGCCAGCCTGCATCGCGGCAATCGCCATCGGCGCGTGGTACTCCCACGGCGTAGCGATGATCACGCCATCAATGCCCTTCTGTTCCAGCAGCCGCTTCCAGGCGTTGGTATCGCGATCCTGGCCGTAGGTCTTCGGCGCCGGCTTGCCAGCCTTGCTGACCATCTCCACGGCGCGGCCGAGCATGATCGGCTCGATATCGCAGACGGCAACCACCTCGACGTCGTCGCGGCGCACCAGTTCCTTCAGCAGCACCAGGCCACGCATGCCGGTACCGATCATGGCCAGGCGCACCTTGCGCCCGCGTGCCCATGCCGGGGTCTGCGGCAGCAGGCTGCTGGCGGCGACAGCGGCACTGGCCGCGATGAATTCCCTACGCTTCATGGCAAACATCTCTCCTCTTGGCAGCGTGCCGGCCGCAGCCGGCACGCCAGGTCACGCAAACGGAATTACTTGAACCGGTAACCGACAGTCACACTGTAACCACGACCGAAGATGGTCGCGTAGTCACTGGAGTCACCCAGGAAGCTGTTCGGATCGTAGAACGGCAGGCGATCGAACAGGTTCTTGACGGTGAAGCTCAGGTTCCACGCATCATCCGGGCGCCAGGTGACGCTCATGTTGGCGGTCCACCACGACGGTGCGCCATCGCACTTGCTCTTCTGCAGGGCCAGGTAGCCGCCGGTGCAGGTTTCCTTGTTGTTGCTCACCTCATCAACCTGGTCGGTGGCCCACTTGGTGCCGCCCACGTAGTTGACGAACATGCTGGTGGTAACCTGCTTGTAGGTCCAGTCGGCATTGAGCGTGGCACGCAGGCGCGGGTTGTTGTAGTAGCCCACCACATCGCCGTAGTACCAGCCGTTGGCTTCATCCATGTAGAAACGGTTGCGGTTGGCGATGGTGGCGGCCAGGCCGATGTTCAGGTTGCCCCAGTCACCCAGCGAGAAGCGGCTGCGCGCATCGATGTCGAAGCCGTCGATCAGGGTCTTGCCGCGGTTCTTGTACTGGCCCACCACGCTGGCCACGTTGCCAGCGGAGTAGCCCGGCAGTGTCGACGGGCAGTTCACGCCACTGGCCGGATCGGTACACATCGCCGCCAGCTGCGCCAGGTTGGCGCGGTCGCTGTCGGTGATCGGCGAACGCGACATCGAGATGATGTCTTCCATGCGGCGGTAGTCCGGCGCGACGATTTCATTGTCGCGGTAGATGAACCAGTAGTCGGCCGACACCGACAACCAGGTCGCCGGCTCGTAGACGAAGCCGAGAGTGGCGATCTTCGCCTTCTCCGGCTTCAGATCCTTGTTCGGCTGGGTCATGCGTGCCACGGTGCGGTTGCAATCGACGTTCAGCATGGTCTTGCCCAGATCGACATCTCCCGGCCGCTGCGACTTCAACAGCAGGTTGGCAATGGCGTTGGTCTCGTTGCAGCGCAGCTCGTCGCGGAAGCCACCCAGCTGGGCGAACACGCCGCCGTTGCCGGATTCGGCCAGGCTGGGGGCGCGGAAACCGGTGGAGTAGGTACCGCGCAGCATCAGCTGGTCGAACGCCTGGTACTTGAAGCCGATCTTCGGCGCCACGTTGGCGCTGAAGTTCGGGTACTTGTCCACGCGCACCGCCGCATCCAGTTCCAGCTTGTCGGTGATCGGTGCCACGGTCTCGGCAAACAGCGCGTAGGTGTTGCGCTTGCCGTCGAACCAGGAGCCGCCCTGCTGGGAGATCAGGCCGTTGGCCGCATCAGCGTTGCCCGGGGTGTAGAAGGTTTCGCGGCTGGCATTGAAGCCGAACGCGGCGCGCATTTCGCCGGCCGGCAGCTGGAACAGCGGGCCTTCGATCTTGCCGTCCAGGGTGTGCAGGCGGGTCCACGACTGGATGTCGAAGGTCGGGAACGCTTCACGGATCAATGCGGCGTTGGCTTCACTGATCTCGCCGAACTTGTACGCCGGGTGGTCGGAGATGATCACGCGGCCGGTGCCCGGATCGATCGAGTACGGGCCGAACGCCTTCTCGAAGCCCTTGATGTTGACGTTGATCGTCTGGTACGTGGTGGAGTGCGTACCGGCGCTGGCGAACGCGGTCTCCCAGTTCCAGTCGCCCCGGTTGCCACGCGCACCGGCCAGCACGCGGTAGCTCTTGTCGGTGTTGCGCTGGCCGAAGTAGTTCGGGCCGGCATCCTGCAGCAGGTAGTTCAGGCCGACCACACCGCCCATCATCGCCTTCATTTCCGGGCTGGCGTGGTTGTACTCGTTGTTCGGGCCCAGGAACGGGTACAGGAACTGGTTGACGTTGTTGCCGGTGTTGCGCGAGAACCAGCTGGTCGGGTTGCCGGTGGTGGTGCCGTAGGTGCGCGGCGTGCCGCCGTTGGCGCGCAGGTCGATATCGGTGTAGGTCGCCTCGGCGAAGATCTCGGTGCTGTCACCGACCAGGAAGGTGCCGTTGAGGTAGGCGGTGTTGCGCTCGGACTTGGCGCCGGCATCGATCTCGTTGTTCATCCAGGTTTCCCAGACGCAACGCGGACCGGCCGCTTCACTGGTCAGCACGTTCTTGCAGCCCGGCGCAGCTTCCTGCACGCGGCGGCCGGTGACCGGATCGAAGGCGAAGTAGCTGCCCGGATTGAACTCGCCCGGCTTGCTGCCCACGCCCAGGCGCAGGTCGTTGAGGTAGTTCGGCTTGTTGACGTAGTACTGGTCGGGCCGCTTGTCGTAGAAGTCGCTCAGCGGAATCGCGTCGCGGCGGTACATGTTCACCGCGCCGTAGATGTTGAAGCGGTTTTCGGTCAGGTCACCGAAGCCGGCGGTGATGCTGGCCTGGCGCTCGCCGTAGGAGTCGATGCGCGAGGAGGTGTCGTTGGTGAAGCTGACCTCGGCCCCCTGGAAGTTGCGCTTGGTGATCACGTTGATCACGCCGGCCACCGCGTCGGTGCCGTACACCGCCGAGGCACCGTCGGTCAGCACTTCCATGCGCTCAATGGCCGCAGCCGGGATCGCGTCGATGTTGACGAACTGGGTCTGGAAGCCGGCGGGTGCACCGTAGTACGACAGGCGGCGACCGTTCAGCAGCACCAGCGTGCCCTGGGCGCCCAGACCACGCAGGTTCGCCTGCGAAGCACCGTCGGAACCGGTGAACAGCGAACGCGCATCCTGCTGCGCCGGGCGTGCGGCCGGCAGGTTGTCGAGCACCTGCAGCAGCGTGCGCGCACCCATGTTCTGGATGTCCTGCTTGCTGATCACCTGCACTGGCGAGGCGGTTTCAACGTCGGTGCGGCGGATGTTGGAACCGGTGACCTCGATACGGGCCAGGTCGGTGGCCTTGTCCTTGCTCTCCTGGGCGAAGGCAGGAACGGCGACCGACAGCAGCACGCCGGCAATGGCCAGCGTCAGCGGAGCGATCGAGCGACAGGGGAGTTCGCAGAAGCGCTGCAGGACTGGTGCCGGCAGGCGCGACAGGTCCACCGCCCGGGCCCTTTCCCCGTTTTCCCCCACCCGCAGCCCGCACTCCCGTTTGGTGCCACCAGGTTCGGTCCCGTTTTCCGTCCCGGTCGGCCCCGTCCCCCTCCGTCGCCCACTCACCCCTCCCCCTGCACACACGCCTCTTCTGGCCCG
>NZ_RXLZ01000032.1 GCF_003970865.1 Stenotrophomonas maltophilia | reverse complement strand
CCCCGTTTAGGGCGGGGGAACACCCCAGGGGGCCACCTCGAGGAAAGCCAGGGTGCCGCGCCTCCCCTGTCCAGGTCGGGTGGGGCGCTGGTGGGCGGCGGCGACGCACAGTCCGACGACGGGGGCCAAGGGTGGGGATTGGTCCCCTCCTCCGCCCCAACCGCCCGCGCAGGCAGTACCGAGGGCGCCGCCCCCATGGCCCAGCTGCGCCTGCAGCAGGTCGGCACGCAATGGCAGGCCCGGATCGACAATGGGCTGGCAGGACCGCTGCAGATCGAGCTGCGCGCCGCCCCCGGCCGTCCGGTCGAAGGGCTGCCGGTGCAATCGCTGATCCAGGGCGACAGCAGCCTGGTGGTCGGCCACCTGCCCGCCCCGCTCGATGGCCGCACGCTGGATCTGCGCCTGCAGTCGGTACCAGGCAATCCGGCCGCACAGGCCGAAGATGTCGCCTATCGCCTGCCGTTCGATGCGGCCCGTCCGCGCGTGGACCAGGCGCCGCAGGGCCGGTTCAGCCACGATGACGAGGAGAACCGCGACGCGGTCGACTTCGCACTGCCGGAGGGCACGCTGGTGCTGGCCGCGCGCGAGGGCACGGTGATGCAGATCCAGGATGGCTTCCGTGGCAACGGCCAGGACCGCGAACGTGATGGTGCCCGCGCCAACTTCATCCGCGTGCTGCACAGCGACGGCAGCATGGCGCTGTACGGCCACCTGCAGGCCGGCGGCATGCGCGTGCGTCGCGGCCAGGCGGTGGGGGCCGGGCAGCCCATCGGCCTGTCCGGCAACAGCGGCTTCAGCAGCGCACCGCACCTGCACTTCGTGGTGCAGGTCAACCGCGGCATGGGCCTGCGCTCGGTGCCGGCACGCATCTTCGCCGAGCAGGGCCAGCTGCAGTTCGCCCGCCAGGGCGAGGCCGAGGGCGGCATCGGGCGCTGAACGGCCCCGGCCGGTATAATCGGGCGCTTATCTCTTTGAAAAGCGCCCCGGGCGGGCGCCACTGCCATGTCCGAAGTCGCCAACGAAGCGTCGCGTCGCCGCACCTTCGCCATCATCTCCCACCCTGACGCCGGCAAGACCACGCTGACCGAAAAGCTGCTGCTGTTCGGCGGCGCGATCCAGATGGCCGGTTCGGTCAAGGGCCGCAAGGCCGCCCGCCACGCCACCTCCGACTGGATGGCGCTGGAAAAGGAGCGCGGCATCTCCGTTACCTCCTCGGTGATGCAGTTCCCGTACGAAGGCAAGATCGTCAACCTGCTCGACACCCCCGGCCACGCCGACTTCGGCGAGGACACCTACCGCGTGCTGACCGCGGTGGACTCGGCGCTGATGGTGATCGACGTGGCCAAGGGCGTGGAAGAGCGCACCATCAAGCTGATGGAAGTGTGCCGCCTGCGCGACACCCCGATCATGACCTTCATCAACAAGCTCGACCGCGAGGGCAAGGACCCGATCGAGCTGCTGGATGAAGTGGAAACCGTGCTGGGCATCCAGTGCGCGCCGGTGACCTGGCCGATCGGCATGGGCCAGCGCCTGAAGGGCGTGGTCCACTTGCTGACCGGTGAAGTGCACCTGTACGAGCCGGGCCGCAACTTCACCCGTCAGGACTCGACCATCTTCCCGTCCATCGATGCCCCCGGCCTGGCCGAGAAGATCGGTGCACAGATGCTGGCCGACCTGCGCGACGAACTGGAACTGGTGCAGGGCGCCAGCCACCCGTTCGACCTGGACGCTTACCGCGCTGGCAAGCAGACCCCGGTGTTCTTCGGCTCGGGCGTGAACAACTTCGGCGTGCAGCCGCTGCTGGACTTCTTCGTCGAGCATGCCCCGTCGCCGCAGGCGCGTTCCACCACCGGCCGCGAGATCGCCCCGGAAGAAAACAAGCTGACCGGCTTCGTGTTCAAGATCCAGGCCAACATGGACCCGCAGCACCGCGACCGCGTGGCGTTCATGCGGGTCTGCTCGGGCCGCTTCAGCGCCGGCATGAAGACCTTCCACGTGCGCACCGGCAAGGAAATGAAGCTGGCCAACGCGCTGACCTTCATGGCCAGCGACCGTGAGATCGCCGCCGAAGCCTGGCCGGGTGATGTGATCGGCATCCACAACCACGGCACCATCTCCATCGGCGATACCTTCACCGAAGGCGAAGCGGTCACCTTCACCGGCATCCCCAACTTCGCGCCGGAACTGTTCCGTCGCGCACGCCTGCGTGATCCGCTCAAGCTCAAGCAGCTGCAGAAGGGCCTGGCCCAGCTGTCCGAAGAAGGTGCGACCCAGTTCTTCCGCCCGCTGACCAGCAACGACCTGATTCTGGGTGCGGTCGGCGTGCTGCAGTTCGACGTGGCCGCCTACCGCCTGAAGGACGAGTACGGCGTGGAAGCCACTTTCGAGCAGGTCAGCGTCAGCACGGCACGCTGGGTCCACTGCAGCAACGAGAAGAAGCTGGAAGAGTTCCGCGAGAAGAACGCGCTGAACCTGGCGCTGGATGCCGCCGGCCACCTGGTCTACCTCGCACCGACCCGGGTCAACCTGCAGCTGGCGCAGGAACGCTCGCCGGACGTGCGCTTCTCGGCCACCCGCGAAGCGGCGCATACCGTTTCGGCAGGCTGATGCCAAGGGGTCGGATCCCTTTCCGCAGGAAAGGGCTCTGACCCCAGCGCTGCCGGGGCTTCATCCACGCATGGCGTGGATCTACCGATCACCGGTTCATCGGCGCAACGCAGGGATTCACCCACCATACGGTGACGGGCGTGCACATGTCGCCCATCGCGGCGATGATAGGGGGACGCGGGTCCCCCTCCCCGTGAACGATGCCCATGCCCATGTCCACGACGTCCATTGCTTCGATCCGTGAAGAAATCGCCAGCGCCCTGACCCATGGCCTGGGCGCGGTATTCGCCCTGGCAGCCAGCGCGGTGTTGATCACCCTGGCGGCGATCTACGGCGACGGCTGGCAGCTGGCCAGCGCGATCGTATTCGGTATCGCGCTGTTGCTGCTGTACACCGCCTCCACCCTGTATCACGCCATCCAGCATCCGGTCGCCAAGGGCCGGTTGAAGGTATTCGACCACTGCGCGATCTATGTACTGATCGCGGGCACCTATACCCCGTTCACCCTGATCGGCCTGCGCGGCCCGTGGGGCTGGGGCCTGTTCACCGCGATCTGGGCGCTTGCGCTGGGCGGCGTGGTGTTCAAGCTGTTCTACACCGGCCGCTTCAAGGTGCTCTCAACGGTGATCTACATCGCCATGGGCTGGCTGGTGGTCGTGGCGATCAAGCCGATGTGGGCCTCGATCGACGGCAGCACCCTCACCTGGCTGTTCGCCGGCGGCCTGTCGTACACGCTGGGGACCTACTTCTACCACCGTGAATCGATCCCGTACTCGCATGCCATCTGGCATCTGTTCGTGATCGGTGGCAGCGTCTGCCACTTCGTCGCGGTCACCATGCAGGTGCTATAAACCGCCGCTCGAACGCGGCGTGTGCACACCATGCACATGGACGCTTCGCGCCCTGTCCACGAAGAGGGGGCAACCATGGCAGCGTGAATGCTGCCGCCTCCCCTGCCGCAAAGCGCACGACCCGCTGGCGCCTCCGCCGCCCCGGCCCACGAGGCCGGCGCTGGCTCACGATCCTGATCTTCCTGCTGGCGGCGATCCTGGTACTGGTCGCGTTGTGGGACTGGAACTGGTTCAAGGGACCGGTGGAGCGCGCGGTGCAGGCACGCACCGGCCGTGTGCTGCACATCGGGAACCTTGATGTCGACCTCGGCCGCACCAGCACGATCCGCGCCGATGCGATCACCTTCGCCAATGCCAGCTGGGCGAAACAACCCGATATGGCCAGCGCCGACCGCGTCGAGATCGACGTGCGGGTCTGGCCCCTGCTGCGCGGTAGCATTCAGCTGCCCGAAGTACGCCTGACCCGGCCGGACGTGCTGCTGGAAACCGCACCGCGCAAGGGCGACCCGGGCAACTGGGATTTTCTCGGCAACAGCACCGGCGGGGCAAGCCTCCAGCTCAAGCGGCTGCACATCGACGACGGTCGCCTGCAGTTCCTCGACGCACTGAGCCGCACCGACATCCGCGTGGACGTGCGCAGCGGCCAGCCGAAACAGGCCGACGCGGCGCCACCCCTGCTGGTACAGGGCAAGGGACACTGGCAGGGCAATCCGTTCACCCTGCGTGGCGGCACGGAATCACCGCTGGAGCTGACCGACAGCGACCATCCGTTCCGCATCCATCTTGATGGCCGAGCAGGCGCCACCCACGCGGTGGCCAGTGGCACGCTGACCAATCCCTTCCAGCTGCGCGTGTTCGATCTGCAGTTCGCGCTCAGCGGCCAGGACCTGGCCGATCTCTACCCATTGCTCGGCATCGCCATTCCGCCGTCGCCGCCCTATGCGTTGAACGGCCGGCTCAAGCGTGACCACGACATCTGGCGCTACGAGCAGTTCACCGGCAAGGTCGGTGACAGCGACCTCGGTGGCAACCTGCAGTTCGAAGTGGGCGGCGCGCGCCCGCGACTAACCGCCACGCTGGAATCCAAGCGCCTGGACTTCGATGACCTCGCCGGCTTCGTCGGTGCGCCACCAAAGACCGGCGGCGACGAAACCGCCAACGCAGAACAGAAGGCCGAGGCCGCACGGGTCGCCGCGCGTGCGCGAGTGCTACCGGACACGCCGTACAACCTCGGCAAGCTGCGTGCGATGGATGCCGACGTACGTTGGAAAGCCCACCGCATCAACGCGCCGTCATTGCCATTGGACGACATGGATGCCCACCTGCTGCTGGATGACGGCGTGCTGCGGCTGGATCCGCTGAACTTCGGCGTCGCCGGTGGCGACATCCGCAGCACGATCCGCATGGACGCGCGGCGTCCGCAGATCAGCACCGCCCTGAAGGCCAGCGTGCGCGGCGTGCAGCTGGGTCAGTTGTTCCCCGACGCGAAACTGGCTGAACAGGCCAAGGGCGGCATCGGCGGCGAAGTGGACCTGAGCGGCCGCGGCAACTCGATCGCCGCCATGCTCGGCAGCAGCAGCGGCAAGGTCGGCCTGGCGATGGGCCGTGGCCATGTCGGCAACCTGGTGATGGAACTGGCGGGGCTGGACATCACCGAATCGCTGAAATTCCTGGTGACCGGCGACAAGCAGATTCCCCTGCGCTGCGCCTTCGCCGACTTCGGCGTGCGCGACGGCCTGATGACCAGCCAGGCGCTGGCGGTGGACACCACCGATACGATCCTCATCGGCGAAGGCACGGTCAGCCTGCGCGACGAGGCCCTGGACCTGCTGCTGAAACCGCGCCCGAAGGACAAGAGCATCCTGGTACTGCGCTCGCCACTGCACATCGCCGGCACGTTCAAGGACCCGTCGTTCCGCCCGGACTTCAAGGCGTTGGGTATTCGTGGCGCCGTGGCCCTGGCGCTGGGCAGCATCGCGCCGCCAGCGGCGTTGCTGGCGACCATCGAACTGGGGCCGGGGAAGGATGCCGACTGCGGTGGGCAGTATGCGAAGTAGGAGCGTTCGTTCGTGGCGTCTCGTTTTTCCGCGCGTAGAGCCGGAGCAAGGCGACAGGCAGGACACGCCGTAAATACGTCCCTGTAGGCTCGGTCGGCGCATCCATGCGCCTCACGGTCCTGCCTGCCGCCTTGCTCCGGCTCCCGACAGTTTCCCGCGCGCGGAACGAGAGCGGAAATTCAAAGTCAAAAGAAAAAACAAAGTCAAAAGCGGTTGCCAACCAAGGTTGGCGGCTACCAAAGGCGAGCCACCGCGCATGGACCCACCGCGCTCGCAGGAACGTGTCCAGAGGCGGAGGGCACGGCCATGCCCTCCGCCTCCCGACGTATCAGATAGGCGCTGCTTTGGCTTTGGCTTTGGCTTTGGCTTTGAGCTTCGAAAAGCGGGCCGGCGGGCCGCAGGCCCGCCAGCGAAAAACTCACCCCGCCACGATGTACTGCTGCAGCTGATCCAGCTCCCTGCGTTGCGCATCAATCACTGACTTCACCAGGTCGCCGATGGAAATCACCCCCAGCACCTGCGCCCCCTCCACCACCGGCAGGTGACGGATGCGGTAGTCGGTCACCAGCTGCAGGCAATGCTCTACCTGTTCGCCCGGCGAGACCGTCACCACCTTCGCCGTCATGATCTCGGCCACCGCCGTATCCCGCGACGAACGATCACGCAGCACGATCTTGCGCGCGTAATCGCGCTCCGAAAGGATTCCGACCAGCCGCGGCCCGTCCATCACCAGCACCGCGCCAATGCCCTTTTCCGCCATCAACCGGATCGCATCGATCACCGCCGCATCCGGCGCGACCGCATGTACTTCAGGAGACTTGCCGTCCAACAGTTGCCGTACCGTGGTCATCTGCCTGCCCTCCGAGGGTGGGTTGCAGGGCCGAGTCTGCCACGGCGGATGCTAGCCAGGCGTCAACCAGGTACAACGGGCGCTGCTTGGATTCCTCGTACAGCCGTCCCAGGTACTCGCCGATCAGGCCCAGCGCGATCAACTGCACCCCGCCCAGGAACAGGATCACCGCCATCATCGTCGGCCAACCCGCCACCCGGTCACCGTACAGGGCCGCCTTGGCGATCACCCACACGCCGAATACGAAGGCCACCGCTGCCGTTGCCAGGCCCATGTAGGTCGCCGCCCGCAGGGGAACGGTCGAGAACCCGGTGATGCCCTCCAGCGCGAAGTTCCACAGCCGCCAGAGGCTGAACTTGCTGGAGCCGGCCACGCGCGCGTGGCGGTGGTAGGGCACGGCAATCCGCTTGAATCCGACCCAGCTGAAAAGGCCCTTCATGAAGCGATGGCGTTCACGCATCTCGCGCAGCGCGCTCAGCGCGCGCGGCGACAGCAGGCGGAAGTCACCGGTATCGGCAGGGATCGGCGTGCGTGACAGGCGACCGATCACCCGGTAGAACGCCGCGGCCGTGGCGCGCTTGATCCAGGCCTCGCCATCGCGGGCCATGCGCGTGCCATAGATGTTGTCATGGCCTTCGCGCCAGCGCGCAACGAACTGCGGCACCAGTTCCGGCGGGTCCTGGCCATCGGCATCCAGGATCATCGCCGCGCCTTCGCGCACCAGATCCAGGCCGGCAGTCAGCGCCGCCTCCTTGCCGAAATTGCGCGACAGCTTCAACGCCGATACGCGCGCGTCGCCCTGCGCCAATCCTGCGATCACCTGCCAGGTACCGTCGTGGCTGCCATCGTCCACATACAGGATGTGGCCATCGATGTCGGGCATTCCGTCCAGCACGGCACACAGGCGGGGATGCAGGCACGGCAGCGCCTGCTCCTCGTTGTAGGCGGCGATGACGAAAGTAAGGCGTTCGCGATTCATGCCCGGATTGTACGTTGCCTGCAGGCGCATGGCCTGCTGCCTCGTGGGCATGTGCCCTCAATCTTCCGACAGGTATGCCGCGCCGCCCAGCTGCCGTGCCTGGCGCTGGATCCATGCCGCGCGCCGCTGCACGTACGGCCCTGGCTTTGCCGCGTTGTAGCGCCGCGGTGCCGGCAGCACCGCCGCCAGCCGTGCACTCTCGGCTGGACTCAACCGGGCCGCGTCCTTGCCCCAGAACGTCTGTGCCGCTGCCTGCGCGCCATACACGCCATCGCCGAACTCGGCGATGTTGGCGTACATCTCCAGGATGCGCTCCTTCGGCCACAGTGCTTCGATCAGCACCGTGTACCAGACTTCCAGGCCTTTGCGGATCCAGCTGCGGCCCTGCCACAGGAACAGGTTCTTGGCGACCTGCTGGCTGATCGTGCTGGCCCCCCGCAGGCGTCCGCCCTTGGCGTTGTGGTCGCGGGCCTTCTCGATGGCCTGCAGGTCGAAGCCGTTGTGGTCGGGGAAGCGCTGGTCCTCCGCGGCCACCAGCGAGATCGGCAGGCTCGCTGCCATCTGGTCCAGGTCGCGCCACTGGTAGTGCAGGCGATAGGACCAGTCGGCCTCTCCCAACGCCTCGCCATAGCGCCACAGCATGACCGTGGATACCGGCGGGTCGATGAACCGCAGCACCAGTACCTGCAGGCAGCTGAAAGCGGCCAGCAGCAGCGGCAGCCAGAGCAGCCGCTTCCAGCGCCAGCGCCTGCGGCGCGGGACTTCCGCGATGGCCTCCACCTTGTGCTGCTCTCCCCCTGCCCCCATTACTGGTGCATCCTTCTTCTATCCGGTTGTCGGCGCATTATCCGGCAACCGCCCTCGTTTACGCGCGATGTGAGCCGATGACCGCCAACCCCGATTCCCTGATCCGCTTCCTGCTTCCCGACGCTGGCGTCCGTGGCGTCCACGTGCGCCTGCAGGCGACCTGGCAGGAGATCCTGTCCCACGCCGAGTACCCGGATACCGCCGCCGAACTGCTCGGCGAGGCCTGCGTGGCCTCGGCGCTGTTCACCGGCCACACCAAGATCGACGGCCGCCTCTCGATCCAGCTGCGCACCAGCACCGCCCTGCGCACCCTGTTCGCCGAGTGCACCGCCGCCGGTACCCTGCGCGGCATCGCCCAGCTCAGCGAGGGCGCCGATGCGCCGCGCGACCTGTCCAGCCTGGGTGATGACGCGCTGCTCGCGATCACCATCGAGAACCCGGGCCTGGACCCGCGCGAGCCGCAGCGCTACCAGAGCCTGGTCGCGCTGACCGCACCGGAGCTGGATGAGGCCTTCGAGGATTACTTCCGCCAGTCCGAACAGCTGCCGACCCGCCTGCTGCTGGCCGCCGACCGCAACGGCGCCGCCGGCCTGCTGCTGCAGAAGCTGCCGGGCGACGAGGGTGACGAGGACGGCTGGGCGCGTGCCAGCGCCCTGTTCGAGACCCTGGGCAAGGCCGAGCTGCTGGCGACCCCGGCCGAGCAGCTGCTGCACCGCCTGTTCCACGAAGAGAAGCCGGAACTGATGGGCGACAAGCCGCTGTCCTTCGCCTGCTCCTGTTCGCGCGAGCGGGTCGCGTCGATGCTGCAGTCGCTGGGCGAGGACGAGGCCCGTGCCGCGGCCGCGGACACTGGCGCCGTCGAGGTCCGTTGCGAATTCTGCGGGCGGGAGTATCACTTTCCTTTGACGGAGTTCGGCATACTGTTCCACGGTGCCGAGGGGACTGTACCGGCGCCTGAACGGCTTCAGTAAACGGCTTGTCTTGCATCTGGGGGGATCAAGGCTTGTTAAGAATTCATAAACGCCCTAGGATCAAGTTCCCGTCTCCGCGGGAACTTCCGTTGTCCGTCCCTGTCTGAACTGGTCCGATGCGTACCTTCCTGCGTCTACCGCTGGCCCTGCTGATCGCCCTTGGCGCGATCACGGGCGTGCACGCGCAGAGCAAGGACACCCGCACCGTGCTGCCGGTATGGAACAAGGGCAGCGGCAAGGTCGAGGCCCTGCTGTACCTGGAGCCCACGGGTGAACAGGCCGCCGGCGCCCGCTGGCACTTCGGCCGCAACTCGCTGGATGCGGCCTTCGGCCTGTCCTCCGGCGACTCGCTGGGCCTGCTCTGCAACAGCAGCAGCGGAACCAGCATGAGCGGCCTGGCCAGTCACTGCATGCTGGCCAGCCTGGGTGACGACGACGACCTCAACAGTCGCCGCTTCACCGGTACCGCCGCGCTGAACCGCGGCAGCAGCCGCCTCGGCATCACCGCGGGCACCGGCCGTGAAACGCTGCCGGCGTGGCTGTCCGGCCCGAACAAGACACCTTCGCTGCGCGCCGAGCAAAACGATCTGACCGTATTCGCGCAGAAGAACATCGGCCGCGAGGGTTTTGTCTCGATTGCCGGTACCTACGCCAAGGCCCGCCTGGTGCCGCTGGCCGACGCCGCACCGTCCATCGTCGACCGCTGGGACAGCAAGAGCCTGAGCATCGGCGCCGGCTACGGCAATTTCACCGGCAGCATCATCGGCCGCGTGATCGACGTGCCGGGCAAGCCCGGCAAGTGGGAAGGCCTGGGCATCGGCCTGACCTGGCGTACTCCGTGGTCCGGCCAGCTTACCGTTGGCGCCGAGAACGTGATCAGCCGCGGCAAGAATCCGTTCTCCCCACGCAATGAAAGCAACGACGACGGCACCGTGCCGTACGTGCGTTACGAACAGGACCTGTAACTCCAGTTGCGATGCAGCATGCGGCCCCGCATGGCCGCCAAGCCCGCCAGCGGCGAGTCGTTGGGCGACTGGCTGAACCCCCGTCACACAAGGCATTGCGGTCGCTGAACGACGTGAGCCCGAGGCTCGCCTTCATCTATTTCATACAAGTCATTAACAGCCCTTTAATTATTGGAAAAGGACAGTTAGTATCGGCTCAGCTTCACGTGTTTTGGTGGCGCCTTTCGCCTCCCGCGTGAAGCACTCAGCAGCACCACCAAGAATCCTTGGAGAGAGAGCCAATGAACAGCAAGACCAGCAAGCTGCGCGATGCAGTTGTCCTCGCGCTGATCGCAAGTGCCGGTACGGCGGCTACCGCCAGTGCCCAGGAAGGGAAGTCGGGGCAGGCGGGTACGACCCAGCTCGACCGTATCGAAGTAACCGGTTCGCGCATCAAGCGCACGGATGTTGAAGGCCCCAGCCCGGTCAGCGTGATTTCCCGCCAGGACATCGAAACCTCCGGCGAAATCTCGGTTGCGGACTTCCTTCGCAACAACATCTACAACTCGTTCGGCTCCACCCGTGAGTCGTCGGGCTCGGCAACCGGTTCCGCAGCCACCATCAGCTTGCGCGGCCTCGGTTCCGAGTACACGCTGGTCCTGTTGGACGGCCGCCGCATGACATCCTCGCCGACCCTCGGTGGCGGCGCGCAGAACATCAACCTGATCCCGACGGCTGCCGTCGAGCGCATTGAAATCCTGCGCGAAGGCGCAGGTGCGGTGTACGGTTCGGACGCCATCGGCGGCGTGGTCAACGTGATCCTGCGCAAGGATTATGAGGGCCTTGGCTTCAGCGTCGGTTATGAAAATCCGGAAATCGGCCCGGCCGGCCGTACCGGCAGCCTGTCCGGCGGCATCAGTTCCGACCGCGGCAACCTGACGTTCGTGATCGACCATCAGGAACGCGAGTTGATGTACAACCGTGACATCAAGAAGTACGTCACGGATGCAGGCCTGACCTGGGGCCTCAGCCCGTACAACTCGAGCGCAACTTTCTCCGGCGCACGCACCGGCAGCGCCAGCATCGCCAACTGCGACACCTTCGAAAACAGCGTTCGCATGAGTCCGACCCGTTGTGGTTTCGACCATGGCGCGACCTCGGCCAACGAAGCCTCGATGTCGCGAGACTCGCTGCTGCTGAACGGCAACTACCAGCTGACCGATAACACCTCGTTCTTCTTCCGTGCAATCGCATCGGACACCAAGAGCGTTGGCGTGTATGCGTCGGCCCCGGTCGACAACGCCGGTGGCGGCCGTCCGCTGACCATCGCCGCCGACAATCCGTTCAATCCGTTCGGCGAAGACGGCGTTCTGTCCTACCGGTTCACCCCGCTCGGTACCCGTGATGCGGTCCGTCGCGATACCTACCGCGATTTCAACTTCGGCCTGCGCGGTACGCTGGACCTGTTCGGCGGTGCCGACTGGGAAGTCGGCGTTGGCCATGGCCGTGTCCGCCAGAGCTCGGTGAACTACAACTACGGCATCGGCAGCATCCTGCAGGACATGGTTGATTCGGGCCAGTACAACCCGTTCGACCCGACCCATCCGAGCGTGGCAGCTGCAGCTCCGAAGATCGCGCACACCGTGTACGTGGAATCGGAACAGCGCACGGTCTCGGCCGACGGCAACATCTCCTTCGACCTGTTCCAGATGCCCGCAGGCGCCGTCAGCTTCGTGACCGGCTTCGAGTACCGTGATGACCGCCTGTCCATGGCCTATGACGCACAGAGCGCCGCAGGCAACGTGTTCGGCTCGGCGGGTGCAGGCACCGGCGGTGAGCGTTCCTACTATGCAGGCTACTTCGAAACCCTGATCCCGCTGTTCAGCAGCCTGACCGCCACTGTGGCGGGCCGCTATGACAGCTACAACGATCTGGGCAGCAAGTTCTCGCCGCGCGTATCGCTGGAGTTCCGCCCGATCGACTCGCTGCTGGTTCGTGGTTCTTGGGGCAAGGGCTTCCGTGCTCCGACCCTGGATGACATGTATGGCTCCAACTCCACGACCAACCTGAACAGCCCGGTGCTAAGTGCCATTGGCCACAACGGCGGCGATGAACTTGCATGCAGGGCTCTGGCCGCCGTCCAGGCCTCCACCGGCAACGCCGGTTACCAGCCGTACCCGGTTGATCCCTGCAGCACCAGCAGCCAGTACCAGTGGCTGGTTTCCTCGAATCGCAACCTGAAGCCCGAGGAGTCGAAGAACTGGAACGTCGGCTTCGTGTTCAGCCCGACCGAAGCGCTGTCGATGGCTGTCGACTACTACGATGTGCAGATCGACAACGTGATCACCTCGGTGCCGCGTCCGCTGGCATGGCGCTACGGTGACGCGGGCCAGACCGGCTATGGCGTTGACCGCGGTCCGGACATCACCGCACCGAATGGCGCAGTCCTGCCGGGCATCCCGTTCCAGATCAAGCTGCCGATCGACAACGGTGCTTCGAAGAAGGTACGTGGTATCGATGCCGAGTTGAACTTCCGCCAGAGCCTGGGCACCTACGGCGACCTGATGGCAAGGCTGAACTGGGCCCATCAGATCGAGTTCACCGAAACCTCCATCATCAACGACAAGGTTGATCTGCTGGGCACCGGCGGCTATCCGAAGGATCGCGCGCAGTTCACCCTGGGCTGGAGCTACGGCGACGTCAGCATTGCGGCGATCACCAACTACATCGGCAAGAGCGGTTCGGAAGACACGCGCCTGCCGAGCTGGATCACCAACGATCTGCAGTTGACCTGGAACGCGCCGTGGAAGGGCAAGGTGACCTTGGGCGTCCGCAACGTCGGCAACAAGTTGCCGCCGTTCAACGACGCACTGAACTCCTTCCCGTACTACGACAACAGCCTGTACAACATCTGGGGTCGTACCCCGTACATGCGTTACGAACAGAACTTCTGATCCACCTCTGTCAGCAGTAATGCAGCGACCCGCTTGTGCGGGTCGCTGCTTTTGGGCAGTCTTCCAACTGCATCAACTCTCCACGAGGTGCATCACGCATGCACCGGGCCCCGCCGACAATGCATGACGGAAGCGCTGCAATGTGCGCAGACCCCACTCCTTTCCCGCAGGCAGCGCACTGGACCCAGCTCTGGCGCACGGGCGTGCTTCATTCATGCAGTCACGGCATCGAAGGAAACTACGATGGCGAACTGCGCCTTTTCTGGGAACGCAACGCTGCGGCTCTGCCACAAGGCGCGCGGGTGCTTGACGTGGGCACTGGTAATGGCGCCATCGCCCTCTTGATCCATCGGTTCCGCCCCGATCTTCAGGTGGTGGGCACCGATCTGGCCGATGTCGACCCCCGCTCCAATGTCGTCGATGGAAGAGAGCTTTTCTCCGAAATCACGTTCCTGCCTCGCACGCCAATGCACGCCATTCCACTGGCCGACGGTAGCGTGGACCTTATTGCATCGCAGTATGCGTTCGAGTACGCAGCGCAGGCCCCAGCACTTCAGGAGTTTTTCCGGCTGGTCGGATCTGGAGGGCGAATCGCCTTGATCCTGCACAGCACGCACAGCGAAATCGCGCGCATCTCAGTGCGCCAAGCCCAGGCCATCACCGAAGTACTACGGAACGACGGCATCTTCGATCGCGCTGAACAGGTGATCCAGGCACTGGACTCGGCCAGGGCCAGCGGCCTTTCCTCCCTTTCCGGGAGCACGACTGCAGAGCAATCCCGCCTGGCGTTCAACGAGGCAGCAAGTGCGCTTGTCGAGCGTGCGCTGGCTGAGCGCGATCTACCGGTTCTGGGCCGGAGCGTGGGCATCCTTCAAGACGCACTGGGCTCTGTCGCGCAGGATCCACCGGCTGCGCTGCGACGCCTTCAGAATGGTCGCGCCGTACTTGCAGAGGAAGCCGCCCGCCTGCAGGAGCTCATGCAGGCGACCCGAAGCGAGGACGAGATGAAGTCTCTGGTGGAGGCGCTGTACGCCCAAGGCATGCGTTCGGGATTTGAACCTCTGATGTATCGCGGGGTGAACATGGGCTGGGCCTTGGAGGCAGTGCGTGAATGAGGCCGCAGAGGCCCGCCGGTACCACTATGCTGCTCGGCTGAATGACGCCCTGCCGCACTACAGGCGAGCACTGCAACTGGATCCGGCTGACGATGTGCTTCGCTACGACACAGCGCTTTGCATGATGCAACTGGGCCATGCAGAGGCCGCCGCAGAACTGTTCCAGCAGATCCATCCGGCATCCACCGCGTGGCAGCCAGCACGGGCCCCTCTGGCGATCTGCCTGCGTGACAGCAATCGTCCAGATGAAGCGCTCGAACCCGCGCACCAGGCCATCACGACGGCAGAGCCACAAGGATGGCAATGGATGCTGCTTGGTGACCTGCAGCAACGCACAGGCCAACAGACGGCCGCCATCGACAGCCTGCAAAGCGCGCTCGGGCTGGATCCCACCCTTCTTGAGGCCCACCATCTCATGGGGCTCGTCCTGCAGGAAATGGGCAGGTTCGAAGAGGCGATCATCAGTTATGAAACCGTAGCCGCCCAGCTACCGATGGAGCGCATCAATATCGCGCGGTGCCTTCAGCACCTCGGCCAATGGGAATCCGCACGTGACGCACTGGCGCAACTCCACCAGCTTCAACCTGCACGTGTGGACGTGATGTGCTGGCTCGCGCATGTCCATGCGCAGCTGTGCGAGTTCGATGCGATGGATCGGATCGTTGCCCGGCTCATCGCGCAGTTGCGTGTGGCCGCGCCCGCCGCTGACGACGTTCCCCAACCTTTCACCTTCGCTACCCTGCCATTGGGCAACGACGTGCACCGGCAGCTGCTGGATCACGCGGCCGCATCCATCCAGACCGCCCGGGAACCGCTGACGCGAGTGGCCACCCGTCGAGGCGGCCGCCCAAGAATCGGCTATCTATCCAGTGATCTGCGCCACCACACCGTGGGTGCCCTGTTGACTGGATTCTTCGCAGCACACGATCGAAGCCGCTTCGAAGTATATCTGTACGATTCCGGCCGACAGCCGGCGTCCAACAACGACGCAGAGCACGTTGATCATGTCGGCTCACTGAGCGACGCCGAGCTGACAAAGCGCCTGCACGAAGCGGATCTGGATATCCTCATCGATCTCAACGGCCCAACTTACGGAGGTCGGCCCGGAGTTTTGGCATATCGGCCGGCGCGCATGCAACTAGGCTGGCTGGGCTACCTCTCCGGACAACAGTCGCCGTGGCTTGATGGCATCATCCTCGACCACAGCCTGGCGCCGGCAGACTCGCAATGGCCATTCTCCGACCAAGTTTTCCGTCTGGCGGGTAGCGTGTTTCCAGCAGCAGAACCCAGCTCTCCGCCTCGACGAGACCGTGCACGGTGGCAGCTACCCGATGCATCGCCGGTAGTGGCCAGTTTCAATAGCAGCCACAAACTGAGCAGGTCGCTGCTGGAGTGCTGGACGGAAATCCTGCGCGAGGTACCTGATGCGCTCTTGCTGGTTTGCCTGGCGCCACAGGCACACCGTGGTTTTCTGCGGGCGTGGGAATCGCTCGGGGGAGAACGCGCCCGACTTCGCATGCTGTCACCGATGCTGCCCGAGCAATACCTGGACTGCATGGCGTCATGCGATCTGTTCCTTGATGCATTCAACTACCAGGCTGGCGCGACCGCCATTGATGCAGCAATGGCCGGCCTGCCACTGCTGACATGCCCCGGAGAGCTACCGCTTGCCCGGCTGGGCAGCAGTGTGAACAGGCAATTGGGAATGCCCGACCTGATCTGCAATGGACGGCGTGACTATGTGCAGCGCGCAGTAGCACTTCTTCGCACCCCGGCTGCACTTGCAGAACTCCGCCAGCGGATCATTGCTAGGAACCAGGACAGCGCATTGCATTCGGCCGCACGTGCGGCCGACGATCTCCAAGCGCTTTATCAAGACCTGTTGGGGGAGTGAGCATCCATGGAGACACTGGACCATGTCCCTGATGTGGCACTGGAGCGCGAGATAGCCATGTTGTTTCTGTCCGGCGAGAAAGATCGGGCTCTGCTCCGCCTGCAGGATGACCCACTTGCGCAAACCCATCCCAGACTGGCATTCCAGCTGGCTCTGCTGCTGATTGAAATCGGCGACTGGATACGTGCGAAGCGGCAGCTTGATCGGGTGCTCATCATGGAACCGCACTTTCTGCCAGCGCTGCGCCGCCGCGCGGCCCTGCTGGCCCATGAAGACGACCTGACCGCAGCAGAGGAAGACTTCCAGCGCATCGTGGAGATCGCGCCAGATGAAGCATCGGCTATCGCCAACATCGGGGTCATCCTGTTGCGGCGCGGCAACCACGCGGCTGCATTGCCTTGGTTGCAACGGGCTGCAACGCAGTCACCTACTGATGTCCGCATCCACCACAGCTTGGCCAACGCCCTCAGTGGCACCGGCCACCATGTCCCGGCACTGGATCTGTTCCAACGGCTTACGCAGGGTTCGCGCGGCAACATCAATCTGGCTGCAGACCAAGCCATGGCCCTGCTGCGGGCAGGGGATGCGGCGTCGGCCCATGCACGGTTTCTGACGCTTCTTGCAGAACATCCAGACGATCAACGCTGCTGGACGGGGCGCTATCTGTGTGCATCTATGCTGGGTCTACCGGAAGCCCCAAAGTTGATGGACTACCCGCTTCTGCTGCGGCGTATCAGGACTGACCTTGACACCAGCGGGTTGATCGACGCGGTGCTGCAATTGCCGTCATTGCGGTGGGAGCCAGCGGGCAAAACCACTCTTGGCGGCCTTCAAAGTGCAATGCTCGACCTGTCGCCGCCGAGCCCCTTTCACGCGTTCGGCCAGCAGGTGAGCAGTGCACTCCACGATCATCTGCTGCAGCTGCACGACAGCACGCTCGACGCACCACTCGACGCCTGGCGACTGAGCCTGCCTTCACGATGGACGCTGCAGGCCTGGGCAACGGTACTGCATGGCGATGGAGGACATCAGGATCCACACCTGCATCCCGCCGGCCGCATCAGTGGGGTGCTTTACCTCGATGCCGGCAACTCTGCCGAGGGAGACGGCGATCTCGTCTTTGGGCATGCCCCCAAGGACATCGACACAGCAGGCGAACCGCACGCGCATCGCCATGTGGCCCGCAGCGGCGACATGTTGCTCTTCCCCTCCTGGTTTCTCCATCACACAACGCCATACCATGGAACGCGACCGCGTATCAGTCTGGCATTCGACCTGTTGCCAGCTTCGCTGTGAACAAGTCCCCTTCATCCGCTGAGGCATTTCACATGCAACGTCGAATAGTTACGGAACGCCTCATTCTGCAGCCACACTGCCGGGATGACCTCGATGACTGCACCAGCATGTGGTCAGACCCAGCGGTCCTGCGCATGATCCGCGACCACCCTTTCAGCCGGCACGAGACCTGGCTTCGCATACTGCGATATGCAGGCCACTGGGCAATGCTTGGATACGGCTACTGGACCATCCGCCATCGCAACGATGGAAGATTCTACGGAGAGCTCGGCTTCGCCCTTACCCTGCGTGACCTGCCTGGAGAGGCCGCCGGCCTGCCCGAGTTCGGCTGCACACTGTCCCGTCGTGGCTGGGGACGCGGCATCGCCCAGGAGGCCACTGCCGGCGTGCTGGAATGGATGGATCGCGTTGCTCGGATCGAAGCCACTTCAGCGATTACCGATCTCCGCAACCGATCGGCGCTGGCACTGGCCAACGCCGCCGGCTACAGCATCGTGGAGGAAATGGAGTTTGAAGGCAGCCCATTCGCAGTGCTCACACGCCCCTCCAGCCTCACGACGCTTACAGCATGATGCGCTTCCTCTGGCGACGGTAACCAACGCCAGAAGCCGCGTAACGTCAGGCGTCCTGCCGACGGTTGGCGCCATCGTGACGGGAATAGAAATAGACCAGCGCGTTGCGCTCGCCAGCCGTCACCCGTGCGACCTCGTGCCGCAATTTGCAGGTCGTAAGCAGCACCGTGCCGTAGGTCGCCGCATAGGCATGACGTGCACCGGCATCGTCGTGGACGACGAAATCACCGCCTGCGAAGTCGCGCCCCAACTGGATGATCATCGAGTAGTCATAATCCGGATTGCTGGCAGCATCCAGATGCAGGCCGATGAAGGAACCCGCTGTCATGCGGTTCATCTGTGCGCGGCGGATATGGAAGGCATCCCTTGACTGGAACAGCTCTGCAAGTGCGTCGCGGCACTCCTCCCGATTGAGAATCTCCAGGATCTGATCTGAGTGCGGGCGATTGACCACCTGCGGAACCTCACCTTGCCGATCAACCATGATGCGACGCACGTAGATGTCGTGCGTGTCGCCCGCGTCGCCTTGCGTGACGGCTTCTTCAGGCAGCAGCGACTGGAGCCTTTCAAGCTCCTTCAATGTCGAGGCATCAAACACAACGCCCATCGGGATCAACGTACTGCCGGTCGTTTTCAACTCATCCGCATAGCGGGAAAGTCGAGAGGCTTCCAATACCGTACTCATGCAGCGTCCTCCTTTCGTTTGGAAAAGCATTCAATCAAGCCAAGGCAGAAAATTTCTCCAGGAATGCACCACGCTCATCAGGGTTCAGTACCGGTGCCCAGCCGATGCTGGCGCCACTGCTGGCATTGACGACCCGATTGCCAACCGCTGATCGCACAACGCAACCGCTGGCCACGCCCTCATGCAAGTACACGCCCACCACTGTGCGATGGGGCGCCAGGCCAAGGTCGCGATCGTCCAGATGGACCAGTTCCGGAACATCGAGCATCGGCTGCTGGACCCAGTCGCCTGCTCCAGATGCGCTCAACCGGCGCGCCAACAGGGCAGCGGCGGCGCTACCGGAGGGAACGACATCCTGCCCGCCGTAGCCGTACTTCTTCTTGAACACGATATTGCTGTCGGATTCGTTCAATGCGGCTACATCGCCGGCAGTGACGAAATGCGTGGGAACCACCCAGCGCTGTACTGCCTCCCATTCCATCGGCGTCATTACCTGCCGGTAGCCCTCATCCCACAGCAATGCCAGCCATGCTTTGCTCATCAGCAGTTCGGCTTCAAGGCCATTGGAAAACCTCGCACCGCTGTCAAGGATGCCCAGGTACACATCGTGATCAGAAAGCACGTCGTCATAGGTAAAGCGACGATGGACCAGCGTCCTGGTCATATCCATGCCTGAGCGCCGCGCATCGCGCCAGCTACGTTCATCATGCACCGAAATGTCCAGTCCAGGCAGAGAACGCCGCAACCACTGCCGGCTGAGATCGCCGCTGGGATAACCCATTGCCGAATGCGTGCTCCAGTCGAGCAGATGTAGGCTCAGGTAGCCCTCACGCACGATGCTTCGCGCGTACATGCTGGCAAGATTGTTTACCGGTACCGCCTGACTACCCTCTGCGTCCCAGCCAAGCACGTCGGCGAACGCTCGATAGTGTTCGAACAATTCGAAGCCACCCACCGCTGCGGAGAAATTGAGCTCGCATATCCGCATGCCATCGGCGCAAGGCAACAGATCGGCACGCATCACGCGATGTTGGCCGCTGCGAAGCTGCTCCCAGTCCACCAGGGGTGCCCATGCAGGGTCGACCCCCATCAGCTGTAGAAGGTCACTGCGCGCATGCCGGCGCAATGCTTCGTCGACCACGCGCTGCAGGCCGGATGCAACCAGCTGCAAGCCGTCAACCAGTTGCTCGTAGTCGTTGCGATCAAACAACAACGGATGTGCAGACAAGCGCATCCGGGGTGCATTCAAAGCGATCCGAAAGGCCTCAAGGCGCCGTTGTATCTCTGCGTATGCCCTGGTGCCGGGCAACGACTGGAAGGCCGGTAGCGCCTGCTGATTGATTCCGTGGAACATCCCTGTCCTCGCCCGAGATCCATGAAGGCATCCTGAACATTCGATCATCCAGCAATTGCTGTCAAGCTGGGCAGCGCATTACTGGCTGTCGGTACAGGTACGCAGGTTCAACCGTTCGGAATCAGCGTATCGATGAGATGCTCGACATAGGCTTCAAAATCCTCGCGCGCCTGCTTGGGCTGCTGCAGCTGCAGGGACAGCTGCAGGAAGCCGACATAGGCGGCGTAGGCCAGGCGTGCGCGATGGCGCGCATCGGTCGAGCTGAGCCCTGCCTGGCGGAACGAGGCGATCAGATAGTCGAGGCGGCGCTGCGACACCCGGTCGATCACCGGACGCACCATCGGATGGTCCAACGCCTTCAGCAGCTCGCTGTAGATGATGTGCGGCTGCACTTCATGCGCCACCATCTGGAACAGCTGGCGCAGGCGCACACGCGGGTCCGGTACGTCTTCCAGGCTGCCGAACACCTGTTCCTGTTCGAACAGTTCCCAGCGTTCCAGCGCGGCCTGCAGCAAGGCGTCACGCGAGGGGAAATGCCAATAGAAACTGCCTTTGGTCACGCCGAGTCGCCGCGCCAGCGGTTCCACCGCAACGGCGCCTACGCCTTGTTCAGCAATCAGGTCGAGGGCCGCCTGGGCCCAGTCTTCGGCACTCAGGCGGCTGTTGCGGCCGGCGCGCGGTTCGCCGGCGGAAGCGTCAGGTTGATTCATGGGCTGATTTAACCATACGCCGGGGTTCGTTGCAGTACGCCGTTGCGGGCGAAACCGTCAAAGGCCGCTCCTGGAGGCCTGCCGCACCGCACCATACGATGCAGTATTGACTTCCCTCACAAGCGATCCATACTAGCAAGTATGGTTACGTCCCCTACTCCCGCTGCGTTCCATGACCTGCGCCTGGAGGCGGCCCATGGTGCCCGCCTCGCCGCCACTGCCAGCGACCACGGTCGTCGTGGCCGGGTGCTGTTCGCGCACGGCTTCGGCCAGACCCGTCATGCCTGGAATACCACCGCGCGTGCCCTGTCTGCGGCCGGCCTGCAGACGCTGGCTTACGACGCACGCGGCCACGGCGATTCGGACTGGAATGCCGCCGACCTGCCCTATCACGGCGAACAGTTCGCCGATGACCTCATCGTGCTGGCCGGTGAACAGCCGCGCCCGCCGGTGCTGGTTGCGGCCTCGATGGGCGGCCTGTTCGGCCTGCTGGCCGAATCGCGCTGGCCGGGCCTGTTCTCGGCGATGGTGCTGGTCGACATCACCCCGCGCTGGGATACCGCCGGTGTCGAGCGCATCCTCGCCTTCATGACCGCCCATCCCGACGGCTTCGCCTCGCTGACGCAGGCCGCCGACGTGATCTCGGCGTACATGCCGCACCGTCCGCGCAAATCCGAGCAGTCGCTGCGTGCACTGCTGCGCGAAGACGGCCACGGCCGCTGGCGCTGGCACTGGGATCCCCGCCTGGTGGCCGAATTGGCCCGCGACAGCGAACAGCACCAGGACGCACTGGCCGAGGCCGCGCGCCAGGTGAAGTGCCCGTTGCTGCTGGTGAGTGGCGGTCGCAGCGACCTGGTCACGCCGCAGACCGTGGCCGAATTCCTGGCGTTGGCGCCGCATGCTCGCCATGTACAGCTGCCGCAGGCCACGCACATGGTCGCCGGCGATGACAACGACGCCTTTACCGCTACTGTGTTGGACTATCTGGACGTGTTGCCCGCAGCAGACGCTGCGGCTTCGTCCGCCACAAACGAGCACGTCACCGGAGCACGCTCATGAGCATCGTTCTTCCCTTCCTCGCCCTGCTGCTGGCAGGCGCGTTCGTCGCCTACCACCGCATGCGGCTGGTTACCTGGACGCTGATCAGCGTGGCCCTGCTGGTCGCCTGCTGGTTCATTCCCTACATCAACCAGACCGCCACGATCGTCGCGGCCGCTGTGTTGGCCGTCATCGCCGTGCCGCTGCTGCTGCCGTTCATCCGCAAGCCGCTGCTGACCGGCCCGATGATGAAGGTGTTCCGCAAGGTGCTGCCGCCGCTGTCGCAGACCGAGCGCATCGCACTGGAAACCGGCTCGGTCGGCTTCGAGGGCGAACTGTTCACCGGTGATCCGGACTGGAACATCCTGCTCAACTATCCCAAGCCGCAGCTGACCGCCGAAGAACAGGCCTTCCTCGATGGCCCGGTGGAAGAGCTGTGCACCATGGTCAACGACTGGGAAATCACCCATGTCCACGCCGACCTGCCGCCGGAACTGTGGGCCTTCATCAAGAAGAACAAGTTCTTCGGCATGATCATCCCGAAGGAATACGGCGGCCTCGGCTTCTCCGCACTGGCCCACCACAAGGTGATCCAGAAGCTGGCCTCGGTGTCTTCGGTGGTCAGCTCCACCGTCGGCGTGCCGAATTCGCTGGGCCCGGGCGAACTGCTGGTGCATTACGGCACCCAGGAACAGAAGGACCAGTACCTGCCGCGCCTGGCCGATGGCCGCGAAGTGCCCTGCTTCGGCCTGACCGGTCCGTTCGCCGGCTCCGACGCCACCTCCATTCCGGACTACGGCATCGTCTGCAAGGGCGAGTGGAACGGCGAGCAGGTGCTCGGCGTCAAGCTGACCTTCGACAAGCGCTACATCACCCTGGCCCCGGTCGCTTCGCTGATCGGCCTGGCCTTCCGCATGTACGACCCGGATGGCCTGATCGGCGATACCCGCGACATCGGCATCACTCTGGGCCTGCTGCCGCGCGACACCGCCGGTGTTGAAATCGGCCGTCGCCACTTCCCGCTGAACTCGACGTTCCAGAACGGTCCGATCCGCGGCAAGGACGTGTTCATTCCGCTGACCCAGCTGATCGGTGGCGCTGCCATGGCCGGCAAGGGCTGGAACATGCTCAACGAGTGCCTGGCCGTGGGCCGCTCGATCACCCTGCCGTCCACCGCCAGTGGCGGTGCCAAGGCCGGTGCCGCCGTGACCGGCGCCTATGCACGCATCCGCAAGCAGTTCGGCCTGTCGGTCGGCCGCTTCGAAGGCGTGGAAGAAGCACTGGCCCGCATCGGCGGCAAGGCGTACAAGATCAGCGCGCTGTCGCAGGCCACCGCCGCCGCGGTTGACCGCGGCGACGTGCCGTCGGTGCCTTCGGCCATCGCCAAGTACCACTGCACCAACATGAGCCGTGAAGTGATCTCGGACATGATGGACGTGATCGGCGGCAAGGGCATCATCCTGGGCCCGCGCAACTTCGCCGGCCGCAGCTGGCAGGCCGCGCCGATCGCGATCACCGTGGAAGGCGCCAACATCATGACCCGCAGCCTGCTGATCTTCGGCCAGGGGGCGATCCTCTGCCACCCGTGGGTGCTGAAGGAAATGAAGGCCGCGCAGGATCCGGATACCCGTGCCGGCCTGCAGGACTTCGACCGCAGCCTGTTCGGCCACATCCGCTTCGGCATCTCCAATGCCGTGCGTTCGTTCTGGTTCGGCCTGACCGGCGCGCGCTTCGGTGCCGCCCCGGGCGACGCCTATACCCGTCGCTACTTCCGCAAGCTGGACCGTTACTCGGCCAACCTGGCGCTGATGGCCGACATCTCGATGATGACCCTTGGCGGCAAGCTGAAGTTCAAGGAATCGCTGTCCGGCCGCCTGGGCGATGTTCTGAGCCACGTCTACATGACCAGCGCCATGCTCAAGCGCTACCACGACGAAGGCGCACCGCAGGCTGACCAGCCGCTGCTGGCCTGGGCCTTCCATGACAGCGTGCACAAGATCGAAGAATCGCTGTCGGCGGCCCTGCGCAACTTCCCGATCCGTCCGATCGGCTGGCTGATGTGGGCACTGATCTTCCCGCTGGGCCGTCGTGCCGAGGCCCCGGGCGACCGCCTGAGCCGTCGCGTCGCCGCGTTGCTGATGGCGCCGAATGAAGCCCGCGACCGCCTGGCCAGTGGCGTGTTCCTGACCCCGTGCGAGAACAACCCGGGTGGCCGCATCAACAGCTACCTGAGCAAGGCGATCATGGCCGAGCCGGTGGAGCGCAAGTTCCTGAAGGCGCTGAAGAGCAAGGGCATCGAGGCGCTGGACTTCAAGGCCCAGCTGGACGAGGCCGTGGCCGAAGGCGTGATCACCCAGGACGAGCGCAGCCTGCTGGAAGAACTGCGTACGCTGACCCTGGACACCATCACCGTGGACGACTTCGACACCCACGAACTGCGCGCGGCCAGCTACTACGACCGCCAGCACAAGGACCCGCATTCGCAGGCGGCCTGATCGCCCGCGACACGCGTTGCCTCGACGGCGGGCCTCGGCCCGCCGTCGCTTTATCCGCCGAACGGAATACCCCTCATGTCCACGCTCCTGCTCTCGCTTTACCACCGCATGCAGCGCTGGCCCGCCGGCAACTGGCTGTTCTCGCGCGCGGTGTGTTTCAAGGCGCCCTACTTCGCCAGCATCGCGCCCACCATCACCGCACTGGAGCCAGGCCGCTGCGAAGGCGTGATCCGCCAGCACCGCCGCATCAACAACCACATTGGCACGGTACATGCGATCGCGATGTGCAACCTGGCCGAGCTGGTCGGCGGGGTGATGGTGGACGCCAGCCTGCCGGCAGACATGCGCTGGATCCCCAAGGGCATGGAAGTGAAATACCAGGCCAAGGCCTTGGGCACGTTGAAGGCCGTGGCGACGCCAATGTTGTCCATCGTCAGTGCTGCGGACGGCTACGACCTGCCCGTGAAGGTCAGCGTGACCGATGCGGCAGGGACCGAGGTGTTCCATGCGATCATCGCAATGTGGGTATCGCCGCGCCCTCCGCGCACAGGCTGATCAACCATGACGACCACTGAACTACTGGTGCGCCTGGCAGGCATTCACAGCCTGGGGTTTGCCGCCTTCCATCTGGCGTTCTGGCGGCTGTTCGGCTGGAAACGCGAGCTCGCCCAGCTCGGCACGGCCAACCGCGCGATCATGCAGATCCTCAATCTGCGCGTGATCTATGTGTTCCTGGGAATGGGGCTGATCGCGCTGATCTTTGCCCCGGACCTGGTCGACACTCGTCTGGGGTTGGTCCTGCTGGCTTTCATGGCGGTGTTCTGGGTGGGCCGCGCGCTTGAACAATTCGTCTTCCTGCGCATCAACGACTGGCGCGTACACCTGCTGACGGGCCTGTTCGTGCTGGGTGCGGCGCTGCATGCCGTGCCAATGTGGCTGGGCTTCATGCGCGCCATCAGCCGCTGAGCGGCGGCGCCTGCCCGCGCGCACCGACTTCAGAGCGCTCGCAACACCAGTGCCAGGATCGCCGGCACCGCCTGGATCATGAAAATGCGCCGGCTCACGCTGTAGGCGCCATAGCACCCCGCCACCACCACGCAGGCCAGCGAGAACGTCACCAGCACCGGCTGATCGATTACCAGCCCCACCCCGATGCCCGCGGCCAGGAAGCCGTTGTACACGCCCTGGTTGGCCGCCAGCACGCGCGTGGTCTCTGCCTTCTCCGGCGTGTTGCGGAAGGTCTTCAGGCCCAGCGGGCGCGTCCACAGGAACATCTCCAGCACCAGGAAGTACAGGTGCAGCACCGCGACCAGCACGGTCAGCAGCAACGCGATCAGCGACATCGTTTCTCTCCTCGAAATGACTGGGCGGGATCAGCGGTCGCGCGGCAGCTTCTTTTCTTCGCGCAGCACACCGAATGCGGCAGCGGTCATGCACGCGGCAGCCACCACGCCACCGATGAACACCACATGTGAACCAAACAGCGACAAGCCCTTGTGCACCCAGGTGAAGCTCAGGTCGGCACCACGGTAGACCACCGTGTCGATGGCCGCACCGGCCTTGTAACGCCATTGGCGGTCCACGCGGGTGTAGATGGTTTCGCGTGCCGGCTTGAAGAGCGAGAATTCACTGGCCCGGGTCAGCACCTGCACCACCGCCACCATCATCGGCAGCGGCGATGCGGCCAGCACCGAGAAGCCGATCAGGATGGCGAACGCGGGAATCAGCAGGGCCGGGGCTATGCCGTGGCGCGACAACAGCCAGCGAGTCAGACTCAACTGCAACAGAAGTGTCAGCGCGTTCACCGCCAGGTCGATGCGCGAGAAGAACGCGGTGCTGGCAGCCGGGTCGTTGAAGGCCGCGCGCACGATGCTGGCCTGCTGGTTGTACAACAGGGTGCCCACGCCCACGCCGAACACCACCAGCACCGCCAGCCAGCGCAGCAGCGGCTCGCGTGCGATCAGCTTCAGGCCGTCAAGCACGCTGCCGCCCATCGGCTTCTCGCCCGAGACCAGCTGCTGCTCGCGTTCGCGCAGCACCGCCCAGTGCCGCAACCGCCAGATGCATAACAAGCAGACAATCAGGAAACCCGCAGACACCAGCATCAGGTTGGCGATGCCCACACGCTGTGCCAGCGCGCTGGTGATGAGCGGGCCAAGGAACGCGCCGACGGTGCCAGCCGCGCCGATGTAGCCGTAATACGCCCGCGCCTGCGCGTTGGAAAACACGTCGGCCATGAAGCTCCAGAACACCGCCACCGCGAACAGGTTGAACACCATCACCCAGAGGAAGAAGGCCATGCCGCGCCCCGGCACGTTGCTGTCGAACAGCGCGTAGAAGCCCAGCAGGGTGACGATGAAGAAGCCATACACCGCCGGCAGGAACACCCGCCGCGGGAAGCGGCTGACCAGCCAGCCATACACCGGCTGCAGCACCAGCATGATCACGAACACGCAGGAGAACAGGAACTGCAGGACGAAGTCCTTCAGCGCGATGCCGTGGCTGGCGAACCAGGCGATCAGCATCGGCGGAAACACGGTCTCCAGATCGGCCGAGGCAGCCATCGCCTCACGCACCGGGCGCAGCACGTAGTAGCCGCTGAGCAGACAGAAGAAGTACAGGAACGACCACCACAGCGCCGGCGACTCACGCAGTGCCGCCGTCAGCCCACGTAGCGGCCCCTTGCCCTTCACCGCGCTCACGCGGCGTCCCTCGCCAGAAGACGGCGGTTGGACAGCGGCATGGCAGGCTCCGGGGCGGTGAAGCGCGTACGTTAGCCAATGCACTGCAACATCGCCAGCAGCAGCCATGCAGAAGGCTGCAACGCAGTGTCACGGCCCCTCCCGTACGACACGTTCCGATACATGCTTTCGGGGCGTCAAAATTCCAACTTTTTCAACGAGATGCGCATTCATCTTCGCTTTGTTTGTGCACAAGGGAAAAGCGGCGCTAGAATCGCCATCAGCAGTCGCGCACGGGTCTCCACGATGAAAAAGAACAGCCTGCGTCGTCCGATCCGTTCGGCGGCCACCGGTTTGCTGGGCATGTTGATGCCCGTTGCCTTGTCCACCACCGCGCAGACCCCGCCGCCATTGCCGCCGATGCCGGCCAACATCGAATCCGCCGCCACCGCCGTCGCCCACACCCAGCCCGCCGCCTACCGCACCGGCCTGGAGCCGCAGGTGCAGCTGCCGGCGGCCGGCTTCAACGTGGCCAACATCGAATCGATGGCGCAGCAGCTCACCTATGGCGAACGCGTGCCCGGCATGGCCGTGGCCATCGTGCAGGGTGGTCGCGTGCTCAGCGCGCGTGGCTATGGCGTTACCGACGTCAACAACCCGCTGCCGGTCGACGCCCACACCGTGTTCCGCCTGGCCTCGCTGTCCAAGGCCTTTGCCGGCACCATGGCCGGACTGCTGGTCAACGACGGCACGCTGCGCTGGGACAGCAAGGTCACCGACTACGTGCCGGGCTTCCGCCTGAACTCGCCGGAAGCGACCGATCGCCTGACCGTGGCCGACGTGCTCAGCCACCGCGTCGGCCTGCCGTACAACGCCTACGACCGCGACATCGAAGGCAACGCCGAGTACTACTCGCTGACCCAGAAGCTGGCCAACACCAGCCTGAAGTGCCTGCCGGGCGACTGCTACGCCTACCAGAACGTGGCCTTCAGCCTGATCGGCGACGTCGTCTATGCCGCCTCCGGCAGCTTCTACGAGCAGTCGGTCGAGCGCCGCATCTTCAAGCCGCTGGGCATGAACGATGCCAGCCTCGGCCTGGCCGGTATCCAGGCCAGCTCGCGCTGGGCGCGTCCGCACGTGCGCAGCCGCAATGGCTGGGTGTCGCTGACACCGAAGCCGACCTACTACCGCGTCGCCCCGGCCGCCGGCGTCAACGCCAGCGCCAGCGACATGGCGCAGTGGCTGCTGGCCCACACCGGCCATCGCCCGGACGTGCTGCCGGCACCGCTGCTGGCCACCCTGCATTCGAGCCTGATCAACACCCCGGGCGAAATGCGTTCGGGCTGGCGCCGCGAGCGCCTGCATTCGGCCGGCTACGCACTGGGCTGGCGCACCTTCGACTACGCCGGCCACGACGTGGTGTTCCATGCCGGTGCCGTGCAGGGCTATCGCGGCCTGGTCGCGCTGGTGCCGGAACGCGATCTCGGCATCGCCATCATGTGGAACGGCGAAAGCGGCCTGCCCAGCGGCCTGCTGCCGACCGTGCTCGATTCCGCACTCGGCCTGCCGACGCAGCGCTGGCTGGACGTGGACACCGACTTCGGCAGCGACAACCTGATGGCCGAGGGCGCAAGCCCGGCACAGCAGGACAAGCGCAAGGGCAAGGGTGCTTCGAGCAACCGTGCGGTGGCCTCGCCGCGCTGAGTTGGCGGGCTCGACCACGAATGGAAGGGGGCGGCCTGCGGGCCGCCCTTTTTGTTGGCTCTTGTAGAGTCGAGCCGTGCTCGACGCCACAAACGGAGGGCTAATGCGCGAAGTAGTGCATGCCGCCGTCCACCGGAATCACCGCACCGGTGATGTAGCCGGCCAAGGGCGAGGCCAGGAAGGCCACCAGCGGCGCCACCTCCTCCGGATCACCAAAACGCCCGATCGGAATGTTGCGTGCGATGAACTCACGCCGGCTTTCCTCGGTAGGATGCAGGCGATCGCGGATCTGCGCGCTGTTGATACGTCCCGGTGCAATTGCATTCACCGTGATGCCCTGCCCGGCCACTTCGGAGGCCAGCCCCTTGCCCCACAGATGCAGCGCGGCCTTTGCCGCCGTGGCCGCGTTCACCGCGCGCGGCTCCATCGAGCCGCTGAAATTGATCACCCGCCCCCAGCCCTGTGCCTGCATCGCCGGCAACAACGCCTGGGTCAGCCGCCGCGCTGCGGAGAAGTTCAGTGCGAACGCCTCCTCCCAGACATCGTCGGCGGCGTCCACCGTGGTGGGCCGCGAGCCACCGGCTGCGTTGACCAGGATGTCGACGCGCTGCAGCGCTGCCAGCGCCGCATGGGCGAGCCGGCTCACGTCTCCAGCATCGGTGACATCGCCGAGCAGGATGATCGGCGCCGGCGCACCCGTGGCTTCGATCCCGGCGGCCAGCGCCTGCAGCGGTTCCGCACGTCGTGCGCTGATCGCGATGCGTACTCCCTGCGATGCCAGCAATCTGGCAACACCGGCGCCGATGCCACTGCCCGCCCCGGTGACCAGCGCGGTACGCCCTTCAAGACCCAGATCCATGATGTTCTCCCAATCAGCCAGCCGGTACATCCGGCCCGTGCAGTGCATGCTGTTTGATCACCCCTGATTGATAAACTCCGCGCAGGTTTCAGCATTCAACACCCGGGGTGTCAGATGAACCTGCTGGAGAGCATGCAGGTCTACGTGCTGATCGTGGACAAGGGCAGCCTCAGCGCTGCGGCGGCAGCAATGGATATCTCGGCGACGATGGCCGGCAAGCACCTGCGTGCGCTGGAAGCACGGCTGGGGATGCAGCTGTTGAGCCGTACCACCCGGCGCCAGCACATGACGCCCTTCGGCGAGGACTACTACACCCGCTGCCGCGAGATCCTGCGGCTGGTGGAAGAAACCGACGCGCAGGCGCAGCACCAGCAGCTGGCACCAGCGGGCACGCTGCGCATCAGTGCGCCGGTGATCTTCGGCACGCATGCGCTGGTACCGGCACTGGCCGAATACATGGCGCGCCATCCGGAGGTCCGGGTCGAAGCCACGCTGACCGACCGCGTGGTCGACCTCGCCGAGGAGGGTTTCGAAGCGGCCCTGCGCATCGGCACGCTGGCCGACAGCAGCATGCTGGTGGCGCGTGCACTGGCACCGTATCGCCTGATGATGTGCGCATCACCGGCGTACCTGGCCAGGCATGGCACGCCGCGCCACCTGGGCGACCTCGCCCTGCATCAGTGCCTGTCCTTCGAACCGAGCGCACTCGCACAGTGGCTGCAGGCCGATGCTGGCGGGCTCGAGCGTGTGCCCGACGGCCGGCTGCAGATCAACAACGGCGAAGCGCTGCGTACGGCGGCGCTGCATGGGCTGGGCATCGTGCTGCAGTCGGCACTGCTGCTGGCTGCCGACGTCGACGCCGGGCGCCTGGTGCAGCTGTTCCCGGAGCATGGCCAGACCGGTCGGCCGATGCACGTGGTCTACGCACACGACCGTTACCACTCGACCCGTCTGCGCAGCTTCCTGGACTTCCTGGTGGAGCGCTTTCCACCGGCGCCGCTCCGCTAGCGTCGACCGTCAGAAAAGCAGTCGGGCATGACTCGACCCTACAAGCGGCCCATAAAAAAACCCCCTCCCCGCTGGGCAGCCAGGGAAGGGGGTTTCAGGATGCGGCTATCGGGAAGTACTTAGATCAGCGGCGCCGGGGTTGCCGGCAGAGCGACCGGAGCGGCCTTCTTCTTGCGGGCGGCCGGCTTGCGCTTGGCAACCTTCTTCGCTGCCTTCTTCGGGGCAGCCTTCTTGGTGGCCTTCTTCGCGGTCTTCTTTACTGCCTTCTTGGCGGTCTTCTTGACGGCCTTCTTGGCAGTCGCCTTCTTCGCGACCTTCTTGGCCGGCTTGCGGGCCGTTGCCTTCTTGGCAGTCTTCTTGGTGGCCTTCTTGGCTACCTTCTTGACGGCCTTCTTCGCGGTCTTCTTGACGGCCTTCTTGGCAGTGGACTTCTTGGCTACCTTCTTCGCCGCCTTCTTCACTGCCTTCTTCGCAGTGGTCTTCTTGGCGACCTTCTTCGCAGCCTTCTTCACTGCCTTCTTGGCGGTCGCCTTCTTCGCGACCTTCTTCACTGCCTTCTTGGCAGCGGCCTTCTTCGCGACCTTCTTCACCGCTTTCTTGGCGGCGGGCTTCTTCTTCGCAGCTTTCTTGGTTGCCATGGGATGGCTCCTCGTCAGTGATAGGGAGTTGAAACGCCCAGGTGGATCAAACCCGCGGATGCTGCGTGCGGGGACCGCCGGCGCGTCAGGCGCGCCGTTACGGATGCGGCAATGCCCGCCTCGATCGGCGGAGCGGACATCGGAACGGGAGTTGCCTTGCATTTCTCCGGGGGAAGCGGGGCCATGTCCACCGTCATCAGGGTCGCGGTGGTCTTGAAGGGGCTGCTTCGCATCGGACGATTGATTCTGCGCACTCGGTTGGGCAGGCAAGGTCTGCTGAGGCGAAACCTAATCACGGTTTTTTTTACTGTCAACAACCCCCGCGAAAAATTTTCACATCCGCGCCATTCCGGACGCCGCCCGCGCCACCGTCGTGCGCGCCCTGCAACGACCATTGAAGCGGCGCGCACGCGCGTCGCATGCGACGACGTCGATGCACTCTCTGAACAAAAAACACTTGAAATAAGCACTCTGCGAAGATAGGCACATGTTCCGGACAACAGAGCACGTGCATCACCGATGGTCACCGGCACCGTCGCCAACGCCAGCACAACGGGGCCGCAACGGGGGGCAAAAAGTTTTCACATCTGATCGCTTCGGCGCGGGGCGGAAACGCGGATTTGCGCAAAACTGCGCACGCCGATCGGCACCGTTCGTCTGTCGGCTGATGCCACGCCGAGGGTGCAGAGCGAACCCGCCGTCATGAGTCCGACGCACTCGCCAAAACAAAAACGGCCACCCGAAGGTGGCCGTTCCAGAACCCGGAAGTGACGACTCAGTGGTCGTCGTTTTCCAGGGCTTCGGCATACGCGTCCGGATCCAGCAGTTCGTTGAGCTCTTCGGCGTTGGTCAGTTCGACCACGAACATCCAGCCTTCGCCGTAGGCATCTTCATTGATGGTTTCCGGCTTGTCGGACAGCGCCGAGTTGACCTCGACGACCTTGCCGCTGATCGGGCTGTAGACGTCCGAGGCGGCCTTCACCGACTCGACAACGGCGATCTGCTCGCCAGCCTTTGCGTCGGCGCCGACTTCCGGCAGTTCGACGTAGACCAGGTCACCCAGCAGGCCCTGGGCGTGGTCGGAAATACCGACGGTGACACGGCCATTGCCTTCGACACGGGCCCACTCATGGGACTTGAGGAACTTGAGGTCGCCGGGGATCTCGCTCATGGGACTGCTCCAGAGATATGCAGGGGTGGAAAAAACGGGGCTAGTGTAACCAACCGGCCGCCACTGCTGTCAGTGACGATCGGCAGTTTCGGATCAGGCGTCGGCGAGCACGCCGGGCTGGGCCTGGCCTTCGCGCACGAACGGGAACTTGACCACGCGCACCGGCACCTGCCGGCCGCGGATATCGACGGTGACCTCGCCGAGTTCACCGGCCGGTACGCGGGCAAAGGCGATGCCCTTGGCCAGGGTCGGCGAGAAGGTGCCGGACAGGATCTCGCCCTGGCCGCCCGCGGTGGTCACCGCCTGGCCGTGGCGCAGCACGCCCTTCTCGTCCATCACCAGGCCGATCATCTGGCGTGCGGTGCCGGCGGCCTTCTGCGCTTCCAGCACGTCGCGGCCGATGAAGTCGCGGCCTTCGTCCAGCGACACGGTCCAGGCCAGCGCCGCTTCGTACGGGCTGATCTCTTCGTCCATGTCCTGGCCATACAGGTTCATGCCGGCTTCCAGGCGCAGCGTGTCGCGTGCGCCGAGACCGGCCGGCTTCACGCCCGCCGCCAGCAGGCGGTTCCAGAAGGCGACCACGGCGTCCTGCGGCAGCAGGATCTCGAAACCATCTTCACCGGTGTAGCCGGTGCGGGCGACGAACAGCTCGACGCCGTCATCGGACTGCACCTGCAGGGCGGCGAAGCGACCCAGCTTGGTCAACGCTGCACGGTCGGCTTCGCGGGCCAGGCCGATCACGATGTCGCGCGCCTGCGGTCCCTGCACGGCGAGGATGGCCAGGTCCGGGCGCTGCTCGACAGTGACGCCGAACGGCGCAGCCTGCTCGCGCAGCCAGGCCAGGTCCTTCTCGCGGGTGGAGGCATTGACCACCATGCGGAAGAAGTCGTCGCCCAGGTAGTAGACGATCAGGTCGTCGATGACGCCGCCGCGCGGGTTCAGCATGCACGAGTACAGCGCCTTGCCGGTCACCTTCAGCTTGTCGACCGAGTTGGCCAGCAGGCGGCGCAGGAACGACTTGACCTGGTCACCGCGCAGGTCGACCACGGTCATGTGGCTGACGTCGAACACACCGGACTCGCGGCGCACCAGGTGGTGCTCGTCGAGCTGCGAGCCGTAGTGGATGGGCATGTCCCAACCCCCGAAATCGACCATCTTGGCGCCGAGGGCGCGGTGGGTATCGTTGAGCAGCGTCTTCTGGGTCATGACCGGGTCCGGCAGCAGAGGAAACAAGAATCCCCATTATCCCAGATCGGTCGCCCGCAGGCGTGCCGCAGCGCAGCGGCCATCTGCAAGCACGCCTCATGCGACCGCGCCCGCTGGCCTTGACGACCCGCGGACGCGGCCAAACCACCGCAGCCTCAGCCCTGGGCCATGGCCTCGACCACCAGCACCGTGCCCTGCACGCTGCGCACCCGCACCCACGTACCTGCAGGCAACTCCGGACCGCTCACCTGCCAGGACGCATCGTCAATGCTGACCCGTCCCTGGCCACCGACGATGCCCTGCTGCAGTACCACCTCCCGGCCGACCAGCTGCTCGGCACGGCGGTTGAGCAACGGCGCATCGCTGGGTCGTGCCCGCGGCCGCCCCCAGCGCCGGTAGCACTGGATCGAGACCACACTCAGCAGGACGAAAGCGATCACCTGCCACAACAGCGGAATGTCGCTGAACACCGCAACCAGTACGAACACCGCCGCCGCGCCAATGCCGATCCACAGCATGAACGCACCCGGCGCCAGCGCTTCGGCCGCGAACAGCAGCAGCGCCAGCGCGCCCCAACCGACGACTTCCCAGCGCATGTCAGCCTCCGAGCGGCGGCGGCCGCTTGCCGGCGGCCTTGTTGTCCTGGCTGGCCAGCGCCTGCTTCGCCAGTTCGGCCACGCCCGCGATCGAACCGATCACGCCACTGGCCTCCATCGGCATCAGCACCAGCTTCTGGTTCGGCGAACTGGCCAGCTCCTTGAACGCTTCCACGTACTTCTGCGCAACAAAGTAGTTGATCGCCTGCACGTCACCCTCGGCGATCGCCGCCGACACCACCTTGGTCGCCATCGCTTCGGCCTCGGCCAGGCGCTCGCGCGCCTCGGCATCGCGGAACGCAGCTTCGCGACGGCCTTCGGCCTCCAGCACCGTGGCCTGCTTTTCGCCATCGGCGCGCAGGATCTCCGACTGGCGTGAACCCTCTGCCTCGAGGATCTGCGCGCGCTTTTCGCGCTCGGCCTTCATCTGCCGCGCCATCGCGTCCAGCAGATCGCGCGGCGGCTGGATGTCGCGGATCTCGATGCGGTTGACCTTCACGCCCCAGGGATTGGTGGCATGGTCGACCACGCTCAGCAGCTGGGCATTGATCACCTCGCGCTGGCTGAGCGATTCATCCAGGTCCATCGAACCGATCACGGTACGGATGTTGGTCTGCACCAGGGCGATCATCGCCACTTCCAGGTTGGCCACCTCATAGGCGGCCTTGGCGGCATCCAGTACCTGGAAGAACACCACGCCGTCCACGCGCACGGCGGCGTTGTCCTTGGTGATCACTTCCTGGCTGGGCACATCCAGCACCTGCTCCATCATGTTCACCTTGCGCCCCACCCCGTACACGATCGGGATCAGGAAATGCAGCCCGGGGGTCATGGTGTGCGTGTAGCGCCCGAAGCGCTCGACGGTCCACTCGTAGCCCTGGGGCACCATCCGTACCGCCTTGAACAGGATCACCACGGCCACGAAGGCCAGTACCACGGTAAAGAACATGGTCGGGAACATCTTGCTTTCCTTATCTATGACGTCCAGGCCCCAGCATAGCGCGTGAAGGCCGCATTCACAGCGGAGCTACCAGGGCACGCGCCCGCGCAGGATGTCGGCGAACATCACCCAGTCGCCCATGAACGAGTACAGCGGGTGCTGGAAGGTGGCCGGGCGGTTCTTCTCGAAGAAGAAATGGCCGACCCAGGCGAAGCTGTAACCGCAGAACAGGGCGGCCAGCAGCAGCACCGGCTGCCCACGCAGGATCGCTGCCGCGACCAGCAGCAGTACGCCGCAGCTGCCGATGAAGTGCAGCCGGCGCGATACCGGGTGGCGGTGCTCGCTGAGGTAGAACGGATAGAACTCGCGGAAGCTGGCGAAGCGGGACATGCGCATGCTCCGGGGGCCGTGGTCACCGCCATCATGCGCCTTCGCGGCTTCGATAGCGGGTCGATTTCGACACGGCACTACTGGCCCGGTGCCGTGGCCCGTGTAGAGTCGAGCCAGGCTCGACGCTACACCGGGGGCGTGCGCGGGCCGAACATGATCACCGCCATGCCGGCCAGGCACAGCGCGGCGCCGAACAGGTCCCAGCGGCTGGGACGGATGCCATCGACCAGCCACAGCCAGAACAGCGCAGTGCCGATGTAGACGCCACCGTAGGCCGCATAGACCCGGCCACTGGCGGTCGGATGCAGGGTCAGCAGCCAGGCGAACAGGGCCAGGCTGGCCGCCGCCGGCAGCAGCAGCCAGATGCTGCCGCCCTTGCGCAGCCACAACCACGGCAGATAGCAGCCGACGATCTCGGCCAGCGCCGTCAGCAGGAACAGGCCGAGTGTCTTCACGCCTTCTCCGCCGCCTTGGCGTGCTGCCACAGCGCTTCCTGCGCATCCAGGTCCATCGCAGCCAGCGCCCCACCCTGCGCGTCGGCCTGCGCTTCCATCGCACGGAAGCGGCGTTCGAACTTGTGGTTGGCCCCGCGCAGCGCCGCACCCAGGTCGATGTCGGCGTGGCGCGCCAGGTTGGCGCAGACGAACAGCAGGTCGCCCAGTTCTTCCTGCAGGCGCGCCTTGTTGCCGGCGATATCGCCGCGCTCGAACTCCTCGCGCAACTCCTGCAGTTCCTCGGCCGCCTTGTCCAGCACCGGCAACGGGCCCGGCCAGTCGAAGCCGACCTTGGCCGCACGCGACTGCAGCTTCACCGCCCGCTGCCATTCGGGCAGGCCGCGCGAGATGCCGGCCAGTGCGGAGGTGTCCTGCTCGCCCTTGGCGGCACGCTCGGCACGCTTGATCGCGTCCCAGTTGCGCGTCACGCCGTCGGCATCGTCGACACTGGCGTCGGCGAACACGTGCGGGTGACGGCGCTGCATCTTGTCGCTGATCGCGCGTGCGACCTCGGCGAAGGCGAAGGCGCCCTGCTCCTCGGCCATGCGTGCATGGAACACCACCTGCAGCAGCAGATCGCCGAGCTCGTCACAGAGATCGTCAAGATCGCCACGGTCGATCGCATCGGCCACCTCGTAGGCCTCCTCGATGGTGTACGGCGCGATGGTCGCAAAGTTCTGTTCCAGGTCCCAGGGGCAGCCCCCCTGCGGATCGCGCAGGCGCGCCATGATCGCCAGCAGGCGCTCCAGTTCGTTGCTGGCTGCACTGCCGGCGGTGGGGGTGTCATGCGCGCTCATGCGGCCTCCAGGGTCAATCGGACAACCAGTCGCGCCACGGCAGGCTGGTATCACCAAGGGCAATGAAATCGCCGTTCAACAGGGTCTCGCGGCGGTTGTAGCGGAACGGCTTGCCGGTCGCTGCCGACAGTACCGCACCGCCGGCGGCGTGCAGTACGCACTGGCCGGCGGCGGTATCCCATTCGGAGGTCGGGCCCAGCCGCGGATAGACATCCAGGCCACCTTCGGCGATCCGGCAGAATTTCAGCGACGAGCCCTGCGCGATGGTCTCGATGCGGCCCATCCTCGCCAGCAGCGCCTCGGTTTCCGGTGAGCGGTGCGAGCGGCTGGCCGCAACCCGCAGCGGTGCGGTGGCCGGCGTGCGGCTGCGCAGCACGGTGTCGTGCAGGCCCTGACGGCGATAGGCCAGCTCACCGCGCATGGCATGCCAGACGATGCCGGTCACCGGGGCCAGCACCACGCCGAAGGCCGGCGCACCCTGGTAGATCAGCGCGATGTTGACGCTGAATTCGCCGTTGCGCTTGACGAACTCGCGGGTGCCGTCGAGCGGGTCGACCAGCCAGTAGGCACCCCAGTGGCGGCGCTGCTCCCAGCCCACCTGCGCCGATTCCTCGGACAGGATCGGCAGATCCGGGGTCAGCTGCTGCAGTCCCTGCTCGATGACCTGGTTGGCCGCCAGGTCGGCACTGGTGACCGGGCTGTTGTCGTCCTTGATCTGCACGTCGAAGCCATCGGCATAGACCTGCATGATGGCCTGTCCGGCTTCCTGGGCGATGGCGATGGCGGTCTCGCGCAGGTCCGTGGTCAGTTTGATCATCGCAATCCCTGCAGCCACTGGCGGGCGATGAACAGCGCCGCCAGCGAGCGTCCCTCGGAGAAGTCCTCGCGCAGCATCAGCTGGTCCAACTCGGCCAGCTTCCACGGGATGACTTCCAGTTCTTCCGGCTCGTCGCCGGCCAGCTTTTCCGGGTACAGGTCGCGCGCCACCACCAGCCACGACTGGTGGCTCATGTAGGTCGGGGCCAGGGTCATCGCGCGCAGCACGTCCACCTGGCGCGCACCATAACCGGCCTCTTCCTTCAGTTCGCGGTCCGCGGCCTGCTCGGGGGTCTCGCCGGCATCGATCCGGCCCTTGACCAGCCCCAGTTCGTAGCGGTGCATGCCGGCAGCGTATTCACGTACCAGCAGCACGGTCTCGTCGTCGAGCATCGGCACCACTACCACCGCACCATGGCCACGGCTGACCAGCCGCTCGAAGCGGCGACGTTCGCCGTTGGAGAACTCCAGGTCCAGATGCTGGCGCTGGAAGGGACCGTTCTCCTCATCGGTGATCCGATGGATGATCGGCAAGCGACGGCCGGCACGGTCATCGTTCATGCGGAATCTCCGCGGCGGCCGGCGCCTGCGCCGGGGCCGATAGAATGTGCAGGCAGCAACATGTTCATGAGCCCGAAATGCTAGCAGACCCAACCCCCTCCCCGCTGGCCCAGCACTGGCGGCAACGCGACCTGCAGGTGCTGTGGCACCCGTGCACGCAGATGCGTGAACACCCGGACACCCTGCCGCTGGTGCCGATCGCCCGCGGCGAAGGTGCCTGGCTGATCGACCACGATGGCAATCGCTACCTGGATGCGGTCAGCAGCTGGTGGACCAACCTGTTCGGCCATGCCGAACCGCGCATCGGTGGCGCCATCGCCGCCCAGGCCACGCAGCTGGAACAGGTGATGCTGGCCGGCTTCGGCCATGAGCCAGCCATCACCCTGGCCGAACGCCTGCTGGCGCTGGCCCCGCGCCAGCCTGGCCGCGAACCGCTGGCCAAGGTGTTCTACGCCGACAACGGCTCCGCCGGCGTGGAAGTGGCGCTGAAGATGGCCTTCCAGTATTTCCAGAACCGTGGGGAACCGCGGCGCACGCGTTTCATCGCACTGGAGAACGGCTACCACGGCGAGACCCTGGGCGCGCTGGCGCTGGGTGACATCCCGCTGTATCGCCGCGTCTATGCGCCGCTGCTGGCCGAAGGGCTGTTCGCGCCGTCGCCCGACGCTTACCTGGCCGAGCCCGGCCAGAGCGCCGCGGATCGCGCGCGCCAGGCCGCCGATGGCCTGGCCACGCTGTTCGACCAGCATCCGGGCGAGATCTGTGCGGTGATCCTGGAGCCACGCCTGCAGTGCGCGGGCGGCATGCGCATGCATGACCCGGTGTACCTGCAGCGGGTGCGCGAACTGTGTGATGCGCACGGTGCATTCATGATCGCCGACGAGATCGCCACCGGTTTCGGCCGCACCGGCACCCTGTTCGCCTGCGAGCAGGCCGGAGTGATGCCAGACCTGATGTGCCTCTCGAAAGGCCTGACCGGCGGCTTTCTGCCGCTGGCCGCCGTGCTGGCGACGCAGGCCCTGTACGACGCGTTCCTCGACGACTCGCGCGAGCGCGCGTTCCTGCACTCGCACAGCTACACCGGTAACCCGCTGGCCTGCGCGGCCGCGCTGGCGACGCTGGATATCTTCCGCGACGACGATGTGATCGCCCGCAACCGCGGCATCGCCTCGGTGATGGGCACGCTGGCCGCACCGTTCAGCGACCATCCGCACGTGGCCGACGTGCGCCAGGCCGGCATGGTGGTGGCGTTCGAGCTGTCGCGCGACGGCAACAAGCGCACGCCGTTCGACCCGGCATTGCGGCTGGGCCTGCATGCCTACAAGGCCGCGCTGAAGCGTGGCGTGGTGCTGCGTCCGCTGGGCGACGTGCTGTACTGGATGCCACCCTACTGCGTGGATGATGAACAACTGGAGCTGCTGGCACATACCACGCTGGCGGCGATTGACGAGGCGATTGCATGCGCGTGACCCGCTGCCCCATCGACCTGGCGCTGCACAGCGGCCAGACCGTGACCCTGCCGGAAGAGACGGCCAACCACCTGGTACGGGTGATGCGCATGCGCGAGGGCGATACCTGCGTGCTGTTCAATGGTGACGGCCACGACTACAGCGCGACGCTGACCGTGGCCGGCAAGCGCGAGGTGCAGGTCCGCATCGACGCCGTGCAGGCCATCGACAATGAATCACCGCTGGCGATCACCCTGCTGCAGGGCATCGCGCGTGGCGAGAAGATGGACCTGATCCTGCAGAAGGCCACCGAACTGGGCGTGGCGGCGATCATTCCGGTCAACGCCGAGCGCACCGAGGTGAAGCTGGATGCGGCACGGGCCGAGAAGCGGGTGGCGCACTGGAACAACGTGGTGACCTCCGCCTGTGGCCAGTCCGGGCGCGCGCGCATTCCGCAGGTGGGCCCGCCGCTGTCGCTGGCGCAGGCCGCGGCGGCACTGCCGGCCGATACGCTGCGGCTGACCCTGGACCCACTGGGCGCACATCGCCTGTCGACGCTGGCGGCCGCGCCGGCAGGCGGCATCGTGATCGCGATCGGCCCGGAAGGTGGCTGGTCGCCGCGCGACCGGGATCAGCTGGCGGCGGCAGGCTTCCAGGGCCTGCAGCTGGGCCCGCGCATCCTGCGCACGGAAACCGCCGGCCTGGCCGCGATTGCAGCATTGCAGGCGCGGTTGGGCGATCTGGGGTAAGGCGGATTGGTGGTAGTGCCGGCCGCTGGCCGGCATCCACTGAATCATGCGGTTGCCGGCCAGCGGCCGGCACTACCGGGAATCCGACCGGCGGATTCCCGATCAGGCCGCCAGCGAATCCAGGGCGGCTTCCAGTGCATCCAGGTTCGGCAGCAGCGCGCTCTGCTCACCCAGCAGCACGCGCATGTGCACGATCTGCGGCAGGGTTTCTTCGGAGGCATCGGCCAGCAGGCCATCGCGCGGCACCGAGATCAGCTGCGGGAAGTTCTGGGTCAGCAGCGCGTAGTACGGGCGGTGTGCGTTGCCGCTGAGGGCCTTCAGCACGACGACCTTGTTGTGGCCGCCCACGGCTTCCTCGCCCAGGCCGGAAAGGCGCGCGAACGACACCAGCGGCACCTGCCAGCCGTGCCAGCCGATTTCGCCGACCAGCCAGCGCGGGGCGTCGGAAACCGGCTGCACCGGCACGCGCGACATCATTTCGGCCACGGTGGCATTGGGCAGCAGCACGCGCTCGTTGCCGGCCTGGATCAGGACGCCGCGGATTTCGTCATTGCTGGCATAGCTCATGGTGCCTCTCCGTTATCGTCTTCCACGCCCCAGCGCGAGGCGATGGCCTGCGCCAGTTCCTGTGGCTCACCCGCCACCATGCCAGCGGCGACCACCGCCGTGGCTGCGGCAGGGTCATAGCAGCCCTCGCCCACCTGCCCGGCCACCCAGGCACCGGCGGCGGCCAGATCCAGCGCCGGACCAACATGCGCAAGATCGGCGCCGCTGAGCAGGACCAGCGCAGTGTGGTCGGCCGGCAGCGCGGCAATCGAAATGCCCTGCGCGTCGCTGACGAAATGCAGGCCGTCACTGGCTGCCTGCACGCCGATGTCATCGGCCAGCACGTGCACTTCACCGGGTGTTGCACGCTGGCCGGCTTCAGCCAGCTGCACCGGCAGCGGCGACACGCGTGCCATCTGCTTGACCAGGTTGCCGTAGCGCCCGCCATCCAGGCGCATGTGCACCAGGACCGGCACGCCCAGCGAAGACGGCAGCGCGCCGAGCAGGCGACGCAGCGCATCCGGGCCACCGATGCCGGCCAGCACCAGCAGCGATCCGGCGCGTGCGCCCACGGGCGCTGCGGCATCGAGATCGACCAGGCTCAGATGACCGGTATCGAAGGAAGGCAGCGGTACCTCCACTGCAGCGTGGTGCGAAACGGCTGCCGGGGCATCGGCCACGTCCTCGACCAGCGACCAGGCGGTGTGGTCGAAGGAGACCGGCGGCAGGGGCGGTGCTGCGGGCGCGGTCTCTGCCAGCGACGGCAGTGCGGGCGGCTCCAGCGGCTCGGGCACGACCGGCTGCAACGCCGCCAGCGCCTGTTCCAGCGCGATCGGTTCGTGCAGCTGCGCGGGCGGCGAGTACAGGCTGTCAGCGGGAACCTCGTCGGCCCAGCTCAATGCCTGGTCCAGGTGCGGCTGCAACGCTTCTTCCTGCGGCGCCGGCGGTGGTGCCGAGTGTCCCGGCTCCAGCTGCAGGCTGGGTTCTTCTTCGGCCCCCGGCGGCAACACCTGCTGGTGACCATGCAGCTTGGCGGCCAGATGACGGCCCCAGCGCTGGGCCTCCCAGCCATCACGACGTGCGGCCAGTTCGGCCTCGTCGAAGACCAGGGTCAGGCCCGGTGCGGACAACACCGCTTCCAGGCGCTCCAATGCATCTTCGATGGCGGCCTCCAGCGCGATCACCACGAACTGCGGGCGCGCCTCCTGCAGGACCCGCGCCTCCAGCGTGTTGGGATCATCTTCCAGCACCAGCTGTACATCGGCGTGCGACAACGCCTCGCGCAGGCGCTCACGCGCCGCGCCGGGACGGGCCAGCAGGGCAACGGCCGGAGCCGATTGGGTTTCACTCACGGACACGGGCGATCCCCAGCAGGTCGTACACGTTACGCATCAGGTCCAGTTCCTGGTACGGCTTGCCCAGGTAACGCTGGACACCGATCTCGAAGGCGCGCTGGCGGTGCTTGTCGCCGCTGCGCGAAGTGATCATCACGATCGGCACGTCCTTGTAGCGCGGGTCGGCACGCATCGCGGTGGCGAGCTCGTAGCCATCCATGCGCGGCATCTCGATATCCAGCAGCATCAGGTCCGGCACGCGCTCTTCCAGGCGCTCCAGCGCCTCCACGCCGTCGCGGGCGACACTGACCTCGAAATTGTGGCGTTCGAGGATGCGGCCGGTGACCTTGCGCATGGTCAGCGAGTCGTCCACCACCATCACCAGCGGCACCTGGCGCTCCTGGCGCGGTGCGTTGGCCAGCACAGGCAGCGTCGGGTTGGCGAGGAAGCGGCGCACCAGCGGCGCAACGTCCAGGATCACCACCACGCGGCCATCGCCGGTGATGGTGGCGCCGTAGATGCCCGGCACCGACGCGATCTGCAGGCCGACCGGCTTGACCACGATTTCGCGGTTGCCCAGTACCTGGTCGATCGCCACGGCGGCACGCAGATCACCGGCACGGACCAGCAGCAGCGGCACCTGGTCCTGGCCATCGGCACGCGCCGGGGCCTGCCCGACCAGGCTGCCGAGGTCGTACAGCGGATAGTCTTCGCCGCTGTAGCGGTAGCTGCTGTCGGCAGCTTCGAAGCGCTCGCGCGACAGGCGGCCGATACCACTGACCGAGGCCACCGGCACCGCGAAGGTGGTTTCGCCGATCTGCACGAACACCGCCTGGGTGACGGCCAGCGTCTGCGGCAGGCGCAGGGTGAAGCGCACGCCCTGGCCCCGCACCGACTGGATGTCGACCGAGCCACCGAGCTGGCGCACTTCGTTGCGCACCACGTCCATGCCCACGCCGCGGCCGGCCAGCTGGCTGACCTGGTCGGCGGTGGTGAAGCCGGACGCGAAGATCAGGTTGTCCAGCTCCTGCTCGTTCGGCTGCGCATCGGCGGCCAGCAGGCCACGGTCGATGGCGCGGCGGCGGATCGCTTCGCGGTCCAGGCCAGCGCCGTCATCGGCCACTTCCAGCACGATTTCCGAACCTTCGCGGTGCAGGCGGATGGCGATCTCGCCCTCCTCCGGCTTGCCGGCGGCGCGGCGCTGTTCCGGCGCTTCCAGGCCATGGGCCACGGAGTTGCGCAGCATGTGTTCCAGCGGCGCGACCATGCGGTCGAGGACGTTGCGGTCCAGTTCGCCGTGGGTACCCTCCAGGGTCAGGTGGACCTGCTTGCCGGTATCCATGCCGGACTGGCGGACCACGCGGCGCAGGCGCGGCACCAGGCCATCGAACGGCACCATGCGCGCGCGCATCAGTCCATCCTGCAGCTCGGAGCTGACGCGCGACTGCTGCTGCAGCAGCGAATCGTACTGGCGCGACAGATCGTCCAGCACGCCCTGCAGGCCACCCAGGTCGGCCGCCGACTCGTTCAGCGCACGGCTGAGCTGCTGCAGGGTGGAGAAGCGGTCCAGTTCCAGCGGATCGAACTTCTGGTCGGCCTGGTCCTGCTCGCGCTGGTAGCGGGCGACGATCTGCGCCTCGGTTTCCAGGTCGAGTCGGCGCAGCTGGTCGCGGAGTCGCGCATTGGTGCGCTCCAGTTCGCCCATGGCACCACGGAAGGCACCCAGCTGCTGTTCAAGCCGCGAGCGGTAGATCGCCACTTCACCGGCATGGTTGACCAGGCGGTCGAGCAGGTCGGCGCGCACGCGCACCTGCTCCTGCTGCGGACGCGCCAGTGGATCTTCATCGACCACGCCCTCGGCCGGCAGCGGAGCCGACAGCGGCGCATCGACCGGCGGCGTCAGCGTGCCCGCAGCCTGTGCCGGCACGGTCTCGGCCTCATTGGCCGCACGCGCGGCCGCAGCGGCTGCGGCGATATCGGTGGTGGTTCTGACCTCGAAGGCCTCGACCAGATCCTGCGCCGGCTCCACCACGCGGTGCGCGCCGGTGCGGGTGAGCAGCTGGTGCAGGCGGTCAAAGCCACGTTCCAGCAGCTGCACGTCGCGGCGCTCGATCTCGGTACGGCCGGCGGCCACCGCTTCCAGCAACGATTCGATGCTGTGGCCGAGGTCGCCGATGGCATTGATGCCGGCCATGCGTGCGCCACCCTTGAGGGTGTGCAGGTCACGCTGCAGGCCGGCCAGCACCTCGCGATCCTGCGGTGCATCGCGCAGTTCGCTGATCAGGCCATCGCAGTGGTCGAGCAGGTCCTTGCCTTCCTCGACAAAGATATCGACCAGCTCGCGGTCGTACACGCTGAAGTCAAGTGCGTCGGCGCCGTCTTCGGCATCCGCCGCAACAGGCGCCTGCTCGTGGTGCGGCGCGCGGGGCGCGACGTCGGCCTCTGCGATCTCTGCATCTGCATCTGCATCGACCGTGCCCTGGCCCGGTGCGTCTTCCATTTCGAAGAAGCGCACCGCAGCAGCGCTGTCCTGCGGAGCCTCCGCGGTGATCTCCTCAATCACCGTCGCCGGGGACGGCTGATCGGCGCTCTCTCCTTCACCGACCGCCGCCTCCCCGCCGACGTCCGCATCCTCGGCAAAGGCATCTGCCTCGCCCGGCGCGAGTTCGCTGGCCTGGAGGCCGATCACGGGCCACTGCCCGTCGTCGTCCAGGGTCTGCTCTTCCTCGATCACGTGCAGGCCGGCCTCGAGCGCGGCTGCCAGCGTGACCGGTTCTGCAAAACCCGGCACAGCCATTTCATCCTGCAGGCTCGACAGCTCGCTGTCGAGTGGCAGTGCAGCAGCGTCGTCAATGACGCTGTCATCGCCGCTACCCGAATCAAAGGACAACGGCCTATTCAGGTCGATCGCGTCAACTTCGGCAGACACCGACCGCTCTTCCCCGTCGCGGTCATCCACCGGCAGCGCACTGGCGTCGAGGTACGGCGACAGATCGTCGGCCATGGTCAGATCAGCGTCGTCGACCGTCGCGATCGTGGGCACGGCATCTGCTTCGGTCACTTCGACAACAGGCGCACTCTCGACCGGCTGGATCGATTCAATCTCGCCGGTGTCCGCCACGACGGGTTCATCCTCGCCCGGCACCGACGGCCAGCCGGCGTCGAAGTAACGCGAAAGATCGTCGCTGGCGGTCAGCTCGCCCACGTCCAGGCCGCTGTCGGCCGCGACGTCCAGCGTCTGCGGGTCGGTTGCAGCTGGAACCGGTTCCAGCGCATCTTCGGCAAGCGGCTGCGGCTCGGCAATGAGATCGGGCGCCGCATCGAAAGCGGACGACATGCTGGTTTCGTCCGGCGTGTCCAGCCCGGCCAGCGGCGCTTCGGCTTCGGATGCCTGCTCGACATCAGGCGCCAGCTCGATGCCCTCTTCATCCTCGTCTTCCAGCGCGAACAGCGGCCAGCGCGCTTCCGGCAGCTCGCCGGCCAATGCCTGCAGCCGCTGCACCAACGCGCCCTGCGGAACAATGCGCGGCTGTTCGGCCTGCAGCGCCTCCATGGTCGCGGTGATCGCCTGCGCGGTCGCGTCCAGTGCGGCTACGCCTTCGTCGCCAGGCACCACGTCGGCGGCGAGTGCGCGCTTGATGTAGGACTCGGCACCGCCGGTGACCGCCGTGATCTCCGGCACTTCGGTCATCGCGAAGGCGCCGTTCATGGTGTGCACCGCACGCAGCAGTGCGTCGCTGACCGGCTGCGGTGCCTGCTGCGCCGAGCGCAACCAGTCCTGCAGGGTCGCCTGGTGGACTTCGACCTCGGCCTCGAGGATCTCGCGCAGCACGCTGTCGATGTTGGCCGGGGTACCGGCGTCTTCCGCCACTGCGGTGGCATCGGCCTGCGCCGACGCAGCAGCCTCGGCATCCAGCAGGCGGCTGATTTCGTCTTCGCCTTCGGACGCGGCCAGTGTCGCTGCCGGTGCGGCCGCAGCCGGCAACGGCACGTAGAAGGTCTCCTCGCCAGCACCGACCCGATCGGCAATGGCCTGCATCGCCTGCAGGTCCACGCTGATGCGCTGGCCATGGCGCAGCGCGGCGTTCAACTGCGGCAGCGCGGCATATGCGTTGTCGACCATCGCCAGCACGGCCGGAGTCGCCGGGCGGCTGCCATCGAGCACGCGGTTGAGCATGCCTTCGATTTTCCAGGCGAACTCGCCCAGGGTGCGCGCACCCACCAGGCGACCGCTGCCCTTGAGGGTGTGGAAGATGCGGCGGATCGGCCGCAGCCGGTCCATGTTGTCCAGCTGCATGCGCCATGCCGGCAGCAGCGTGCCAAGGTTGGCAAGCTCGTCGTCGAACTCTTCCAGGAACACCTCGCGGATGTCCTCGTCGATGTTCTCGGCATCGTCGTCGAAGCCGGCCTCGAAGCCGGCCTCGGTTTCTGCCACGACAGGGTTGTCCGCAGTGGGCGGAGCCGCCGTGGCCTGCGGATTGAAGTCGGCCGCCGCGGCGCTCAGCTCGGCAAAGAACTGCGCGTCGGCTTCGCTGAAATCGATGGGTGCGATGGTGTCGATATCAATCACCGACACCGCCGGTGCTGGTACATCGGAGGCCGGCGTCAGCACCTCGGCCATCGGCGCGGGCACGTCCTCCGGCACATCCACCGGCACGGCGTCCACTTCGGCAACCCCAGGGCTTTCGTCCACCAGCACGGGCGTGGCGGTATCGACGATCTCCAGCGAAGGATGCAATCCGGCGTCGTCGTCCAGCGACAGCGTCTCCATCGCATGCAGCGACAGCACGTCGTCGGCATTGTCCAGCGCATCGGCGTCGAAACGGAACACCACGTCGTCACCGGCGGCAACCGCATCGTGCTCGGCAGCCACCGGGTCGAACACCGGCGCGGAAAAGGCAGCGGTGTCGAAGGGCACCGACGCGTCGACGTCGCCCTCGATATCCATCACGGCCACATCGGCCACTGCCGGCGGCGTTGCCTCCGACAGCGTCCACTGCGGTGCCGGTTCCACTCTGGTTTCTGCCCGCTCGAAACTGACCGGGTCGAAGCTGGCAAAGGTCGGGCTGCGCTCGTCTTCGGCACTCGCGGCCGGATCGGAGTCCGGATGGAACGGTGCGAGATCCCATTGCGGCACGTCGGGCGCAGGCGCGCTGGAGGCGGCGAAGACCAGCGGTGTATCTGCGTCGTCATGCAGCGACAGCGGTGCGGATGCAACGGTCCCCAGCGCACCGAACATCAGGCGGTTGTCCGCCACCTCCGGTGCAGGCGTGGCCGGTGGCGGATCAAAGGTAAAGTCCGGCAGCGGCACCGGCACAGTGCCGGCGGCGGGTGCGGCCGGCTGCACCGGAATCTCGATGCGCTCCGGCTGCAACGGCTCGGCCTGCAGCGCGACCGGCTCGCGGTCCACCAGCAGCGATGCGAACGGAATCGGCGCGGCGGCAACAGGTTCCACCGCGTTGCGGTCCGGCAACGGCCAATAGCGCAGCGCTTCAAGGCTGCTGCGGGTGATGTCAAGGATGTCCTCGCGGCCCGGGCGGCGGTCGCGCAGGGCTTCGAGGTAGTACTCCAGGCTGGCCATGGCATCGGCCAGGGTGTCCAGCTGGCGGCCACTGGGCACGCGCTGGCGACCGATCAGCTCGGCTTCGATGTACTGCTGCACACCGCGCAGGTAATCGGCAGCCGTACCCAGATCCAGCATGCGCAGCGCGCCGGAGACATCGCCCAGCAGGCGCGGCACGTCCTGCAGCTCGGCATGGTTCCAGCTGGTTTCGATGAAGGCGACGAAATGCTCGCGGGCGGCGGCGAAGTTGGCGATGGCTTCATGCGCCAGCACCTCCACCGTGCGCCGGTTCTCCACCGCGCTCGGATCGTCCTCGCCACTACCGCCGGCGCCCAGGTGGGCGACCTGGTCGTCCAGCGAGGCATCCACGTAGAGCAGTGCCCCGGCGATATCCAGCAGCAGGTTTTCGTCGATCTGCTGGCGGCCTTCCACCACGCCACGCAGTGCATCACGCTGCTGCACAACCACGCCGCGGGCAACGCCCAGGCCCATCATGCCCAGCGTATCGGCCACCGCACCGAGTTCGTTGGCCTGGGTCTGCAGCTGCTCCGGCGCACCGCCGGTACGCAGGTGCAGGTCCAGCGCATCCTTGATGCGCAGCAGTTCTTCCTTCACCGCACTGCCCACGGTATCGAGCAACTCGCGGTTGCGCCCGCTCAGGCTGCCGCGGGCATGGTCCAGCTCGGCCTCGGTGGCGGTGACGCTGTCTGGTGCGAATGCCAGCAGCACGCTGTCATGCACGCCTTCTTCGCCACGCGCTGCACGGATCTCGTTGAGCAGTGGCATCAGCACGATCGGGATGTCGCGGTGACCGTTCTGCAGGCGCTCCAGGTAATCGGGCAGCAGCACGCTGCCACGCATCAGGGTCGCGCAGGCTTCATCCCGATCGGCCACGCCACCGGCGCCGATGGCATTGGCCAGCTGTTCAAGCTCCTCGGCCACCATCGCCGGGGCGTACAGCTCGACCATGCGCAGGGTGCCCTGCACCTGGTGCAGGTAGCCGGCGCAGATGCGCATGCGGCTGGCATCGGTCGGGTCTTCCGCGTAGTACTCGACCTCGTTGCGCACCTGGCGCAGGGTCTCGTCCAGCTCGGGCTTGACCCAACCCAGCGCTGCGTGGCTCATCGCATCGCGCAGACTGCTCATGGACGCGCTCCGTTCGCCGCCGCGCGGAAGCCGCGCGAGTTCTGGCGTGGGGAATGGAAATGCTTCATCGACTGGTTCCTTGCTCGCCGCCCTGCCCGCGTCACGCCGGCAGCTTGAAGTCGGCGACCGAACGACGCAGGTCGGCCGCCAGCTGCGCGAGGTGGCCGATCGATTCGGCGGTCTGCCCGGCACCCTGCGAGGTCTGGCCGGTGATCTGCCGGATCACGCCCATGGTGCGGGTGATGTCCGAGGCCGCAGCCGACTGCTGCTGGGCGGCGATGGAGATGTTCTTGATGAGGGTGTTCAGTGCATTGGACACGCGCTCGATTTCGGTCAGCGCGGTGCCGGCGTCTTCGGCCAGGCGTGCACCGGACACCACTTCGGCGGTGGTCTGCTCCATCGACGTGACCGCCTCGTTGGTATCGGCCTGAATCGCCTGCACCAGGTTCTCGATGCGTCGGGTCGCGCCGGAGGTACGTTCTGCCAGGCGTTGCACTTCGTCGGCCACGACCGCGAAACCGCGACCGGCTTCACCGGCCGAAGCCGCCTGGACCGCTGCGTTCAACGCCAGGATGTTGGTCTGTTCGGAAATGTCGTTGATCAGTTCCACGATCGAGCCGATTTCCTGCGACGACTCACCCAGGCGCTTGATGCGCTTGGAGGTTTCCTGGATCTGGTCACGGATCTGGTCCATGCCCTGGATGGTCTCGCGCACCACGCCGGCACCTTCGGCGGCGATCACCACCGAACGCTGTGCCACGTCGGCCGACTCGGCCGAGTTGCGCGATACCTGTTCGATGCTCGCCGCGATTTCGCCGATGCGGTCCGACGCCGAGGTGATCTGGTTGGCCTGGTGGCCCGCCGCCTCTGCCAGCTGCATGGCGGTGGCCTGGGTTTCCTGGGTGGACAGCGCGACCTTGGCCGAGGTGTCGTTGATGGTGGTCACCAGGTGGCGCAGCTCGTCGACCGCGTAATTGATTGCGTCGGCGATGGCGCCGGTCATGTCCTCGGTCACCGAGGCCTTCACGGTCAGGTCGCCCTCACCCAGCGAGGAGATTTCGTCCAGCAGCCGCATGATCGCCTGCTGGTTGCGGCTGTTGAACTCCACCTGGGTCTGGTAGCGCAGTTCCTGCTCGCGCGAGCGGCTGCGCACGTTGGTGGAGACGAAGCCGATGATCGCGATCAGCGACAGCGCACCGGACACCACGCCGATCCAGAAGTTCGGGAACAGGCGGGTATCGGACACCGAGCCGAACGATGAGAACGCCTCGAACAGCTTGCGGCTGTCGTCCAGCATGTGCGCCGAACCCTGGCCCAGTGCCGTGGCCGCCGACTGCGCGGCGAACAGCTGGCGCGAGCTGGCCAGGATCGCGTCGGCGTCCTGCTTCATCGCTTCCCACTTCTGCTGCGACTGCTCCAGCGCGGCCACGGCGGCAGCGCCGCGCACGGCGGTGATGCCCAGTTCCTCGTTGCCGTTGCGCAGGCCATCGAGCACCTGCGAGAACACGGTGATGTCACGTGCCAGCGCATCGCCGGCCGTAGCAGCACCACTGCCACCGGCACGCATTTCGGTCACGCGGCGGGCCATGGAGCCGGCCACCACCACCTGCTGCAGCGCGCTGTACACCTGCGCCGACGGCGCACCGGAGGCGGACATCGCACGCACCAGCTCGTTCAGCTGTGCCTGCAGGCCCGGTACTGCACCGCTGAAGTTGTTGGCGTTGCCGGCCAGGGCCAGCACCGCCGGCTCACTGGCGACCAGCTGCCCGGCCTGCTTGCCCAACGGCGCCCAGGTTACGCCCAGGGTGGCGATCGCACCGGACACGCCCGGCTCCTTGCCGTAGCGCCCCTGCAGGGTCGACACGTTCTGTTCGATCGCGTTGCGGGTCGCCTTGAAAGCGGTGAACGCCTGTGCGTTGCCGCCCACCGCGTCACGGCCCTGGTTGGCCAGCTGCTGTGACAGCACCTGCAGGTCGGCCGCCTTGGAACCGGCATCGGCCAGGCGACTGCCCTGCCAGGTGGCGACGCCGGTGTTGACGCCGAACAGGATCATCGATGCCAGCAGCAGGAACAGCCAGAGGTTGCTGCCGCCCAGCCGCAGCTTGCCGGTCTTGGTGGCGTCCGAAGCAGTACTCATCGTTCAACCTCGATCTTCAATGCAGGGGGCGATGCCCGGCCTCAGGCCGCGGCTTGCCGGAATTCAGGGGTACGCGACAGCAGCGAGAGCGAGAACACGCCCCAGTCGTGGCCGTCGGCGTGGAAGGCGCGATCGACGAAGTGGCCGTAACGCCCTTCGGCCAGCGTGCCGGCCGCGATCTGCTGGTCCAGTTGGAAGCTGCGCTGGCCAAACAGTTCATCGATGGTCAGGGCGACGTCGCCGCCGGCCTGCCGCATGATCAGCACGCGCTGGCCTTCCTGCTGCACGGTACGCGTGCCTTCCAGGAAGTACTTCAGGTCGACCACCGGGAACAGGTTGCCGCGCAGGTTGCCCACGCCCAGCAGCCACGGCTGCGCGCACGGCACCGGGGTCACCGGCGGCATCGGCACGATTTCCACCACTTCGCGGAAATCGGACACCAGCCGGCGCTGGCCGACGCGGTAACCCACGCCACGCCAGAGGTCCTGGGCGAACTGCCGCTCGGGCAGCTGCACCGCATGGGCCAGGCTGCGCCGTTCGTAGGCTTCGAGAATGTCGAAGGGCGAGCGCATCAGGCCACCAGTTCGTTGATCCGCGCGATCAGTTCATCCTCGCGCGGCGGCTTGACGATGTAATCGGCCGCGCCCTGGCGCAGGCCCCATGCCTTGTCGGTTTCCATCGCCTTGGTGCTGACGATGATCACCGGGATGTGCTTGATCGCCGCATCACGGGCCATCGCGCGGGTGGCCTGGAAGCCGCTCATGCCGGGCAGGACCACGTCCATCAGCACCAGCTGCGGCACCTGGTCGCGGACCAGCTGCAGTCCATCCTCGGCGTTGTCCGCTTCCAGCACCTCGTGGCCGGCACGGCGCAGCCACTGGGTGAACACCGCGCGGTCGGTCGGTGAATCCTCGATCAGAACGATACGAGCCATTGTGCCTTTCCCCCCTGGTCAGGCGTTGACGTATGTGCGGATGGCACCCAGCAGTTCTTCACGCGTGAAAGGCTTCGTCAGGTACTGCTCCGAGCCGACGATGCGTCCCCGCGCCTTGTCGAACAGGCCATCCTTGGACGAGAGCATGATGACCGGGGTCGCCTTGAACAGCTGGTTGCCCTTGATCAGCGCACAGGTCTGGTACCCGTCCAGGCGCGGCATCATGATGTCGACGAAGATGATCTGCGGTTGCTGGTCTGCGATCTTCGCAAGCGCTTCGAAGCCGTCGGTGGCGGTGACCACCTCGCAGCCTTCGCGCTTGAGCAGCGTTTCCGCAGTCCTGCGGATGGTCTTCGAATCATCGATGACCATCACCCGGAGTCCTGCGAGTTCCCCGCCCGCAGTCGTGTTTTCAGTCATTGCCTATCCCCAAGCGCACGGCCCGATCTCTGGCGGGGGCCGCTACGAAAGCGTATCTATATCGCACTTTCCGCGCCCGCTTCAAGGCCGCCCCATGGCGCGGGGCGTGGCACCCTCCTGAACGTGACGGGTTTCGCAATGAGTGCGCGAGCGCCGGACGGACGCTGCGTTGCAGTACGGCGGGGAGGCGCGCGAGCGGCGTTGCCGCTACCATCAACGCCTTGCCTGACAGGTGCGCCCATGCCGTTGAACGTCATCGTGGTGATGGATCCCATCGCCCACATCAAGATCGCCAAGGACACCACCTTTGCCATGCTGCTGGAAGCCCAGCGCCGCGGCCATGCCCTGCACTATGTGCGCCCGGGCGGCCTGGCCCTGGAGGGTGGCGTAGCGGTGGCCCAGACCGCGCCGCTGCAGGTGCGCGACGACCCGGCCGGCTGGTATGAGCTGGGCGCATTCAGCCGCACCGAATTTGGCCCCGGCCAGATCGTGCTGATGCGCAAGGACCCGCCGGTCGACGCCGAATACATCTACGACACCCAGGTGCTGGACGTGGCCGCAGCGGCCGGCGCCTGCGTGGTCAACAACCCGCAGGGCCTGCGCGACTACAACGAGAAGCTGGCCGCGCTGCTGTTCCCGCAGTGCTGCCCGCCGACCCTGGTCAGCCGCGACGCCAAGGCCTTGAAGGCCTTCGCGCTGGAACACGGCCAGGCCGTACTGAAGCCGCTGGACGGCATGGGCGGCCGCTCGATCTTCCGCAGCGGCCAGGGCGATCCGAACCTGAACGTGATCCTGGAAACGCTGACCGACGGCGGCCACAGGATGGCGCTGGCCCAGAAGTTCATTCCCGACATCACCGCCGGCGACAAGCGCATCCTGCTGGTCGATGGCGAACCGGTCGACTACTGCCTGGCGCGCATCCCGCAGGGCGATGAATTCCGCGGCAACCTTGCCGCCGGCGGCCGCGGCGAAGGCCGCCCGCTGAGCGAGCGCGATCGCTGGATCGCCGCCCAGGTCGGCCCGGAGATGAAGCGTCGTGGCATGCGTTTTGTCGGCCTGGACGTGATCGGCGACTACCTGACCGAGGTCAACGTGACCAGCCCGACCTGCGTGCGCGAACTGGACGCACAGTACGGCCTGAACATCGCCGGCACCCTGTTCGACGCGCTCGAGGCCGGCCTGCGCTGATGCCGTCCGCACCTGCCGTCCTGCCCCCGCCGCCGCGCGAAGCGCAACGGCTGGGGGCGACCATCGCGCTGTCTGTGCTGGTCCACGCCCTGCTGATCCTGGGCGTGGGCTTTGCCGTGAAGGGCGATGCGCCGCTGGTGCCGACGCTGGAAGTGATCTTCAGCCAGACCCGCACCACGCTGACGCCGAAGCAGGCTGATTTCCTGGCCGCGGCCAACCAGGAAGGCGGTGGCGAGCACGACCGCGCACAGCGCCCGCGCGACAACCAGGCCGGCATTGTGCCGCAGGCCCAGTCCGGGCTGAGCCCGGTGCCGCAGCAGCAGCAATCGGCCGCACCGGTTCCGCCGCCGCAGGCACGGGTGGTCAGCAGCCGCAATGGCGAAGAGGTGGTCGCGCAGGCACAGTCCCGGCCCACGCCGGATCAGCCCGAACCGGACGCACCGCTGAGCGCGCGCGAGCAGCGCGACGTGGAAATGGCCCGACTGGCCGCCGAAGTCCATCTGCGCTCGGCGCAGTACGCCAAGCGCCCGAACCGCAAGTTCGTGTCGGCCAGCACGCGCGAATATGCCTATGCCAATTACCTGCGTGCCTGGGTCGACCGCGCCGAGCGCGTAGGCAACCTGAATTACCCGGACGAGGCGCGGCAGCGCCGTCTCGGTGGCCAGGTGGTGATCAGCGTGGGCGTGCGCCGCGATGGCAGCGTGGAGAGCAGCCGGATCCTGCGTTCGAGCGGAACGCCGCTGCTGGATGAGGCGGCACTGCGGGTGGTGAAGCTGGCGCAGCCGTTCCCGCCGTTGCCGAAGACCGAAGATGAGATCGACATCCTGCAGGTCACCCGCACGTGGGTGTTCCTGCCGGGCGGCACCCTGCACGACGACCGGTAGGGTTTTGTTGCCCGGGCCTGCGGCCCGGGACCCGCTGGAAGGCTAGAGCAACGGCAACAGCAACAGCGGCGGTTGGTGTACTGAAGCGTGGCGAGGCGGTGTCGGGCGGCGGGGACGCCGCAAGTACGTCCGTGTAGGCTTAGCCGCGGCATCCATGCCGCGGATACCCCCGCAACCGGACCCACCCCGCCTTCGACAGTTTCCTGCGATCTGTCGGAACGGCGTTCTGCTTTGGTGGGTGCCGACCGTTGGTCGGCACGGGGTCTGAT
>NZ_RXLZ01000031.1 GCF_003970865.1 Stenotrophomonas maltophilia | reverse complement strand
ATGCCGCTGGTGCCGCCGATGACCAGAACCTTGTTGCCTTTGAAGATGTCGTTCATCTGGAGTGCCTTCGTATGCGTGGCCGATGATCGCCGGCCGGGGGGGGGGGGGGGCCCCCCCCCCCCCCGGCCCCGGGCGGGCGAGGGCACCGCGGACGTTTTCGCCGTGAAAGATTCTTCACAGGGGGGGGTGGGGTTACCGTCGGGGGGGGGGGCGGGCGAGGCGGGGGCGGCGGCGGCGGGGCGTCGACGATGGTCACCATGACGTTGCGCTCCTTCTCAGCCACGGCCTTGGGAGCCACGGCGGGGATCAGGAGCATCATGAACGCGGCCAGATGCAGGGCAATTACAAACGCGATGCCGACGATGCGAGGCCAGCTCAGCCCCTTGTCATCGGGTTGTTCGTACCGGTGAACGACTAGTTGTTCCGTCATGCGCCAAGAGCTCAATAGTGGGGCCGGGATGCCGGGGGCGGAATCCCTGATCAGCGGTGCATGACACCGCAGGAACCTCCAAGCTTATACCAATCCTGAGCGCCTGCGCATCAACTGTGCAGGCATTCAGGCGTTATTCCTACTTACTTCAGGTTGATGATTTTTTTGGCATCAGCCTGGTTCTTCACACCCTTCGCCAGCGCCTGCTGGGCGGCCTGCTTGGCCTCCGGGATGCGACCTTCGGCATGCAGGACGCGTGCCAGGTTCAGGTAGGTCTCACCGTCCTTGGACAGCGGGGCAGCCTTCTGCCACGCATCGATCGCCTGCGGCACCTGGTCGGAGTAGTAGTAGGACTGGGCCAGCGCCAGGTAGACCTGGTAGTCCGGCTTCAGGATGCCCTTCTGCAACCCTTCGTTGATGACCGCGATGACGTCCTTTTCCTTGTGTTCGGTGTTGGCATAGATTGAGTACAGCTGCTTGTACTCGCGCTCTTCGGTGAGCTGGCCGCTGCTGCGCAGCTTGTCCATCACCGCGGCAGCCTTCTCCATCTGATCGGCCTGCATGTACATGCTGGCCAGGTTCAGCTGGGCCTTCTTGTCGTTCGGGTTCTTGGCGGCCAGTGCCTCGGCTTCCTTCACCGCTTCACCGGACTGGCCGGCTTCGGAGAGGGCCGCCATCAGCAGTTGGTTCCAGTTGTCCTTCGGTTCGGCGGCGCCGGCGATGGCCTGCTTCAGCACCGGGATCGCTTCCTGGTAGCGCTCCAGCTGGTACAGCGCCTGGCCCTTGGCGATCAGTTCTTCCGGCTTGGTCGACTTGCTCTCGGCGAAGTACTTGTCCAGGGTCGCCAGGCCTTCGGCGGTCTGGTCTTCCTGCAGCTGCAGCTGGCCCAGCATCAGCATCGACTGGAAGTGGCCGTTGTTGTCCAGGCCGTTGAACTGCAGGACCTGCTTCAGGTAGGCAACGGCAGCCGGGGTGTCATCGGTCTGGTAGGCGGCCTGCGAGGCCAGCTGCGCGGCCAGCGACTTGTCGTACTCGTTCGCGGCGCTGTCAGCCAGGATCGCGTCGGCCTGCGTGCGCGTCTCCGGGAACTTTTCCTTGTTGTAGCTGTCGATCATCTTCTGCAGCTTGCTGCCCAGCTTGGCCGATGCCTTGACGGTCGGCTCTTCACGGGTCGCGTTCGGGTACAGCGCTTCGGCCTTGGCCTGCTTGCCGCCGCGGTTGCCACGCTCGGAGGAACGCGAGGACTGCGCGAAGGCATCGGTGACCACGGCGCCGGTCAGGGCGGTCGCGACGAGGACGGAAAGTACAGCTTTGTGGTTACGGAAAATCATCGTTCACCTCGATCGAACCGCCGGATAGCGGCAAAGTCGGACTGTCAGAAAAATCTGAGCCGCCAAACGTATCAGAAACAGATGGCGTGAGAAATCGTTTTATGTGCTGCAATACAGCATAGAAATGCGCACTCATCCGCACTTTGGCCGCATCCCGGCCGCCTGCGCCTGCTGATAGACCGGCGTCAGCCCCGGTGCATCGCGTCGCAGTTCCTGGATTCGGTTGGCTGGATCGGGGTGGGTGGACAGCCATTGCGGGCTGCGACCGCCACTGGCGGCCATCATGTTCTGCCACAGATCGACCGCCTGCGCCGGGTTGAAACCGGCCTGGGCCATCAGTCGCTGGCCGATCACGTCGGCCTCGCTTTCCTGGGTGCGTGAACCGGGCAACAGGAAAGCGGTCTGCGCGCCCATGCCACCGAGCTGGTTGACGGTGCTGGCAGCGCCTTCACCGTAGGCCGCGCCGGCCAGCGCGCCGAGCACGGCCAGCCCGGTCTGCGCACCCATCTGCCGGGTGATGCGCTCTTCGTGGTGGCGGGCGATGACGTGGCCGATTTCATGGCCGATTACGGCAGCCAGCTGATCCTGGTTCTTGGCGACGGTGAAGATGCCGGTGTTCACACCGACCTTGCCGCCGGGCAGGGCGAAGGCGTTGGGCTCCTTGTCGACGAACACGGCCGTCTCCCACCGTACGCCACGGTATTGAGGTGGCAACTGCGCGACCAGGGCGTTGACCACGCACTGCACGTAACCGTTCTGGCGGCCGTCGGTGCTGATCTTTTCCTTCTGCTTGGTTTCGGCGAACGCCTGTGCGCCGAGCTGGTCCAGCTGCGCCTGCGACACCCCGCCCACCATCTGCCGGCGGCCGGTAGGGGAGGTCGTGGTCGCGCAGGCGCTGACCAGGGTGGTGATGACAAGGGCCAGCAGCAGTTGTTTCATGGATCCACCCCCGTGTTCATATGCGCAGTGTGTAGCGTAGCGGCTTAATCTTTCGTCAAGCGGACACGGCGTTACGTTGCCCCGAAGAACACAAGCGCGGCAAGTGCCACACCGTTGTTCAGCGCGTGCGCGGTGATCGCGGCCCAGAGCGTTCCGGTGCGCTGGTACAACCAGCAGAACGCGGCACCCATGCCGCCGTAGACCAGCCACAGCTGCGCGATTTCGGCCGGGCCGTTGGCGCTGGTGCCAGGAATTTCATGGATCAGGGCGAAAGCAAGGCTGCTCAGTACCACGCCCAGCCACGGGCGCCCGGCCTTCCACAGGCGGCCAAACAGCACGCGGCGGAACAGCAGCTCCTCGTAGGCCGGTGCCAGCACCACCGCGAACAACACCAGGAACAAGGGAAAGCGCGCGATCGCGCTCTGCATCAGCGCCAGGTTGGTGGGGACCGGCTCGATGCCGAACTGCTTGGCCAGGAAGGCGATGCCATTGCTGCCGAGCACGATCAGGGTCGCCACCAGCAGGGTCCAGCCCCAGGTGGAGGGACGGCGCAGCGCCTGGCGCGACGCGTGGCGCTCGGCGGCGTTGGCCGGCCGTCGCCAGAAGTACAGCAGCAACGCGGCACCGCCGGTGGCAAACAGCGCCATGAGAATCTGCGCAAGCGCGCCGGGCTGGCCCAGTGACGCCGCTACCGAACTGGCGTCGGGTGCGCCAGCGCCAGCCTGCGCGTTCGCGTAACCGACCACCACGCCACGGTACAGGCCCCACAGCAGGCCGCTGATCAGGCTCAGGCCGAACAGGGTGACAGCGGCGATGCCCAGGTCGATGAAGAACCCCGCCAACGGCGAAACGGCACGCGGCGCGGCAGAAGCCGGCGGAACCGGGGGCGGAGCGGAAACCGGGGCGGATGCGGACATCAGGTACCTGCGTTCAAGAGTCGAAGGCCGGCGCGCCTCCCCGCGCACCGGCCGTGTCCCGATTGTGTCAGATATCCAGGTTTGCGACCTTCAGCGCGTTGTCTTCGATGAAGTCACGACGCGGTTCGACGACATCGCCCATCAGCGTGCTGAAGATCTGGTCGGCAGCGACAGCGTCTTCGATGCGCACCTGCAACAGTCGACGGGTTTCCGGATTCACCGTGGTGTCCCACAGCTGCTCCGGATTCATTTCACCCAGGCCCTTGAATCGCTGGATCTGGCGGCCGCGCTTGGCCTCCTCGAGCAGCCAGTTCTGTGCCTTGGCAAAGCTGTCGACTTCGATCGACTTGGCACCGCGGGAAATGATCGCGCCTTCGCGGACCAGACCGTGCAGCAGCTTGGAGGCCTGGTGGATCGCGCGCAGTTCGCCGCTTTCGAAGGCCGACATCGGCAGCACCTGGATGTGCTGTTCGCCCATGTGGCGACGGGTCACCAGCACAGCGGCCGGGCGCTCGTCGTTGGCTTCCTGCAGCTCCAGCGTGAAACGCGGGCTGCCCAGGCTGCCCTGGTTGAGGCGCTTGGCCAGTGCATCCAGACCCTCGCCTTCGCCGGCAGCGCGCAGGCTGTCCAGGTCCATCGGTACGAAGTCGACCAGCGCTTCAAGCAGGTTGCGGTCGTAGCGGTGTGCGTTGCGCTCGATCGAATCCAGCGCGGCCGCGTAGGCCAGCAGCAGCTTCTCCAGCGCAAGGCCTTCGATGCCGGGCTCGCCGGTGGCCGGCACCAGTGCAGCGTTTTCCACTGCGCTGCTCGCCAGGTAGCTGTCCAGCGCCGGGTCATCCTTCAGGTACAGCTCCTGCTTGCCCTGCTTGATCTTGTACAGCGGCGGCAGGCCGATGTAGACGTAACCGCGCTCGATCAGCTCCGGCATCTGACGGTAGAAGAACGTCAGCAGCAGGGTGCGGATGTGGGCGCCGTCGACGTCGGCGTCGGTCATGATGATGATCTTGTGGTAACGCAGCTTGTCCGGGTTGTACTCGTCACGGCCGATGCCGGTGCCCAGCGCGGTGATCAGCGTACCGACCTGGTCGGAAGACAGCATGCGGTCGAAGCGTGCGCGTTCCACGTTGAGGATCTTGCCGCGCAGCGGCAGCACCGCCTGGTTCTTGCGGTTGCGGCCCTGCTTGGCCGAACCACCTGCCGAGTCACCCTCGACGATGAACAGTTCGGACAGCGCCGGATCCTTTTCCTGGCAGTCGGCCAGCTTGCCCGGCAGGCCGGCGATATCCAGTGCACCCTTGCGGCGGGTCAGGTCGCGGGCCTTGCGCGCGGCTTCACGTGCACGTGCGGCATCGACGATCTTGCCGGCGATCGCCTTGGCTTCGTTCGGGTTTTCCTGCAGGAACTCTTCCAGGCGCGCACCGAAGGCGTTTTCCACCGCCGGACGCACATCGGAGCTGACCAGCTTTTCCTTGGTCTGGCTGGAGAAGCTCGGATCCGGCACCTTCACCGACAGCACCGCGATCATGCCTTCGCGCATGTCGTCGCCGGTCAGGTTGATCTTGGCCTGCTTGGCGATGCCGTTCTGCTCGATGTAGTTGTTGAGCACACGGGTCAGCGCACCGCGGAAACCGGCCAGGTGGGTACCGCCATCCTTCTGCGGAATGTTGTTGGTGAAGCAGTACATCGTCTCCTGGTAGGAGTCGGTCCACTGCAGCGCCACATCCACCACGATGCCGTTGTGCTCGCCGGTGACTGAAATGACGTTCGGGTGCAGCGGGGTCTTCAGCTGGGCCAGATGCTCCACGAAGCTGCGGATGCCGCCTTCGTAGTGGAAGTCATCGCGACGGCCATCGCCACGCTCGTCGGCAAGGACGATCTTGACGCCGGAGTTCAGGAACGACAGCTCGCGCAGGCGGCGGGCCAGGATGTCGTAGTGGAATTCCACGTTGTCGTGGAAGGCGACAGTCGACGGCCAGAAGCGCACGGTGGTACCGCGCTTGGTGGTGGCTTCCAGCTTGGCCAGCGCGGTCACGGCTGCGCCGTTGCTGAATTCCTGCTGGTAGTGGGAGCCGTTCTGGAACACGTCCACCAGCAACTTCTGCGACAGCGCATTGACCACGCTGACGCCGACGCCGTGCAGGCCGCCCGAAACCTTGTAGCTGTTGTCGTCGAACTTGCCGCCTGCGTGCAGGACGGTCATGACGACTTCGGCCGCAGACACTTCCCGGCCGAGCTTTGCGCTCATCTGCTCGTGCTTGCCGGTGGGAATGCCGCGGCCGTTGTCGGACACCGAGACCGAGCCGTCGGCGTGGATCGTCACCGCAACGTGGTCGGCGTGGCCGGCCAGCGCTTCGTCGATCGAGTTGTCGACGACCTCGAACACCATGTGGTGCAGACCGGTACCGTCATGCACGTCGCCGATGTACATGCCGGGACGCTTGCGGACAGCCTCCAGGCCTTCCAGGGCGGTAATGCTGTTGGCGTCGTAATTGCCGTTGTTTGCCGGGGTGTTCTGTTCGTCGCTCATTGCGCTTGCCGTAGGCTCCGCAGGTCGGCCACCGCTTGGGGCGATGTGCCGAGAATGAAAGGATTCCAACCCGAATTATACCAGCCGGGGTCGAGCGGCCCTGGTGTGCCCACTATGGCACAGCCACGATCTGTGCATGTTCCACGTGGAACCGGGCGATGTGGGTCAGTTCCTGCAGCGCCGCCGGGGTTTCGGTGGCGGTAATGAAGATCTGTGCCGGTCCATTGAGCAGGCGCTCCAGTACCCGCGCCTGATGGGTGCGATCCAGCTCCGAGGCCAGATCGTCCAACGCGATCACCGGCCATTCGCCTCGCTGTTCCGCATAGTCCTCGGCCTGTGCCAGCAGGCAGGCCAATGCCGTCAGCTTGGCCTGGCCGCGGGACAGCGCATCACGCCCCGGGATGCTGTGGAAATCCACACTCCAGTCCGCCCGGTGCGGGCCGACCGAGGTATACCCGGCCTGCCGGTCACGTTCCCGGGCCAGAAGCAGGGCATCGGCCAAGGGAAGCTCATGCCGCCGCCAACCGGGGCTCAGTTCCAATCCCTGGATACCCAGCTGCGGAGCCAGGCTGGCGGCCAAGGCCACCGTGCGCTGCTGCAGACGCTCCAGATAGTGCTGGCGGCGGCTGGTCAGCGGTTCCCCGGCCTCGGCCAGCTCGTGATCCCAGGTATCGAGCATCCGCGACGGCCCACCCTGCTTGAGCAGGGCATTGCGCTGCTTCAGCGCCCGGGAGTAGCGGCGCCACAGGGATAGAAAATCCGGTTCCACGTGGAACAAGCCCCAATCGAGGAAGCGGCGGCGGGGTTCGCCACCGCCACTGACCAGTGCATGGCTCCCGGGTTCGAACGTCACCACGGCCAGCGCTGCGCAGAGATTGCCCAGCTGCGCGACATCTTCGCCGTCCAATCGCCCCTTCCAGTCCTGGCCACTGTGGCGCAGCCCGGCTTTTCGGCGGTGCGGCGGGTGATTGGCACGCTGTTCGTCCCATTCCACGAAGATTTCCAGCGCTTCCTGGCCCTGCCGCACCAGACCGTCGCGCACCCGGCCACGGAAGCTGCGCCCATAGGCCATCAGGTGCAGGGCTTCGAGCACGCTGGTCTTGCCGGCACCGTTGTCGCCGGTCAGCAGGTTCAATCCCGGCTGGGGCGACAGGTCCACCGCACTGAAACGACGCAGTTGATGCAAGGCGAGGCGGCGGATCTGCATGGGGCGCGAAAGACCATCCGCACAAGGCGGTAGAGGGGCAGGGAATCCATCAGCTTACTGCATCGGTCAAGCCAGCCGTGCCGCGCCAGACATCGCCACTGTGCTGAAGCCTCCGCCTGGCAACCCTACGCGTGTTCCACGTGGTGGCGCTCCCTCACCTGGGCTCGCCTGGGTCTGGATATGCCCGGGAATCCTTGAATTCTGAGCGGCGGCGCAGGGTACAGGCCATCAGATTTCAGCGATTTCAGCCTCATTCCACGAGTATCGCCAAGCGCCCCCGCGGTGGATTGCGCGAACTCCGCGCAGATTTCTTGAAATCTACGATGCGATGCCCTGGAGGGTTCCACAGATTTCAAAGAATTCGAGCCGGTCGTTTCACGCTGTCCACAGCCGGTCTGTATGACTTATACACAAGGTATGGGCAAACTGTGGATAAAAAAGCCCTTTTGCCCGGCCTTGGAAACTATCCACAGGTTCCCCCCCAGCCTGAGGGGCCTCTATACAGGGGGTTTCATGTGCATAAATCTTTTAAAAATCAATTAGATAATGCATTTTTCCACGAAATCTGGCCCTACCATCACCACCATGCTTTAGATTTATACCCAGATTTAGAAGCTAGGCTAGCCCTGATTCGGCCCCAACCAAGCCTGTGGACAGTGACGTCTGCAGATGAAGCAACCGCAGCGTTGCGCCCTGCGATCTGCTTGATGCATCCGGCCTGTTCGGGGTAAATGCAATCAGGTCTGAAGACCCAGTACTGTCTACAAGATCGAAGGTGGCTGGACAGCGCCCGAGCAAGCAACCTGGGCTCCAATCGCTCAGGACAATTGCATCGGGAGGCTAGCCAGGATCAATCGGCAGCCAGCAATCTCGGGGAAGCCGTTCACACAGACGTGGAGATCCAGCGATCCCGATGCTCCACGTGGAACCTGCAAAAAAAAAACGCCCGGGAAGATCCCGGGCGTCCTTCGGTTCCACGTGGAACAGGCTGCTGTCAGAGACGCAGCGGCATCACCACGTGGCGCGACTTCTCGCTGCTGGATTCACGCACCAGCGCCGAGGAATTGGAGTCGCGCAGCTGGATGATGACTTCCTCGTCGCGCAGGGCAGACAGGGCATCCAGCAGATAGTTCACGTTGAAGCCGATGGCCAGATCGCTGACCGTGGTGTCGGCTTCGATCTCTTCCTGGGCTTCTTCCTGTTCCGGGTTGTGCGCGCTGATCTTCAGGTTGCCCGGCGAGACTTCCACGCGGATGCCGCGGTACTTCTCGTTGGACAGGATCGCGGCGCGCTGCAGCGAGGCACGCAGTGCTTCACGATCAACCTTCACTTCGCGGTCGGCACCGATCGGGATCACCGCTTCGTAATCCGGGAAACGGCCGTCGATCAGCTTCGAGGTGAAGGTGACATCGTCGCGCTTGACGCGGACGTGGCTACGGCCGACTTCCAGTTCGATCTCGCGATCACCGCTCTCCAGCAGGCGCTGCAGTTCGGTCACGCCCTTGCGCGGCACGATGATCTGGCGCTTGGAACCGCTCGGCTTGGCCAGGTCGGTTTCGCACAGCGCCAGGCGGTGGCCGTCGGTGGCAACGGTACGCAGGGCATCACCGCGCAGGTCGAACAGCAGGCCGTTGAGGTAGTAGCGCACGTCCTGCTGGGCCATCGCGAACGCAGTGCGCTCGATCAGCTCCTTCAGGGTCGCTTCGCCGATGGCCACGCGCTCGGTGGCTTCCACTTCGTCCACCGACGGGAAGTCGTTGGAGGGCAGGGTCGCCAGAGTGAAGCGGCTGCGGCCAGCCTGCACGGTGATCTTGTCACCGGTCTGCGAGACGGTGATCCGGCTGCCGTCGGGCAGGGCACGGATGATCTCGAACAGCTTGCGGGCGGGGATGGTGGTTTCGCCGTCCTGGGCATCTTCAACCGCGATCCGCGACACCATCTCCACTTCCAGGTCGGTACCGGTCAGCGACAGCTGGCCGTTCTGCACCTGGACCAGGAAATTGGCCAGAACCGGAAGGGTCTGGCGGCGTTCGACCACGTTGACGACCTGTGCCAACGGCTTGAGAAAGGCTTCGCGCTGCAGTGTGAAACGCATGTGGTTCCGTGCCCCTATGCTTTAAAAAATGTGGAATAAATCAAAAGCTTGGTGGTGCTGGTAGAGACAGAATCGCTGGAAAACAACGCTAAGTCTTTGTAAATAAAAGAATTTCAGACCTCGAAACCCTCTGTATTACCGCCCCCCAGGGGGTGGGGAAAGCTGTGGATAAATCCGACGCGATTTCAGACGCCTTTTTTATCCACAACGTGTCCCGCGCTTGCTACCGGATTCTGCACCGTTTTGTGCGATGACGCCTCATCGGCATCCGTGCATCATTCGCTCAGCTTCCGGATCAGCTTGTCCCAGTCCTCACGGAGCTTGCCGTCGGTTTCCATTAGGGTCCGGATCTGGCGGCAGGCATGCAGCACCGTGGTGTGATCGCGACCGGCAAAGGCGTCGCCGATCTCGGGCAGGCTGTGCTCGGTCAGTTCCTTGGTCAGGGCCATGGCGACCTGGCGGGGGCGGGCCAGCGAGCGGGTCCGACGCTTCGACAGCAGATCCTTGATCTGCAGGCCGTAGTAGTCGGCAACGGTTTTCTGGATGTTGGGAATGCTGATCGCCTGCTGCTGGGCGCGCAGCAGGTCGCGCAGGGTTTCCTGGGCGAATTCGGTGGTGATCGCGCGGCCGGTGAAGTTGGCGCGGGCGGTCAGGGTATTGAGCGCACCTTCGAGGTCGCGCACGTTGGAGCGCATCTTCTTGGCGATCAGGAACGCAACATCATCGGGAATCTCGGCACCGCGTTCGCGTGCCTTGGCCAGCACGATCGCGGCGCGGGTCTCGAAGTCCGGCGGTTCGATCGCGACCGACAGGCCCCAGGCAAGCCGCGACTTCAGGCGCGCTTCCAGGCCTTCGACTTCGCGCGGATAGCGGTCGCAGGTCAGGATGATCTGCTGCTTGCCATCGAACAGTGCGTTGAAGGTGTGGAAGAACTCTTCCTGCGTGCGGTCCTTGCCGGCGAAGAACTGGATGTCATCGATCAGCAGCGCGTCCACCTGCTGGAACTGGCGCTTGAACTGATCCATGGTCTTTTCCTGCAGGGCCCGGATCATCGCGCTGAAGAACTGTTCCGAACGCAGGTACAGCACCTTCGCGCCCGGATTGGCCTGGCGCATGGCGTTGCCGGCGGCGAACATCAGGTGGGTCTTGCCCAGGCCGGTGCCTCCGTACAGCAGCAGCGGGTTGTGCGCACGGTCGCCCGGCTTCTGCGCTGCCTGGAAGGCAGCGGCCAGGCCCAGCTGGTTGCTGCGGCCTTCGACGAAGTTGGCGAACGTGTAGTGGTTGTCCAGGTTGCCGGCGAACGGCACCTGCGGTTCGCTGGACACATGCGCCGACGGCGTGGAAACCGGCGCGTTCTGCGCCTCCACGGGACGCGGGCGCGAGCCGATTTCAAGAAAAACGTCGCTGAAACCGGCGAAATGAGCCAGCAGTTCGCGGATCCGGGCCAGGTACAGCTCGCGGACCTGGTCGACGATGAAGGCATTCGGTGCATACAGCACCAGGCTGTCCACGCGCAGATCGGCCTGCAGTGGCTTCAACCAGGTATGAACGTCTTCCGGCGGGAACTCCGCTTCGAGGCGCTCGAGACTACGGGACCAAGCATCCATCAGCAATAATCGTCCGGTGGCCGGGGCATGGACGCGACAAGGCGCCCAAACACAGGCCGGAAAGGGGGGAAATGGATGGCTCAGACTACCACCGAGCGCCCGCCTTCGGAATGCTTGTCCCCTACTTATTCACAAAAACATCCACAGCTATTGCACAGCCCAGTGAATTCGCGTAGCTGACAGGGGTTGACTTGGGGCGGGGTACCTCTCTAGAATTTCCGGTTCTTTCCGTCCCATTCATACGAGAGGCCCCCAATGGCCACGAAGCGCACCTACCAGCCCAGCAACCTCAAGCGTAAGCGCGACCACGGCTTCCGTGCCCGTATGAAGACCGCTGACGGCCGCAAGATCCTGTCGCGTCGCCGCGCCAAGGGCCGCAAAGTCCTGAGCGCCTGATTGCCATGCCGCACATCGCGGCAGACGCAATCCCTTCGACAGTGAATACTGCAGACCCGCGCAAGCGATTCCCTCGCTCTGCGCGGGTTCGCACGCGTGCCGAATACTCAACGGTCTTCAACGGCGCCCGCCGTGTGTCCGATCCGCTGATGACCCTGCACTGGCTGCCGGCTGACCGGCCGGCCAGGCTGGGTCTGGCGGTTTCCCGCAAGGTTGATCCGAACGCCGTCGGGCGTAACCGGATCAAGCGCGTCCTGCGCGACATCCTGCGTCAGACACGTACCGACATCCAGCCAGGCGACTTTGTCGTCGTGGCTCGTAGTGCTGCGCGTTCTGCCAGCAACGATGAGATCCGCCAGGCCTTCCTGCGCCTGCTGCGTCGCCTGCGTGCATTGCCCACGCCGGGCGTGGACGGCACAATGCCGCCGCCTGATGGCATCGCAACTCCTTCTTTGACCGAGCCGGCATCGCGTCCCGGCCCCGCCGAGCCTGTCCGCTGATGAACCAGACCCGCGTATTCCTCATTTTTGCCTGGCTGATGGTGGCCGTGCTGCTGTGGATGGAGTGGAGCCGTGAAAAGGCTGCTCCGACCCCGGCACCGACGACCACGTCGGCCCCGGCCGCCGCACAGAGCGTTCCGGGCGCAACCCCGGGCGCCATCCCCAGCGCCCAGGTTCCGGGTGCCCCCGGCCAGGCCGCCGTGCAGGCGCAGGCCAGCGCCACCCCGGCCAGCCAGCGCGTGACCGTCACCACCGACGTTCTGCGCCTGGTGCTCGATGGCGGCCGCGTGCTCGACGCCGAGCTGCTGCAGTTCCCGCAGACCAAGGACGAAGGCAGCCCGCCGGTCCGCCTGCTGACCGAAGACCCCGCGCACCCGTACAGCGCGATCAGTGGCTGGGCCAGCGAAGACAAGAACACCCCGGTCCCCGGCGCTGACGGCTTCAAGCTGGTCGGTGACACCAAGGACTTCGTGCTGGCCAAGGGCCAGAACGAGCTGCAGATCCCGTTCGTGTGGACCGCCGACAACGGCGTGACCATCAAGCGCACCCTGACCGTCTCGCGCAACGAGTACGCCGTGCGCTTCAAGGACGAAGTCAGCAACGCTGGCGCCGCCCCGTGGAACGGCTACGTCTACCGCACCCTGGACCGCACCCCGACCATCCTGTCGCGGAGCATGACCAACCCGGATTCCTTCAGCTTCAACGGTGCCACCTGGTACGACAACGACAAGAAGTACCAGCGTCGTGCGTTCAAGGACTACCTGGAAGACGGCACGCTGAACCAGAACATCACCGGTGGCTGGCTGGCGATGCTGCAGCACCACTTCTTCACCGCCTGGATCCCGCAGAAGGACCAGACCGCGCACTACGTGCTGTCGCAGGTGGCCGGTCGTGACCTGATCGAAGCGCGTGGCCCGGCCTTCACCGTGGCCCCGGGCCAGTCCACCAGCACCGAAGCCCGCCTGTGGGTCGGCCCGAAGCTGGTCAACCTGATCGCCAAGGAAGACGTGCCGGGCCTGGACCGCGTGGTCGACTACAGCCGCTTCTCGATGATGGCGGTGATCGGCCAGGGCCTGTTCTGGGTGCTGAACCAGGTGCACAAGCTGGTCGGCAACTGGGGCTGGGCGATCGTCGGCCTGGTGGTGCTGCTGAAGCTGGTGCTGTACCCGCTGTCGGCGACCCAGTACAAGAGCGGCGCCAAGATGCGTCGCTTCCAGCCGCGCATCGCGCAGCTGAAGGAACGCTATGGCGATGACCGCCAGAAGTTCCAGACCGCGATGATGGAGCTGTACAAGAAGGAAAAGATCAATCCGATGGGCGGCTGCCTGCCGATCCTCATCCAGATGCCGATCTTCTTCGCCCTGTACTGGGTGCTGGTGGAATCGGTCGAACTGCGCCAGGCGCCCTGGTTCGGCTGGATCCAGGACCTGACCGCACGCGACCCGTACTTCATCCTGCCGGTGATCAACGTGGCAGTGATGTGGTTCACCCAGAAGCTGACCCCGGCACCGGGCATGGACCCGATGCAGCAGAAGATGATGCAGTTCATGCCGCTGGTGTTCGGCGTCATGATGGCCTTCATGCCGTCCGGCCTGGTCCTGTACTGGGTGGTCAACGGCGGCCTGGGCCTGCTGCAGCAGTGGTGGATGACCAAGCGCCATGGCGGCGAGCCGGTTCCGGCCACCACCGCGCCGGCCCCGGTCAAAAAGAAGTAATCGGTAGAGCCGGCCGCTGGCCGGCTGACCCCAGCAAAAGCCCGCCGAAAGGCGGGCTTTTCGCATGCGGCGTTAGAATCGCCTGCACATCGTTCCTCCCACCTTCGAGTTCACCATGCCGCGTGCGTCGTCGTTTCGCCTGTTCCTGCCTTCGCTGTTGTTGACGCTGGTTGTTGCCGGCTGCGGCGACAAGGACGCGAAGGCGCCGGCGACCACGGTCACCCAGCCGAGCGCGCAGGCCGCGGCCGTCGCCGATCCCGCCGCAGCGCCGTTGCTGGCGGCGCTGCAGAAGCAGCTTGACGGCTACCGCCGGATCATCGTGCTGCTGGCCGACGAGGAACAGCAGTCGGCTGCCGACCGCGGCACCTCCACGCGAGTGGGCCAGCAGCTGTTCCACGATGGCCTGGAACAGCGCACGGCCATCGCCGCGCAGTTCGACACCCTGCTGCGTGGCTCCAGCGCACAGCGCTTCGCTACCCTCGGCACCGTGCTGGACTACATCGAGTCGGCGCCGGAACTGTTCGACGCCGACCGCCTGGCCTTCCGCGAAGTTCTGCGTGACCTGCATGAGCGGGTCGGTACTGATTCCTCGCTGCCGGCGGTGAAGCTGCACCAGCGCATCGGCGAGGATCTGGAGGCACTCGATGAAATCGAGCGCAACTACAACCAGGAACTGACCCGCATCTTCAGCCGCTTCGAGCGCACCCGCGCCATCGAGTTGAAGCGTGAGAAGTGGGACGACTACATCGCCCATCTGCACAAGGACTACAGCCGCGAAGCGATCCTGCGCGACTACGGCGTGATCGAGCCGTACCCGATGTCGATGAAGGATAGCGACCGCGAGATCTTCGGCCGTGACCTGCCGGCCAAGACCGTGGTGCTGACCTTCGACGATGGCCCGCACAAGGCCTATACCGATGAAGTGGTGGCCATCCTCAAGCGCTATGACGTGCCGGGCGTGTTCTTCGAAGTGGGCCGCAACCTGGGCAAGGTCGAGGCCGATGGCAAGGTCAGCCTTGGCCCGATGGCCAAGATCAGCCGCAACCTGATGGAAGAGGGCTATGCGGTCGGCAACCACAGCCTGACCCACGCCCAGCTGTCGCGCACCACCGGCGACGCGCTGCGCCAGCAGGTGCTCGACACCGACGCGCTGCTGAAGGACGTGGACAGCAAGCGCGCGCCCCTGTTCCGCTTCCCGTATGGCGCGCGCAACGCCGAAGGCCTGCAGCTGCTCAACGAAGCCGGGCTGAAGTCGATCATGTGGAACATCGATTCGATGGACTGGGCCGACCCGGTGCCGGAGTCGATCGTGCAGCGCGTGCTCGACCAGGTGAACAAGGAACAGCGCGGCATCATCCTGTTCCATGACATCCACGACCGTGCGGTGAAGGCGCTGCCGCAGATCCTCGATCGTCTGATCGCCGATGGTTACCAGTTCGCCGGCTGGAACGGCCGCGACTTCACCGTCGCCCGTGCGCGCAAGGGTGATGCCGGTGCCGCCACGGTTACCACCGGCTACGAGAAGTCGTGGGCGATCGTGGTCGGCATCGACAACTACGCCAAGTGGCCGAAGCTGGAATACGCCAGCCATGACGCACAGGCAGTGGCCGATACTTTGACCGGGCAATTCGGCTTCCCGTCCTCGCAGGTGATCGTGCTGAAGAACGAGCAGGCCACCCGCAACAACATCCTGGCCGCCTTCCACGACCGCCTGGCCGATGACCGCACCGGCAAGAACGACCGCGTGTTCGTGTTCTTCGCCGGCCATGGCGCCACACGCCAGCTCGCCTCCGGGCGCGACCTCGGCTACATCATTCCGGTCGATTCGGATCCGAAGGAATTCGCCACCGACGCGATTGCGATGACCGACATCCAGAACATCGCCGAAAGCATGCAGGCCAAGCATGTGATGTTCGTGATGGATGCCTGCTACAGCGGCCTGGGCCTGACCCGTGGTGGCCCGTCGTCGTCGTCGTTCCTGCGCGAGAACGCGCGCCGCAGCGCGCGGCAGATGCTGACCGCCGGCGGTGCCGACCAGCAGGTGGCCGATGCCGGCCCGAACGGCCACTCGGTGTTCACCTGGGTGCTGCTGCAGGCATTGGCCGGCAAGGGCGACCTCAACGGCGATGGCCTGATCACCGGTACCGAGCTGGCCGCCTACGTGGCGCCAGCGGTCTCGGCGGTCTCGCACCAGACCCCGGCCTTCGGCAGCCTGCCGGGATCGCAGGGTGGCGAGTTCGTGTTCCAGGTGCCGGACAGCCAGGAATTCCTCAATGCCGATACGCGCCAGCTGACTGCCGATGCGATCGCGCTGAACAACAAGGTGGATGCCGCCAGCGAAGTAAAGGGCAGTCAGGCGCCGGTGACCGTGGCCGACCTGCAGGGCGGCAAGGCCAAGCTGGTGGTGCCCACCGCCGGCCCGGCGTCCGACCGCCAGCGCGCGCAGCAGGCCAATGACCGTGGCCTGCAGCTGTACCGCGAGAAGCAGTACGACGAAGCGGTAGCCCAGTTCACCGAGGCGCTGAAGCTGCGTCCGGACTTCGCCCAGGCCGCCAACAACCTCGGCTTCGTCTACTACCGTCAGCAGCGCTATGCCGAAGCCGCGCGCTGGCTGGAGAACACGCTGAAGATCGACCCCTCGCGTGCCGTGGCCTATCTCAACCTGGGCGATGCCTACTTCAACGCCGGCGACAAGGCCAAGGCGAAGCAGGCCTACACCACCTACCTGGCGTTGCAGCCGCAGGGCAGTGGTGCCGCGCAGGCGCGCGCACAGCTGGAGAAACTCTGAGCCATGAACGACGCGATCCGCACCGACACCATCGTGGCCATCGCCAGCGCCTCTGGCGCCGGCGGTGTCGGCCTGCTGCGCCTGTCCGGCCCGCGTGCAGCGGCCATCGCCAACGCGCTGGGCGCGCCTGCACTGCGCCCGCGCCACGCGCACTATGCGCGGCTGCGCGATGCCGATGGCGAGGTCATCGACGATGGCATCGTGCTGTGGTTCCCGGCGCCGAACAGCTTCACCGGCGAGGAAGTGGTGGAACTGCAGGGCCATGGCAGTCCGGTGCTGCTGCAGCAACTGGTCGCGCGCTGCATCGCGCTCGGTGCGCGCCAGGCGCGACCGGGTGAGTTCAGCGAACGGGCGTTCCTCAACGGCAAGCTCGACCTGGCCCAGGCCGAGGCCATCGCCGACCTGATCGCCGCGGGTGACAACCGCGCCGCGCGCGCGGCACGTCGTTCGCTGGATGGCGTGTTCTCGCGTCGCATCGACGCCGTGGTCGAGCAGCTGGTGCTGCTGCGAATCCACGTGGAAGCGGCCATCGACTTCGCCGACGAACCGCTGGACACGCTCGGCGGCGCGCAGGTGCGGCGTGGGCTGGAGCAGGCACGCAGCGACCTGGCCATTCTGCGCCGCGATGCCGAACGCGGCCGTCGCCTGCGCGATGGCCTGCACGCGGTGCTGATCGGTCCGCCGAATGCGGGCAAGAGTTCACTGCTCAACGCGCTGGCCGGTAGCGAACGCGCCATCGTCACCGACATCGCCGGTACCACCCGCGACACCCTGCGCGAGACCATCCGCCTGGACGGCCTGGAGCTGACCCTGGTCGACACCGCCGGCCTGCGCGACGGCGGCGATGCCATCGAACGCGAAGGCATGCGTCGCGCCCATGTGGAGATCGAGCGCACCGACCTGGCGCTGATCGTGCTGGATGCGCGCGATCCGGCGGCCGGCGAAGCGGCGCTGGGCGATGCGGTGGCGGCGGTGCCGCACAAGGTCTACATCCACAACAAGTCGGATCTTCTGACGGCGCTGCCAACGCTGGACGATCCGGATCGCGTGTTCGTGTCGGCCGCCACCGGTGCTGGCCTGGAAGACCTGCATACCCGCCTGCGTTCGATTGCCTCGGCCGGGGCAGGGGAGCAGGTGGACGGCGAATTCTCCGCGCGCACCCGTCATGTGGATGCGATCGAGCGTGCGCAGGAACATGCGCAGCGCGCCGATGGCGAGCTGGCGTATGAGCACCTGGAACTGGCTGCCGAGGAACTACGGCTGGCGCATGACGCGCTGGGCGAGATCACCGGACAGATGAGTGCCGATGACCTGCTGGGAAGGATCTTCTCCAGCTTCTGCATCGGCAAGTAACGCCAGGGTCGGATCCCCGCCGGGGCTCTGACCCTTCGCATCACCACAATCGACGCCATGTGGTTTCAACCCGGGCCGCGACACCGCCTTGATATCATCCCGCCATGAACCCGATCACCGACAGTGACGTGCGCTCAGCGCTGCTGAGCAAGGTCATCGCAGAGCATGTCGCCAATCCGAATACGCTTGTCGTAGAGGAAATGGCGCTTGCGCGCGGGGCCTGCCGGGTCGATGTCTGTGTCATCAATGGCCACCTGCACGGCTACGAGATCAAGAGTGATGTAGACACGTTGCGCAGATTGCCATTGCAGCAGCAGTTCTATTCCGACGTGCTCGACAAGGCGACGATCGTGGTGGGCCAGCGCCATCTGGATCATGCGCTGGAGACGCTGCCTGCGTGGTGGGGCGTCAGGCTGGCCTCACGTGGTGCGCGCAATGCCGTCAGGATGGAACTGCTGCGACCTGCCAGGCTCAACCCCTCGGTGAGCGCCACCGCCGTGGCGGCACTGCTGTGGCGCGATGAGCTGACAGCCCTGATCAGCAGCAGGACCGCTGAAAAATCAGCGCTGCGCGGAAACCGTGCAGCGCTGTGCGAGCGCCTGGGTGAGCTCTACAGTCTTGCGGAAATCCGCACGCTGGTCAGGGAACAGATGAAGCGCCGGCCAGATTGGCGAGGTCGCGAACAACCTTAGTCAGGTGGTGGTTGGTGGCCACGGTCGGCCAGGTGGAACTTCCGCCGGTACTGCTGACATTGTTGGCACAGTCCTCGATGTACGCATCCCCCCAGCTGTAGCCGCGTCCCATGAACACCACCGGTGGATCAGAGACCAGGTGGTTGCACAGATCGCGGTACTGGTTGCGGCCATTGCGCTTGATCTGGGTGCCGACCACGATCCGCCACTGGTCGTCGATCGTGTACTTGACCTTGGCATTCGGGTCGAACAGGCGTGGATCCATCAGCTCGGTATGCGGGGAAGCGCAGCCGTAGTCGCCAAACCACGGCATCCGATCGGGACGACTACCGACAAGGCGGTTGTACGCGCGCCATTCCCGGCGGTTCACATCACCATGCGGGCGATAGTTCGACGAGGGGCTCAGGCTGGCAGGGAAACTTCCGCCCGCGATGGTGATCGATCGCCAGTCGGCCAGATCCGGAACGGCTGCGATCCAGGCCTGCCACGTGGTGGCCTGCAGCGTGGGCGAGTCGGCGACATCGGCCGAGCTGTCCAGGATCAGGTCCACCTGCCCTGGCGCAAGGCCCAGCAGCTTCAACAATGCCGGGATGCGGGCCAGACCCCTGCCTTCAAGATCATCCGGAATCAGCCGCAATCCGCAGCCGCGATCGTCGCGGGCCGCGATGCGGGCCACTGCCTGCTGGTAGTCGGCATGCCGGTCAATGCCAGTTACCGGAACGGCCTGGCAGCCGGCCGTGCGCGTGAGGTCGAGAACCCGCTCAAGATGGTGCTGCCCGTCCGCCATGGTGTCGTCGCCGGCAAGATAGGGCGAGTCGAACAGGCAGCGCCGTGCTTTCCAGTTCTTGGCCAGGCGATTGCCGACGTTCTTCAGGTGCTCGTCGAGTGACTTCGCAGGCGCATCGTTCTCGAAGTCCCACTGCTCGATGGGAATCTCGAACAGAGGATGGATCCAGTCCTTGATGCCTTCGCTGGCACGGCCCACTGCAAGATACTCACCCTGTCGCCATTTCAGGATCGGCATGTACATTGGCTTTTCCACGATCTGCCTCCGACAACGTCACTGTTGGTTACTCGAGGCTAGTCGCGTACTACTTCGCGCATCAATCGGAATAGTTGAAGAATGACGGCGCCGGGGGCGGAGCCCCTGCGGGGATCCGATCTCTTCCCCGACACCCCCACCTGTCACATTGCCGCCGCATACTGACGCCCATCACATACCGCTTGGGGAAGTCGCAGTGAAGTCGTGGGGTTGTGCGTTGCTGTTGTCGCTGGCCGTGGCACCATCTGTGGCCATGAGTGCTGAATCCTCCACCCCGGCCGCGCACAAGGTGTCGGTCTATGGCCATCGCGGCGCAAGCGCGCTGCTGCCTGAGCACACTCTGGCGGCCTATGCGCAGGCCATTGCCGATGGCGCCGACTACATCGAACCGGACCTGGTGATGACCAAGGACGGGGTGATGGTGGCCCGCCACGAGAACGAGATCGGTGGCACCACCGATGTCGCCTCGCATCCCGAATTCGCCAGCCGCCGCACCAGCAAGGTCATCGACGGGCAGAAGGTCGACGGCTGGTTCACCGAAGACTTCACCCTGGCCGAGTTGAAGACCCTGTATGCGCGCGAGCGCCTGCCGGAGCTGCGCAGCACCGCCTATGACGGGCAGTTCCGCATCGCCAGCCTGGACGAGATCCTGGCCTTCCTGGTGCAGCAGGCCGGTCGTGCCAACCGCGGCATCGGCCTGGTGCCGGAGATCAAGCACCCGACTTACTTCCAGTCGATCGGCCTGCCGATGGAAGACGCGCTGCTGGCCGCACTGCGTGGCAATGCGTACACCAATGTCGGCCCGGTCACCATCCAGTCGTTCGAGACCGCCAACCTGCGCTACCTGCGCGGCAAGATCGGGCGGGGCAGCAACATCCGCCTGCTGCAGCTGCTGTGGAAGGGCGACACCCAGCCGGCCGACATCGCCAAGGCCGGTGGAAAGCTGACCTACGCGCAGATGATGACCCCGGCTGGACTGAAGGATGTTGCCAGCTACGCCGACAGCATCGGCCCGGAGCTGCGCTCGATCATTCCGCTGGACGCCAAGGGCGCATTGGGGACACCGACCACGCTGGTACAGGACGCACATGCAGTGGGCCTGATGGTGATTCCGTACACCTTCCGCCCGGAGAACCACTTCCAGGCCAGCAACCTGCGCAAGGGCGCCGACAACGCGCGCAATGCCGAGGGCTCGATTGCCGAGATGCGTGCCTATCTGGCCACCGGCATCGATGCCTTCTTCACCGACGACCCGGCACTGGGCCGGCAGGCGGTGGATGGCACGGGCGCGGCAGGGAACTGAGCGATCAACGCCGCCGGGCATGGCCCGGCGCTACCCGGGGTGCCGGTGTGCTCTGGTAGATGCCAACCTTGGTTGGCACACAACAACCGCGCCGACCAACGTCGGCCACTACCGGGTCATGAGGTTGCCGGCCAGCGGCCGGCACTACCGTCACCTCAGCCGCGCGGCTCGTCTGGCCGGCGGAACGGGATCACCACGTAGTCCTGGCCTTCGCGCGGCTGCCACAGTACCGGCACGCGCTGCGGTGACGGTGGCTCCAGCTCGTCGTCGGGCAATGGTTCGACGTCTTCTTCCTCGTCTTCCCAGCTGTAGCGCGGGCGCGGCGGCAGCGGGTCGGCATTGCGGAACAGCAGCGCGGCGATGATGCCGGCGAAGGCGCCGCCCATGTGTGATTGCCAGGACACGCCGTCGGCGTGCGGCAGGATGGTCATCAGCATGCCGCCGTAGAACAGCATGCCGATCAGGCCGGTGGCGATCGCTGCACGGTCGCGGCGCAGCAGGCCCAGGCTGGCCAGCAGGAACATCAGGCCATGGGTCACGCCGCTGGCGCCCAGGTGCACGCTGCCTGGATTGCCCAGCATCCAGGCGCCTATGCCCGAGCCCAGCCACAGCAGGGGCAGGGCGCGCACGGTGGCTTTCGGGTAGACGCTGCCGGCCAGCGTGCCGAGGATCAGGATCGCGATGCTGTTGGCGACGATGTGCTCGACCGAGGCATGCAGCATCGGGCCGCCGATCAGGCCAAGCAGGCCCTTGGCTTCCAGCGGTGCGACCGCCCACGGTCGCCAGTCGAACGTGCCTTGCAGGGCGAACACGGCCACCAGCACCAGCACGGCGGCCAGGCTGACATTGAACGCCCGCAGGATGCGCGAGCGGTCATTGCGGGGGGCCGGCACGTTGCCAGCGGGCAGGGGCGCGTTGTTGTTCATACCTCAGCAATGGCGGTGGTTGGCGCGAAACCAAGGCCACCGCAGCGGGAGAGTGGAAACGGCCGGCGGGACAATCCCACCGGCCGCGCCATCCAGCGGGTCAGGCTCAGGCCTGGCCTTCGCCTTCCTTCGGCGGGTACTTCAGGCTCAGCACCACGGTGGCGGCGATGATCACCGCGACCACGCCCAGCGACACCGGGGTCGGGATCTTGAACAGGTCGATGATCATCATCTTGATGCCGATGAAGCCCAGCACCAGCGCCAGCCCGTACGGCAGCAGGTGGAAGCGGTCGGCCATGCCGGCCAGCAGGAAGAACATCGCACGCAGGCCCAGCACCGCGAACACGTTGGAGGTGAGCACGATGAACGGGTCGGTGGTGATCGCGAAGATCGCCGGGATGCTGTCCACCGCGAAGATCACGTCGGTGACCGCGATCAGGATCAGCACCGCGAACAGCGGGGTGAACCAGCGCACGCCGTCGCGCTTCACGCTCAACGCGTTGCCGGCGTAATCCGGCAGCAGGCGCAGGTGCTTGCGCATCCAGCGCAGGGCCGGGTTGGCCTCCAGGTCCGGCTCCTGGCCGGCGGCGAACCACATCTTCCAGCCGGTGAACAGCAGGAAGGCGCCGAACACGTAGAGCAGCCAATGGAACTGGGTGATCAGCACGCTGCCAGCGAAGATCATGATCGTACGCAGCACGATCGCGCCCAGGATGCCGATGATCAGCACCTTCTGGCGCTGTTCCTCCGGCACCGCGAAGTAGCTCATGATCATCAGGAAGACAAAGATGTTGTCGACCGCCAGCGCCTTCTCGACCAGGTAGCCGGTCAGGAACTCGAGGCCGACCTTGTTGGCCACCACCTGGCCGGCGGTCTCATTCAGGTAGTACCAGAGGCCCGCATTGAACAGCAGGGCCAGCGCGACCCAGCCGATGGACCACCACAGGGCCTCCTTGAAGGTGACCTTGTGCGGTCCACCATGGCGCATCAACACGAGGTCGACCAGCAGGGCGATGACCACCACCGCTGCGAAGCCGCCCCACAACCACACGTTACCGATCGTCTGCATTGGGAATGTCCGTTGGAAAGATGAATGCCAGGCCGGACGGCGAGGATCTGCAACGGAGGATCGGGAGGGGGATCCAGGGACAGAGCTTCGCCAGTACGGCGAAGGTCTCGCTCGCAGTTCCAGTCGGCTGGAACTGCCGTTGCACCGGAGCCTGCGGGCTCGAAATGACGGCGACAACGTCTGGGAGCTACTCCCCTTCTGCCGCCGATTCTGCGGCCTGGCCGGGCCGCCGTCAAATGCCGGAGGGTTGGGGCCGGATCCCCGCAGGGGCTTCGACCCCGTTCCCGAGCCCCCGCTCTGGTAGGTGCCAACCTTGGTTGGCATACCCGCCGGGGTCAGAACCCCTTCGGAGATCCGACCCCGGCGCCCGGTTTACAATAGGTGGATGAATACCCCCCTTCCGATTGTCCGCCTCAAGAATGCGTGGCGCTCCAGCCACCCGTGGATCTTCCAGAAACTGGTCGAGAAGCCGACCGTCCGGCCCAAGCCCGGTTCCATCGTCGATGTGGTCGGCATCGATGGCGAGTTCATTGGCCGCGGGTTCTACAACGGGCACTCGCGCATTGCCGTGCGCATCCTTGAAACCGATCAGAACGTGCCGGTCGATGCCGGCTGGTTCTCGCGCAAGATCGCCCAGGCAGTGTCGCTGCGCCGTGAGGTGCTGAAGCTCGATGCGGTCTCCGACGCCTGGCGCGTGGTGCACAGCGAAGGCGACGGCCTGTCCGGCCTGGTGGTGGATCGCTACGGCGACCTGGTGGTCGTCGAATTCTTCGCCGCCGGCATGTTCCGCCACCGCGAATGGATCTACGACGCCCTGCGCGAGCAGTTCCCGGGCTGCCGCTTCCACAGCTTCGCCGACGAACACGTGCAGAAGCAGGAAAGCTTCGACTTCCACGGCAACACCACCACCGAAGCGTCGGTGATCACCGAGTACGGCATCAAGTTCCGCGCCGACCCGGCCGGTGCGCACAAGACCGGTTTCTTCGCCGACCAGCGCGAGAACCGCGAATGGCTGAGCCAGCAGGTGGAAGGCAAGAGCGTGCTGGACCTGTGCTGCAACACCGGCGGTTTCGCCGTGTACGCAGCAGCGCGTGGTGCCACAGAAGTGGTCGGCATCGACATCGATGAAGACGTCATCCAGATCGCCAAGGGCAATTCGCGCCTGAACAACGTGCGCCCGAAGTTCGTCCAGTCCGACATCTTCCCGTGGCTGCGCGACGCCGCCAACCGCGGCGAGCAGTACGACGTGGTGATCCTGGACCCGGCGAAGATGACTCGCGACCGCGACCAGGTCATCACTGCGCTGAAGAAGTACCTGGACATGAACAAGCTGGCGCTGGGCGTGGTCAAGCCGGGTGGCCTGTTCGCCACCTTCTCGTGCACCGGCCTGGTGGCCGAGGACCAGTTCCTCGACATGCTGCGCCGCGCGGCCTATTTCTCCGGCCGCACGATCCAGATCCTGAAGGTCGCTGGTGCGGGTCCGGACCATCCGTTCATGGCTCACGTGCAGGAATCGCGTTACCTGAAGGCCGTGTTCTGCCGCGTGGTTGACTGATTTCCAGATGTAGAGTCGAGCGATGCTCGACTCGCGGTGCCTGATCAGTCGAGCACGCCTCGACTCTACAAATCTGCTGGCCGCAGCGCTATGGTCGGGCTCTTCCCATTGCCGGTGAGAGCCCATGCCATCGTTGCGCCACCTGTCCGTCGTGCTTGCCCTGGCGCTATGCGCGCCGCTGTCGGCTCATGCCATCGAGTTCAGTGCACAGGAGCTGGCCCGCGCCAAAGCCCTGCAGCAGCGCCTGGTCACCCTCGACAGCCATCTGGATACGCCGGCCAACTTCGGCCGAACCGGCTTCGATATCGAGCAGCGCCACGACCGCAACGCGCTTTCGCAGGTCGATTACCCGCGCATGGTCGAAGGTGCGCTGGACGGTGGTTTCTGGGCCATCTACACCGATCAGGGCGACCGCAGCCCCGCCGCGCATCTGGCTGAGCGTGACCATGGCCTGCAGCGGTTGCTGCAGATCCGCGAAATGCTGGCCGCCAATCCCGAGCGTTTCGCGCTGGCATTGACCGCCGATGACGCGGCGCGGATCAAGGCCGCCGGCAAGCGCGTGGTCTACATCAGCATGGAAAACGCCAGCCCGCTGGTGGAAGACCCCAGCCTGCTGTCGTTCTACCACCGTGCCGGCCTGCGCCTGCTCAGTACCGTGCACTTCGCCAACAACGAGTTCGCCGATTCGGCCACCGACCCCAAGGGTGCGGAGTGGAAAGGCCTGAGCCCGGCCGGCAAGGACCTGGTGCGGCAGGCGGTGAAACTGGGCATCGTGATCGACCAGTCACATGCCTCGGACGCGGTGTTCGACGACCTGCTGGCGATGATGCCGGTGCCGTTCGTGCTGTCGCACAGCTCGGCCAAGGCGGTCTACGACCACCCGCGCAATCTGGATGACACGCGCTTGCGCAAGCTGGCCAAGGCCGGCGGCGTGATCCAGGTGAACGCCTATGGCGGCTACCTGATCGACACCGCAAAGACGCCCGAGCGCAAGCAGGCCGAGGAAGCGCTGAGCAAGCAGCTGGGCGGCTGGGAAGGCATGGGCATCGAACAGGGCGTTGCCCTGCTGAAGGCCGAGCAGGCGCTGGACCACGAGCATCCGGTGCGCCATGCCAGCCTGGACGACTTCTTCGCCCACTTCGAGCACATCCTCAAGGTGGTCGGCCCTGAGCACGTGGGCATCGGCCTGGACTGGGATGGCGGCGGTGGCCTGAGTGACCTGCCCGATGTCAGCCAGCTGCCGAAGATCACCGCCTGGCTGCTGCGCAAGGGCTATACCGAGAAGCAGATTGCCGGCATCTGGGGCGGCAACCTGCTGCGGGTGATGCGCCAGGCGCAGGATTACGCCGCAAAGCAGGGCGGTTGACCACCCTGCGGTAGTGCCGGCCGCTGGCCGGCATTGCCCGTATCAACAGGATGCGGGTTGCCGGCCAGCGGCCGGCACTACCGGTGATCCGGTTATTTCGCGATCAGCGCGTGGCGACGGCTGTACAGGAAGTACAGCACCAGGCCGGCCAGGTTCCACAGCAGGAAGTACAGCTGGGTGCTGTGCGGCAGGCTGAGGAACAGATAGATGCAGCCCAGCGCGGCCAGCGGGCCGACCACGAAGGCCAGCGGGGTTCGGAAGGTGCGTTCGCGGTTGGGCTCGCGCAGGCGCAGCACCACCAGGCAGATGCCCACGGCGGTGAACGCGGCCAGGGTACCGGCATTGGCCAGTGCAGCGATCTCGTCCAGGCGTGCCACGCCGGCCAGCGCCGACACAACCACTGCGGTGAACAGCGTGGTCGCCACCGGCGTACCGGTACGTGCGTTGACCTTGGACAGGCTGCGCGGCAGCAGTCCATCGCGGCTCATCACGAAGAAGATGCGGCTCTGGCCGTACAGGAAGGCCAGCAGCACGGTCGGCAGCGCGATGATCGCGATCACGCCGATCACCATCGCCGCGGTCGGATGGCCCAGCTGGCGCATGATCAGGGCCAGCGGCTCGGCGCTGTGGCCGAACACCGCGTAGCTCATCGCACCGACCGCGGCCAGCGCCACCAGCACGTAGACGATGGTGCAGCCGATCATCGAACCGATGATGCCGATCGACAGGTCGCGGCCCGGGTTCTTGGTTTCCTCGGCGGCGGTGGAGATCGCATCGAAGCCATAGAACGCGAAGAAGATGATCGCCGCTGCCGCCATCACGCCGTGTTCGACGCCATCGGGTCCGATCGACTTGGCGAAGCCGTACGGCATGAACGGCTGCAGGTTGGCGCTGTCGAAGGCGGGCAGCGCCACGGCCACGAAGATGGCCAGCGCGATCAGCTTGAACACCACCAGGATGGCGTTGAGGGTGGCGCTTTCCTTGGTGCCGGCCATCAGCATGCCGGCCACCAGCCAGGTGATGATGATCGCGGGCAGGTTGATCATGCCGCCTTCCACGTGCGGACCGGCCGCCAGCCAGGCGGGCAGGTGTATGTTCCAGCCGAACTGGGTGTGGACCCATTCGAGGAAGCCGACGAAGTAGCCGGACCAGCCCACCGCCACCGTACTCACCACCAGCGAGTACTCCAGGATCAGGCTCCAGCCCACCACCCAGGCAAACACTTCGCCCAGCGCGCTGTAGCTGTAGGTGTAGGCACTGCCGGCGGCCGGCATCATCGTCGACAGCTCGGCGTAGGACAGCGCCGCGCAGGCACAGACCGCACCGGCGATGGCGAAGGAGATCAGCACGGCCGGGCCGGCCAGGTTGGCACCGACGCCGATCAGCGTGTAGATGCCGGTACCGACGATGGCGCCAATACCCAGCGCGATCAGATGCGGCCAGCTGAGCGTCGGGATCAGACGCCTGCCGGCTTCGTGGACGGTGACGGAATCTAGGGACTTGCGCCGGAACAGGGACATGCAGGCCTCGGAAGGGGTGACTAAGAACGACAAGTTCCCGAGTGTGACCGAACGCAGCGCAGCATTACCACTGACGGGGGTCATGCATGGCGGGGCGCGCGCTGCGCCCCGGCCAGGCTGCCGGAATCGGCACAATCCGGCGGTAGCCACCGGTGTGCGTTCGTCCCGGCCGCTGCTACGACTCGATGTTGGCCATGCCACTGACCGAATAGCGGTCACCGGCCGCGGCATGCAGCGGGAAGGCCGCATCCAGTGCGTCCAGCGTGGCCGCATCCAGTTCCACCTGCAGCGCAGCGAGGTTCTCGTCCAGCCGTGCCCGCCGCGTCGTGCCCGGGATCGGCACGATGTGCTCGCCGCGCGACAGCACCCAGGCCAGCGCCAGCTGCGAGGCGGCGATGCCGCGCTCGGCGGCCAGCGCCTGCACGGTGTCCACCAGCGCCAGGTTGCGCTGGAAGTTTTCGCCTTCGAAGCGGGGCGAGGTACGCCGGTAATCGTCGGCGTCGAAGTCATCCGGGCTGCGGATGGCGCCGGTCAGGAAGCCACGGCCCAGCGGCGAATACGGCACGAAGCCGATGCCCAGTTCCGCCGTGGTGGCCAGAACTCCGTTCTGCTCCGGCTCGCGCGACCACAGCGAGTACTCGCTCTGCACCGCAGTGATCGGGTGCACCGCATGGGCGCGGCGGAGGGTGGCCGCCGAGGCCTCGGACAGGCCCAGCCAGCGCACCTTGCCCTGTTCCACCAGGCGTGCCATCGCACCTACGGTGTCCTCGATCGGCACGCTGGGGTCGACGCGGTGCTGGTAGTAGAGGTCGATGTGGTCCACGCCCAGCCGGCGCAGGCTGGCCTCGCAGGCGGCCTGCACATAGTCCGGATGGCCGTTGACCTGCCGCCCCTTCGGGTCGGTCGGGTCCAGGCCGATGCCGAACTTGCTGGCGAGGAACACCTGGTTGCGGCGGCCGGCAATCGCGCGGCCGACCAGCACCTCGTTGGTGTGCGGGCCATACACATCGGCGGTGTCGAGCAGGGTCAGGCCACGGTCCAGCGCGTGCCGGATGACGGCAATGCCTTCATCGTCACTGCCACGGCCGCCGTAGTAGGCGCTCATGCCCATGCAGCCCAGGCCGAGGGCGGACACGGTGGGGCCGGTAGGGCCGAGAGTACGGGTCTTCATGCGGATCTCCTTGGGGGAAGGCGCCACGCCTGGAGGGGCAGCGGCGAGGGGCACAGCATCCTCCACGCCATCATGTGGATAAACTGCCGATCACCGGACTTACCTTGAAGGCTGGCTTCACAATGGATGCCTCCGTCCCCCTCACCGCTGTGGTCGCCTTCGTCCACGTGGCCGAGCATGCCAGCTTTACCCGCGCCGCCGATGCCCTGGGCGTGTCGACCTCGGCGCTGTCGCAGAGCGTGCGCGCGCTGGAAGCGCGGATGGGCGTGCGGCTGCTGCAGCGGACCACACGGCGGGTCAGCCTGACCGAACACGGCGCGCGTTTCCTGCAGCGCGTGCGTGGCGGCCTGGACCAGATCGACCAGGCCTTTGCCGAACTGGACAGCGCGCGCTCGGTGCCTGCCGGGCGGCTGCGTGTGACCCTGCCGCGCATCGTCGCCGATCGCATGGTGCTGCCGCGGCTGCCCGATTTCCTTGCGCGTTACCCGCAGGTGCAGGTGGAATTGTGCGTCGACCCGGCGCTGACCGATCTGGTGGCCGAGGGCTTCGACGCCGGCATCCGCCTCGGCGAATCACTCGCACAGGGCATGATCGCGGTGCCGGTCGGGCCACCCGAGCGGCAGGTGGTGGTGGCCACGCCGGCCTATTTCGAACGCCATGGCGTGCCGCAGACCCCGCATGACCTGCAGGGCCACGCCTGCATCGTGCACCGGCTGGCCAACGGCCGGCTGATGCCCTGGGAGTTCAGCCGCGAAGGCCATGACCTGGACGTGGAAGTGAGCGGGCGGCTGGTGTTCAACGATGCCGGCGTCGCCCATCGCGCCGTGCTGGCGGGGCTGGGCATGGCCCAGGGCTTCGCCTCGTTGATGGCCGACGACATCAACGCTGGGCGACTGCAGAGCGTGCTGCAGGACTGGCAGCCGCCGTTCCCTGGTTTCCATCTGTATTACCCCGCGCGCGAGCAGATGGCGCCCAAGCTGCGCGTGTTCATCGACCACCTGCGCGCGGGAATGCATGATTCCCAGCCCTGGTAGACGCCAACCTTGGTTGGCGGACGCCGCGTCGGCTCAGTCGAGCCCGCTCGACGCGACGGTCAGCGGCGCGACGCCCGGCCAATGGCAGCCATCCTCCTGCCACGCCTCGCTGTCATCGTGGAAGGTGGTGCGACGGCCATCACGGGCGCGTTCGTAGCTCAGGTCCAGTACCAGCGCGCCCTGCGTGCTCAGCTGGTAGCGGCCATTGAGGCGCCCGTCGATGCGTTCTTCCCAGACGCTGTCGAACTGGTACGGGCGATCTTCGGCCAGCACCGTCGCTTCCTGCGACACCTGTTGCAGCTGCAGGCGGCCGCGCTGCCCGGCGTACTGCACGTCGGCGCTGCCATCGTCCAGCCAGCGCCACAGCAGGTGGATGCCGTCGTTGCGGCCGCCCGTCAGGCAGCGATGGTCCTGCACGCTGGCCGCTGCGGTGTCGGCCAGAAGACCGATGAACCCCAGCACCAGCACTCGCCGGATCATCCGTTCAGCCCCAACCGGATGCCGAACCCCACCAGGAACAGGCCGGCCACGCGGCGCAGCGCATCGCTGATCCGCGGGTGCTGGATCAGGCGGCGACGGGCCAGGTTGCCCACGCCGATCAACATCGAGCAGTAGGCGATGCTGACCACCAGGATGACGCCGGCCAGGGCCGCGAAGGTCGCGATGCCCTGGTGTGCCTTCGGATCGATGAACAACGGCAGGAAGGCCATGTAGAACAGGATCGCCTTCGGGTTGAGCAGGCTCACCAGGATCGCCTGCTGGAAGTAGCGGCCCGGCTGCATGCGGATCGGGCCGGCGTCACCGCCCTCGTGCTTCGGCGTGCGCAGCAGGCTGATGCCTACCCACACCAGGTAGGCCGCACCCAGATACTGCACGGCGTGGAACACCAGCGGGTTGGCCTTCAGCAGTGCGGCCACGCCGGCCAGCGCCAGCCACATCAGGATCTGGTCGCCGACCAGCAGGCCGGCCAGTGCGGTGTAGCCGCCGCGCACGCCGCCACGGCCGGTGGCGGTCAGCAGGGTGAAGGTACCGGGGCCGGGCAGGGCGAGAAACACCAGCACAGCGACCAGAAACGTCCACAGGTCCTGGATGCCCATCCACGGCATGGCGGCGTTCTCTTGTTACGGGGGACCGCCATTGTCGGTCAGCGCCGGGATTGGCGACAGGGGGCCGCTGGACCCACCCGGCATGCCAGACAGCAGCGGTTGCAGGTGCTGGCGCAGCTGCGCATGCAGTTGCCGTACCGCGGGCGAGAACTGCTTGCGGTGCGGGCAGACCAGCTGCAACGGGATGCTGCTGCCAACACCGTCGAGCAGCAGCTGCAGGCGCCCGGCCAGTACGTCCTCGCGCAGGTCCAGCCAGGACTTGTAGGTGATGCCTTCACCGGCCACGGCCCAGCGTCGCACCACATCGGCGTCGTCGCAGACCAGCGGACCGCGCACCGGAATCACGCTGCGGCGCCCGTCGACCTCGAACGACCAGCGATCGTAGGCGCGGCCACTGAGCTGGTAGACCAGGCAGTCGTGCTCACGCAGCTCGTCCAGACGGGTGGGCGTACCGCGCCGCTGCAGATAGCCGGGCGAGGCCGCGAGTACGCGCCGATTGCCTTCCAGCAGGGGCAGGGCGACGTAGTTGGCGTCGTCGAAGTGGCCGATGCGGATGGCCACGTCGACCGGGTCGCGGAACACATCGGCCACTTCGTCGGACAGGCGCAGGTGCAGGCGCAGCCGCGGGTGCGCGGCGCGGAACGCGCTCAGCCAGGGCAGCAGCAGGTTGCGGCCGAGGTCCGAGGGCGCCGACAGCTGCAGGGTGCCGTGCAGCTCGGTGTCCTCGCCCTGCACGCGCGCCTGGCCCTCGCGCAGGGTGGCCAGCACCTCCTGCGCATACGGCAGGTACAGCGCACCTTCGCCGGTCAGACGCAGGCTGCGGGTGGTGCGCACGAACAGGCGCAGATCCAGCTCGCGTTCCAGCCGCGCCACCGCCGCGGCGACCTGCCCCGGTAGCAGGTCAGCCTCGCGTGCTGCCTGCGAGAAGCTGCCCAGTGCGGCAGTGCGGACGAACAGCTGCAGATCGTCGAAGCGGATCATCTTCATCGCCAGAGTGAAAGTGCTGCCCGATTCTGCGCCTTTCTGCGGGAGCGCGCGCGGCGCAACCTGTCGCCTCCTTCCCCACTGGACCGCTGCCATGCGCGCCATTGCCTATACCCAAGCCGGCCTGCCGATCGATGATGCCCAGGCCCTGATCGACATCGAACTGGAGCTGCCGCAGCCCGGCCCGCGTGACCTGCGCGTGGCAGTACGTGCGGTGGCGGTGAACCCGGTCGACACCAAGGTCCGTCGCGGCGTGGCCACCGATGGACCGCGCGTGCTGGGCTGGGACGCGGTCGGCATCGTCGACGCCGTGGGCAGCGAAGTGACCCTGTTCCAGCCCGGCGATGCGGTCTACTACGCCGGCGTGATCGACCGCCCGGGCAGCAATGCCGAATACCAGCTGGTGGACGAGCGCAGCGTCGGCCGCAAGCCGGCCAGCCTCGATGATGCGGCCGCCGTCGCACTGCCGCTGACCGCGATCACTGCATGGGAACTGCTGTTCGACCGCCTGCGCATCCCCGAGGGCGGCGGCGAAGGCCAGACCCTGCTGGTGATCGGTGCGGCCGGTGGTGTCGGTTCGATCCTGGTGCAGCTGGCGCGGAAGCTGACCAAGCTGACCGTGATCGGCACCGCCTCGCGTCCGGATACCCAGGACTGGGCGTACGCAATGGGCGCACACCATGTGATCGACCACAGCCTGCCGCTGGCCGAAGGCCTGGCGCGGCTGGGTATCAGCGAGGTGCAGCACGTGGCCAGCCTGACCCATTCCGACCAGCACTACACGCAGATCGTGGAACTGCTGGCGCCGCAGGGCCAGCTGGGCCTGATCGATGATCCCGGCCAGGTCGATGTGATGGCGCTCAAGCGCAAGGCGTTGTCACTGCACTGGGAATCGATGTTCACCCGGCCGCTGTACCGCACCGCCGACATGCAGCGCCAGCATGACCTGTTGAACCGGGTGGCCGAGCTGATCGACACGGGCGTGCTGCAGACCACACTGGGCGAGCACTTCGGGCGCATCGACGCGGCCAACCTGCGGCGTGCCCATGCGCTGCTGGAGAGCCACCGCGCCAAGGGCAAGATCGTGCTGGAAGGCTGGTAACGCCCGGTCTTCCCTGTAGCGCCGAGCATGGGCCCGGCGCTACAGCGCTTCATCCACGCATGGGGTGAATCCACCGTGTCGACCAAGGTCGACACCTGCCAACAACTGCGGGAACCACGGCTCACGCCACGCCGTTGTCGACGTGTTCGGCGAAACCGGGCTGCTGGCGCAGGCGTTCGAACCATGCTGCGAGGTGTGGCAGCGCCGGTTTGCTGCCGGGTGTGCTGCGCCAGCGCTGGGTCGACAGCCCCAGCACGATATCTGCAAGGGTGAAGGTGCTGCCCGCCACGTAGGCATCGGTGGCGGCCAGCTGGGCTTCAAGCACACCCATCAGCCGGTTCCACTGCGCCAGGCTGGCGTCCGCACGGGCATCGTCCGGGTAGTCCGGATGCTGGCGTACGCGGGCCATGAACACGTGGCGCCAGGCGCTGTTGAGGTCGCTGGCCTGCCAGTCCATCCACTGCTCCACCCGGGCTCGGTCCTTCGCTGCAGGTGGCAGCAGATCCTCGCGACCGGCGCGTGCGGCCAGGTAGCGGCAGATGCTGTTGGATTCCCACAGCACGAAGTCGCCATCGCGCAGCACCGGCACCTGCCGGTTGGGGTTCAGCGCGGCCAGCAGGTCCGGCGGGGGGGCCGGTTCATGGTGCAGGGGCAGATCCAACCCCGCGCACAGCCACAGCACCTTGCGCACATTGATGGAGGTGGGCTTTCCGTACAGAGCGAGCATGGTCCTGACGCAGCAGCTGAGACTCGGCCAGCCTACACTTGCCCCATGCAAACCGAATATCTGCTCATTGGCGGCCTTCTATTGGCCGTGCTCATCCTGCAGCTGGTCGCCCTGCTGCGCCGTCCGCCGCATGACCGCCTGGAACAGGCGGTGCGTGAGGAGGCGCGCGCCGGGCGCAGCGAGCTGCGCGAACAACTCGATGGCTTCGCCCGCGCGCTGACCGATCTGTCCACCCGCACCGACCAGCGCCTGGACCTGCTGCGCGAAGCACTGGGCGAAGATGCCCGCAAGGCGCGCGCCGAAGCGGCCGAGAGCCAGCAGCGGGGCGCGGCGTTGATGGGACAGCGGCTGCAGGAACTGCGCGGCCAGCTGGAGACCTTCGGCCAGCAGCAGGAAGCCCGCATCCATGCGTTTGGCCAGCAGCTGCAGGAGCTCACCGGGCGTACCGATACCCAGCTCGGCGCGCTGCGCCAGACCCTGGTGGACGATGCACGCAAGGGCCGCGAGGAGGGCGCGCAGTCGCAGCAGCGGCTGACCGAAAGCCTTGGCCTGCGCCTGCAGGAACTGACCCAGCGCAACGAGCAGCGCATCGCCGAGATGCGCACGACGCTGGAAGAACAGCTGCGCGCGCTGCAGAGCGACAATGCGCAGAAGCTGGAACAGATGCGCGTGACGGTGGATGAAAAGCTGCAGTCCACCCTGGAAACACGCCTGGGCCAGTCCTTCAAGTTGGTCTCGGAGCGTCTGGAACAGGTGCAGCGTGGCCTCGGCGAGATGCAGCAGCTGGCCACCGGCGTGGGTGACCTCAAGCGCGTGCTGACCAACGTCAAGACGCGCGGCAGCTGGGGTGAAGTACAGCTGGAGAACATCCTCGAGCAGACCCTGATCCAGGAGCAGTACGCGCGCGGGGTGAAGGTACGCCCGGATAGTGGCGAGATGGTCGATATCGCCGTGCGCCTGCCGGGCCGCAGCAGCGATGACACGCCGGTGTGGCTGCCGATCGACTCCAAGTTCCCACGCGAAGACTACGAGCGCCTGCTGGACGCGCAGGAACAGGGCGACGCCGAACTGGTACGCGTGCAGGGTACGCAGCTGGAGCGTGCGGTGAAGGTGCAGGCCAAGTCGATCTGCGAGAAGTACATCGTGCCGCCGCACACCACCGACTTCGCGGTGATGTTCCTGCCCACCGAAGGCCTGTATGCCGAGGTGATCCGGCGCCCCGGCCTGGTCGATCTGCTGCAGCGTGACCACCGTGTGGTGGTCGCCGGGCCGACCACGATCACCGCACTGCTCAACAGCCTGCAGATGGGTTTCCGCACGCTGGCCATCGAGAAGCGGTCCAGCGAGGTGTGGAGCCTGCTGGGTGCGGTGAAGACCGAGTTCGGCAAGTTTGGCGATGTGCTGGACAACGTGAAGGCCAAGCTGGACCAGGCCAGCAAGCAGATCGACCAGACCGGGGTACGCACCCGCGCGATCGCCCGCAAGCTGAGGGACGTCGAGTCGCTGCCGGTTGAGCAGAGCCGCCAGTTGCTGCCGGACGCGCTGCCGGCTGAGGAAGGTAGTGACGGCGACGAGGCCTGAGCCACGCTGACACGCCGCCTGCATCGCCGATGCGTATGCTGGCGGCCTGTCCGCTTCGATCAGGTATCGTCATGCGCCTGCGCCGCTTCACCAGCCTTGTCCTGACCGCGCTGCTTGCCGCCTGCAGCAGCACACCACCGGCTGCCGATACGGCGGCGGCACCCGCCGCAGCCACCAGCCCCGAAGCGGCCGAGGCGTACCGCGAAGCGCGCGACGTCGACTGCCAGGCAGCCGGCGGGACCCTGCAGCGGCTCGGCCGGCTGCAGCGCGAGCAGTGCGTGATTCCCCATGCCGACGCCGGCAAGGCCTGCAGCCGCAAGAGCGACTGCAGCGGCCAGTGCCTGGCCACGGGCGACGTGGCCGCCGGCAGTGCCGCCACCGGTACCTGCCAGCGCGACGTGCGCCAGAATTTCGGCTGCCGCCAGCGCATTGATGACGGCAAGGCACAGGGCACGATCTGCGTGGATTGATCGTCGTGCCGGCATCGTGCGGCGCTATGCTGGTGGGCCATTCCCCGTTGTTGCCGGAGCCCCCGCGTGAGCACCTCGATCCAGGACATTTCCCTCACCACCATCGACGGCCAGCCGTCCTCGCTTGCCGACTACCAGGGCAAGGTGCTGCTGCTGGTCAACGTCGCCTCCAAGTGCGGCCTGACCCCGCAGTACGAAGGCCTGCAGGCGCTGTATGCGGAAAAGCACGCGCAGGGCCTGGAAGTGCTGGGCTTCCCCGCCAACAACTTCCTGGGCCAGGAGCCGGGCAGCGAGGCGGAGATCCAGCAGTTCTGCCAGCTCACCTACGACGTCAGCTTCCCGATGTTCTCCAAGATCAGCGTGGCCGGTGACGACACCCACCCGCTGTACCAGCAGCTGACCGCCGCCCAGCCGCAGTCGATCGGCGAAGGCCCGCTGCGTGAGCGCCTGGCCAGCAAGGAGATCCCGATCCACGCAGCACCGGCGGTGCTGTGGAACTTCGAGAAGTTCCTGGTTGGCCGCGACGGCAGGGTCATCGCGCGCTTTGCCCCGGACGTGGCTGCCGATGACGCGCGCCTGCGCGAGGCCATCGAGGCCGCGCTGGCCGCCTGAGGAAAGCGTGCCAACCGAGGTTGGCACCTGCCGGAAAAGAAAAACCCCGCCGAGGCGGGGTTTTTTCATGCACGGCCTGCAGCGATCAGTTGCTCCAGCTCGGCATCGGCATCGCATCCACCGGGATCGGCGAATTGGCATCGTCGTGGCCACGGTCGCGCTTGCTGCGCAGATCGTTCTCGATCTGGTAGTTGCGGCGCTGCATCCATGCATCGCGTACCAGCGAGTATTCGTCCACGGCGGTGTCACGCAGGTCGTCGATCGCCAGCAGCTGCGCGCGGGTATCGACCAGCTGCAGGCCCTGCAGGCCGATGCGGATCTTGTCCTCTTCGATGCGGCGGATCGGCGACAGCGGAATGTCACCGGCCAGGCCGAACACATCGCGCACGGTACGCGGGCCGAAGAACGGCAGTTCCACGTAGCGCGAACGCCGCCAGCCCCAGGCACCCAGGGTCTGGCCGAAGTCTTCATTGCGACGCGGCACCATCGCCTTGCTGGCCGGATCGAACAGGCCGCCGATACCCAGCGTGCTGTTCATCAGGAAGCGGCCGAGGCTGTCCCACGCATCGGCACCGCGGCCCTGCAGCAGCTGGTTGGTGATGGTCACCGGTGCGCGCAGGTTGCTGAAGAAGTTGCTGACGCCGGTGCGGGCGAAGCGCGGCACCACGTGGGTGTAGGCCGTGGCCAGCGGGCGCGCGATGCCACGGTCAACCGCGTTGTTGAAGGTGTGCACCTTGCGGTTGAACGGTTCCCACGGATCGTAGGCCGCCGCGCTGCCGGTGTTGCCGGCGCCGCCATAGAGGGCATCGAAGTCGTCATCACCACCGGGTGCGGTCGCCGCTGCGGCCCTGGCCGCATCGGTGTCGGCGCTGCGGGCCGGTGTGGATGGCGGCGTGGTCGGCGGCGTGGTCGGCGCAGCTGCGGCAACCACGGCTGCGGCCGGCGCGGTATCGACCGTAGCCGGATCGGTGGTCGGGGCGGAGGCCTCGGCGATGGTGCTGGCCGGGACCGCGGTGCTGGCTGCCGGTGCATCGCTGCGTGCGGGCTTGCCGGCGCAGGCGGTCAGGGCGGTGGCCAGGACGATCAGGGGGAAAGTGCGTACGACGTTCATGTCAGCTCGCAGCAGAAGTAGCGTTGAAATCCAGGTCGGGCGACAGCCGGTAGGCTGCGCTCAGCTCGTTGTAGCCGGCCGGCGCGCCGGAGACTGCCAGCGGGTGACCGCACTTGCGCGCGCGCGCGGCCAGTTCGGCCAGCAGCGCCAGGCCGGCGCTGTCCACGCGTTCGACCTCACCCAGCTCCAGCCGTGACAGCTTCGCCGGCAGGGCCTGCAGCTGCGGCCACAGCGCGATCACCGCGGCACGGTCGAGCACCCCGCGCAGGCGCAGGGTGTCGCCTTCCAGCAGCGCCAGCGCGTTACTTGCCATTGCCCGCGGGCCCGGCCTGCATGCTGCCGCTGTGCAGCTCGGTGGCCACCTGCTTGATGCCCTTCTGGCGCAGCGGGGTATCAAACTGGTTGCGGAAGGTCTGCACGTAGGAAATGCCTTCGATGTTGACGTCGAAGATCTTCCACTGGCCGTTCACGTTGCGCATCCAGTACTCGACCGGGGTCGGCTCGTTGCCGGCGCGGACCAGTTCGGTGCTCACGCGCACGCCACGATTGCCCGGCAGCGGGCTTTCACCCTTCAGGCGGAAGCTCGGCTTGCCCTGGATGTTGAGCAGGGTCGAGCCGTAGCGCTGCATCAGGCTGTCGGCCATCGCATCGGCGAACAGCTTGATGTCGGCGTCGGAGGCGCCGCGGGCGTGCGGGCCCAGCACCAGGCGCGCGGCGTAGTCGCGGTCGAAGGTGCGGGTCAGCTCGCTGTCGATGTAGCTGCGCAGGCTGGCCGGGTTGCTGGTGAACTCGCTCTTGCGCTGCTGCAGCGTGGACAGGATGCGGCTGCTGGCATCGATCACCACCTTGCCGGCCTGGCCCTGCGTTGCGGCAGCGGCAGGCGCGGCAGCCTGGGCCTGGGCGAGGAACGGAGTGGCCGCCAGCAGCGCCGAGGCGAGCAGGGCCGGGATCAGTTTCATCTTCATGGTTGCGGTTCCGTTGCAGGCGCCTGCGCGCCATCGTTGGGCTTCTGAGCAGCGCCGCCACCGGCGCCGCCACTGAACATGTACTTGCCGACCAGCTGGATCAGGTCCACCGCCGGCTGGGTGAAGACGATCTCGTCGCCGGCCTTGAGCACGTCCGGATCACCGCCCGGCTGCAGACCGATATAGCTCTCGCCGAGCAAACCACTGGTGAAGATGCCGGCGGAGGTGTCGGCCGGCAGGTCCTTGACCTTGCTGTCCATGCGCAGGGTCACGATCGATTCGAACTTCACCGGGTCCAGGTCGATCGAAGCGACCTGGCCGACGGTGACGCCGCCGATCTTCACCGGCGCCTGCTTGCGCAGCTGGCCGACCTGGGAGAAGCGCGCCTTCAGGTCATAGCCTTCGCTGCCCCAGCTCCAGCGCTGGTTGGTCGAGGCCACGGCCAGCACCATCAGCGAGGCCAGGGCCAGCAGCAGGAAGGCGCCGACGGAAAATTCGAGTCTGGGACCGCGGATGGCCATGTGGATTACCTGATCGAGTCGTTGTGGCCGCGCGCATGCGCACCGCCGGTGGAGGGGTTAGGTGAACAACATTGCCGACAGCACGAAGTTGAACATCAGCACCAGCAGCGAGGCGTTGACCACCGCACGGGTGGTCGCCACCGAGGTACCCTCGATGGTCGGCTCGGCATGGAAACCAACATAGGCGGCGACCAGCGCGGCAGTGCCGCCGAAGATCGCCGACTTCAGCATCGCCACGCCGAAGTCGTCCCAGAAGTCCACGCTGTTGCGCAGCGCCGACCAGAACACGCCGTTGTCCAGGCCCAGCACGTGTACCGCTTCGAAGTAGCTGGCGCTGATCGCCAGCGAACAGAAGATGCCGGTCAGTAATGGCACGGTCAGCACCGCCGCCCAGAAGCGCGGCGCCACCGCCTTGGCCACCGGGTCGATCGCCATCAGCTCCAGCGCCTTGATCTGGTCGGTGGCACGCATCAGGCCCAGTTCGGCGGCGATCGAGCTGCCGGCGCGGCCGATGAACAGCAGCGCGGTCAGCACCGGTGCCAGCTCGCGGTACAGCGACAGGCCGAGCAAAGTCGACAGCGCGTCGGCCGCGCCGAAGGTGGTCAGCGTGCGGTAGCCCTGCAGGGTCAGCACCAGGCCGACGAAGGCACCGCCGACGGCGATGATCGGCAGCGAGCGCGCGCCGATCTTGTAGATCTCGCGGGTCAGCTCGGCCAGGAAATCACGCGTGGGCAGCGAACCGCGCAGCACGGTCAGCGAGAACAGGCCGGCGCGGCCAAGCGAGCGGGTGGCTTGGACGAACGGCATCAGGCAACCCTCGCGCGTGGCGCGGCATCGAACGGGATGGGGCCATCGGGCTGGCCGTGCAGGAACTGCTGCAGCAGCGGGTCCTGGCTGGACTGCAGTGCCTCGGGCGTGCCCTGGAACACGATGCCGCCATTGGCGATCGCGATCACCTGGTCGCAGATCGGCAGGGTCTCGTGCACGTGGTGGCTGACGATGATGCTGGTCAGGCCCAGGCTGTGGTTGAGGCGCTGGATCAGGCTCATGATCACCCCCGAGGCGATCGGGTCCAGCCCGGTGAGCGGCTCGTCGTAGATCATCAGCGGCGGATCCAGCGCCAGTGCACGGGCCAGCGCCACGCGGCGGGCCATGCCACCGGACAGCTCGCGCGGCCAGGCATCGGCGGCGGCCAGCAGGCCCACCGCATGCAGCTTCATCTGCACCAGCCGGCGCAGTACGGCGGTCGGCAGGCGGGTGTGCGTGCGCAGCGGCAGGGCGACGTTCTCGGCCACGGTGAGGTCGGTCAGCAGGCCGTTGCCCTGCAGCAGCACGCCCACGCTCTTGCGCATTTCCAGCAGCGCGCCGCTGTCATGCGGAATCGGCTTGCCGAACAGGGTGACCTCACCGGCGACCGGGCGCAGTTCGCCGGTCAGCGCCGCCAGCAGGGTCGACTTGCCGCTGCCGGACGGACCCAGCACCGCAGTGATGCTGCCCTTGGGCACCTGCAGCGACACGTCGCGCAGGATCGTGCGTCCGCTCCGGTCGATGCGGACGTTGGATAACTGCACCAGACTGGAGGTGGAAGCCGACATGGGCACCATTAACGTTTTTTAGACATCGAAGGATCGGGCCCGTCGGCTGAACATAAGCAGACTGGACGGTCCAGTATTGTGGCATGGCAGGACCCTTGCCAGGCCGGGACAATCGGCCGGCAGCCCGGAACAATCCGTACCGGCGACGGGCTGACCATTGAATACTGCCTGCCGTCCTGCACACTGTGCATGATGAGTGACCCAGGCAGCGATTTCCGCCTCTACCATTCCAACTCCCTGGACGTGCTGGCTGCGCTGCTGGCGCGCAACGTGCGTGCGCCGGTACCGGGCCAGCCACTGCTGGCGCCGGAAGTGGTGTTGATCCCGCAGGTGGCGATGCGGCGTTGGCTGCAGGCGACACTGGCGGCCGAGTTCGGTGTGGCTGCCAACCTCGAATTCCTCACCCCGGGTGAGTTCGTGGCGCGCGCGCTGAAGGCCAACGTCAGCGGTGAGCAGGACGATCTGGACGCGGCTGGCCTGCACTGGAAGCTGTACCAGGCACTGCGCGACCCGGCGTTGCTGGCGCAGCCACCGATGCGCGCGCTGCAGTCCTATCTTGCCGGTGACGACGCATTGAAACCGTGGGCGCTGGCCGGCGAGCTGGCCTCGGTGTTCGAGAAGTACCAGGCCTGGCGCCGTGACTGGTTGCTGCGCTGGGCCGCCGGTGCCGATCCGGCCGATCCGCAGGCGATCCTGTGGCGCACCATCACCCATGGCCACGACTACCGCGCCCGCCGCATCCAGGAGTACCTGGACCGCTTCGAAGGCGCCGGCCAGCCGCTGCCGCAGGGCTTGCCGCCGCGCATGTCTGCGTTCGCGACGCTCAACATCTCGCCCGACGTGCTGCGGGTGATGGCCACCCAGGCGCGGGTGGGCGAGCTGCATTTCTATATGCCGACCCCGGTGCACTCGTACTGGGGCGACCTGCAGACGCTGGCCGAGCGCCTGCGCAGCGGCGCGCCCGATCCCTTCGGTGAAGCGGCCGGCGAGAACCGCCTGCTGGAAGCCTGGGGTGCGGCCGGGCGCGACTTCATGGCGGTGCTGGGCAGCTACGAGGTGGTGCATCCGGCCGGCGAGATCGCCGCCTATTCCGATCCGGAGGAGGACACCCGGCCGACCCTGGACGAAGGCGGCCTGTCCGACAGCCTGCTGCATCGCCTGCAGCGCGACCTGTTCCATCGCCGCGCGCTGCCCTCGGGCGAGCTGCGCGATGGCCTGCGCAGCGACGACCCCAGCCTGCAGGTACATGCCTGCCACACCCGCCTGCGCGAGCTGCAGGTGCTGCACGACCAGCTGCGCAGCCTGCTGCAGGACCCGCGCTTCGACCCGCCGCTGCAGGCGCGCGAGATCGCGGTGCTGGCGCCGGACATCGATCCCTACGTGCCGTACCTGGAAGCGGTGTTCGGCGGCCGTGGGGGCGACGAGGAACACATTCCGTATGCGCTCGCCGACAGCAGTCCGCTGGCGGGCGAGCCGTTGGCCGATGTGTTCGTGCACCTGCTGGGCCTGCCGGTCTCGCGCTTTGGCTTGAACGAAGTGCTGGATCTGCTGGCCAGCGCGCCGCTGGCCGAAGCGGCCGGGCTGGAAGCGGTGGACTTCGACCGTCTGCATGGCTGGCTGCAACAGGCCGGTGCACGCTGGGGCCTGGACGCGAAACACCGCAACCAGCACCAGGCACCGGCCGACGACGCCTACACCTGGCAGTTCGCGCTGGATCGCCTGGTACTCGGCCATGCCACCGGCAGCGAGGCCGACCTGGCCGGGGTGGCGCCGTGGGTCGAACTGGAAGGCGGCGCGCTGGACGCGCTGGACCGGCTGCTGCGCCTGCTGCGCGTGCTGGCCATCTACCAGCGCCGACTGGGCGAGCTGCTGACCCCGGCGCAATGGCGACAGCGCCTGCTGTCGCTGCTGGATGCACTGCTGCCGACCGCGCCCAGCTCGTCCAACAGCCAGCGCGCGCTGGAGCGTCTGCGCAAGCTGCTCAACCAGTTTGCCGACGATGCCGCCAAGGCCGGCTTCGCGGAAGGCGTGCCGCCGGAGGTGGTGCGTTCGCACTTCGCCGGCGCGCTGGGCGAGGCCGATACGCGCGCACCGCTGCTGACCGGTGGCATCAGTTTCGGCCGCATGGTGCCGATGCGCCTGCTGCCATTCCGGGTGATCTGCGTGCTGGGCCTCAACGACGGTGATTTCCCGCGCCGTGACCCGGCTGCTGGTCTCAACCAGCTCACCGCCGAGCTGGATACGCCGCGCCGCCGTCCGGGCGACCGCTCCACCCGCGAGGATGACCGCTTCCTGTTCCTGCAGCTGTTCGCCGCCGCGCAGGAGGTGTTCTATCTCAGCTATCTCGGCGCCGACCCGCGCGATGGCAGCGTGCGCGAGCCGTCGGTACTGGTCAGCGAACTGATCGATGCCGCCGCCGCGTATCACCTCGATCCGCCTGCGGCGGTCCGCGACCTCACCGTGCGTCATGCCCTGCAGCCGTTCTCGCCAGCCGCGTTCGGCGATGGCGATCCACGCCGTTTCAGCTATCGCCGCCAATGGCATCCGGCTGCCGGCCGCCTCACCGGCCAGCGCGGCGGCCTGCAGCCGTGGTTCGATGCACCGTTGCCGCCGCCGCTCGACGATGCGGTGGAAAACGAGGTCGCGCTCGACACCCTGCGCCGCTTCCTGTGCGACCCGGCAGGGCAGTTCCTCGCACAGTCGCTGGGCCTGCGCCTGGCCGACGATGTCGAGGAGGTTGATGACCTGGAACCGCTGGTGCTGTCCTCGCGCGGGCCGGAAAAGCGCAGCGTGCAGGCGGCGGTGGTGCGCGCCACGCTCAGCGGCGATACCGAGCCGTTGTACCCGCGGCTGCGCGCGCGTGGACTGCTGCCGTCGGGTCCATTGGGCGAGCGTCAGTTCGAGGTGGAGCAGTTGAAGACGCGCCCGTATGCCAGCGCATTGCTGGGCTGGATGCAGGGCGAACCATTGGAAAGCCGTCGCTACGAAGTGGACATCGATGGCGTGCGCCTGCATGGCCGCGTGGCTGATCGTCATCCCGAAGGCCTGGTACGCCTGCGTGCCGGCACGCTCAATGGCAATGCAGTGATCCGCCAGGGCCTGGACTGGCTGCTGGCCAACGCCGCTGGCGACGCGCTGCCACTCGTGCAGTTCCACGATGGCGGTGACGCCGGTCCCGGCCCGCATGTGCTGCCGGCATTGAGTGCTCCCGCTGCACGCGCGGCACTGCGTGCGCTGCTGCAGCTGCGCCAGCGTGGCCTGCGTGAGCCGCTGCGCTTTGCCCCGTATACCGGCTGGGTGCTGTACAACGCGCCGACAGAAAAACAGCGCAGCGAAGGCTGGAAGCAGTGGCACGGCAGCGACCGCAGCTGGGGTGAATCCAGCAGCGACGCCTGGCAGCTGCTGCTGCGCGGTGCCGACCCGTTCGCCACCGATGCCAGCTACGCCGACCTGCTGCGCAACAGCCAGGTGGTCTTCAGCGCGGTGCGCGAAGGCCGCACTCTCGGCACCGAAGCGCGCCAGGAGGGCAACCCATGAACACCGCCATCGCCGAAGACGGCATCGAATCCCTCAGCCGCGATCCCTACCTGGCCCTGCCGCTGGAGGGCATCCGGCTGATCGAAGCCAGCGCCGGCACCGGCAAGACCTTCACCCTGGCCACATTGTTCACCCGCCTGGTGGTGGAGCAGGGCCTGCGCATCGGCCAGATCCTGGCGGTGACCTTCACCGATGCCGCCACCCAGGAACTGCGCAAGCGCATCCGCGAGCGCCTGGCGCTGGCCGCGCGCCTGGTCGATCTGGAACCGGCCGAGGGCGAAGCACCGGACGTGCGATTGACCCGCGACGTGCTGCAGCGCCATCTGCAGGGTGGCACCGAGAGTGCCACAGCACTGAAACGCCGCCTGCAGGTGGCCGCCGACGAGATCGACCTGGCGTCCATCTTCACCATCCACGGCTTCTGCACCCGCGTGCTGCGCGAGCATGCGCTGGAAAGCGGCCACACCTTTGATCCGCCGGAACTGCTGGCCAGCGATCGTGAGTTGTTGGAGGAGCTGGCCGCTGATCTGTGGCGCGTGCATGCCAATGACCCGGCCACGCTGGAGCCGCTGACCTGGCTGTGGTCCAACCCGGACGCGCTGGCCGCCGATCTGCGCGCGCTGCTGGGCACACCGCCGCTGCACCCGTTGCCACGGCCGGTGGCGCTGGCCGATCCACACCCGGCATTGCAGAGCGCGGCGGAAGCCCTGTCCGCAAGCGTGCGTGAGCATGGCGAGCAGTTCTTCATCGACCTCTGCGATGCGGTCGACAACAAGTGGCTCAACGGCGTGTCGTACAAGCTGGGCTGGCTGCACCCGCTGGGCCGGCAGTTGCTGGCCTGGGCCGGGCGCGCCGACTCGCGCGAGCTGCTGGCCAGCGATCGTCTGCCGGCACTGCTGCCGGAGGTGCTGGCCGACAAGACCAACAAGAAGTTCCCGGATCGCACGCCGTCGTCGCCTTTGCAGGCGCCGTTGGCGCGCTATGTCGCGCTGCTGGCCGAACGCGATGCCTGGCTGCGTGGTACCGCGCTGAATTTCCTGCACACGCTTCGCGCCGAAGCCACGCAGCGGCTGCGGGTGCTGAAGCGCACGCGCCGGGTACAGACCTACGACGATCTGATCGATGGCGTAGCACTCGCCCTGGAAGGCCCGCAGCGACTGATGCTGGTCAGGCAGCTGCGCGCGCAGTACCGCATCGCGCTGGTCGATGAGTTCCAGGATACCGACGACCGCCAGTGGGGCATCTTCCACACCGTGTTCGGCGATTCGCCGGAGGTGCGCGAGCTGGGCCTGGCGCCGGCGCTGTTCCTGATCGGCGACCCCAAGCAGGCGATCTACGGTTTCCGCGGCGGTGATATCCACACCTACCTGAAGGCCAAGCAGGTGGCGCAGCAGGCGCCGGTGCTGGACCAGAACTTCCGCTCGCGACCGTCTGTGCTGCGCGCGTTGCAAGCGCTGTACGACAATGGTGGCGAAGACGCCTTCCTCGAACGCGACATCCAGTTCGAGCCGGTGCGGCCCGGTGGCGTGCGCGGCGATGCGGACTACCTGCGCGACGGCCAGGCCGCCATGGCACTCACCCTGCGCGTGCTGCGCAGTGGCGGTGACAAGGCGATGAGCGCCGATGCCTCGCGCGATGCGGCGACCCAGGCCTGCGTGGCCGCGATTCACCAGATCCTGGTCGATGCGCGCGCGGGCAATGCCATGTTGCGTGGGCGACCGGTGCAGCCGGGTGACATGGCGGTGCTTGTGCGCTCGCATCGCGAGGCCACCCTGGTACAGCGCGCGCTGGCTGCGGTTGGCATTCCGGCGGTGGCAGCGGGCAAGCAGAGCCTGTTCGCCACTGCTGAAGCCCGCGATCTTCGTGCGCTGCTGCTGGCGTTGCTGCAACCGGCCGACGAAGGCCGCCTGCGTGCGGTGCTGGCCACCGTGCTGCTTGGCCAGCGGGCCAGCGCGATCGCGGCGATGGAGCGCGAGGGCGACCTGCAACGCGGGTTCCAGGCGCAGCTGCTGCACTGGCGCGAGCGCTGGCAGCGCGGCGGACCGTTCGCAGTGATTGCCGATGTCTGCGCCGCACAGGGTGAACGCCTGCTGGCGCTGATCGATGGCGAGCGCCGCCTGACCAATTACCTGCAGCTGGGTGAACTGCTGCAGGAAGCTTCGGCGCAGGCGCTGGGCATGCACGGGCTGCTGGACTGGCTGCAGGGGCAGATGGCCAGCGCCGACCAGGATGACGAGCAGCAGCTGCTGCGCCTGGAATCGGATGCGCGCCGCGTGCAGATCATCACCCTGCACAAGAGCAAGGGCCTGGAGTATCCGCTGGTGTTCCTGCCGTTTGTCGGCATCGACGGCGGCGCACCGAACACCGCCTCGCACTGCACCGTGCACGTCGGCGGCGAGCGCCAGCTGCACTGGAAGCTGGACAAGGACGAGGCCTGGGAAGCGGCCAGCACGCAGCGTGAGCGCGAGCAGCGCGCCGAGGATGCGCGCCTGCTGTATGTGGGACTGACCCGTGCCGAGCATGCGCTGTGGATCGCCGTGGGTGATCTGGCCGGGCTCGGCAAGACGCGTCTGGCGCCGCTGCTGGGTGACCTGCAGGCGCTGCGCGCGCATGCCGATGTGCACATCGATGACAGTGAGGCACCGGCCGCGCTGCCGCAGCTGGCGGCCGAAGTGGAAGGTGATCTTCCGGCGGTGCGTGCTCTGACCCGGCGCGTGCCGCACGACTGGTGGGTGTACAGCTTCACCCAGCTGGCCCACGCGGACGCCGGTGCCGGCAACGATATCGAAGCGGCCGCCACCGAGCTGCCGGCACCGGCCGCCGACGAACCGGCCGGCCCGGAGCTGCCGCTGGAACCGGCGCTGCCCGAACCTGCCGCCGTCGTCGAAGACAGCGCGCCGATCGACCCGCGCTTCATGGGCAGCCGCTTCGGCAATGTGCTGCACGAGGCGATGGAGAACGTCGACTTCGCCGCATGGGGTGACTGGCATCCGGGCCTGGAAGCCCCTGAGGGCCAGGCCAAGGTACTGCGCAAGGCGCTGCATGACGAAGGCTATGCCGACGTCGACCTGGACGATGGCGTGGCGGTGCTGGTGCCGCTGGTCGGTCACACGCTGACCGTGCCGCTGCCCGAAGGCGGTGCGCTGCACAGCCTGGGTGAAGGCGAGCGCCGCGCGGAAATCGACTTCCATTTCGCCATCGAGCCGACCACGGTGCCGGCACTGCTGCAGGTGCTGCATGCGCACGGCGTTTCCAGCGGTCGTCGAGGCTTCGGCCAGCGCCGTCGGCTGGAAGGGTTGATGACCGGCATGATCGACCTGACCTACGTGCGCGACGGGCGCTGGTATGTGCTCGACTACAAGTCCAACCGCCTGCCCGGCTACAGCCCGGACCTGCTGGCCATTGCCATGCGCCACAGCGAGTACGACCTGCAGGCGCTGATCTATACCGTGGCCCTGCATCGCTGGCTGCGCTTCCGCCTGGGCGCGGCCTACGACTACGAGCGCGACATGGGCGGCATCCGCTACCTGTTCTGCCGCGGCCTGGATGGCACCGGCAATGGCGTGCATGTGGACCGCTTCCCGCTGGCGCTGGTGGATGCACTGGATGCGTTGTTCGCCGGTGGCGAACAGGCCCAGGCCGAACTGGCCGCACGTGCCCGTGGAGCCAGCGCATGAGCTTGCTCCACGAGTTGTATCGCAACGGCCAGCTGCGAACTCTCGATCACGCACTGGCGACCAGCCTGCAACGCTTGCGGGAGGACACCCCTGACAGCGTGGCAGTGGCGGCCGCGCTGGCCTCGCTGGCGGTGTCGCAGGGCCACGCCGCATTCGACCCCGCGCAACCGCAGCGGTTGCTGGAAGGCGTGCCCGAGTGGCCTGCCGCGCACGACTGGCTGGCACAGTTGCGTGCATCGCCGTGGGTAGCGACGCCGGACCAGGCAGAGGCCATCGCCGAGGATGCGCCGCTGGTGCTGGAAAACGGCCTGCTCTACCTGCGCCGCTACCGTGAGTACGAGCGTCAGCTGGCCGCCGGCCTGCAGCGTATCGGCCGGCATCCGCTGCCGGCACCGGACATGACGGCGTTGGCGCCATTGTTCGGGCAGCTGTTCCCGCAGGCATCGGGCAGCGAGGATCACCAGGCACGCGCCGCCGGCGTGACCCTGCGCCATCCGCTGGCACTGGTCACCGGCGGCCCCGGCACCGGCAAGACCACCACCATCGCGCGCCTGTTGCTGCTGCTGGCCGCGCAGGCCCGGCACGCCGGCCAGCCGCTGCCCGAAGTGGCGCTGGCCGCGCCTACCGGGCGCGCCGCCGAGCGCATGGCCGAGAGCCTGCGCGTGGCCGTGCAACGGTTGCAGGAACAAGGGCTGGACCCGGCGTTGTGCACGGCGCTGCCCAGTACCGGCACCACCCTGCATCGCCTGCTCGGCGTGATTCCCGATTCACCACGCTTCCGCCACCACGCCGACAATCCGCTGCCGGTGGACGTGGTGGTGGTCGACGAAGCCTCGATGATCGATCTGCCGATGATGGCCAAACTGGTCGACGCGATCGCCAGCGGCACCCGGTTGATCCTGCTTGGCGATCCCGATCAGTTGCCGTCGGTCGAGGCCGGTGATGTGCTCAGCGCGATCCTGCGTGCCAGCGGCGACGGCATCGGCACCCGTGCCGACGACGCGCAGGCACTGCATGGTCTGCTGCTTCCGGCCACGCTGCAGCCGCAGGCGGCACCACGCGCCTTCGCTGGCCGCCGGGTGCAGTTGCAGCGGGGGTACCGGCAGAGCGATGCGCTGGACCTGGCACCGCTGGCGCATGCCGTGCGCGAGGGCGACAGCGCCGCCGCACTGCAGCTGCTGCGAAACGGTGCATTGGCTGGCGTGCATTTCCACGAAGGCGAAGCCGATCCATTGCGTGGCCAGCGCGAGCATCTGCTCGGCCACTGGCGCGCATTGGCCGACGCGGCCGATCCAGTGCTTGCCCTGCAGCAGGCCGGGCAACTGCGCGTGCTGACCGCGCTGCGCGAAGGCCCGCAGGGCGCGCGCGGGCTCAACAGCCGTATCGAACAACTGCTGGCCGGCAATACCCCGGGCTACTTCCAGGGTCGCCTGCTGCTGGTCACCGAAAACAGCTACCGGCACCGCCTGTTCAACGGCGATATCGGCATCTGCCTGCGCGATGGCAGCGGCGCGATGGTGGCCTGGTTCCCCGGCGACAGCGTCGACCAGCCGCGCGCCTTCCACCCGGCGGCACTGCCTGCGCACGAAAGCGCCTTCGCGATGACCGTGCACAAGGCGCAGGGCTCGGAGTTCGATGAGGTGTGGCTGCAGCTGCCACGCCAGGACAGCCGCGTGCTGTCACGCGAACTGGTCTACACCGGCCTGACCCGTGCCCGCCAGGTGCTGCATGTGGCGGGCAGCGCTGATGTGCTGCAGGCTGCGTTGAAACGCCACGCCAGCCGGTTGGGTGGCCTGGCCTGGCGGCTGGGTGCGGAAGAGGTGATCGAAGCGCCATCGACACCGATCGAAGAACCGACGGTGCAGGGCCAGCTGTTCTGACCTTAGTCCTTCCAGTTCCTCCAATCACAAGGCGCACCTTCATCCACGCATGGCGTGGATCTGCTGTGTCGACCAAGGTCGACACCCACCAGAAGCAAGCCATGCCACCCCGCCATCCCGCGGAGTGCAGGCTTTTGATGTTGACGTTGATTCGGCAGGTGCAGGGCGCAGCCCTGCCGCCCCCGTCATTCAGCGATGAGTACCAGCCCATCCGGGAACACGATCGCCGCATCATCGGCACTCACGTCGAAGAAGCCCACGCCGTGCTTCTCGGCCAGGTCCTGCACCCGCCCGTGCGCGCGCTCGGCCACCGAGTAGGCGAACGCGCCGTAGATCACCTCGCGGCCGATGCTGTACTCGGTCACCTCGGCACGGTCGTCATCGTCGTTGCTCAGTGGTCCGTTCAACGGCGGGAAGTCCTGCGCCATCTCCGCGAACCACGTCTGCAGCGCCGGGCTGCTGACCGCCGGGTCGTCGTACTCGTGGCGCTCGTTCCACTGCGTCTGCTTTTCGAACCAGGCGATGAAAGCCGCCGCCTCACGTGGGGCGGCGCTGGCCTCGAACACCATCATGTCGTAACTCATTGGAGCTTCCTGTGCAGAGCGGGGGCTGTGGACGCACAGGGTATCGCGCTACGGCAGTGCGGCCGCGCTCATCGCCAACCCCGGCGCCAACGCCTTCGCCTCCGGGAACAGCGCGAAGCGCAGGCCGATCAGGCCCATCAGGGCTTCATCGCGGGCCTTGCAGGCGGCCACGCTGCCGACCCGGCCCAGCGAGGTATCCAGCCGCTCGCGCAGCGCCTCGGCCGCCACAATGGGTTTGCGCGCGGCGATCTGCCGGCGGTAATGCACGGCGATCTCTTCCAGGATGTGTTCGACCGCTTCGCGGCTGCGCTCGGGCAGCTCCAGCCGGGCGCGGCGCAGCTGCAGGATGTTCAGGCCGATGCGTGCTTCATTGAGCATGTCCACCGAGGCGATGTCGCTGCCCTCCGGCGTTGCCGCCAGGCGCGGCGCGAGCAGTCCCAGCAGGTCGAGCATGCGTGCGGCGAAGCGCTGGCGGTCCTGCTGGCCACGTCCTTCGGCAGCTTCGGCCAGCGTGGTCCAACCCTGCCGCACCAGCCGGCGCGCGGTCCACTCGGCACCCACCGAACGGAACAGGCGGGTCATCACCACCGCAAAGCCAATGCCGATGAACATCGCGATGGACGAGTTGAGGAAGGTCTGGATGTTGGCGCTGTAGGTGTTCTGCAGGCTCAGCAGCGCGGCCAGGTTCACTGTCAGCGGCAGCGCGAACAGCGCGCTCTTGGGGTGGTGCAGCATCAGCCCCAGTGGCAGGAACGCCACCGCCAGCACCAGTGCCAGCAGGCCGAAGTCGTGCACCGCCGGGAACACGCCGAACAGGTACACGCCGGCCACCACCGAGGCGACCATCGCCCACACCAGGAACGACACCATGCTCGGCGCCGGGTCGTCCTGTGCGGCGAAGAACGCGGCGGTCACCGCGGCCATCATCGCGCCGTTGCCACCACCTTCCCAACCCAGCGCGATCCACAGCACGCAGTAGCTCATCAGCGCCACGCCGGCACTGAGCGCGGAGAACAGCGCCATGCCGTAGTCGACGTGCTTGTCGGCGGCTACGCGTTCGGTGCGGATGCGGTAGTGCGCGCGGTCCAGCGGCGCGGTGCCGTGGTCGATGGCGTGCTGCAGGGTGCGGCAGTCCTGCCACAGGTCCACCAGTTCCTCCAGGCGCAGCAGCAGGCTGGCCAGCTGCAGGTGCTGCAGGTCGCGGTCCACCTGCGGTTTCAGTGCGCTGATGCGCGCGCGCAGGCGGGCGTATTCGCTGGCGTTGGTCGGGCCATCCAGCCAGTCGTGGATGTCATCGACCAGCGCCGGCAGCCCTTCGGGCAGGGCCTGGCCATCGCTGCGCAGCGCACTCAGGCGGTCGGCAATCGAAGACAGCACCGGCAACAGCAGCAGCATGCGCTCGCGCAGGCGCTCCATCGACACCGCCGAACCGGCATGGCGCGGATCGTCACGGCGCAGGAACTCGATCAGTGCCTCGAACTGCACCAGGTCGGCGGCCAGCCGGTTGCGTGGCGCGTGTGCGCGGCCACGTTCAAGGATCTGCCGGCACCACTGCGCGGCGTCCTCCATCCAGTTGCCGATGCGGGCGCGCAGCATCGGGCGCACCGAGGCCGGGAACAGCAGCGAAGCAAACAGCACTGCCACCACCGTGCCGAGGATGATCTCCTCGCTGCGTGCCACCACCGTGTCGAAAATGGATTCCGGCGAGGTCACCGCCGGAAAGCCGATGAAGGCGGTGGTGTAGCCGGCCAGCAGGAACGCGTAGCCGCGCGGACCGCGGTTGAGCAGGGCCATGAACAGGCAGCCGGCCAGCCAGATCGACATCGCCGCGCTCAGCACCAGCGGCGTTTCCACCAGCGCCGGCAGCACCAGCAGGGTGGCCAGGCCGGCCACCAGGGTGCCAACGATGCGGTACACGCCCTTGGCCCGGGTTGGGCCCAGCAGCGGCTGGCTGACGATGTACACCGTGCCCATCGCCCAGTACGGGCGCGACAGGTTGCCGGCCATGGCGATGTACAGCGCGGCCACCGCGGCCAGGTAGGTCTTGATCGAGAACAGCCAGGCCTGGCGGTCGGTCAGCGCGTTCATGGCTTACTTCGCTGCGGTCGAGGCGTTGGGCGCGGCGGCGCTGGCCTGCCAGCCACCACCCAATACCAGGAACAGGTGGATCTGGTCGCGCGAGACCTGCGCTTCGGCGGCCGCCAGGGTGGCATCGCTGGTGGCCAGGCTGCGGTCGGCATCCAGGCTGGACAGGTACGGCGTGCGGCCACCCTGGTACAGCCGGCGGTTCTGCTCGGCGGCCAGCGCGGCCTGCTCCTGCGCGATGCGCAGCGACTGCAGCCGGCGCAGGTCCTGCGCATAGCGGTCCAGCGCGGTCTGGGTCTCGCGCAGTGCCTGCAGCACGGTGTGGTCGAACTCGGCCAGGGCCGCATCGGCACCGGCTTCGGCAGCGTGGATGCGTGCGTGCGTGCCGGACGACGGCAGCGTCCACGAGATCAGCGGGCCGATCGACCACTGCTGGGTCATTGGCGTGCCGAAGTCCTCCAGCAGGCCGGCGGCACCGAGCGAGGCCCCCAGGCGGATGTCCGGGTACAGCTCGGCGGTGGCCACACCAATCCGCGCCGTGGCCGAGGCCAGCTTGCGCTCGGCCTGGCGCACGTCCGGGCGGCGCTGCAGCAGTGCGCGGCCATCACCGACCGGCAACGGCTGCGCTAGGTGGGGGGCATGTGCACAGTCGATCACGCCGGCTGGCAACTGGCCCGGTGTCTGGCCCAGCAGCGCGGCCAGCGAATACGCTGCTGCAGAACGCTGCGCATGCAGCGGCGGCAGTGCAGCTTCCAGCAGCGCCACCTGGGCATTGGCGCGGGCCAGTTCCGGTGGCGTACCGCGACCGGCCGCAATCAGGCGTTCGGTGACCGTGCGGCTGCGCTGCTGCAGCTGCAGCGAATGCTCGGCCACGTGCAGTTCGTGGTTGGCATGGCAGATCTCCAGGTAGCTGTCGGCCACCTGTGCCACCACGCTGACCTGGGCCAGGTCGCGCGCCGCAGCGACCGACTGCTCGTCGGCACGCGCTGCTTCGGCGCCGCGCTTGAGCTTGCCGAACAGGTCGAACTGGTAGCTGACCGCGAACTTGCCATCGGCCAGGTTGATCACCGGCAGCTCGTGCTCCTGCAGGAACGATTCGGCCGACAGCTGCGCGCGGCTGACGCCGGCCTCGGCCTCGTACTCGAAGCCACCGGCGTCCAGCGCCTGTTCGTACACCGCCGCGGCACGACGCAGATGTGCATCGGCGGCCTTCAGCTCGACGTTGTCGCGCAGCGCCTGGGTGATCAGGCCGTCCAGCACCGGGTCGTTGTACAGCGACCACCAGCGGTCGGGCAGCGCCTGGTTGGCGGCCACCTGCGGGTTCTGCGTATCGATGAAGGCCGCATTGGCCTCCGGGCGCTTGAACGCCGACCCTTCCGGCAGCGCGTAGTCGGGGCCGACGGTCCTGCATGCGGCCAGGCTGGCCAGCGCGACGATCAGGCCAAGACGGGGCAGGGCAGCGTTCACAGGCCCGCCTGTGTCGGTGCGGTGCCGGCCTTGTCGTTGTGCGGATGGCGGCCGGTGTCCACGGTCACCGTGGCGGTGCGACCGGCGATCAGTTCCACGCCCTTGGGTACTTCGTCGATGGCGATGCGCACCGGAATGCGCTGCGCCAGCCGCACCCAGTCGAAGGCCGGGGTCACGTTCGGCAGCAGGGTGCTGCCGTTGCTGCGGTAGCGGTCCTCGATGCCGGCGGCGATGCTCTCGACATGGCCGCGCAGCGGGGCCGATTCGCCCATCAGGCGGATGTCCACGCTCTGCCCCGGGGCCACGCCTCGCAAGCGGGTTTCCTCGAAGTAGCCATCGATGCGGAACGAGCCGGTATCCAGCAGCGCCAGCACCGGCTTGCCGGCCACCACGTAGTCGCCCACGCGCATGGTGCGGTCGTTGACGCGGCCGTCGGCCGGTGCGCGCACCTCGGTGCGGCCCAGGTTGAGCTCGGCCAGGTCGACCGCCGCCTGTGCGGTGGCCAGCGCGGCCTGTGCGGCCTGCAGCTTGGCGCGGCGCACTTCGGCGTCCTCGGCGGCCACCAGGTCCTGCAGGCTGCGGTCACGGCCGATCTCGCGGCGCAGCTGTGCCACCGAGGCCTGGCGCTCGCCCAGGCTGGCGCGGGCCTGCTCCAGCGCGATGCGGTAGCGGGCGCGGTCGACCACGAACAGCAGGTCGCCCTTCTTCACCGCCTGGTTGTCGGCCACCTGCACCGTTTCCACCAGCCCGGACACGTCCGGCGCCACCTGCACCACGTCGGCACCGACATGCGCATCGCGGGTCCACGGCTCATCCATGTAATAGACCCACAGCTGGCGCAGCACCAGCAGGGCGACGATCACGGCTGCGCTGGTGAGCAGCACCGGCAGGGTCTTCTTCACGATCTTGTTCACGATTGCATCCAACGCAGGAGGTGGAACAGCAGGCCAAGCACGATCCCGTACAGCGCCAGGTTGAACAGCGGCGGGTGCCAGATATGGCGATAGGCACCGGCACGCTGCAGCAGCGCGTGCAGGCCGCTGTTGACCAGATAGGCCAACAACATCAACCCGAGCAGGGTCGGGACGAACACTCCGTGGAGACTGAATTCACCGGGCATCGGTAGGGGCGGGGGCGAGGAGGGGGCCTTGGGTCAAGGTACCCGGGGCGTTGGGGGGCTGGAGAAGGCGAGTGCCGGGGAAGGGTGAGGGGTGTGAAGGGGGCAGGTGGGGGCCAGCGTGTGCAGTGACGCCTGTTCCTCACGTCCGTCGAAGTGCTCCAGCAGGGCGCCGGTGCTGATGTCCGGGCGTTGCTCGACCAGGTCCAGCAGCTCCAGCAGCAGCTCCACGCCGGGCAGG
>NZ_RXLZ01000030.1 GCF_003970865.1 Stenotrophomonas maltophilia | reverse complement strand
TTTGTTTAGGATGTTGTATTGATAGTATTGTTGACTGCGGTGTCGTCTTTTGTTTTTGTTTGTCGCGCGAAAAATCGCAAAGGTATATGGTTTTTTTTTCCAGGAACAGGCGGCATGAGAAAAAGGAGGCCGTTTCGTTGGATTTGCGATTTGTAAAAGAGACAGGAACAGAATGGCAGCAGCAAGCAGGTGGCGACGCATGGCACGATCCGTGAAAACAATGTGAAATGTTATAACGTCACTATTTGTATCGACAAGGGTGGAATGGGCCTTGCGGCAAGGGCTGGATATGAGAATGGTTCTCATATGAAAATGCAGGACGATCCCCGCTGGCCTCATCATGCTCAACCTCACCCTTGCCGACCTCGATCGCCTGGGCCGCAGCAGCGGCTTCCGCTATCGCCTGCCTGCGTCGGCCGCCGATCTGTCGGGTGAACAGTGCGTGGTGCAGGGCAGGGTGGAGCAGCGTCGCCTGCGCCCGGGCATGACCCTGGCGCTGTCGGACGTGATCGCCCATCAGCCGTTCGAGGCAACCTCGGAATCGCCGCCGGTCTTCTCGGCGATCGTGATGCTGGAGGGACGCGCAGGAGCGCGATTGGCCGGGCAGGCAGTGATCGGCATGAACCCGGGGGGCGGCGCGATGGTGCTGGCCGAGGCAGCACCGATGACCGCGATTCATCCCGCAGGGCAGCGGATGCGCAGCCTGAATGTCTCGTTGGATGCACCCGACGGGATTGACGACCCGATGATCAGTGAGCTGCTGTCCACCGCGCACCGCACCGGTCATCCGCGGTTGCGTGGCTGGCAGGTGCCTGGGCACCTCGAGCACGCCGCCGACCAGCTGCTGTCGGGCAGCTGGCACGGCGCGATGCATGCACTGCTGTGCGAGAGTATCGGCCTGCAGATGCTGGCCCTGGCGCTGGGGTCGCCTGCGCGGGAGGCATCGCCGGACCTGCGTGTTTCAGCACGTGACCGCCGCATGCTGCAGCGGGTGATGGATTGCCTGCAGGCGGCTCCGGCCGCCGACCATTGCCTGGAGGATCTGGCGCGCCTGGCCTGCATGAGCCCAAGCAGCCTGCGCCTGAAGTTCCAGCAGGTGTACCAGTGCTCGGTGTTCGGCTGGCTGCGCGAGCACCGCCTGCAACTGGCCTGCGAGCAGCTGAGGCAGGGCTGCAGCGTGCAGCAGGCCGCGCATCTGGTCGGCTACCGGCATGCCACGAATTTCGCGACCGCATTCCGTGCGCGCTACGGCATCGCGCCCAGCCAGCTGCGCTGACCCCGGATCAGCGCCGGCAGCGCGCATACATCTGCTGCGTTGGGGCATACGTGTGCTCACGCTCAAATGACAATAATTCTCATCCAGCCTTTCCCTCCTGCTGGATCTCCCATGCCCGCCTGTATCCGCCCGCGCGCCCTGGCAACCGCCATCGGCACGACCCTGGCGCTGTTCAATACTGCCCACGGCGCCGAGCGCGCCCCCGCTGCGAAGACCTCGCAGCTGCCCACCGTGCAGGTCACGGCCGACCTCGATGGCAGCACCGAAACCTCGCGTTCCTACACCACCGATTCCATGGGCACGGCGACGGGGCTGTCGCTGACCTCGCGGCAGACGCCGCAGTCGGTCAGCGTCATCACCCGCCAGCAGATCGAGGATCGTGGCCTGCTCAGCACCGCCGATGCGCTGGCCACCGCTCCGGGCATTTCGGTCACGCGCAGTGATGCCAACCGTTACTCATTCTCGGCACGCGGCTTCGATATCGACAACTACCAGTTCGATGGCGTGGTGATGCCGGTGCTGTCGCCATGGAACTTCGGCGAGAACAATCTGGACATGGTGGTGTACGACCGCATCGAGATCGTGCGCGGTGCCAATGGCCTGATGACCGGTGCCGGCAATCCGTCGGCTGCGGTGAACTATGTGCGCAAGCGCCCGCTGCGTGATTTTGCTGCCAGTGGCGGCATCAGCCTCGGCAGCTGGGACGCGCGCCGCGCCTGGGTGGATGTGTCCAGCCCGTTGAGCCGGGAAGGGCGTGTGCGTGGTCGTGTGGTCGCCGCGCAGGCAGAGGGCGACAGCTACACCGCTGGCCTGGACAGCACCGCGAAGACGCTCTACGGCGTGGTCAGCGTGGACCTGGGCGAGGACACTGGATTGATCGCCGGTATCTCTTACCAGGCCAACGACAATCGTGGCTTCGGCAGCGGATTCGCGCTGTTCAATGCCGATGGCACGCGTACCCGCTTCGATCGCTCGGTATCGGCCACCGCGCCGTGGGCACGGATGACCACCGACACCCGCAATGGCTTCTTCGATTTCAACCATCGCTTCGGCAACGACTGGCAGGCGCGCGTGTCCTACAGCCGCTCGCACACCGACATGGAGATGAAGCATCTCTACCGGGGCGGCTATCCCGATTCGGTTACCGGGGCTATGCCCAATGGCAACAGCTTCACTCGTTACGACGGCCCGGTGCGCCGCGAGGCGGTCAGTGTCAGCCTGACCGGTCCCTTCCAGCTGTTCGGCCGCCAGCACACTGCGTCCGTCGGCTGGTCGCGCTCACGCGACGAGATCGCGCTGGGGCAGTACCGCGCGCTGGCGCCGCTGCCACCGTTGGCCAGCTACCTGGACTGGCACGGGCCCGGTACGCCGGAGCCGGTGTGGGCCAGCAGCAAGACCCAGGCCGATGATCTGGACAACCGGCAGAGCGGTGCCTATGCGGTGGTGCGGCTGTCGCTGGCGGATCCGTTGCATGTGATCGTCGGTGGCCGCCTGAGCAACTGGGAGACCGACCAGGTCTACTTCGGCAGCAAGCGCAAGTACCGCTACCGCAACGAGTTCGTACCGTATGCCGGTGTGGTCTGGGACCTCAACGGCTACAGCAGCGTCTACGCCAGCTACACCGGTATCTTCAAGCCGCAGAACAACCGCAATGAATCCGGGCAGATCCTCGACCCGGTCAGCGGCCGCAGCTATGAGCTGGGCCTCAAGGGCAGCTGGCTGCAGGAGCGCTTGAATGCGTCGGCGGCGCTGTTCCGCACCCAGCAGGACAACATCGCCGAGGCCACCGGTGGCCTGGTCGAAGGCAGCACGCAGGCGGCCTACCGCGCGGTGAAGGGCGCAACCGTGGACGGCCTGGAACTGGAACTGGCCGGCGAACCACTGCCGGGCTGGAGCCTGGGCACCAGCTTCACCACCTTCATCGCGCAGGACGCACAGGGCAGGGCGATCAATACCGCCAAGCCGCGCAGCCTGTTCAAGCTGTTCACTACCTGGCGGCTGCCGGGTACCTGGGACCGGCTGACGATCGGCGGTGGCGTGGACTGGCAGAACCGCATGTACCAGACCGCCACCGCGCCCGGAAATCGCCGGGTGCCGGTGGAGCAGCCCAGCTACGCACTGGTGAACCTGATGGCGCGCTACCAGTTCAGTTCCAATGTGTCGGCGGCGGTCAACATCAACAACCTGTTTGACCGCCACTACTACTCGCAGATCGGCTTCTACAACCAGGGCTGGTACGGCGCACCGCGAAACGTGATGTTCACGGTGAAGGTTGGCTACTGAGGATGCCGTCGCGCGGGTCAGGGATCCAGCGGATCCATCGGGTCGATGCGCAGCGATTCGGGAGCCGGCACGAACGGGATCGCGTAGGGCGAGACGCGTGAACCGACCTTGCCCGGAACGTAACCCAGTTCATGGCGGTTGCGCTCGCTGAAGGCGCTGCTGGCGACCGAGTCGATATGCGATGGACTGCTGACCACCAATGCCGGTTGCCGCGGCGGTGCCTGCAGGGCCGCCAGCAACCGGGCTGCATTGCGCAGGTTGGTGGTGGTGTGGCGGGCATACGGCTCGATGATGATCGCATCTGCGGGAATGCCGAAGCGTGCCATCAGCGCTTCGCGCATCTGCGCCGCTTCGACGCTGCGGGTGCCGCGCGGATGTACCGCACCACCGGAGACGATGAGGAAGGGCGCATCACCTGCCGCGTAGCGCTGCGCGGCCGCCTTCAGGCGCAGCTTGCTGCCGGCGCTGAGCGGGGTGGTCAGTTCATCCGGTCCCTGGCCCAGCACGATGATCGCGGTGTATGGATGCGCATTCCAATCGAGCTGCCGCGCACGCGCAAACGGCGCGGCGTTCATCCCCGCGCTGATGGGCTCGAAACGGATCGCATCGAGGCGGTCATTGGCATCGAGCAGGCTTACCGCCACCGCGATGCTGCGATCGAAGGCGGTGTAGGCCGCGCTGGCGTCCACCTCGCTCATCTGCATGGCAATGGCGACGTCGCCGGCCAGTCGCGTGCTGCCCGCTGTGCCGACCGGGCCGTCGATGGCATCGTAGCGGGGCGGCTGGCCCTGGCCATAGACGGAGAGAATGTTGTTGAGGCCCGCCAGCTCCCGTTCGATGGCCTCGGCGTGCGCGGGAGTCGCGGCGGTCAGCAGGCCTGCCTGCGCGGGCGTCCAGCGTGCGGACGCGAGCGTGCAGGTGGCGGTCCGGCAGCGGGCCAGCTGCTGCGTGCGTTCAGCCAGGAGGGCGCGCGCATCACCGGGCAGCGTATCGGGCTTCAACTGCATGAGGGTCGGGAACAAGCGTGCGGCAAGCGCGGCGCTGTCGCGGTCGTCGGCCGCCGCCGCAAGCGGCAGCGCTGCCGTGGAGAGCAGGGCAAGGGACAAGGTAAGTCGTCGATGCATCACCAGCTCCTGCTGACCATCAGGCGGACGTTGCGGCCGAACAGCGGCCGTCCATAGATTGCCTCGGCCGAACCCTGTCCGGCCAGGGCATCGGTGCGGGTGTTGCCTTCGGTGAGTCCCTTTTCATTGGTGAGGTTGTCACCTACCAACTGTGCGCCCCAGTTGCCGCGCTTCCATGAAACGCCGAGGCCCAGGGTCTGGTAGGCAGGCAGCGCTGTCTGGTTGAACAGATCAACATAGGATTTGCCGACCACGTCATAACGCAGCCAGGTCTCGAACTGGTCCTGGCCATGCTGGAAGCTGAAGGTCGGGCGGAGGTTGCCGTAGAGCTTGGGCTCACGAACGATCTGCTTGCCGTTGACGGCAGCCGGGTCGGCGCCGGAATCGTTCTGCAGGCTGTCGTACTGCGGATCGCTGACCGTGATCGAGCCGGCGATGCTGAACCAGTCCAGCGGCCGGAACAGTCCATCCAGTTCGATGCCCTTGGAGACGGCGGTACCGATGAACGGAACCGACTGGTCATTGCGGCCGGTTGTCGGGTTGAAGGCCACGAACGAGGCGTTGAGCGGATCGAACTTCGTGTAGAACGCCGTCAGGTACAGGTAGGACCGGCCGAATCCGGCCTTCAGGCCAAGCTCGTACTGGTCCAGCTGGGTCTGCACGATGGTGGGATCGATCGAGCGTGCCACTGACGAGTTGGGAACGATCTCCATGTGCGAGACGCGGGCGTAAGCACCCACCGAAGGGGTGAAATCGAAGTTCGCACCCACGGTCCAGTTGGTCGCGGACGGATCCAGGCGATGGTTCTGGACGACGCCGGTGAACCGGCGCGTGGTGTTGTCGGCCAGTGTGTTGCGGTCGCCGAGGTCGACCTGGGCGGTCTGCTCTGCGTAGCCTTCATAGCGATAGCGTTCATGGCGGATACCAGCGTCGAGCTTGAAGCGGTCCGTCAGTGCCCACGTGTCATTGGCATACACCGCGAACATGCGGGCATCGACCTTGCCGCGATTCAAGGTAGTTGTGTAACGCAGCGTGCCTTTGTCGGTCACATAGCCCAGCGGGGTGCCATCGTTGCCGTAGGCCACCAGATCCAGCAGGCGTGGCTTGCCGCGCATCTCCATCAGCATGTCCTGGTACAGGCTGAAGGCCGTGGTGCCGAAGAAGGCCGTATATGCGCCGATGTTCAGATCGTGGCTGCCCCAGGCCGTTTCAAACAACCGCGTCGCACTGAAGTCCGCCTGGCCGGAGTAGAAGTCCGAATCTGCGGCCCGGTACTGGGCCGAGATCACCAGGCCGGAGTCGGCATAGGGATCGTAGGCACTCGTTCCGTTGCTGCCGGCCAGGGCGTAGCCCATTCGTGCGACGCCGGCACCGAAGACGGAACGGGCCGCGCCCAGATAGCCGTTGGCAAAGGTGCGTGCGTCGACCGGGTTGGTGGTCGAGTACAGTGCGTCGAAGGTGTTGCGACCCTTGGTGTAGCCGGTTTTCAGCGAGATCGTCCAGTCGCTGGCGGTATTCTCGTACTGGAAGCCGATGTTGCCGAAGCGCATGTGCCGGCCATCGGCCAGGTCGCGGTTCATGCCCTGCAGGACGCCGCCGCCATCGAGGTACTTCAGGTTCACGCTGCGCAGCGACGGCGAGTTCAGCGTACCGTCGAAGTAGTCGATGTACGGGTCCAGCGGAACGCTGGGATTGCGCGGATCGGCGACCGGGATCGGCAGGTAGAACGTATTGTGGTCATCGACGAAGGTACCGCTGACCTTGAACCAGCTGGTGTCGTCGAAGTAGTGCTTGATGTTGCCCCTGATCTGCCCGCCCTTGTCGTTCGGGAAGCCGTTGTCGCGGTAACCATCGTGCTGGCGCAGGAATCCACCGACTGCATAGAAGGTGTCCTTGCCGAGGGCGCCGGACTGGTACATCTCGCCGCGGTACAGCCCGGTGTCACCGACGGTCAGCTGGGCCTTGCCGTGAGTCTCTTCGGAGCCCTCGGCCAGGATGTTGTTGACGATGGCGCCGCCACTGCTCGCATAGATCGGTGCCGGGCCACCACGTACGATCTCCACCCGCTGGTTCATCACGTCGAACCGGTTCATGCCGTCGCCGGAATTGAAGAAGTGGCCATCCAGCTCCTGGTAGAGCGGCAGGCCGTCCTGCTGGAAGGCGATGAAGCCACGATCGGTGGGAATGCCGCGCAGCCGGGTGATGTTCTGCACCTCGCCGCCGGTGGCCTCGACATGGATGCCGGGCACGGACCCGAGCAGGTCGGCGTAGCTTTTCGGTGCGAGCTTCTGCACGTCTTCGCGGCTGAGTGAATTGACCGCGAAGGACGCATCGAAACGGCGCTGGGTGCGTGCCGCACCGGTGACCACCACCGCATCCAGCGTCGCGGCGTCGTTGCTGTCCTTGTTCGGGACGGGGGCGTCCTGCGCAGAAACGTTGCCGTGCAGGGATATCAAGGCCAGGGAGATTCCCAGGACCAGGGGGCTGATGTTCATCGGAGGGCGGCCATGCAGGGAAGGGGGACCGCTGCACGGTAGGTCCGGGCGATGACGGAATTGTTTACTTCGGCGGAAATAAACAATTAAGCGCTGGCATCGGCGCCCAGCTGGTGGATCGGCAGCAGCGCTGCGCCCACCGAGACCGCGGATCCTCCCAGCCTTGACACATGCACCTGCGGCAGGCGCAGGCTGTCCAGCGCACTGCTCCAGCGTGCTGGCTGCTGCAGGTGTTGCCCCAGGGCTTCCAGTACCTGGCGGGGCAGTGAACCGGACAGGATCACTGCGCCGGGATCGAGCCAGGCCACGCCGGTATTGGCCGCTGCGCCCAGCTGGTTGCCCGCGCGTTCGGCCCAGGCGCTGATGATGCCGGCATGGGTGTCCAGGCAGGCCTCCAGCTCGAACAGCGAAGGAATTCCGGCGCCGGCCTCGCGCAACGTGGCCAGCAGGTCGATGCCCGAGGGGCGCGGTGCGTCCATGCGGAACAAGCGACCGATGTCGCCGGCATTGCCAAATTCACCACGCATCACATCACGCCGATGGATCACGCCGCCACCCACGCCGTGGCCGACATACAGCAGCAGCGCCGAGGCGCAGTCGCGGATCAGCCCGCTGTCGTAGTACTCCGCCAACGCCGCCAGGGTTGCATCGTTCTCCACCCAGACCGGGAAGCCGAAGTAGTCTTCGAAGAACTGGTCGTTGTCGATATCGCGCCAGCCATGCAGCCAGTCCACCGCATGCCGGCGTGCCGGACCGGTTTCGACCACGGGCCCGGGGACCGCCACGCCGAGGCCGAGGAAACGGGCGCGCATGAGCCCGGTGCGGCTGGTGAGGCTGCGCAGGCGCTGGTCCACGGCATGCACGAAATCGCGTGGATCCGCGCTGTCGAACGCGGTGGCATCACGGGCGATGACCTGGCCGGCGAAATCCACCAGTGCGATCTCCAGCCAACCCGGATGCACCGTGGCACCGGCGGCATAGCCGCCCCGACCGGACAGCGCCAGTGGCACCGACGGACGGCCACGCTGGCCATCGGACAGCTGTCCCTGTTCCTCGATCACTTCCAGCATCAGCAGTTCCCGCGCCAGGCGGGTCAACGCGCCGTTGTGCATGCCCAGCTGGTGGGCGATGGTGATGCGGGGAACCGCGCCCATCGTGCGCAACAGCCAGATGATGCGCTTGTGGTCAGCCTCCAGTGCGATCAGCGGCTTGCGGCGCAGCCGCGATGTCGGGGCCAGGTTCACGGGCGCAGGTCCTCGGTGCGTGCTGGCGGGATGGGCCAGGCCAATGCGGCCAGCGAAAGCAGGCTGCCGATGGCGACCAGCGAGACCAGGGTGGCCGCGGTGCCCGGATCGCCCGCCTGTATACCGGGCAACACTTCGCCCAGCAGCAAGGAAGAGGCCGCGATGGATAGCTTCATGGTTCCGGTGAGCAGTGCAAAACAGCTGAGGTCATCGTCGCGTCCGCTATGGACGGCATGGCGATGGGCGATCAGCGCGGTGCGTCGCCACAGGACCAGGCCGACGCTGGCCACTGCCGTCCCGTGAATGGCGGCACATGCAATCGCGACAGGCGTGGAGGGGATGACCAGGTACACGCCAACGGCGGCGACGGCCAGCACCGACATCAGCGCGAGCATCCCGGTCTCGCTGTGCAGCCTTGAACGCAGGCGCAGGCAGAGCCAGGGGGCAACTACCATGCCTGCTACCATCGCGAAGGTCAGTGCTGCCCCGTGTTCGGCGAAGGGGAACAGACGCCCGGCCAGGCCTACCAGCGCCGTCTCTGCCGCTGCGGCCAGCAGAATCGGCAGCAGCGCAGGCAGGGGCAGGGCAACAGCACCGGACGTCCTGGTTGCGGAGGGTCGTGGGCGCGTTGCGACGCAGGCCAGGGGAAGCGCAGCGGCCGCGATCAGCACGCCCATGATCATGCAGATCAGCAACGCGTCGCCACTACCCTGGGACGCAGGCGCACCGACCACGCCGAACAGCGCCGAGGCGACGCACAGCTTGGAAATGGGTACCACCACGGCGCGCGTGGAGACATAGCGCATGGCCTCGTCCTCGTCACGAGGCAGCAATGAAGTCAACGCATTCTGCGCCACGTCGTAGACCGCATAGCAGCTACGGAACAGCAACGATGCGACCAGCAATGGCAGGAAGGCGGTCTCGGCTGCGTTGCCCGGGCTGAACAGCAGACAGGCGCTGGCGGCCGTGCCGAGCCCGCCGATGAGCTGCAGGCGCAGGGCGAGGCGCTGCTGGTTGCGCAGGCGGCTGAATACGGCGGCCAGCAGCAGATCGAGCAGGCTGCTGTAGGCCAATGAAATGGCCAGCAGCTGGCCGGTGTGGGCCGCCGACAGCCCCAGCCGGGCGTGCAGGTAGTAGCCCAGCACCAGATCCACGAACGACCAGACCAGGGTGCGGGCAAAGTGGCCGGCGGCATAGAGGTGCCGCGGCGAGGGCTGCGCGTTCAACGCCGTGTACTGGGGAAGAAGAGCCGGAGATGCTGGATCGTTCTACTACCCCTGTGTGACATGGTCCTGACATGGCGCGTGGCCGGGCATTCAGCGAGTGGCTTGCACCGCCTGCCGCAGGCGCGCAGCATTCGCCCTGCTGCCCCATCACGCGTCACGCAGCGCCTTCTTCACTGGAACGGAGCAACGTATGAAGCTGTTGTCCGCTGTGTTGTTGTCTGCGCTTTCGCTACCCGCCGTTCCGGCGCTGGCAGTGGAAGCTTCGCCCTCACCGCTGCTGGGGCGCTGGTCGCTGGATATCGCCACGTCTGCGCTACCCGAAGCGCAGCGCCCGAAGCACGTGGTGCTCGAGTTCAAGGATGCCGGTGCGGGGCGTTGGAGTTCACACGTGGACATCGTCCTGCACGATGGCAAGACCATGAAATCCGACGGCACGTTGGCGCTCGACGGTACGCCGGGGCCCTTGTCCGGCACCTATGGCGCGGACAAGGCCAACCTGAAACTGCCGGCGCCGAACACCCTGGTGATGCAGCTGGTGGACCACGGTACGCCGGCCTCCACCCGCATCTATACCGTGGCGGCCGATCGCACGACGATGACCGAGACCAAGGCGTTCTACGGTCACGACGGTACACCGATCCTGCAGACCAACCTGTTCAAGCGGATACCGTAGCGGCGCCGCCTGCGCCATGCCCACGGGGAGAAATCCGTGGGCATGGCATCGGCAGTCTTACACCGCGGCCGGGTCGCGCTTGCCGGTGTCGATGCCGTACTTGTCGATGGCCTCCTGCATCCGCGAGCGTTCGAAGCGACCGTCGTCGGCCAGCGACTTCAGGGCTGCCAGCACGATGAAGTGGCGATCCACTTCGAAGAACGTGCGCAGCGACTCACGCGTGTCGGAACGGCCGAAGCCATCGGTGCCGAGTGCGGTGAAGCGACGGTCGTTGATGAAGGGACGGATCTGGTCGCCGACGATCTTCATGTAGTCGGTGGCCACCACCACGGGGCCTTCGTGGCCCTGCAGGCGCTGCTGCACGTACGGCACGCGCGGTTCCTCGGCCGGGTGCAGCAGGTTCCAGCGCTCGGCGGCCAGGCCGTCGCGGCGCAGTTCGGTCAGGCTGGTGGCGCTCCAGACATCGCTGGCGATGCCGAAGTCCTGCTGCAGCAGTACTGCCGCGGCTTCCACTTCGCGCAGGATCGAGCCGCTGCCCATCAGCTGCACGCGAGGCTGCGAGGCAGCATCGGCGGCTGCTGGATGCAGCAGATACAGACCCTTCAGGATCCCCGCTTCCACGCCCTCCGGCAGTGCCGGCTGCGGGTAGTTTTCGTTGAGCACGGTGATGTAGTAGTAGATGTCTTCCTGCTCGACGTACATGCGGCGCAGGCCGTCATGGATGATCACCGCCAGCTCGTAGTTGTAGGTCGGGTCGTAGGACACGCAGCTGGGAATCACCGACGACAGCACGTGGCTGTGGCCGTCATCGTGCTGCAGGCCTTCGCCCATCAGCGTGGTGCGGCCCGACGTGGCACCGAGCAGGAAGCCGCGGGTACGCGCATCGGCAGCGGCCCAGGCCAGGTCACCGACGCGCTGCAGGCCGAACATCGAATAGAAGATGTAGAACGGAATCGTCGCCAGGCCGTGGTTGCTGTAGGCGGTGCCGGCGGCGATCCACGAACAGATCGCACCGGATTCATTGATGCCTTCCTGCAGGATCTGGCCGTCCTTGGCTTCCTTGTAATAGCTCAGCTGGCCGGCGTCCTGCGGGGTGTACAGCTGGCCCAGGTAGGAGTGGATGCCGATCTGGCGGAACAGGCCTTCCATGCCGAAGGTGCGCGATTCATCGGGCACGATCGGAATCACCAGCTTGCCCAGTTCCGGGTCCTTCAGCAGGCTGGTGAGGATGCGCACGAAGCCCATGGTGGTGGACTGGCCACGATCGCCGCTGCCCTGCAGCTGGGTGTTGAAGATGGACAGCGGCGGCAGCGGCAGCGGATCGACCTTGGCCAGGCGCGCCGGCAGCTGCCCACCCTGGATGCGGCGGCGCTCGGCGAAGTAGGCCGCTTCGGCGCTGCCCGGTTCCGGGCGCAGATAGGGCATCTCCTCCAGCTGGTCGTCGCTGACCGGCAGGTTGAAGCGGTCGCGGAAGGCGCGCACGGCATCGGCGCTCATCTTCTTCAGCTGGTGGTTGATGTTCTGGCCTTCGCCGGCTTCGCCCATGCCGAAACCCTTGACCGTCTTGGCCAGGATCACCGTCGGCCGGCCGCTGGTGTTCACCGCCTGCTGGTAGGCGGCATACACCTTCTGCGGATCATGGCCACCACGTGCCAGCGCCCAGATGTCGTCGTCGCTCATGTGCGCGACCAGCTCCAGCAGCTCGGGGTAGCGGCCGAAGAAATGCTCGCGCACGTAGGCGCCGCTCTGCGACTTGAAGGTCTGGTAGTCGCCATCCACGCATTCCATCATGCGCTGGCGCAGCAGGCCGCTGTGGTCGCGGGCCAGCAGGTCGTCCCAGCCACTGCCCCAGATCAGCTTGATCACGTTCCAGCCAGCCGCGTGGAAGGTGCCTTCCAGTTCCTGGATGACCTTGGCGTTGCCGCGTACCGGACCGTCCAGGCGCTGCAGGTTGCAGTTGACCACGAACACGATGTTGTCCAGCCGCTCGCGGCCGGCCAGGGAAATTGCCGCCAGCGATTCGGGTTGATCCATCTCGCCGTCGCCGAGGAAGGCCCAGACCTTGCGGCCCTGGTGTTCTTTCAGGCCGCGGTACTCCAGGTAACGCATATAGCGCGCCTGGTAGGCGGCGGTCAGCGGGCCCAGCCCCATCGACACGGTGGGGAACTGCCAGAACTCCGGCATCAGGCGCGGGTGCGGATACGAGGACAGGCCTTCGCGGCCGGCTTCGCGGCGGAAGTTGTCCATCCGTGCCGGATCGATGCGGCCTTCCACGTATGCGCGGCCATAGATGCCCGGCGCCGAATGGCCCTGGATGTAGATCATGTCGCCGTCGAAGGTGTCGGTGCGGCCACGGAAGAAGTGGTCGAAGCCCACGTCGTACATCACCGCTGCCGACTGATAGGTCGCGATGTGGCCACCGACGTTGGAATGCTTGCCGGCACGCAGCACCATCACCATCGCGTTCCAGCGGATCATCGCGTTCAGGCGGCGCTCGATGGCCAGGTCACCCGGGTAGGCCGGCTGGCGCTCGGGCGGGATGGTGTTGACGTAGGCGGTCCAGGCACGGGTATGCAGGTCGCCGTGCTGCTGGGCGTCCAGATCGCTCAGCTGGTCGATCAGGTAGTGCGCGCGTGGCCGGCCGCCGGCCTGCATCACCGCCTCCAGCGATTCACGCCACTCCTGGGTTTCCAGTGGATCGGTATCGAAGGGAATGAGGGCTTGGTTCATGGCTGTCTCCAGAGGGCGCCGGTCGGACTTCTGCCTGGGCGACAACACCGGCAGGGCGCACAGCACTGGAGCGGGGTCGCAACGGCGGGGGCCGTGACGCGAAGGGCGACCGTGGCGGCCACCGAGAAGACAAGCGTAGGCCTGCCCCCCACGCTTCGGTAGGCGGGCGGGGCTTGGGTCTCTGGCAAGCAAGGGTTGGTGCCGCGCGCCGTATCATGGGCCGATGCGCTGGGCGCGGCCGCTGATCAGGCCGGGGACAGCCCAGGCAGGAACACCGGGATGATCGCCACGCCGACACCCAGCAGGCACCAGGCGACGATGGGCAACCAGCGCGCCAGGCGTTGGGCGGGTTCCGGTGCACGACGGCCGCCGATCCACAGCAGCAGCGTGAGCACACCTAGCGCATAGGCGAGGACGACGATCACCGGATGCACATGGATGACCCGGCTGGGCGGCCACATCTGCTGCTGATAGGCGGTGGTGTGGGCGACCAGCAGCAGGAACAGCAGGCTGCTGAGGGTGTTGATGGCGGTGCGTGCGTTGATGGGAGCACTCCTTGTGCGGGCTGCCGGGACATTGCAGGGGCCGCATTCTAGCGGCTGCCTGCCGGTCGTTGAAACGCCACTGTCATCGATGGCGGTCACCCTGCGGGGCTTTCCAGCCTCGGGGTGGTTGGCCGGCCGTGAACAGCGTGAGGATCTGGGAGAAGAGCTACGAACTGCGGCGCCGGCTGCTGCGTGGCTTCTTCCTGCGTCGCGGTTCGGCCAGCGAGGATGCCGAAGACCTGGCGCAGGAGGTCTATCTGCGCCTGCTGCGCAGCACCGGCGAAGATGCCGATGCGGTCGAGAACCCGGAAGCCTACCTGTTCACCGTGGCGGCCAACCTGGCGCGCGAGCATGCGCGCGCGCGGTCGTCGCTGCCGCCGCTGGAAGACGTCGACCTGCTGGCCGAAGTGCTGAAAAGCGAAGAAGACATCGAAGGTGAATTCGAGCGTGCGCAGCGCTGGAATGATATCCGCAGCACCATCGCACGACTGCCGGCGACCACGCGGCGGGTGATGGAGCTGCACTACCGCGACGGGCTGGACTGCCCGGGAATCAGCCAGCAGCTGCAGGTGTCGGTGCACATGGTGCGCAAGCATATCGGCAAGGGTCTGGAGGCCTGCAGGAAGGCGCTGGGCGCCAGGGAGCTCACATGAACCGGAATTCATTGCCCGTGGCCGACGACACGATCGCCTGCGAGGCCATGGACTGGTTCCTGCGCAATCGCGAGGGGGCGTTGGATGAGGCCGGGCGCCTCGCGTTCCTGGACTGGATGAAGCGCTCGCCGGAGCATGTGCGCGCCTACATGCGCGCCCTCGCGTTGCACCGGCAGGTGGGTGAGGCGCTGCAATCGCCGTTGGCTGACGAGGCGGCGGTTCCACCGCGGCAGGTCGCTGCCAAGGTGGTGCCGCTGTTCGGTAGCGTGCACGCGCCGCCGCGCGCTGTGCCGCGTCGCGGCCGTGCGCGCTGGTGGGTGGCGGCTGCCGCAGCCTGTATCGCCCTGCTCGGCGTGGGCCTGGTTCCGCAGGTGATGCCCACCAAGCAGCTTTACAGTGCCGGACAGGGTGAACTTCGCGACCTGGTGCTGCCCGACCAGACCCAGGTGCGGCTCAACGCGGACAGCCGCCTGCGGGTACGCATGGGTTGGTTCAGCCGCAAGGTGGAGCTGCTGCAGGGTGAGGCCACATTCGACATCGCCCGCGACCGCCGTCCGTTCGAGGTGCAGGTGAACGGCCTGGAGATCCGGGACATCGGCACGGTATTCGATGTATCGCGACGGCTGCAGAGCACGCGCATCGGCGTGGTCTCCGGCGAGGTGGAGGTATGGAGCCAGGGTGCGGACGCCCGGCGTCTTGCGCAACTGGGCGAAGGCCGGGTGGTGCAGGTCGACGCGCGCAGCCATGTGGTCGAGTCATTGGACCTGCCATTGTCGATGCTGCTGGATTGGCAGCAGCGCAAGGTGTCCTTCCTGGATGAGCGGCTGGACGAGGTGGCCGCTGCCTTCAACCGGCACAACCAGGTGCAGGTGCGCGTGCTGGACGAAGGCGCGGCATCGGCACGGTTGTCGGGCAGTCTCGATGCGCATCGTATCGGTGCGCTGCAGGCCTTCCTCGAACGCGACCCGCGTTTCGTGGTGAGGCGCGAAGGCGACACCGTGCGGGTTGGCAGTCGCTGAGGCCGACGTGGCCGTTGACTGTCAGAAAAAATTCATCGAATCCGCGTTCTCTACTTCGGTGGATGCGGGCTCTTACTTGGGAGAAGCCGCTGCCGAGCCACGCAGCGGCGCCTGCTGCCTTCTCTCTTCCAAGGACCCGTGATGCGCAACACGCTCTACCTGTCGATCATCCTCGCCCTGTCTCCCTGCAGCGTGCCGCTGGCCTTCGCCGCCGGTGCCGATGGCCTGGAGGCGCGCGTATCCACGCCGATCGCGGCGCAGCCGTTGGCGCGTGCGCTGGAGCAGTTGTCGCGCAGTTCCGGGGTGCAGTTCCTGTACTCGGCCGGCGGTGATGCCCGCATGGCCGGTGCGGTGCCGCGCGGTGCCACCGTCAGGCAGGCGCTGGACGCGCTGCTGGCAGGGACCGGCCTGGGTTACACCGTGGTCGATGGCAATGTCATCGCCATCGATCCGGCACCCGTAAGCAACGCGCCGAAGCCGGCCGCGCCGAAGCCGCGCGAGGCCGAGGCGGTGGTGGCGCCGACCCTGGACACGGTGAAGGTGATTGCCGCACATGAGGTCATCGACCAGAAGAAGTCGTCGCCGGTGATCAAGGATTCGGTGGTGTACGACGAGATGGACAGCTATGGCGACGAGACCCTGGCCGAGAGCCTGATGGCCGCTCCAGGCCTGAGCGCGGTGGAGGATGCCGGTGAGCCACGTTACGTGACCGTGCGCGGCGTACAGGCCAACCTCAACTACACCACCATCGATGGCATCGCGATTGCCAGTGTGGGAGGCAGTGGCTCCGGTGAGCGCATGAACAACCTGCAGCTGATTCCCAGCGACATCGGCACCCGTACCGACATCTACAAGAGCTTCAGTGCGGAGCAGGCACCGGATGCGATCGGCGGCGTGATCGACATCATCAGCCGCAGTGCCTTCGACCGGTCCGGCAAGTACGTGTTTGCCGATGTGGCAGGCATCTATTCCACCGCCGAGACCAACGTCGAGCGCAGCGCAGGCGGCAACCACGAGACCCTGGGCCACTTCGGCAAGAGCGCCAAGATGGTGTTCTCCAACCAGTTCGGCGCCGACCAGGAGTTCGGCATCGTTGCGGTGGCACGCTATGAGCAGCGTTCGCGCAACAGCGTCAAGCGCTGGGTGGAGTCGAACTACTACTACAACGACGCTGGCAAATACCTCACCGACGGTACCACGGGGCCGGACGAGGCCAAGGGCTGGAACGGGCTGCGTGCGCCTGGCAACTTCAGCACCGGCACCTATACCAACTTCATCACCAACTTCGGTGGCTCCGCCAAGCTTGAGTGGAAGCCCTCGGATGATCCGTTCTACGCATCGCTGCTGCTGTACTCGTACCGGTTCTACGAGAACTCGACGATGAACAAGACCGATCTGTACGGCAACGCCAAGTTTCCGATCCGCAACCAGACCGAGGACAGCGGCACCACCCAGATCAACAGCATCTACATCAAGAACCGCCACGACCGCTGGGACCGCAGCAACCGTGGCGCCATCGCCAGCTTCAACTGGGACATGGGCGACCGTTCGCGGCTGACCCTGCGTGGCGGCCATACCGAAGAGACCTTCCACAACAACCAGGTCTACTGGGGTGTGCGCGCCTACCCAAGCGATCTGTTCGTCGACTACGAGAACGACAGCCACGGGTTCCCCAACGCGGTGGCGGTTTCCGATTCCAGCCTGCTGACCAGCTCGGCGTTCAAGCTCAACCCCGCGCAGGCCTATGTCTCCCCGCGCGATGCCAAGGAGAGCATCGACAACCTGCGCGCCGACTTCAGCTACAACATCGACGCCGATGCGCGCGGCTTCGGCCTGGCCGCCGGTGCCGAATACCGCCACCTGAAGATCTGGCAGGACATCGACTTCGACTACTTCAAGAGCAGTGCCACGCTCAACGATTACCTGTATCCGGGTTCGACACTGCTGGGCAGCGTGCCGGGCTTCCCGCTGATCGACAACCGCAAGTGGAACGAGGAACTGCTGCCGAAACTGGGCAGCAACAATGCGGCGTATCCGAATGCCAACTTCACCAGCGACTACAAGTACGTGGAGGACATCACCAATGCCTATGTATCCGCGCACTACGCCTGGGACCGGCTGCTGCTGATCGGCGGCCTGCGCTACGACCACACCCGCTTCGATGCCTACAGCCCGTTCAGTGATGATGGCGGCACTACCTATACCTCCGACTTCCGCAATACGAGTGGTGGCTACAACAACCTGCTGCCTTCGTTGAATGCGACGTTCAAGCTGAGCGAGGACCAGCGCCTGCGCTTCTCCGCCAGCCGCACGCTGGGCCGGCCGACGCCGAGCAACATCGCCCAGGCCACCAGCACCAGCTGTGGCGATGACGAGGAGGGCAGGGGCTTCTGCACCATCAAGCAGGGCAATGCCGACCTGCAGCCACGCCGTTCCACCAACATCGACCTGGCGTGGGACCTGTATTTCAACGGCAACAACGGCCTGGTCTCGGTGGCGCTGTTCGACAAGGTGATCAAGGACGACATCTACACCCTGACCACCTTCGAGAACGTGGGTGATACCCGCTACCGGGTGACCCAGCCGATGAACACTGATGAGTCCAAGCTGCGCGGCGTCGAGTTCGCGGTGGCCAACCGCAACCTGCAATGGGGCCGCCAGCGTTTCGACATGTACTTCAACGCCACGCGGCTGGAAGGCCAGACCAACTACCGCATCAGTGATGGCACCGAGCGCCGCCTGGACCGCCTGCTGTACCAGCCGGACTGGTCGCTCAATGGTTCGGTGATCTGGCGCATGCCGTGGAAGAGCGCGCAGCTGCGCCTGTCCGGCACCTACCGCAGCCGGATGCTGGTCGACTTCGGCGATACCCAGTGGCTGGATTCGTACTACGACCCGTACATGACCTTCAACATGGGCTTCAGCCACAAGGTCAGCAAGCACGTGACGCTGAAGTACGAGGCCAAGAACCTGTTCAACACCCAGCCGACCTACAGCACCGGCCCGAACGGGCGCTTCCGTACCGAGATCGACGACTACGGCCGCTTCTTCTACTTCCACATCATCTACAACTGAGGGCACAGCCGTGGAGACGATCAATCGCAGGCGATTCCTGGCCCTGGCCGGCCTGTCCGCTGCCGGTGCCTGGATGGGCACGGCACACGCGCTGGCCGCGCAGGCCGATGCCACCGCGCTGAACCCGCGCAACCTGCTGGCCAAGCCGCGCTTTGCCAGCACACCCTTCACCCTGGGCGTGGCCTCGGGCGATCCCTCGGCCGATGGCATGGTGCTGTGGACGCGCCTGGTGACCGAACCGCTGGCGTTCGGCGGTGGCATGCCGACCCGGCCGATGCTGGTCGATTGGCAGCTGGCAGCGGACGAAGGCATGCGCAAGGTGGTACGCCAGGGGTCGGCGATGGCGCATCCCGAGCTCGGCCACGCCGTGCACGTGGAGCTGGACGGATTGGTGCCCGGACGGCCCTACTGGTACCGCTTCACGGTAGGCGGCCAGGCCAGTGCGGTTGGTTGCACCCGCACGCTGCCCGCAGCCACGGCCGCGGTGGATCGCGTGCGCTTTGCGGTGGCCGGTTGCCAGCACTACGAAGAAGGCCACTACACCGCGTGGCGGCGCATCGCCGAGGAACCGCTCGATTTCGTCTTCCACTATGGCGATTACATCTACGAAGGCGAAAGCCAGCCGGGCCTGCGGAAGATGAACGGCCAGCCGTTCACCAACCTGCGCAACCACGTCGGCCCGCAGATCTACACGCTGGATGATTACCGCCGCCGCTACGCCCAGTACAAGAGCGATGCCGACCTGCAGGCCGCGCATGCGGCGGCACCGTGGTTCGTCACCTTTGACGACCATGAAGTGGACAACAACTGGGCCGGTGCCGAAGATCAGGACGATACGCCCAGCGAAGTGTTCCTGCTGCGCCGCGCACAGGCGTTCCAGGCTTACTACGAGAACATGCCGCTGCGACGTTCGGCATTCCCGCGCGATGGCCACATGCAGATGTACCGACGTGCACGCTACGGCACGCTGATGGATCTGCACCTGCTCGACACCCGCCAGTACCGCAGCAAGCAGGTGAACATGGCGCTGCGTGAGGAGGTGGAATCGCCGGAGCGCAGCATTGTGGGGGCGAAGCAGGAGCGCTGGCTGTTCGACGGCCTGGCCGATGCCGCACCGCGCTGGCATACCGTCGCCCACCAAGTGGCGCTAGGCAACTACATGCGCGAGAAGGACGGCGTGGTGCAGTCGTCCGACGACCAGTGGTCGGGCTATCTGGACAGCCGCCGGCGCCTGCTTGACCACATCCAGAAGGTGGGCTTCGGCAACGTGGTGACCGCCTGCGGCGACGCGCATCGCCACTATGCCAGCGATCTGGTGCAGGACCACCGTGACTCGGGTGTGGTCTCCAGCGAGTTCCTCGCCACGTCCATCACCTCCGGCGCCGATGGCCAGGGTGTGGACGCGTATGCCAGGAACCAGCTTGCGCACAGCCCCTATCTGAAGGCGACCACCGACAAGCGTGGCTACGTGCTGTGCGATGTCACCCGCGATGCGTGGATCGGCGACATGAAGACGCTGGATACCGTGATGCAGCCGAATGGCGCGGTGCAGAGCTGGAAGCGCTATGCGGTGGAGCACGGCCGGCCGGGGCTGCAGGAGGCCTGATCAGCCCAGCCCCTGTGCAGAGTCGAGCCGTGCTCGACTCTACAGCGGCTGGGTTGCTCAATCGTGCTCGAACCGCAATGGCTCGCTGCCCATCGCCGGGTCACTGGTGCCGGGGCGCCCGTCCTCGGCACGGCCGGCAAGGCGCAGGACATTTTCACCTGCGCTGACCTGTAGGTCATACCAGCCGGCGGTAGGCGTTGCATCCCACGCCAACGAAGTCTCTGCATGCGCCGGCAGTGCCACCGTCTGCTCCGGCATGTGTCCGGCATAGGCGCCCGCCTGCACACGCACTTGCTGCGCGCCGCCACCCAGGTTGCGCAGGTGCAGCCGCAGTTGGCCATCCGTGCGATCAATTGAAGCCTGCAGGGCCGGATCCTTGGCCGCCCCCTGGAAGTGACGGTGGAAGCCGTTTGGGCCCAGCAGCCACAAGTCATAGCGGCCCTGGGCATCGAGCGGCCAGCGCTCGCGCAGCGGCATGCCCGGCAGCAGCGTGTAGCGGCGTGGCACCGCATCCAGCCGCAGCCGGTCGTAGACATGCAGCACCGCCGCCGCACCTTCGCAGGCCAGCGCCAGATCTACGCCGGAGGCGTCGACCGCAGCAATCGATGCCTGCGGCCGATAGGGCAGGGCACGCGCCGGGCGTACGCCGCTTTCCTGCTTCGCTGGCTTCAGTCCGTCCGGCAACGCGGGCACGGTGCGTCCTGGCAGGGCGGCGGCACGCGCGGCTACCGCGCTCACGTCGGGCAGGCCGTGCACGAAAGGACGGGTATCGCGCTGGGCGAAGTCGAAGGCGTTGCTCAGGTCACCGCAGACCGCGCGGCGCCACGGCGAGATGTCCGGTGCCGCCACACCGAAGCGGCGTTCGATCAGCCGTATGACCGAGGTGTGGTCGTACACCTGCGAATCGACCCAGCCACCGCGGCTCCACGGCGAGATCACGTACAGCGGCACACGCGGACCCAGTCCATACGGGCGGCCGCGCAGCTCGGCGGCATCGTACTTCTCGTCTCCCGGTGCCGGATGGCGGTGGTACTCGCCCTCGGTGCTGGCCGAAGACGCACCCGCCCAGCCAGTGCCCACTGGTGAAGGAGGAGCCGGCGGTGGCATGTGGTCGAAGAAGCCGTCGTTCTCGTCGAACATCAGCAGCAGGGCGGTGCGGCTCCACACCTCTGGATCGGCGGTCAGCGCGTCCAGCACGCGTGCGGTATAGGCCGCGCCCTGGGCCGGGCTGGACGGGCCGGGATGCTCGCTGCCAGCCGCGTCGGCGATGATGAAGCTGACCTGCGGCAGGCGCCCACCGGTCACGTCCTGGCGCAGCTGCGCCAGGCCACGCGTGCTGACCCCGCGTGCGCGCAGCTGCGGGTCATGCCCCGGTGCAGCGCGATGGGCCTGGCGGAAGGCCTCGAAGCCGGCCAGCGGATTGTCAGTGAAGTTGTCGGCCATGTCCTGGTAGATCTGCCAGGACACGCCGGCGTTCTGCAGGCGCTCGACATAGCTGGTCCAGCGGTACGACGCTGGGTGCCCGCCCTGTTCGGGGAAGTTGTCGTGCGAGTTGGCGATCACCGGGCCGCCAGCACGCGCGTGTGCATCATTGTGGCCGGTCCACAGGAACACCCGGTTCGGGTTGGTGCCTGCCTGCATCGCGCAGTGGTAGGCGTCGCAGAGGGTGAAGGCATCGGCCAGCGCGAACTGGAACGGCAGGTCGCTGCGCTGGAAGTAACCCATCGAGTGGTTCTGCTTGGCCTTCGGCCAGTGCCCCATGCGCCCATGGTCCCAGGCACGCTGGGCGTCCGGCCAGGTATGCGGCGTGCCCTCCACCCGCATGTAGCCGAAGTGCGCGGCGGTATCCAGCGGGAACGGTGCGATCGCGCGCGTGCCGCTGGCATCGGGCTGCAGCCACAGGCTGCGCGCGCGGCCACCGGCCTGCAGCGCGGCGGCCGGGGCTACGAAGCGGTCGCCGAAACCACGTACACCCGGCAGCGTGCCGAAGTAGTGGTCGAACGAGCGATTCTCCTGCATGAACACCACGATGTGCTGCAGGTCTTCGAGGCTGCGCGTCTGCGCGGCGGGGGCGATCGCTGCGGCCCGGGCGATGCTGGGCAGCAGCGGGGAAAGGCCGGCGGCAACGCCGGCCTGCAACAACCGGCGTCGGCCGATATCAGTCACGGGCTCACTCACAGGTCCACACGGAAGGAGATGCCGACAGTGCGCGGGGCGCCGATGAAGGCGTTGTCGCGGCCGTCCACCCCTGCAAGATACCGCTTGTCGGTGAGGTTGCTCACCACCAGGTTGGCACCCATGCCCTTCAGGCGCGGCGACAGCCCCTGCAGGTCGAAGCCGATGTTGGCATTGAACACGGTGGCCGAGGGCAGCTTGTTGACGTTGGCGGCGTCGAGGTAGCGGGTGCCCAGGTAGCGGCCGGACAGGCCGAAGTTCCAGTTCTCGCCCTGCCAGTCGGCCGACAGCACCAGGGTCTGTTCGGGTTGGCCGATCACCTTGGCACCGTCGACGATGCCGAGCTGCGTATCGCGTGCGGCATCGCCACTGCCCAGGTACTTGGAGCGGTTGTAGGTATAGGCGGCGTTGAGCCGCCAGCCGTTGTCCCAGCCGTAGCCGAACGCGGCTTCCAGGCCGTTGCTTTCCACGCCACCGAAGTTCTCGTAGACACCATCGGTCTCGCCCAGGTAGTCGATGCCGCTGACGAAACCGGCCGGCAGGTAGACGATGCGGTTGTCGAACTTGATGTTGTAAAGCGTGACCGAGGCGGTCAGTGGCCAGCGGCTGATGCGCATGCCCACTTCAATGTTGTCGGCGGTCTCCGGTTCGACATTGCGGAAGCGCTGCGGATCGGTCTCGCCAAGTACGCCGGAAGGAATGGCGGCGAAATTCTGCGAGAAGCCGGCGAACAGCTCCATGCCTTCCACGCCCGGTGCCCAGGTGAAGCCGGTGGACAGCAGTGGATCGGACCTGGAATCGGATTTGACGTGCTCGCTGGCGCCGATCACGCGCCGGCGCGACTGGTCGACGAAGAACTGCTTCACGCCCAGGCGGGCACTGAACGGCCCGAAGCGGGCCACGTCCTCGACGTAGTACATCTGCTCGTCAACCTTGTACTTGTCCTCGAACTGCACCCAGTACGGCTGATGGTCGAAGGCGATGTCCTGGCCGACGTTGAGCAGGCGGTGCCAGTCACGGCGTGCCGAACGGTCCAGCTTCTCCACCCACAGGCCACCACGGATGGTGTTGTCGATCGCACCGAAGGTCTGCCGCCATTCGACGTCGGCGGTCACGCCCATGCGGTCGTTGTCGTAGTGGGTGTGGCGGTAGGACTGCGCGCCCAGCACGTTGCCCGCGTAGCAGTTCGGATCATATTCGGCGGTGAAGCCCAGGCGCGGGTTGCAGCTGGCCAGACGCTGCGCGGCGCTGCCATCGGGATTGACGAAGAAGATCTGGCCACGGTTGCTGCCGCCGTACACGGTTTTGCCACCGAGATATTCCGATTCGGGGCGGCCCGCACCCTCATCGCTGACCTGTGCCAGGTAGGGTGGCAGCCAGTCGCCACGACCTTCCATGCGGTGCCCGTAGGCGGCCACCGAGGCCTTGAACCCGTTGCCGCCGTCAAAGGCCGCACGCAGGTAACCGAAGGTGTTCTCGCGCAGCGCACGCGAGCCGGAACGGTAGTTCTGGTCAAGATACGGAATGCCGGTGAGGGTGCCGACCAGGTTGTCGCGATCCGGATTGGTGGCAAAGCCCTTCGGTGAGACGCTGGTGTATTCCGGCTCGTCGGCATCGTTGTAGGACAGGTAGCCGGTCAGGGTCCAACGGTCCAGTTCGGTGATGAACTTGCCGGCGATGTGGTCGTTGCTGGTCTTGCCGCTGCCATCGATCCAGTCATGCACGCGCGCCGACGAGGCACTGACCCAGGCGCGGGTGTGGCCGCCGAGCAGGCCGGTGTCGTAGCGCACGTAGTACTTGCGCGCCTCGTTGTCGCCGGCGCCGACCACGAAACGCAGGCGGCTGTCCTGCAGCGGATCGCTGGTGAGGAAGTTCAGGGTGCCGCCGAGGGCCTCGTTCGAGCGCGAGGAGATATCGGCAGTGCCCTGGCTGACTTCCACCGTTTCCAGGTCCAGGGTGTCGATGTAGCGGTTGGCCAGCGAGCCGCCGCCATAGCCTGAGCCGCCATTGGGCAGACCGTCGATGGTGGTGCCGATCTGCTGGGTATCACGGTTGGTGACGAAACCGCGCATGCTGATCTGCGTGCCCCACACCGACGAGCCGGTGGCATCGGCCTCGCTGACCACCACGCCAGGTACCTCGTTGAGCGCGTCGTTGACGCTGCTCATCACCGTCTGCCGATTCAGTGTTTCCGCACGCACCGAAGTCTTCGCATAGCTGGTGGCCTGGCCGATCACCTGTACCTGGTCGAGGGTACGCGCATCGCTGCTGCGCGCTTCGCCCGTATCGCCCTGCGGTGCTTCTGCGAGGGCGTCCAGGGCGGGGGCGATCACCAGAGCCAGCAGCGAGACACGGGGAAAACACGCAATCGTTCGCATCGAAACCGGACCTTCAGAGGGAGGAAACCCCGGAGTGTCGGCAGCGCCAATGACATCGGCATGACGTGCCGGCGCAGGAACGATGGCACCGTGTGGGCGGTCACGGCCTTCGGGTATGCTCGGCGCTTCAATGGACCTGAGGTGGTGGCGATGCAGAAGCGATCGAAGATCTGGCTGGGCGGTGCAGCCCTGGTGCTGCTGGCAGGATGCAACCGGACGCCCTCGGATGGAGGAGTGGCACCGCCTGCGCCAGCCACGGCAGACGAGGCCGCAGCAGCGGCCGCCGCCCCAGCCGGTTCAACAGCCGCCGCCGATGGCGCCGCACTCACCGACCGTGAGGGCAAGGCTGTGCCGCTGGTGCCCTTCGACCCAGCCAGCGTGCCGCTGAGCGACGCCCCGCTGGGCAAACTGCCGTTCTTCAGCCTGCCGCAGGGCTATGCGTCGCAGAACGCCCACCCACGCGCCTGGGCGCGCTTCCCGTTCCGGATGGGCAACGGTGTGCATTGGGTGGAAGGCCCGAGCTGGTCGGCACGTATCGTGACCGACGGCGATGGCGCACCGGACAAAGCGTTTTCCGCACTGGAAGTACAGCGCAACTTCGACGGCGTGATCACCGCCGCCGGTGGCCGCAAGGTCTTCGAAGGCGCGCTGCTGCGCGACATCTACTACGGCCCGCAGCTGGAAGGCGAGATCGGAGGTGGTTTCATCGATGCGGTGAACGGTGAGCAGGAGGCACCCACCACGGTGTACGTGCTGCGCCAGGCCAACCGCACCGTGTGGGTGCAGCTGGCAGTGGACAGCAATGGCGCTGGACTGGTGGTCGTGGACGAAGTGCCGTTCAAGGCCACCGCACAGTGGTCGGACAGCTTCCCGCACCTGTCCCTGCCGGCCGGATACCAGGACCGCAACACGTCCCAGCAGCGGGATTTCGATGCCTTCCCGTTCTGGACCGGTGATCACTTCGAACAGGTCGAAGGCCGCACCTTCGCTGCCGATTTCGACAAGGGCGAGCGCGAGTACTCGATGCATGAAGTACGTCGCAACCTGCAGGCGATGATGGCCCAGGTCAACGGCACCAAGGTGTTCGAGGGGCGCATTCCGCACGAGGCGGCCGAGGGCGTGCCGAAGCAGGTGCAGTCGTCCTACGGCAACGCGGCCAGCTACAGCTGGGACAACTACGACACCGTGGTCTACCGCGTCGATCTGGCTGATGGTCGCCAGGTGTGGGTGCACGCGCGCCTGGAATACCTCAGCGCGGGCTGGGTGGTGGCCGAGCGCAAGGGCTTCACCCAGACCGCGGCGCTGCTGCCGGCCGATGCGCTGAAGAAGAAGCTGGACAGCGATGGCCGCGTGGCGATCCAGGTCAACTTCGCCACCGACAAGGCGCAGATCCTGCCGACGTCCGAGCCACAGCTGGCGCAGGTGCTGGACCTGCTGCGTGCCGATCCCTCGCTGAAACTGTCGATCGAAGGTCACACCGACAACAGCGGTGCCGCGGCACGCAACCGCAGCCTGTCGGAGGATCGCGCGGCCTCGGTGGTGGCCGCGCTCACCGCAAAGGGCATCGCCGCCGACCGCCTGCAGGCGGCCGGATTCGGCGCCGACAGGCCGGTGGCTGACAACGGCAGCGAAGAAGGCAAGGCACGCAACCGGCGGGTCGAGCTGGTCAAGCGCTGACCCACGGGGTGCTCAGTACCGCGCGTCCTTGGGTTTCGGGTCGCGCGGCCAGTCCTTGGCCTTGTTGGCGAAGTCCGGGCGGGGCTGGTTGATGAAGTAGCTGGCGATGTCCACCGCATCCTGGTCGGGCATCGCCTGCTGGCCCAGTGGTGGCTCGCGGGTCACCGCCGGTGGCATGTTGTGCTTGACGAAGCCGGCGGCCTTGTACAGGCGCGCCATGCCGGCGCCAATGTTGAAGCTGTGGTCGCCCCACAGCGGCGGGAAAGCGATGTCACCGCTGGCGTCGCGCCGCCCTTCGCCGTTGTCGCCATGGCAGGCGGCGCACTGCACGGCGTACAGCGCCTGGCCGCGGACCGGGTCCGGGGTCAGCGTGCTGTCGATGGGCCCCTCACTGGGGGCGGCCACCTTTGCACCCTCTGGCACAGGACTGCTCAACCACGCCATGTAGTCGAGCATCGCGCGCATCTGCGGCGCATCCTTCGGTAGCGGCTTGCCGTTCATCGAACGCTGCAGGCAGCCATTGATGCGCTCGGTCAGCCCGATCACCTTGCCCGGGCGCGGCATGTAACGCGGATAGGCGCCGCCGCCGGTATTGAAGTAGTGGTTGCCGAACGGTCGCTTGCCCTCGGCCATGTGGCACGAATTGCAGTTCAGATCGTTGCCGACGTTGTCCGGAAGCAGGCGCGCGGTCTCGTTGAGGATGCGGCGGCCGAGCATCACCGATTCTGCATTGCCGAGCCCGGCGATCTCCTCGGCACTCGGGGCGTGGTAGTGCCCGACCACCTTGCCCTGCGCATCGAGGATATCGATCGTGCTGGCCACGGCGGCATCCAGGTCCGGGTACAGATGACGGTAAGCGAGGGTACCGGCGCCGGCCAGCACCACGAGGGTGATCGCACTGCCGATCAGCAGGCGGGAACGCGTGCGCGAACGCTTCATTGTGCGGCCTCCTGCGGAACGTAGTGCACCGGCTTGTCGCGCACCACCCGGCGCATGCGCGCCACGTCGACCTCGCTCACCGCGCTGGCCTGGTTGCCCCAGCTGCTGCGGATGAAGGTCAGGATCTGTGCCAGCTGCGCGTTCGGCAGCTGCTCGAAGCCCGGCATGGTGAAGGCCATGCGGTCATGCGGGGTATGCGGCGTGCGGCCGCCGATCAGGGTCACCTGCACCAGCGAGCTGGGGTCATCGGCGAACACGATCGAGTTGCCGGCCAGGGCCGGATAGACGCGAGGCATGCCGCGCCCGTCGGCACGGTGGCAGGCCTGGCAGTGCTCGGCATAGGCCAGCGAACCGGCAACACGGTAGTCGCCGCTGCGCAGTGCGGCGGTGGTGGTGTCGGTACCGGGGGACCACTGCGCACTGCGGCCCTCACGCGCCGGCAGCTGTTTCAGGTAGCGGGCCATGGCCAGCAGGTCGGTGTCGGACAGGTACTGCGTGCTGTGCTCGACCACGTCGGCCATGCCACCGAAGGCCGCCGATCGATCGGTGCGGCCGGTGCGCAGGAAGTCGACGATCTCGCCCTCGCTCCAGCTGGCCAGGCCGGTCGATTCATTGCGCAGGTTCTTCGCATACCAGCCTTCCAGCACCGAGCCGGACAGGAACTGGCGGCTGCCATCATCGGCCATCGCCTTTTCCTGGAACGCCAACCCGCGTGGCGTGTGGCAGGCGCCGCAGTGGGCCAGGCCTTCCACCAGTTCGGCGCCGCGCTGCTGGCTGGCATCCAGCGACGGATCCGGGTTGAACGTGCGCGGGCGTGCGAACAGCAGCTGCCACCAGGCCAGTGGCCAGCGCATGTTGGCTGGCCACGGAATCGTGCTGTCGGCGTTGTCCTGCTTCACCGGCTGCACCGAGCCCATGAAGTAGGCGTACAGCGCCCTGATTTCGGCATCGCTGGCGATCACGTACGAGGCGTACGGCATTGCCGGATACAACGGCTGCCCGTCGTGACGGATGCCGCGACGTACCGCGCGCTCGAAGTCGGCGTAGTCGTAGGCACCGATACCGGTGTCCGGATCGGGCGTGATGTTGGTCGAGTAGATCGTGCCCATCGGCGTCTGCATGCCAAGGCCACCGGCGAACGGCTTGCCGCCGGGCGCGGTGTGGCAGGCGGCGCAGTCCGCGGCGCGCGACAGATACTGTCCCTGCGTGATCAGCGTCGGATCGTGGATGTCGACCTGCGCCGTCTGTCGCGGTGCGAACCAGTAGGGCGTGGTGCGGGCGATGCCGTAGGCGGCGGCCAGCGTGGCGGCCAGGGCAATGGCGAGCTTGAACGAGGTGCGCATGGCGGCACTGTGGACAAACACGCCGGCGTATTCATTGATCCGGATCAATGACTGAACGGATACAGCTTGTACACCAAGCTGAATCGTTCCTGCGTTGTCATCAAGCCGTCATCCGCGCGCGATAGATGGCCCACGCCCGCGTCGCTAACCTGCCACGCTGTCGCACCTTTTCCCCGATTGCCCATGAAGCGCCTGCTGCTGTTGTTGCTGGCGTGCGCCGGCCTGTGGCTGGCTGCATGCTCGTCCTCGATCAATGCCTCGTCCACCTCGCTCGCCGATCGGCTGATCGCGCCGGGTGGCGTATCGACCCTGCTCGATCGTCCGCGCATTGCCGCGGCCATTGCCGAACTGCCCAATCGCCACGGCTTCGCGCCGGGCCGCGATGGCGTGCCGATCTTCTGGCGTGTGTTCGATCCCGGCGATTACGGCGCGCGTTACCACTACCTGCCGCAACGCCACGAGAACGGTCTGCCGTTGGATACCGGGCTGAGCCTGGCGGTACCGCAACCGTTCCGCGCGCAGGCACCGCGCGGCACCGTGGTGCTGCTGCACGGCTGGATGATGAACGGTGATTCGATGCTGCCGTGGTCGTTGCAGTTGGCCGAATCCGGCTACCGCGTGGTCACGCTCGACCTGCGCAACCATGGTCAGTCCGGTACTGGGCCGTCGGGCTATGGCACCTATGAATCCGACGATGTGGTGGATGTAATCGGCGAGCTGCGCGCACGTGGTGAAGTAACCGGCCCGCTGTACCTGTTCGGCGTGTCCTATGGCGCCGCCACAGCGGTATTCACCGCCGACAAGCTCGGCGACCAGGTGGAAGGCGTGGTGGCGATGGAATCGTTCGCCAATGCCGGTGTAGCGATCCGCACGATGATCCCGCACCTGATGGGACTGCAGCCGGAAGGCCTGAAGGCGCAGGCGGTGGCGTCGTACGCGCGCTGGCGCTACGGCGGCCAGGACATCAACCAGGTGATCGCCGCCGCCAGCCGCCGCATCGACGTCGATCTGGACCGCGTGGATGTAGCGCGCGCGCTGGCCGATACCCACGCCTGCGTGCTGCTGCTGCACGGGCAGGGCGACCAGCACATTCCGGTCAGCCAGGGCCGCGAGCTCGCGCAGGCCAACCCGCGCGCGCACTACATCGAGATGCGTGGCGAGGACCACATCACCCTGCCGCTGCGGCTTGATCTGCTGGCCGGAGTGGTCGATGACTGGATGGCGCGCGACCAGCACCATCCGCAGAGTGCCTGCCCGGCACCCCAGCTGCCGGCCCAGGCCGAGTGGCTGACGCGCAGCTGAGAAAAGGGGACGGAGGGGATTAAGTCGTTTCCCGCACTCCTGGGTTGGAAACGACTTAATCCCCTCCGTCCCCTTTTTCTGTCAGGCCACCCGTCGTGCCAGCGAGCGGGCAGACGCCGCGACGCCCAGCAGCAGCGCGGCCACGCACAGGAAGGCGAAGCCGAGGCTGGTGCCGTGTGCCAGTGCACCGATCGCTGCCGGACCGGCGAGGATGCCGGCGTAACCCAGCGTGGTCACCGCAGTGATGGCGATGCTCTCCGGCATCACCCGCTGTTGGCCGGCCATCGAGAACAGTGCCGGCACGATATTGGCGCAGCCCAGCCCGACCAGCACGTATCCCGCCAGCGCCACCGGGAACGAGGGTACCAGCGTGGCCAATGTGAACCCTGCTGCGGCGGTGATGCCGCCGAAGACCATTGTGCGGGTGCGGCCGAGGCGCTCGACGATGCCGTCGCCGAACAGGCGCATCGCGGTCATCGCCAGGGTGAACAGCGCGAAGCCGGCGCCGGCCTGGTCGCGCGGTACCTGCCGCACTTCGGCCAGGAACACCGCGCTCCAGTCCAGCATCGATCCCTCGGCGAGGAACACCACGAAGGCCAGCACGCCGATGAACAGCACCACGCCGTGCGGCAGTGCCAGCAATGGTCCTTCGTGCAGGATCCGTTGCGGGCGCCAGTGCGGCGCCGACAGCACCGCGACCAGCAGCAGCGCCGCCACCGAAACCAGCGCGGCCAGCCACAGCGGCGTGCCGAGGATCAGCAGGCCGGTCATGCAGCCGGCACCGACAAAGCCACCGATGCTGTAGAAGGCATGGAAGCCGGACATCATCGCGCGCCCGGCGTCGCGCTCGACCGCCACCGCCTGCATGTTCATCGCACAATCGAGTGCACCGACGCCGGCGCCGAACACGAACAGGGCCGCGCCCAGCGCCACCGGCGAGGGCGCCAGCACCAGCAAGGGCAGGGCGCACAGCATCATCGCGCAGGTGATCACCATCACCCGGCGGCAGCCCAGCCGTCCGGTCAGCGCGCCCGCCAACGGCATCGCCAGCAACGAGCCGAGCCCGAGGCACAGCAGCACGGCGCCAAGGCTGGCGTCGGACAGCCCAGCCTTGGCCTTGGCGTAGGGCACCATCGGCGCCCATGCAGCGGTGGCGAATCCGGGAATGAAGAAGGCGGCGCGGGTGGCGTGCTGCTGGGCACGTGGGGATGAAGGCGTCATGCGCGATGCGAAGCTCCAGGGGATGTTCATGAAAACGTTTTCAAGCCAGCTCGGCAAGTGCCATGCGTGACATCGGGCGACGCATACGATTGCAGTGACCCGATCGCGTCACTGGCGATTAACGTCGCCCACGGACAGTGGCTGCACGGTCGGCATCCCGCCGGCCGCTGCCGGAGACCCGTACATGAGCACGACACCGACCATCCTCCTCGTCCATGGATTCTGGGGCGGGGCCGCACACTGGGCCAAGGTGATCCTGGAACTGCATCGCAACGGCCACGACCGTGTGCAGGCGGTGGAACTGCCGCTTACCTCGCTGGCCGACGACGCAGGGCGCACCCGGAAAATGATCCGGCAGATCGACGGGCCGGTGCTGCTGGTCGGCCACTCCTATGGCGGCGCGGTGATCAGCCAGGCCGGCAACGAGGACAACGTGAAGGGCCTGGTCTACATCGCCGCTTTCGCGCCTGATGCCGGCGAGAGCCCCGGTGGCATCACCCAGCAGCACCTGCCGGAGGCGGCGCCGAACCTTGCGCCGGACAGCGATGGCTACCTGTGGCTGCGCGCGGACAAGTTCCATGAGAGCTTCTGCCAGGATCTGAGCGAAGACGAGGGCCGGGTGATGGCGGTGACCCAGAAGGCGCCGCTGGCCAGTACCTTCGGTGATGCGGTCAGCGACCCGGCGTGGAAGCACGCGCCGAGCTGGTACCAGCTGTCCCGCCACGACCGCATGATCGCGCCGGAAAACCAGAAGGCCATGGCCGCAAGGATGCAGCCCAGGCGCCTGCTGGAGCTGGATGCCAGCCATGCCTCGCTGGCGTCGCAGCCGAAGGAAGTGACCGCGCTGATCCTGGAGGCCTGCGCCGCCATCGGCGGCTGATCCCGCGCCAGCACACCGCACGACAGCCGCGGCGCAGGGGAGTACACTCCTGCGCCTGCGGCCATCCGGCCGCGTCCCTCTCTTCCCTCCAGCCGCCGCCAGAGGATCCCACCCTATCGTGGAGGTCCCGCCGTGCTGTCTGTGCCTGTTGTCCATACTCCGTCCCCCTTGCCGCGTCGCCGCGCGTTGCCGCAGGCGCTGGCCCGGGGCCTGCTGATCGCTGCTCTGGGCAGCAGCGGTATTGCTGCTGCGCAGTCCAGTACGGATCCAGCCAAGGATTCCCAGGCCCCTGCATCACAGACCCTGCAGACCGTGCAGGTCACCGCCAACCTGCTCGGGACCATCACCGAGGGCAGCGGCGCCTATACGCCCGGCACCATTGCCACCGCCACCCGCCTGGTGCTGACGCCACGGCAGACCCCGCAGACCATCAGCGTGATCACCCGCGCCCAGATGGATGACTTCGGCCTGCACGGCATCGACGACGTGATGCGGGTGACCCCCGGCATCAGCATCGTCACCTACGACAGCGAACGCACCGAGTACTACGCGCGCGGCTTCGCGATCCAGAACTTCCAGTACGACGGCATTCCGATGTCGCGCAATTCGGCATACTCCGCCGGCAACACGCTCAGCGACACCGCCATCTACGACCGCATCGAAGTGCTCAAGGGCGCGACCGGCCTGCTGACCGGCATGGGCGATCCGGGTGCGACCATCAACCTGGTGCGCAAGAAGCCGGGCAAAGACTTCGCCGGTAGTGCCTCAGTGGGTGTCGGCCGCTGGGACGACTACCGCGCCGAGCTTGATGTGGGTGGCCCGCTGACTGCCGATGGCCGCGTGCGTGGCCGTGCCGTGGGTGCCTGGGAAGACAAGCGCTCCAACCTGGACAACTACCAGCGCACCAGCAAGGTCGGCTATGCCGTGCTGGAAGCCGATCTGGGCGAACGCACGCTGCTGTCGGTCGGTGGCGACGTGATGGACAGCGACCCGAAGGGTTCGACGTGGGGCGGCATTCCGCTGCTGGACAGCGCTGGCAACTTCAACCGCATGCCGCGCTCGTTCAACAATGGTGCGCAATGGGCCGGCTGGCGCCAGTACGTCCGTACCGGTTTCGCCACGTTGGAGCACACGTTCGCCAACGATTGGATTGCCAAGCTGCAGCTCAACCACCAGGTCAACGGCTATGACGCCGCACTGGCCGGAGCCGCCGCCGGCAATCCTGATCCGTTGACCGGCGAGGGCGTCAGCCTGTGGCTCGGCAAGTACGTCGGCAAGACCGTCAGCAATGCCGCCGACTTCTATGTGAGCGGGCATTTCGGCCTGTTCGGCCGCGAGCATGAGCTGGTGGTCGGTGGCAGTGCCTCGCGCAAGCGCTGGACCAATACCGGCTACGGCCCGCAGGCGGGGTTCCCGGATACCGTGCCGGACTACAGAACCTGGAATGGTGACATTGCCGAGCCGCAGTGGCAGCGCACCTATGACAACAATGAAGTAACCCGCGAGAACGGGTTGTACGTGGTCGGCCGTTTCGACGTGGCAGATCCGTTGAAGCTGATCGTCGGCAGCCGCCTGGCCAGTTACCGCTCGCCGGACACGCGCGAGACCGGCGTCTATGTGCCGTATGCCGGCGTGGTCTACGACCTCGGCGAGCATTACTCGGTGTATGCCAGCTACAGCACCATCTTCAAGCCGCAGGGCGAGCGTGACGAGCAGGGCAAGGCCCTGGATCCACTGGAGGGCCGCAGCTACGAGGTTGGCCTGAAGGCTGAGTTCTTCGATGGGCGCCTCAATGCCAGTGCGGCGCTGTTCCAGCTTGATCAGGACAACTTCGCCCAGCCCACCGGCGGCAAGACACCGGCTGGCCAGGATGCCTACCGCGCCTTGATGGGCGTGCGCACCAAGGGTTACGAGCTTGAAATGTCGGGTCAGCTGGCCGAGGGCTGGCAGGTGCAGGGTGGGTTCTCCCACAAGATCGCCCGTCAGGCGGGCACCAAGGTGACCACGCTGGAACCGGAGAACCAGTTCAGCCTGCACACCAGCTACCGCCTGCGTGGCGCCTGGCAGGGGCTGACGCTGGGTGGCGGCGCACGCTGGCAGGATTCGACCTTCGGCGAGATCACCAACCCGGCCACGCGGGCCAAGGTGGTGCATCGCACGCAGCCGTACTGGTTGCTCGATGCGATGGCGCGCTACCAGTTCAACGATCGCCTGTCGGCCACGGTCAACGTCAACAACCTGCTCGACAAGCGTTACTACACGATCTTCAACTGGTACAGCACCTACACCTGGGGCGAGCCGCGCAATGTACGGCTCACCTTGAACTACAAGTTCTGACGCGGATCTTGTAGAGCCGAGCCCACGCTCGGCTGGCTGTCAAACCGCAGCCGAGCATGGGCTCGGCTCTACACATACGCCCGCGATGCCTTTCGGCATCGCGGGCGTTGTGGTTACAGCGGCAGGTCGAACACCAGCACTTCAGCGTCGTTGCCGTTTTCCAGCGTCAGCTGGGCTTCGTCGCTGACCTGCAGCGCATCACCGGCTTCCAGGGTGATGCCGTTGACCTGCAGCTGCCCACGGGCCACCTGCACATAGGCGCCACGACCGTTGCCGAGCGCATGGTGCAGCTTCTGGCCGCCGTCGAGGATGGTGGCGAAGATGCGGGCATCCTGGTGGATGCGCAACGAACCGTCGGCACCGTCCGGCGAAGCGATCAGGCGCAGCTGGCCGCGCTTGGTCTCCGGCGTGAAGTGGGTCTCCTCGTACGACGGCGTGATGTTCTCGGTGTCCGGGAAGATCCAGATCTGCAGGAAGTGCACGGTCTCGTCGGCGGAATGGTTGAACTCGCTGTGGGTGACGCCGCTGCCGGCGCTCATGCGCTGCACGTCGCCGTAGCGCAGCACCGAGCCGGTGCCCATCGAGTCCTTGTGCTCCAGCGCACCGCCCAGCACGTAGGAGATGATTTCCATGTTGCTGTGGCCGTGGGTGCCGAAGCCCTGGCCGCCGATCACCTTGTCTTCGTTGATCACCCGCAGCGGGCCGAAGCTGACGTAGCGCGGGTCGTAGTAGTTGGCGAAGGAGAAGGTATGGCGCGAGGACAGCCAGCCATGCTCGGCCAGGCCACGGGTAGCGCTCTTGCGGATCTGCAGCATGATGGAATCTCCTTGTTCGATGGTTTCGATGGGGCGGGGTGGGCCGGTAGCCGCTGTGTTTCCCCGTTGGAGAGAAGTATCCGCTTGCGCCCGGGGTTTGAAAAACGGATAGTTTTGACAGCCATCATCGAAAAATTCGAATGCTCAAGCTCAGCCTCGATGCCCTGCAGATCCTGGATGCCATCGACCGCCGCGGCTCGTTTGCCGGCGCCGGCAAGGCCCTGCACAAAGTGCCCTCGACCATCTCCTACACCGTGGCCAAGCTGGAGGAGGACCTGGGCGTTCAGCTGTTCGACCGGGTCGGCCCGCGCGCCGAACCGACCGAGGCCGGCCGCGCGCTGCTGGACGAGGGCCGGCACCTGCTGCGCGCCGCCCGCGAGTTGGAACTGCGGGTGCGCCGGGTGGCGTCGGGCTGGGAGACTGAACTGACGCTGGCGGTGGACTCGGTGTTCCCGACCTGGCTGCTCGGTCCGGACATCGCCGCGTTTCGTGAGGCCGAGGCACCGACCCGGCTGCGATTGATCGGCGAGGCCCTGTCCGGCACCTGGGAGGCGTTGCTGGACCGCCGTGCCGACCTGCTGGTCGGCGCGCCGGGCGAGGGCCCCAGTGGCGGTGGTTATGTGGTTGAGCCGCTGGGCACGGTGGAGTTCGTGTTCGCGGTCGCGCCCGATCATCCATTGGCAGCAGTACCGGGTGTGCTCGGTCGCGAGCAGCTGGTCGAGCACTGCGCGATCGCCGTTTCCGATTCGGCGCGACGGCTGCTGCCGCGCACGGTCGGGCTGTTGATGGGGCAGGAGATGCTGACGGTGCCCGACATGGCCAGCAAATTGAAGCTGCAGTGCGAAGGCGTGGGCTTCGGCTTCCTGCCCGAACCGTGCGCGCGCGCTGCGGTGGCGCGCGGCCAGCTGGTGATCCGCGAAGTAGAGGAGCACAAGCCGGAAGAGACCTTCTGGCTGGCCTGGCGCACCGGTGAGGATGGCGCGGCACTGCGCTGGTGGCGCGAGCGCCTGCGCAGGCCAGAGCTGTTGTCGCAGTGGTGGCAGGCAATGGCAAGGGGGTAGGGTTTGGCAGGGCTGCGCCCTGCACCCGCTAGGGGCTGGAGCAACAGCAACAGCAACAGCAACAGCAACAACAGAAGCTGGTTTCCTGAGGGATGGCGGGGTGGGTCCGGTTGCGGGGGCCGCTGCAAGTACGTCCATGTAAGCTCGGTCGCCGCATCCATGCGGCTCACGCCCCCGCAACCGGACCCACCCCGCCTTCGACAGAGTCCCGCTGCTGTTGGTAGGTGTCGACCTTGGTCGACACGGTAGATCCACGCCATGCGTGGATGCTCTTCGATCAATTATCGAAATACTCGAACTCGATGGAGATTCATCCACGCATGGCGTGGATCCATCAGATCGCGGAAATCTGTCAGAGGTGGGGCGGCATGGGCAGGCAGGACCGTTGGCGGCATGGATGCCGCCATCGAGCCCCCATGGGTGAGAGCGCTTTGCTTGCGAAGCATTGCTTCGCAAGCGCCCGAACGCACAGCCGCCAGCGGCTGGGCCGGACCGCGGAGCGGGGTTCACGGCGTCCCCGCACTCCGACACCGCCCCGCCAGCCCACGGAATGCCAGCTTTTGCTGTTGCTGTTGCTGTTGAGGTTGCCGGCCAGCGGCCGGCACTACCAGGGGGCAGGGCGCAGCCCTGCCGAAAAACACGCATAAAAAAACAGCAGGCCGAGGCCTGCTGTTTCGGTGTAATGGTGCGCCCGGAGAGATTCGAACTCCCGACCGCCTGGTTCGTAGCCAGGTACTCTATCCAACTGAGCTACGGGCGCCAATTACATAAACTTGTTGTGCTGACTGTGTATGGTGCGCCCGGAGAGATTCGAACTCCCGACCGCCTGGTTCGTAGCCAGGTACTCTATCCAACTGAGCTACGGGCGCGCGGCACACAATCAACTTACTGCTTAATTTTACTGCATTTTCAGCGGCGGATGCTGAAAACCTGTCGAGTGGTGCGCCCGGAGAGATTCGAACTCCCGACCGCCTGGTTCGTAGCCAGGTACTCTATCCAACTGAGCTACGGGCGCCCTGCGACAGGAGCGGAATTATGCGGATGTCGGCGCGTACCGTCAACAGTTTTGTGAAAATTTTCATCCAACTGAATGAAAAAGCTGTCAGCTACGGCCTCCGGCGCCTTCAGCCACGCGAAATGATCGGCGCGCGTGCCCAGTTCCTGCGCGGACAGCACGCGCAGCTGCGCGTCCACATTCGGCAGCTTCGCCAGCAGCGTCTGCATCGATCCGGTGGGAGCCAACCAGTCGTGCTCCATCAGCACCGCCTGTGCGCTGCCATGCACGCGCGCCATCTGCGCATCGAGGTCTTCGTCCATGCCAGCCGCGGCGTAGTGGTTGTTCAGGCCGACGCGTGCCCAGTCGGCAATCAGTCCGCGCGCTTCGGTGCCACCAAAGCCGAGGCGCCGGCCATGCAGCACGCCCTGGCGCTGCGCGATCCACGGCAGGAAGCGATAGACCAGTGGCAGCAGCCAGCCGCGCGGTGGCGGAAACCCGCGCCAGAACGGTGAGCCGCTGGCGGCCAGCCACAGCCGGTTGAAGTGCTGCGGGTTGCGGCCGGCATGCACGCAGGCCAGCTGCCCGCCCAGGCTATGGCCGCCGATGATCCAGGGCAGGGCGCCGGCGTCGTCATCCGCTGCGGCCAGGACCGCCTGGCTGGTCGGCAGATCCTGTTCGAGTACCTCGCGATAGCCCCAGTCCTGCGTGCGCGACGGGCGCAGCGAACTGCTGCCGTTGCCACGCCACTCGTGCAGGTAGACCGCCACGCCCTTCGCCGCCAGCGTCAATGCCAGTGGCAGGTAGTGGCGCGCGGCCACGCCCAGTGCCGGCAGCCACAGCAGGCGTGCGATGGGATGTGCGGGCACGCAGGCGATCACCTCGTAGCGATGACCGTCGTCGCACTGCACGGCAAGGACGCTCGGCGTCAGGCTCATGCGTGTGGTGCCGCGCCGAAGTGATCGAGCACCAGCACCTCGCTGCGGCCGGGGGCATAGCCCTGCTGCAGTCCGCGTGCGACGTAGTCGATACCGGCTTCGCAGGCGTTGGCCAGGCTCAGTCCGTTGCACAGCTGTGCGGCGATGGCCGAGGCCAGCGTGCAGCCGGTGCCATGAGCATCGAGCGGCAGGCGGGCGTGGATGAATTCTTCGCTGCTGACGCCGTCGAAGTAACGATCGATCACGCGATTGCCCTCAAGCAGGTGGCCACCCTTCAGCAGCACGGCGCCGGCACCGAGGTCGAGCAGGGCGGAGGCCGCCTGTTCGGCGTCATCGCCGTTGCCGATCTTCCGGCCGATCAGGAGTTCTGCTTCCGGCGTATTCGGTGTAACCAGCGTCGCCAGCGGCAGCAGGCGTTCACGCATGGCCTTGAGCGCACTTTCCTCCAGCAGGCGTGCACCGCTGGTGGCGACCATCACCGGGTCCAGTACCACGTGCGGCGGGCGATGCTTTTCCAGTGCATCGGCGACGGCATGGATCACCTCGGCGTTGGCCAGCATGCCGAGTTTCACCGCATGGATGTCGAAGTCATCGAAGCAGGCTTCGATCTGTGCCTGCAGGAAGGCGATCGGTGGCACGTGCACGGCGGTGACGCCACGGGTGTTCTGTGCGGTCAGTGCGGCGAACACGGCCAGGCCATGCACGCGGTGCGCGGCGAAGGCTTTGAGATCGGCAGGGACGCCAGCGCCGCCGCCGGAGTCGGAGCCGGCGATGGTGAGGGCTGAAACGGGAGTGGTCGGGCTCATCGGTTGATTGTGCCGTGGTCCAGCAGGGGAAGGTAGATCCACGCCATGCGTGGATGCCTTTGATTCAATGCCGCCAGCGCGCCCATTGCTGGTACATCACATAGCCCAGCCCGGTCAGGCCGGTCAGCAGGGCGGGGGCGAGCAGGGCGTCGTACTGCCAGCGCATGAACAGCCAGGCGCCGAGGATGCCGCCGGCGAGGAAGCCGCTGATGATCAGGCCGCTGAGGGTCAGCCGTCGTACCTGCAGCGGCAGCCCACGCAGCAGGTGGCCCAGGCCGATGCCGAGGTCGGTGAACATGCCGCTGAGGTGGGTGGTGCGCACCACTGCGCCACTGAAGGTGGTGGCCATCGCGTTCTGCAGGCCGCAGGCCATGGCGGCGGCCAGGGCGCCCCAGATCTGGTGCTGTTCGAACAGCGGAATGGCCACCAGCAGCAGCGCCGATTCCAGTGCCAGCGCCACGCCGTAGCGACGGCCCAGCTGCAGGGCGCTGTCCTGGATCAGCAGGCCGCTGAGCATCGCGCCCAGCGAGAACGCGATCAGCAGTCCCCACAGGTGGCCGACCGCACGCCAGTCACCCTGGGCCAGCGCCATGCCGAGCTGGCTGGTGCTGCCGGTCATGTGGCTGACGGCCTGGTGCTCGAAGCCGAGGAAGCCGACCACGTTGACCATGCCGGCCACGCACGAGAGCGCGACCGCGCCGATCCAGACCCAGGTGGGCAGGCGTATTCCCATCGGCGGGGCCCCTCAGGGCCCGCCGAAGCCGCCGTTGAACTGCAGCTCGCTGAAGGTGTTGCTGGCCGGGTCGAACACCGCGCCCCAGAACTGCGTGCCGCCGTCACAGACGCGGATCGCTTCGCGTGCCGGATTGATGCCGCTGTCGTCGGGCAGGTGGAAGGCGTTGATGTAGATCAGCCGCTTGCCCGCGCTTTCGATGCCGACGTACTGGCGGTCGAAGTCCAGCACCTTCGGTACCTGTGCCTCCAGCGACGACAGCTGTGCTTCCAGCTGATCGATCTGCTGCCGGCTGGGTGCCCAGTAGCCGCTGACCCGTCCGGCCTCGCGGCCGGGGCTGGCGCGCGAGCAGGTGTCGAGCACCTGCGCGGCGATGATCGGGCGGGTGACCACCCAGGACTGGCCGGTACGCTCGGCGGTCGGTACGCTGGCCGGGCCGCGCGTGGTGGTGCAGGCGCCGAGCACGGCTGCGAGGGTGATCGCAGCCGTGGGCAGCAGCAGGCGGGTGCAGCGGTTCACAACACCTCCGAAGCGTAGTCGGCCAGGCGCGAGCGCTCGCCACGGCGCAGGGTGATGTGTGCGCTGTGCGGCCAGTTCTTGAAGCGATCCACCGCGTAGGTCAGGCCCGAGGTGGTCTCGGTCAGGTACGGGGTGTCGATCTGCTCGACGTTGCCCAGGCAGACGATCTTGGTGCCGGGGCCGGCACGGGTGATCAGCGTCTTCATCTGCTTCGGGGTGAGGTTCTGTGCTTCGTCCAGAATCAGGTAGCGCGACAGGAAGGTGCGGCCGCGCATGAAGTTCATCGAGCGGATCTTGATGCGGCTGGCCAGCAGGTCGTTGGTGGCCTGGCGGCCCCAGGTGCCGCCTTCCTGGTTGTGCGTGAGCACTTCCAGGTTGTCGGTCAACGCGCCCATCCACGGCGTCATCTTCTCTTCCTCGGTGCCGGGCAGGAAACCGATGTCCTCGCCGACGCTGACCGTGGCGCGGGTCATGATGATCTCGCGGTAGCGCTGCTGGTCCATCGTCTGCGCCAGGCCGGCAGCCAGCGCCAGCAGGGTCTTGCCGGTGCCGGCGGTGCCCAGCAGCGTGACGAAGTCGATCTCCGGGTCCATCAGTGCATTGAGCGCGAAGTTCTGCTCACGGTTGCGTGCGCTGATGCCCCATACGGCATGGCTGCCATGGCGGAAATCATCGACCAGCGACAGCACCACCTTGCCGTCGCCGACCACGCGGCTGACACGCAGTTCGACCTCGTCTTCGCCGGGCAGGTAGACGTACTGGTTCGGGTACCACTCCTCGCCATCCTGCGCGAGGATTTCGTAATGCGTGCGGCCCTTGTCGCTCCAGCTGCGCAGGTCGTCGCCGTGGCGCTTCCAGAAGTCTTCCGGCAGCTCGGTGGCGCCGGTGTAGAGCAGGCTGAAATCGTCCAGCGCACGGTCGTTCTCGTAGTCCTCGGACACGATGCCGGCGATGGCGGCCTTGATCCGCAGGTTGATGTCCTTGGAAACGAACACCACCGGCAGGTCCGGGGTTTCTTCCTTCAGCGCCAGGATCGCGCCGAGGATGGCATTGTCGGGAATGACCTTGCCAAAGCTCTTGCCCGCGTCGAAATGGCTGGTCTGGAAGCGCAGCTTGCCGGCGCTCTGCTTGCCGCGCAGCTGCAGGCCATTGGGGCGCTGCAGCGGAATGCCGTCGGCCAGGTTGTCCAGGCCGGATTCCTGCACCAGCTCATTGAGGAAGCGGCTCACCTGGCGGGCGTTGCGACTCGCCTCGGAGGTGCCCTTCTTGCCGTTGTCCAGCTCCTCGATCACCTGCATGGGCAGGTAGACGTCGTGCTCCTCGAATTTGAACAGCGCGGTGGGATCGTGCATCAGCACGTTGGTATCCAGCACGTAGATGCGCTTGCCTCGGGTCATCGTCGATTCCTGGTTACGGACAGGGAAAAACCACCACGACCTGCTGCGGGGCAGGGTGATGGCAGACACAGTAGGCAGTGGGACTCACTTGGACTGGGAGGCCTTCAGTTCGGCGAGAACGGCATCGGCATGGCCGGCAACCTTGACCTTGCGCCAGGACTGCACGATGCGGCTGTCGGGGGAAATCAGGAAGGTGCTGCGTTCGATGCCACGTACCTGCTTGCCGTACATGTTCTTCATCTTGATCACGTCGAAGGCGCTGCACAGCGCTTCGTCGCCGTCGCTGACCAGCGGGAAGTTGAAGCCCTGTTTGGCACAGAAATTGTCGTGCGACTTCACCGAGTCGCGCGAGACACCAAGTACCACCGCGCCTGCCTTCTTGAACTTCGGCAGCAGTGCGTTGAAGTCGATGCCTTCGGTGGTGCAGCCGGGGGTGCTGTCCTTGGGATAGAAGTACAGCACCAGCCAGTGGCCGGCGTAGTCGCCGAGAGTGGCCTGTTCGCCACCGGACAGCGCCAGCGGCAGGGAGAGGGTGGTGCTGTCCAGGGTATCGCCGTTGTTCATGAGGTCCTTCTGTCGAGCCTGGGTTCTTTCTACGACAATTGCATGAAACGCCACGCGCCCGTGAGAGGCGCGCGAAGAATCAGAATTTCATCGGATCCATGATCGCGTCCAGGTTCAGGTGGTCGCAGAATTCAAGGAAGTCGTCGCGCAGCGCGGCGATGTGCATGTTGGCCGGCACGCCGATGGTGACCTGCGCGCTGAACATCTCCGCACCGGTCTGCATGGCGCGGTAGCGCGTGCTCTGCAGGTTCTCGATGGTGATGCCCTGGCGGTCGAAGAAATCGGCCAGCTGGAACAGGATGCCCGGCTTGTCGGCGGCGATCACCTCGACGATGTACGGCAGCAGGTTGGACTGCGCCTGCTTGGCGGCGGTGCGGTACCAGACCAGCTTCAGGCCTTCCTCGCGCTCCAGCCGGGTCAGCATCGCCTCCAGCTTGGCCACCGAATCCCACGAGCCGGTGGCCAGGGCGGTGACCGAGACATCGCGGCCGACCGTGGCCAGGCGTGCGTCCACCAGATTGCAGCCGCTGTCGGCGATGCGGCGGGTGACGGACAGCAGGGGGGACTCCGGATGCGTCGTGTAGGCGTTGATCAGGAGGTGGTTTTCGCTCGGCGCGGGGCGCGGGGTGGTGTCGGTCAAGGCGATTCCGGGTAATGCATGCGTTAGTCTGAATGCCCGCCAGAGGCGGGGATCCACCGGTGTCCAGCATACTTGCCCGTGCTTTCGCGCCGCAAGTAACATTCAGGTCAGCCCCGGCCTTTCGTGGCGGGCGTTTTCCCTTCCCAGCCAAGAGCAGCACGTCCTTGTCCCTTTCCGGCCTCATCACCGCGCTGGCGACCCCGTTCCGGGCCGACGGCGCCCTAGATCCCGACGGTTGGCAGCGCCTGCTGCACCTGCAACTGGAAGGTGGCGTCCATGGCGTTGTCGTTGCCGGTTCGACCGGCGAAGCGGCCACCCTCACCGATGCCGAGTACGACCTGCTGCTGGCCAGCGCGGTCGAACGCATCGGCGGCCGCATCCCGGTCATGGCCGGCACCGGCCTGTCCGGTACCGCCAAAACCATTGAACAGACCCGCCGTGCGGCCGCGCTCGGCGCCAGCCACGCGCTGGTGGTCACCCCGCCGTACGTACGGCCGACCCAGGCCGGCCTGATCGCCCACTACCGCGCGGTCGCCGACCAGGGCGGGTTGCCGGTCGTGCTGTACAACGTGCCCGGCCGTACCGGTTGCGACATGCAGCCGGAGACCGTGGCCGAACTGGCCAGCCACCCCAACATCGTCGGCATCAAGGAGGCGGTGGGCGACACCGGCCGGGTGCAGGCGCTGCTCGCCCTGCGCAGCCCGCAGTTCGCCGTGCTCAGCGGCGACGACGGTACGGCGGCGCGCTCGATCCAGGCCGGTATCGATGGCCTGATCTCGGTCGGCTCCAACGTGCTGCCCGGCGCCTATCGCCGGATGTGCGAGCTGGCCGCCGCCCACGACCACGAAGCCACCGGGTCCTGGGATGCGCGCCTGCAGCCGTTCCATGACTTCTGCGGTGTTGAACCGAACCCGATTCCGGTCAAGGCGCTGCTGCGCCGCATCGGCATCGGTCACGACCTGCGCCTGCCGCTGCTGCCGCTGTCGGCGCCGCATCATCCGGCGGCCGATCACCTTGCCGGCGACATCGCCGCCCTCGAAGCCCTTTCCAGCCACTGACCTTCCGTCTTGGTCTGACCCAGGAGATTCACATGCGTCAATCCGTATCCACCGTCCGCGTGCTGTCCTACGCCCTGCTTGCGGTGGCCGTTGCCGCCGGCACCACCGGCTGCTTCAAGCGTGGCGTCAAGGGCGACTACGCCCTGGCCCCGGAAATGCGTCCGCTGGAAGTGCCGCCGGACCTGAACCTGCCCAACGCCACCAGTGACAACAAGGTGCCGACCCTTGCCTCGGCGACCAAGCCGGCGGCCCCGGTGGCTGCGGCCCCGGCCGTGGGCAACACCGGTTTCACCATCGCCGGCGGCAAGGACGAGGCTTTCGCCAAGGTCGGCACCGCGCTGGAAGGCGTGGAAGGCGTGACCATCGCCAGCCGCGCGCAGCTGCTGGGCTCGTACGACGTGGCCTACGAAGGCAGCAACTTCCTGGTCCGCGTGGTCGCCGTCGATGCCGGCGCCTATATCTCCGCGGTCGACCCGCGTGGCCTGCCGGCCACCGCCGAAGCACCGGTGAAGCTGATCGCCGCGCTGAAGGCGAAGCTGGCCCAGTAAGGGCCGGTCGCGTTGGTGCGGGCCCAGGTCCGCACCTGCCCGGGTAGAGGCCGACCCTGGTCGGCGCTTCTGTGCCAACCAAGGTTGGCACCTACCGGATCGCAAGGTTGGCACCTGCCGGACCGCAAGGTTGGCATGCCGGATCCTGCGGTTGGCGCCTACCGGAAAACAGAAAAGGGCGCCCGCGGGCGCCCTTTTCGTTGCCGCCGTGGGCGCTTCTCAGCGCTCCAGCAGCTTCAGCTTGTCCGGCTTGCCGTCCCATTCGCCGGCGTCGGCGGGCGGGTCCTTGCGCACGGTCAGCACCGGCCACTCTTTCGCCAGCTCGGCGTTGAGGGCGACGAAGCTCTCCTGGCCGGCAGGAACATCGTCCTCCGGGAAGATCGCGTTGACCGGGCATTCCGGTTCGCAGAGGGTGCAGTCGATGCACTCATCCGGGTCGATCACCAGGAAGTTCGGGCCTTCGTGGAAGCAATCCACGGGGCATACTTCCACGCAATCGGTGTGTTTGCACTTGATGCAGTTTTCGGTGACGACAAAGGGCATGGGCTGGGGGTGGATCGATTCCTGAACCCGCCAATTCTAGAACAGGTTGGCCCCCGGTGTCGGCGCGGGGCGGAAATCGGGCGTCTGGCAGGCGCGGCCGTGGTGGTCATTGGCGGTGGGGTGAGGCCTGTGCGACGCTGCGGGTCAGCCGGCTGCGTCGGATGGCCGGCCCCCTTCCCAGCAGGATCGCCCATGTCACCAGCCCAGCCCAACATCGCCTCCCATGGCGGTGAGAACACTGCATTCATCGTCCTGATCAGCTGCGTGGCCACGCTCGGTGGATTCCTGTTCGGCTTCGACAGTGGTGTCATCAATGGCACGGTCGATGGCCTGCGCCAGGCCTTCAACTCCAGTGAGGCGGCGCTCGGTTTCGAAGTCGCCTCGATGCTGCTGGGCTGCGCGATCGGTGCCTTCCTGGCCGGCTGGCTGGGTGATCGCCTGGGCCGTCGTGGCGTGCTGATCGCCTCGGCGCTGATGTTCCTGGTCTCGGCGCTGGGCGCCGGTGCCGCTCACGCTTCCTGGCTGTTCATCGCCGCACGCGTGCTCGGCGGCTTCGCGGTGGGCGCGGCCAGCGTGATGTCGCCGGCCTACATTGCCGAGGTGGCCTCGGCGCGCTATCGCGGGCGCTTGGCCACGGTGCAGCAGATGGCGATCATCTGCGGCCTGTTCGCGGCCTTCCTCAGCAATTACCTGCTGGCCCGTGCCGCTGGGGCGTCGACCGAGCCGCTATGGCTGGGCCATGAGGCCTGGCGCTGGATGTTCTGGATGCAGGCGTTGCCGTCCGGGCTGTTCCTGCTGTTGTTGCTGGTGATTCCGGAAAGCCCGCGCTTCCTGGTCCTGAAAGGGCGCCAGCAGCAGGCGAGGGCAGTACTGTCGCGGCTGTACGGCGAGGCCGCAGCAGCGGCCAAGCAGGCCGAGATCGAAGCCAGCCTGGCCCAGGACCAGCACAAGCCGCGCTTCAGTGACCTGCGCGACACGGTCAGCGGCAAGCTGCGGCCGATCCTCTGGGTGGGCATCGGCCTGGCCATGTTCCAGCAGCTGGTCGGCATCAACGTGGTGTTCTACTACGGCGCAGTGCTGTGGCAGGCGGTCGGCTTTTCGGAAAGCGACGCGCTGCTGATCAACGTGCTGTCCGGCGCGCTGAGCATCGGTGCCTGCCTGCTGACGGTGCTGCTGATTGACCGCATCGGGCGCAAGCCGCTGCTGTGGATCGGCTCGGTCGGCATGTCGGTGGCGCTGGTGCTGATGGTGGTCGCGTTCGCCAGTGGCAGCCTGGCCGACGGTCGCCTGCAGTTGTCCGACGGCATGGGCCGGCTGGCACTGGTCGCGGCCAACGTCTACGTGGTGTTCTTCAACATGTCCTGGGGACCGGTGATGTGGGTGATGCTGGGCGAGATGTTCCCCAACCAGATCCGCGGCCCGGCATTGGCCGTTGCCGGTGCCGCGCAGTGGACGTCGAATTTCGCGATCACCGTGACCTTCCCGATGCTGCTGGCCGGCATCGGCCTGGCCGGCGCCTACGGCATCTACGCCGTCGTAGCGATCCTCTCGGTTTTCTTCGTGGTCCGCTACGTAGGCGAGACCAAGGGCAAGGAGCTGGAGCAGATGGAAGGCTGACGGCGGGCCTGCCGCCTCTCGACACATTGCGGGTGGCGGACGCAGGTCTGCGCGTCGGGATTGAATTGGCTGCGGAGGAGCGAGGCTGTTCGTGCCGCCGTCGCGGAAACTGTCAGGAGGGGGCGGGCCACCCTGGCCTGGACCGTTGGCGCCATGGATGGCGCCATCGAGCACCATGGATGGGCTTTTGCGTGTCCAGGCCAGGGTGGCCCGCCCCCTCAAACGCAGGAAAAGGGAGGCGCCAAAGCGACCAACCCGACCGCAATCACTACAATCCTGGAAAACAGAAAAGCCCGCACAAGGCGGGCTTTTTCGGTTCCTGCTGCGGCGACTGGCGCTCCCTAGGGGACTCGAACCCCTGTTTTAGCCTTGAGAGGGCCACGTCCTAACCACTAGACGAAGGGAGCGTAACTGTGTCGCTGCCGAGGCAGGAGCGCTAGTATATGCACCTCGATGCCATTGGGCAATCCCGAAACTTCAACCGGAAGCGCCAACATCATTTCCCCTGCTACATCACCGTTCAGCCTGCGCGTCATCCCGCGCGACCAGCACACGATCTCCCGCAAGGACATCAGCCCGAACGCCCTGCGCGTGCTTTATCGCCTGCGCGATGCCGGCTTCGGCGCCTACCTTGTCGGCGGCGCGGTGCGCGACCTGCTGGTCAATGGCCAACCCAAGGATTTCGACGTGGCCACCGACGCCACGCCCGAACAGGTCAAGCAGCTGTTCCGCAACTGCCGCCTGATCGGCCGCCGGTTCCGCCTCGCCCACGTCGTGTTCGGCCGCGAGATCATCGAAGTCGCCACCTTCCGTGCCAACAGCGATGACGGCAGCGGCGACCGCGAGATGGAAAACGGCATGCTCGTGCGCGACAACGTGTACGGCACCATCGAAGACGACGCCGTCCGCCGCGACTTCACCTGCAACGCCCTGTACTACGCCATCGAGGACTTCTCGGTGCGCGATTACACCGGCGGCTTCGAAGACGTCCAGGCGCGCCTGATGAAGCTGATCGGCGACCCCGAGCAGCGTTATCGCGAAGATCCGGTGCGCATGCTGCGTGCGGTGCGCCTGGCGGCCAAGCTCGGCTTCCAGATCGAAGAGGGTACCGCCGCGCCGATCCCGCACCTGGCCGGCCTGCTCAACGAGGCCGCACCGGCGCGCCTGTTCGAGGAAGTGCTCAAGCTGTTCCTGTCCGGGCACGGCGTGGCCAGCTTCGAGGGCCTTGAGCGTTACGGCCTGTTCGACGTGCTGTTCCCGGAGAGCGCCAAGGCACTGAAGTCCAACCGCACCGGCGCACTGCGCCGCATGCTGGTCGAGGGCCTGGCCAACACCGATGCCCGCGTGGCCAACGACGAACCGGTTTCGCCCGCGTTCCTGTTCGCGCTGCTGCTGTGGCCGGCGTTCTGCCGCGCCCAGGCAACCCTGCTCAAGCAGGGCGTGGCGCCGGAAGAAGCGCAGCGCCGTGCCGCCGACCGCGTTACCGTGCAGCAGCTGAGCACCATCGCGCTGCCGCGCCGCTTCTCGCTGCCGATGCAGGAGATCTGGCTGCTGCAGTCGCGTTTCGGCTCACGCCAGCGCAAGCGCGTATTCCGCACCCTGACCCATCCGCGTTTCCGTGCCGCGTTCGACTTCCTCAGCCTGCGTCAGGTGGCCTCGGCAGAGCACGCCGCCGATGTCGAGTTCTGGCGCGAAGCACAGGCGCAGTCCGGCCGCGAGCTGGAATCGTCGCTGGACGTGATGCACAGCGAAGAGGGTGATGACGAGAGCGGGGCACCGCGCAAGCGCCGCCGTCGCCGCCGTCGTCCGGGCGCCCCGGTCGGTGCGGCTGGCGAGTAAACGATGACCCTTGCCTGGATCGGCCTCGGCGCCAACCTTGGCGACGCGGTCGCCACCGTCGGCGCGGCGATTGCCGCGCTCGACGAGCTGCCCGGTACCCGCCTGCGCCAGGCCTCGAGGCTGTACGCCACGCCGGCCTGGGGCAATGAAGACCAGCCACCGTTCGTCAATGCGGTGGCTGCAGTCGAAACGGATCTGCCAGCCGACGAACTGCTGCAGGCGATGCTGTCGCTGGAGCGGCACTTCGGCCGCGTGCGTGATCCGCAGGTGCACTGGGGGCCACGCGCGCTGGACCTGGACCTGCTGCTGTATGGTGCGCAGGTGCTCGATCAGCCCGGCCTGCAGGTACCGCATCCTTACCTGCACGAGCGTGCCTTCGTGTTGGTGCCGCTGGCCGAAATCGCGCCGGATCTGGCCATTCCCGGCCATGGCAGCGTGCGGGATGCAGTGATGCGGGTGGATGCCTGCCGGATTGCGCCGATAGGGTGATAATGCCCGGGTTATCTCCCCCGGTTATCAGCACATGAGCACCCACGCAGACAGCAAGCCCTGGACCGTTCCCGCCCTGGCCGAGGCCAAGCGCAATGGCCAGAAGCTGGTCATGTTGACCGCCTACGACGCCGGCTTCGCCCGCACTTTCGACGCCAATGGCGTTGACCTGATCCTGATCGGCGATTCGCTGGGCATGGTCGTGCAGGGCCATGATTCGACCCTGCCGGTGACCGTAGCCGACATGGTCTACCACACACGGGCCGTGGCCCGCGTGCTGCAGCGTGCGCTGCTGGTGGCCGACCTGCCGTTCGGCGCCGACGCCACTCCGGAGCGCGCGCTGGATGCTTCGCTGCAGCTGCTGCAGGCCGGTGCCGAGATGGTCAAGATCGAAGGTGCCGGCTTCAAGGTCGACATCATCCGTTACCTGGTCGAGCGCGAGATTCCGGTCTGCGCGCATCTGGGCCTGACCCCGCAGTCGGTGCTGCGCCTGGGCGGCTTCAAGATCCAGGGCCGCGGCGATGCCGCGCGCCAGCTGGTGGAAGATGCCAGGGCCGTGGCCGCTGCCGGCGCCAGTATCATGGTGCTCGAATGCGTGCCGACCCCGGTTGCCGCCGAAGTGACCGCTGCGGTGGAAGTGCCGACCATCGGCATCGGTGCCGGCCCGCAGTGCGACGGCCAGGTGCTGGTGTTGCACGATTTCCTTGGCCTGGACAGTGGCCATCGCCGTCCCAAGTTCGTCAAGGATTTCCTTGCCGAAGGCGGTTCGGTGGCCGGTGCCACCCGCGCCTATGCCGACGCCGTGCGCGACGGCAGCTTCCCCGACGAACAGCACGCCTACGCCCAATGATCCAGACCTTCAACGAGCTCGGCGCACTGCGCGAGCAGATCGCCCAGTGGAAGCGCGAGGGCCTGCGCGTGGCGCTGGTGCCGACCATGGGCAACCTGCACGGTGGCCACCATTCGCTGGTGACCCTGGCCCGCCAGTATGCCGACAAGGTGGTGGCGAGCATCTTCGTCAACCCGACCCAGTTCGGGCCGAATGAAGACTTCAGCCGCTACCCGCGCACGCCCGAGGCCGACGTGGCCGGGCTGGAGCAGGCCGGCTGCGATGCGGTGTGGCTGCCCAGTGTCGAGGCGATGTATCCGCTGGGCGTGGACAAGACCACGCAGATGCACGCGCCCGGCGTCAGTGAAGTGCTGGAAGGCGCCAGCCGACCGGGTCACTTCGATGGCGTCTGCACGGTGGTGGCGCGCCTGTTCCTGCAGGTGCAGCCGGAGGTGGCCGTGTTCGGCCGCAAGGACTACCAGCAGCTGGCGGTGATCCGGCAGATGGTGGCTGAGCTGTCGTTCCCGATCCAGATCGTCGGTGCGGAGATCGTGCGCGACGAGGATGGCCTGGCCAAGAGTTCGCGCAACCAGTACCTGAGCGCCGAACAGCGCCCGGTCGCGACCACCATCCACCGCACCCTGCTGGGCATGCGCGAAGGCTACGTGGCCGGGCAGGCACGTGATCGCATCGAGGCCGACGCCACGGCGGCATTGCAGGCGGCCGGTTTCCAGGTCGACTATGCGGTGCTGCGCACCCCGGAGCTGGCCGAGCCGACCTTCGATGGCGGTGGCCGCGTAGCGCTGATCGCCGCACGCCTGGGCACCACCCGCCTGATCGACAACCTGGAGTTCTGAGCCGCATGCGGCTCCGGGGCGCCCGCAACCGGCGCCTCTCCACTTCCCAGGGACGGGAGACGGGAAATGAAGACCCCCAGCACTGATACCGGCCGTCTTTTCCAGGCCTCGATCCTGGCGGTGCTGGCGGCTGGCATGCTGCCGGCCCAGCTGTTTGGCGGCCTGTTGTTCGCGCTCGAATTCAGGCGTACGCCGATGCCTGCGCTCACGGGTGGTGGGCTGATGTTCGTGCTGGCCGCCTGCAATGCCATCGCGGTGTTGCTGCCGATGGCGCTGATCCTGCAGTCTCAGCAGCGCCTGCGCCGGGCCGGATTCGTGCTGGTCGGCTTCGCACTGGGCGCGCTGGCCATGGCGACCTGCACCTGGCCGGGCGCGGACAATGGTCCGCTGCTGCAGCGCCTGCGCTATGTCGACACCTTCGACGTGATCAGCTACGCCTTGCAGGTGCTGGCTGCGGGCGGCTTCGGGCTGGTCGCCGGGCTGGCCTTCCATACGGTGTTCCGGCTATCCCTGGAGGGCAGTTCCGGGCATGCCGCGGCGTCGCCGCCGGGGGAGGGCGCCTGAACGGCCTTCAGCGTCCTGCTGCAGCCCCCTGACGACGGCCAAGCGGGTGCTAGAATCCGCTCTTTCCTTTGCCGTTGCAGCGCCCCCATGCACCTGTCCCTGCTCAAGACCAAGATCCACCGCGCCACCGTCACCCATTCCGAGCTGAACTACGAAGGCTCGATCGCCATCGATGACAACCTGCTGGCTGCCACCGGCATCCGCGAGTTCGAGCAGGTGCACATCTGGGACGTGACCAACGGTGCGCGCTTCTCGACCTATGCGATCCGCGCCGAAGCCGGCAGCGGCGTTGTCTCGCTCAACGGTGGCGCCGCGCGCCACGTGCAGGTCGGTGACATCATCATCATCGCCGCGTTCGCCAGCATGACCGAGCAGGAAGCGGACAGCTTCAAGCCGAAGCTAGTGTACGTTGATGGCAAGAACCAGATCACCCACACCAACGACACGATCCCGACCCAGGCCGCATGACAACGAACAACGGATTCGACTCGCTGCACTCCCACGCCCAGCGCCTGAAGGGCGCAAGCATTCCCAGCCTGCTCGCCGCCGAACCCGGCCGCGTGCAGGATCTGGCACTGCGGGTCGGTCCGTTGTACGTCAACTTCGCGCGGCAGAAATACGATGCCGCGGCGCTGCAGGCGTTGCTGGCGCTGGCTGCCGAGCGTGATGTCGGTGGCGCCATCGCCCGCCTGTTCCGTGGCGAGCAGGTCAACCTGACCGAAGGCCGCGCCGCGCTGCATACCGCGCTGCGTGGCGATGTGGTCGATGCGCCGGTGGCGGCCGAGGCCTATGCCACCGCGCGCGACATCCGCCAGCGCATGGGCGTGCTGGTGCGCACGCTGGAAGACAGTGGCGTGACCGATGTGGTCAGTGTCGGCATCGGTGGTTCCGACCTTGGCCCGCGCCTGGTCGCCGACGCGCTGCGCCCGGTCACCGGTGCGCGCCTGCGCGTGCATTTCGTCTCGAACGTGGACGGCGCGGCCATGCAGCGTACGCTGGCCACGCTGGATCCGGCGAAGACCGCCGGCATCCTGATCTCCAAGACCTTCGGCACGCAGGAAACCCTGCTCAACGGCCAGATCCTGCACGACTGGCTGGGTGGCAGCGAGCGCCTGTATGCGGTCAGCGCCAACCCGGAACGCGCCGCCAAGGCCTTCGCGATCGCCGCCGATCGCGTGCTGCCGATGTGGGACTGGGTGGGTGGCCGTTATTCGCTGTGGTCGGCCGTTGGTTTCCCGATCGCGCTGGCGATCGGTTTCGAGCGTTTCGAACAGCTGCTGGACGGTGCCGCGCAGATGGATGCGCATGCGCTGGATGCACCGCTGGAGCGCAACCTGCCGGTGCTGCACGGTCTGACCGACATCTGGAACCGCAACCTGCTGGGCCACGCCACGCACGCGGTGATGACCTACGACCAGCGCCTGGCGCTGCTGCCGGCCTACCTGCAGCAGCTGGTGATGGAAAGCCTGGGCAAGCGCGTGCAGCGTGACGGCCAGCCGGTCACCACCGACACCGTGCCGGTATGGTGGGGCGGCGCGGGCACCGATGTGCAGCACAGCTTCTTCCAGGCACTGCACCAGGGCACCAGCATCGTTCCGGCCGACTTCATCGGCTGCGTGCACAACGACGATCCCTACACGATCAATCATCAGGCCCTGCTGGCCAATCTGCTGGCGCAGACCGAAGCGCTGGCCAATGGTCAGAGCAGCGACGACCCGCACCGTGATTACCCGGGCGGCCGCCCGAGCACGCTGATCCTGCTCGACGCGCTGACCCCGCAGGCGCTGGGCGCACTGATCGCCATGTACGAACACGCCGTGTACGTGCAGTCGGTGATCTGGAACATCAATGCCTTCGACCAGTTCGGTGTCGAGCTTGGCAAGCAGCTGGCCAGTGGCCTGCTGCCGGCACTGCAGGGTGAGGATGTGGCGATTGCCGATCCGATGACCCGCGAGATCCTGGCGCAGCTGAAGGGCTGAGGTTCTGGTAGTGCCGGCCGCTGGCCGGCATTCCGGCGATGCGCCCACCGTTCATGAGGTTGCCGGCCAGCGGCCGGCACTACCGGTGGACGGGGTGGCGTCTCACCGGCTCGGATCGCGTTCCGGGCTCGGCCGCTTTGCCAGCTTGCGCTGCAGCGAACGCCGGTGCATGCCGAGCAGGCGCGCTGCCGCGGACACGTTACCGCCGGTCTCGTGCATCGCCTGCTGGATGTGTTCCCACTGCAGGCGGCTGATCGGCGTCATCGCGTCCGGCACTTCCATTTCGCCATCGTCGGCCGGGCCGTCGTCTTCCTCGCCGAGGGCGCGCAGGATCATCGGCACCGTGGCCGGCTTCGGCAGGTAGTCGTCGGCGCCGAGCTTGATCGCCTCCACGGCGGTGGCGATGCTGGCGTAGCCTGTCACCAGCAGGATCCGCATGTCCGCGCGCAGTGCGCGCAGCGGCTGGATCAGGGCCAGGCCGGAATCGCTGCCCAGCTTCAGGTCGATCAGCGCGAACGCCGGCGGGTGCTGGCGGGCCAGAGCCAGTGCACTGGCGGCGTCCTGCGCGGTCTGCGTTTCCAGCCCCTTGCGGGCCAGGCTGCGCTGCAGGGTACGCAGGTACAGCTCGTCGTCGTCGACCAGCAGGCCCAGGGTGGAGTGGTGAAGGCTCATGGGGTGTCCTCGCGTGGGGCCAGCGGCAGGCGGAAGCCGACGCGGCTGCCGGCCCCCTGGGCCGGGCGCATCCACATCTCGCCGTCGAGGCGTTCGATGGTGGCATGGGACAGGGCCAGGCCGACACCCATGCCCTCGCTTTTGCTGCTGCCGAACAGCTTGCCCGGCAGCACCGCGGCACGGGCGTCGAAGCCGTGGCCGTAATCGCGGACTTCGCCGATCAGGTCGTCGCCTTCGATGCGCAGGTCCAGGTCCACGCGTGGCCGGCCGGCCTGTTCGCCGGCATCGGCGGCATTGTTGAGCAGGACCATCAGCAGATGGCCCACGCCCGGGGCCAGTGGCAGCCGCAGCGGCGCATCGTCGTTGCGGTGCAGGTCGATGGTCGGCCGCACCAGGCGCCACTGTTCCAGTACCTGCTGGGCACTGGAGTGGCTGCGCCCCGGCGCATCGGCCGAGGCTGGCGCGGCCAGCGCCAGCACGCGCTCGCGGCACTGCACCAGCAGCTCGCGCAGGGTTTCCATGTCTTCGCGTACTTCGGGCTCTTCGCTGCGCTCGGCGACGTCATCGGCGAGCAGGGTCATGGTCGCCAGCGGCGTGTTCAGTTCATGTGCCACCGAGGCGGCATGGGTGGCCAGGGCGACGATGCCCTCGTTGCGGGCGAAGCGTTCGCGCAGGGCCGACAGTTCCAGTTCGCGCTGGCGCAGCGCCAGCGCCAGGCGGGTGGAGAAGGTCAGCACGACCGCCGCGGAAATCAGGAAATTGGCGACCACGCCCCAGCGGTTGAGGTCTTGCGCGCGGAAATAGCCATCCGGCAGCGACTGGCCGAAGATGCCGCTGGCGGCGTAGCCGAGCAGGCAGGCCAGCGCGACCGCCAGCGCCCAGCGCAGGGGCAGGGCGAACGCGGCCAGTGCGATCAGGATCAGGAACAGTGAACTGAACGGATTGGCCATGCCGCCACTCCAGCCCACCATCCAGGTCAGGATGATCACGTCCACCAGGATGTGGCCGAATGCGGTCAGTGGCGCGGTGTCGGCCGCCTCCGGGCGCAGCTGGGTGTAGATGTTGAACAGGGTCAGCACGGCCACGCCCGCCCACAACGGCAGCTGCGGCAACGGCAGGCCCAGCACCCAGGTGGCAACCAGGATGGTGGCGGCCTGGCCGCCTACGGCAAGCCAGCGCAGGCTGCACAGGGTTCGGAGAAACGGGGCGTCGGGACCGGTCATTCACGCTCATCGTATGCGTTCAGGCGTGACCGCGCCTGCGACAATCGGCCGCAGCTGTGCCGCCGGCTGAATGCGAGTCACCCGGAATGCGGGGGCGGGGGGTGAAATCGCCCACGCCACGCCCTGTCCCTTATACACATCCCCGGGCCCCCCCCTCCTCCCCCTAACCCGCTTTCCGCCATCGGCTTTAGAAAAAAAAACAAGGACGACTAGAAGAATCTACCACCGGATCAATAACAAAAACAAAGGAGTTAAAAGGGGGA
>NZ_RXLZ01000002.1 GCF_003970865.1 Stenotrophomonas maltophilia | reverse complement strand
TATATTTTTTTTTTTTTCAAACAAGAGAGGGTATAAAGAATAGAGGTCCTGCTCGTGGGGTCGGAGATGGTGAAACGAGAACGGGGGGGAGGAGGCGTTCATTGCCGGGGAGAGCGTTGCGTCCTGCGCACCTTCAGCAGCGGCAGAAGCAGGGGCGGTGGGCGTGGCCCACCAGGCCAGCACGAGCAGGGTCGAAACAGCGACGGCCGCGGGTGCGGTGAGGTTGCGACGGATCCGGACGTTCATGGCTTCCCCCTGTCTCAGGTGACTGGTGTTGTATGCAACTATAACACCGGCACGCCTACGTGCAACCCCTTGCCCTCCCCAACTGATGGCAGGGGTGGTCAGATTGCTGAAATATCCCTTTATTCGATTGATTTCAAAGGGAAATAAAACTGCCGCAGGGATCTTCCCGGGGCCGCCATCCATTCAGTGATGTCCATGCTATGGCATCACTGCGCCTTCGATGGCGCCCGGGCGGCACATTCGCCACGCCGCGCAAAGCCCGCGGTGGGCCCGTGCCATCAGGGGCTCCGGAGCCCGGTGCTATAGTTCGGCCGATTCCCGGCCAGCACTGGCCGGGCCTTGTGAATGGCTACCGCGGACCGCCTCTGATGCCCCTGCCGACCGTTTCCCCGTGCCGCCTGCGCGGCCTGTCCCTGCTGGCCCTGATGGTGGCCGGCGCCGCCGGTTCCGCCAGTTCGCTGGCGGCCGACCTGCTCGATCTGGAATACCGGCCGTTGGCCAGCAAACAGCAGGTGAATCTGCAGCAGCGCTATCACGGGCAGGTGCTGCTGGTGGTCAACACCGCCAGCAAGTGTGGCTACACGCCGCAGTACGAAGGGCTGGAGGCGCTGCAGAAGCGTTATGCAGGCCGCGGTTTTGCGGTGCTGGGCTTCCCTTCCAATGACTTCAAGGGCCAGGAACCGGGAGACGAGAAGCAGATCCAGGACTTCTGCACCCTGACCTACGGCGTCAAGTTCCCGATGTTCGAGAAGGTGCATGTGGTCGGTACGCAGGCCACGCCGCTGTACCAGCGGCTGACCGCAGCGACCGGCGTTGCGCCGGCCTGGAACTTCCACAAGTACCTCGTGGGCCGCGATGGCAAGGTCATCGCCCAGTTCGCCAGCAAGGTGACGCCGGACGATCCGCAGCTGACCGCAGCCATCGACAAGGCGCTGGCGGCAGCCGCCACGCATTGATATCCGGCACGCATGCCTCGACATCGACGGCATGCGTGCGACAATGCTTCTTTTCGCGCCGACGTCGGCGCCCAGACACTTCCAGGAATGCAGCGAATGAAGATGGGAATGCGCGGCGCCGCGGCGTCGGTTCTGATTCTGGCGATGGGCACTTCGGGTGTCGCTCTGTCGCAACAACCGGCTGCCCCCGCAGCCGCCAAGGAGACCGCAACCTTGAATTCCCCCAAGCAGAAGCTCGGCTACGCCATCGGCCTTGATGTCGCCAAGTCGTTCACCCCGATCGCCGAAGAGATCGATGTGGCCGCCCTGCGCACCGCCGTCGAGCGTTCGTTCGAGGGCCTGCAGCCGCAGATCACCCAGGAACAGGCCAAGGCCACCGATGCCGCGCTGCGCCAGGTCGTGATGGCCCGCAGCGGCCAGCAGGTGCCGGGCGTGGCACCGGGTTCGCAGCCGCCGAAGGTCGACCGCGTCAAGGTGTCGCAGATGATCGGCTCCTACTCGGTGGGCCCGTCGCTGGCGCAGCTGAAGGACGATATCGATGTCGCCTCGCTGTTTGACGCAATCAGCACCGGCCTGACCAAGGGCCAGCCGAAGATGACGGAAGCTGACGCGACCGCCACCATCCAGGCCTTCATGGGCACCAAGCAGGCTGAAATGCAGGCCAAGGCCGCTCAGGCTGCGCAGACCAACCGCACGGAAGGCAACGCGTTCCTGGCCAAGAACAAGACCCAGCCGGGCGTGGTGACCACCTCGTCGGGGCTGCAGTACCAGGTGATCCGCCCGGGTAGCGGCGAGCGCCCGCTGCCGAGCAGCAAGGTGCGCGTGAACTACGAAGGCAAGCTGCTCAACGGCACCGTGTTCGACAGTTCCTATGGCCGCCAGCCGGCCGAGTTCGGTCTGGACCAGGTGATCAAGGGCTGGACCGAAGGCGTCGCGCTGATGCCGGTCGGTTCGAAGTACCGCTTCTGGATCCCGGGCGAACTCGCCTACGGTGAGAACGGCACCCCGGGCGGCCCGATCGGCCCGAACGCAACTCTGACGTTCGACGTCGAGCTGCTGGGCGTTCTGCCGTAAGTCATTCAGGAGCGAATACGGATATGCGCGTTGCGATTTTTGGTACCGGCTACGTTGGACTGGTGACCGGTACCTGCCTGGCCGATGTTGGTCATCAGGTGGTCTGTGTCGATATCGACCAGGCCAAGGTGGATGGCCTCAACCAGGGCATCATCCCGATCTATGAACCCGGCCTGGAGCCGATGGTGAAGGCCAACCATGCCGCAGCGCGGCTGGCGTTCACCACGGATGCCGCGGCCGCCATCGATCATGGCCAGGTGGTGTTCATCGCCGTTGGTACGCCGCCGGACGAGGATGGCAGTGCCGATCTTCAATACGTGCTTGCCGTAGCCCGAACCATTGGTCGGCACATGAGTGTGCCGACCGTGGTGGTCAACAAGTCGACGGTGCCGGTCGGCACCGCTGACAAGGTGCGTGCGGCCATTGCCGAAGAGCTGGCCGCGCGTGGCGCGGATATCGCCTTCGACGTGGTTTCCAACCCGGAATTCCTGAAGGAAGGCGATGCGGTTGCGGACTGCATGCGCCCGGACCGCATCATCATCGGTGCGGCGAACGAAGAGTCGGTGGCGGTGATGCGTCGCCTGTACGCGCCGTTCAACCGCAACCACGACCGCGTGGTGGAAATGGACGTGCGTTCGGCCGAACTGACCAAGTACGCCGCCAATGCGATGCTGGCAACCAAGATTTCGTTCATGAATGAAATCGCCAACATCGCAGAACGCGTCGGTGCCGATGTCGAGCAGGTCCGCCAGGGCATCGGCTCGGACCCGCGCATCGGCTGGCACTTCATCTACCCGGGCGCCGGCTACGGTGGCTCGTGCTTCCCGAAGGACGTGCAGGCACTGGCCCGTACCGCCCAGCAGTATGGCCTGGAGCCGAAGCTGCTCAATGCCGTTGAAGCGGTCAACGATGCACAGAAGGGCCATCTGTTCGCTCTCATCCAGCGTCATTACGACAAGGGCGAGGACGAAGGCGTGCGCGGAAAGACCTTCGCCGTATGGGGCCTGGCCTTCAAGCCGAACACCGACGACATGCGTGAGGCCTCCAGCCGTCGCCTGCTGGCCCAGCTCTGGGAAGGCGGTGCCACGGTGCGTGCCTACGACCCGGAAGCGATGCATGAATCGCAGCGCATCTTCGGTGAGCGCGACGACCTCACGTTCTGCAGCACGGCAGGCGAAGCGCTGCAGGGTGCCGACGCGCTGGTGGTGGTCACCGAGTGGAAGCAGTTCCGCAGCCCCGACTTCCAGAAGCTGCGCGAGCAGTTGAAGGACGCAGTGGTGTTCGACGGTCGCAACCTGTATGAGCCGAGCGACGTGGAAGCCGCTGGTCTTGCGTACTACGGCATTGGCCGGGGGCGCTCGCTGCATGTCTGATCTGCCCACCGAACGCGAGCAGGCGCTGGAAGCGCGCCTGGTCGAGCTGGAAATGCGCGTGTCCTTCCAGGAACAGGCGCTGGCCGAGCTGAGCGATGCGCTGGCTGATGCCCGCATGCAGGGCATGCGCAACGCCGATGTGCTGCGCGTGCTGCTGGAAGACCTGGGCAAGGTCCGCAACGCACTGAATTCTTCCGATCCGGCGAGCGAACCGCCGCCGCCGCACTACTGATCCGAATCCTATGAGCGATACCCTCCGCGACCAGCTGATGGGCCTGGGCTTCAAGCCCGCGCCCAAGCCCGAGCGCAAGAATGATGGCCCCCGCCGTGATGGCCGCCCGCAGGGCAAGGGTGGCAACGGCAATGGAAAGCCGCAGGGCGCAGGCAAGGGCGAGCACAAGCCCGGTGAGCGTCGCGGGCATGGCCATGGTGGTGCGGGCAAGCCCGGCGGGCATGCGCGTGGTGGCCAGGGGCAGCAGGGCCCGCGCAAGCCGCGCAGCGCCGAAGAGATGGACCTGGCCAAGGCCTATGCCATCCGTGCGCAGCGGGAGAAGGAAGAGCGCATCGAGACCGAGCGCCTGAAGCAGGAAGAAGCACGCGTACGCCGCGAGGCGAAGGCCAAGCTGGAAGAACTGCTGAAGGACAAGAGCCTCAATGCCGAGGCAGCGGACATCGCCCGCCACTTCCCGTATGGCGGCAAGATCAAGCGCATCTACGTGACCGCCGAACAGCTGACCGCGCTCAATGCCGGTGAGCTGGGCGTGGTCCAGCTCAATGGCCGCTACCTGCTGGTGACCGCCGATGTGCTGGCGCAGTCCGAAGCGGTGTTCGCCGCCTCGGTGGCGCTGAAGGTCGATCCAAATGCGCCGGCCGAGGAAGATCCGTACGCGGACCCGCAGTACCAGGTGCCGGACGACCTGGTCTGGTAAAGGGAACTGTTGGTTGGTGAGAGCGCCGGGCTATGCCCGGCGTTTTCATTGCGCGTTGCGGCTGCCACTATACCGTGCGCGGATCAGTGGCAGGCTCAGTGCGAAGATGTATTGCAAGGGACAGGCTCCAGTACGGGGTGAACGCACCGAGCGCCGCGTAATAGAACAGGTAGAAGCTGGAGAGGCAGGCAACGGGGACAGCCATCGCGCAATGATGAAGCGAAAAGGGGACGGAGGGGATTAAGTCGTTTGTGCCCAAAACGACTTAATCCCCTCCGTCCCCTTTCTGTGTCATTCGGGATCGTAGTCGAGGTTGGAGGCCAGCCAGCGCTCGGCCTGGGCGCGGTCCACGCCTTTGCGGCGGGCGTAGTCGCTGACCTGTTCGCGGCTGAGGCGGCCGACCACGAAGTACTGGCTCTGCGGGTGGCTGAAGTAGTAGCCCGAGACGGCGGCCGTAGGCAGCATCGCGAAGCTCTCGGTCAGTTCCATGCCGGCATTCGCTTCGGCCTGCAGCAGGTCGAACAGGCGGCGCTTCTCGCTGTGCTCGGGGCAGGCCGGGTACCCGGGGGCCGGTCGGATGCCGCGGTACTGCTCGTCGATCAGGGCTTCGTTGTCCAGCGTCTCGGTGCGCTCATGGCCCCAGAAGTCGGTACGCACGCGCTGGTGCAGGCGCTCGGCCAGCGCTTCGGCGAAGCGGTCGGCCAGTGCCTTCAGCAGGATCGCGTTGTAGTCGTCATGGTCGGCTTCGAAGCGCGCCACATGCGCGTCGATGCCGATACCGGCAGTGACGGCGAAGGCGCCGATCCAGTCCTGCTTGCCGCTGTCGGCCGGCGCGATGAAATCGGCCAGGCAGAAGTCCGGGCGCTCGGCCGGCTTGTCCACCTGCTGGCGCAGGAAGTGCAGGGTGGTCTCGCCCTGCGGGTGCTGCACGCGCACGTCGTCGCCGACGCTGTTGGCCGGCCACAGGCCGAACACGGCCTTGGCGGTCAGCCACTTTTCGCCGACGATGCGCTCGAGCATCGCGCGGGCATCCTTGTACAGATCGCTGGCCTGGGGGCCGACGATCTCATCGGTGAGGATGGCCGGGAACTTGCCGGCCAGCTCCCAGGCCTGGAAGAACGGCGTCCAGTCGATGTAGTCGACCAGTTCGGCCAGCGGGTAGTCGTCGAATACGTGCAGGCCGGGCTGGTTCGGAGCCGGCGGCGTGTAGCTGTCCCATCCCCCCTGGAATTTCTGCCCGCGTGCATGTTCCAGCGTGACCAGGCGCTTGGCATCGCCACGATTTCGGTGGCGGGCACGGATCTCGGCATAGTCGGCCTCGTTGGCGGCAACGAAGGCCTCGCGCAGGTCGCGCGAGATCAGCGACTGGGCCACGCCGACCGCGCGCGAGGCATCCTTCACCCACACCGTGGGCGCCTTGTAATGCGGGTCGATCTTCAGCGCGGTATGCGCACGCGACGTAGTGGCGCCACCGATCAGCAGCGGCAGCTCGAAGCCCTGGCGCTGCATCTCGCGGGCGACGTGGCTCATCTCCTCCAGCGACGGAGTGATCAGTCCGGACAGGCCGATCAGGTCGGCGTTGTGTTCGCGGGCGGCATCGAGGATCTTCTGCGCCGGCACCATCACGCCAAGGTCGACCACTTCGAAATTGTTGCAGGCCAGGACCACGCCGACGATGTTCTTGCCGATGTCATGCACATCGCCCTTCACCGTGGCCATGATGATCTTGCCGTTGCTCTTGGCGGTGTCGCCACTGCGCGCCTTTTCCGCTTCGATGTACGGCAGCAGGTAGGCCACCGCCTTCTTCATCACGCGCGCGGATTTCACCACCTGCGGCAGGAACATCTTGCCGGCGCCGAACAGGTCGCCGACCACGTTCATGCCATCCATCAACGGGCCTTCGATCACGTCCAGCGGGCGGCTGGAGGCCTGTCGGGCCAGTTCGGTGTCTTCTTCCACGAAGGCATCCATGCCGTGTACCAGCGCATGTGCCAGGCGCTGTGCCACCGGCTTTTCGCGCCAGGCCAGGTCTTCGGTCTTCGCCGCGCCCTTCTTGCCCTTGTAGCGCTCGGCGATTTCCAGCAGGCGCTCGGTGGCATCACTGCGGCGGTTGAGGATCACATCCTCCACGCGCTCACGCAGCTCCGGTTCCAGTTCGTCGTAGATCGGCATCGCGCCGGCGTTGACGATACCCATGTCCATGCCGGCGGCGATGGCGTGGTACAGGAACACCGAGTGGATGGCCTGGCGAACCGTTTCGTTGCCACGGAACGAGAACGAGACGTTGGAGACGCCGCCGGAGACATGGCAGTGCGGCAGGGTCTGCTTGATGGTGCGGGTGGCTTCGATGAAGTCGACCGCATAGTTGTCGTGTTCTTCGATACCGGTGGCGACGGCAAAGATATTCGGGTCGAAGATGATGTCCTGCGGCGGGAAGCCGATCTCGTCGACGAGGATGCGGTAGGCGCGGGTGCAGATCTCGACCTTGCGCGCGCAGGTATCGGCCTGCCCGCTTTCGTCGAAGGCCATCACCACCGCAGCGGCACCATAGCGCAGGACCTTGCGTGCGTGTTCGCGGAACAGCGCCTCGCCTTCCTTCAGCGAGATCGAGTTGACCACGCTCTTGCCCTGCAGGCACTTCAGGCCGGCCTCGATCACGCTCCACCTGGAGGAGTCGACCATCACCGGGATGCGGGCGATATCCGGTTCGGACATGATCAGGTTGAGATAGCGGGTCATCGCCGCCTCCGAATCGATCAGGCCCTCGTCCATGTTGACGTCGAGGATCTGCGCGCCGCTGGCCACCTGCTGATGGGCCACGTCCACCGCTTCTTCGTAGCGGCCTTCCTTGATGAGCTTGCGGAACTGCGCACTGCCGGTGACGTTGGTGCGTTCGCCGACGTTGATGAACAGCAGGTCCGGGGTGATGACCAGCGGCTCCAGGCCGGACAGGCGGGTGTAGGGCGAGGTGCTCATGCGGCCTGCTGCTCCTGGGCGGCGGGCAGGGCGCGCGGCGGCAGCCCGGCCACCGCCTGGGCGATGGCGCGGATGTGCTCGGGGGTGGAGCCGCAGCAGCCGCCGACCAGGTTCAACAGGCCATCCTCGGCGAAGCCGCGCAGGGTGACGGCCATCTCTTCGGGGGTCTCGTCGTACTCGCCAAAGGCATTGGGCAGGCCCGCGTTGGGGTGGGCGCTGACGTAACAGCCGGCGACCTGTGCAAGGGTTTCCACATGCGGGCGCATCGCTTCCGCCCCCAGCGCGCAGTTCAGCCCGATCGACAGCGGCCGCGCATGCGCCAGCGAGGCGTGGAACGCTTCGGCGGTCTGCCCGGACAGGGTGCGCCCCGAGGCATCGGTGATGGTGCCGGAGATCATCACCGGCAGGCGTGCGCCACGCGCGTCGAACGCTTCTTCCAGCGCATACAGCGCGGCCTTGGCATTGAGCGTATCGAAGATGGTCTCGACCATGAGGGTGTCGGCGCCGCCGTCGATCAGGCCTTCGATGGCTTCGCGATACGTGTCGCGCAGTTCGTCGAAGCTGGTGTTGCGGAAGCCTGGATCGTTGACATCGGGGCTGATCGAGGCGGTGCGGCTGGTGGGACCGATCACCCCGATCACGAAGCGCGGTTTGCCCGGCGTGGTTGCGGCCACCGCATCGCAGCAGGCGCGTGCAACGGCTGCGCCAGCCTTGTTCAGCTCGTACACCAGGTGCTCGAGGTGGTAGTCGGCCTGGCTGACCGAGGTGGCGTTGAAGGTGTTGGTCTCGACCAGATCCGCGCCCGCTTCCAGGTAGGCGGTATGGATGTCGGCGACGATCTGCGGCCGGGTCAGCAGCAGCAGATCATTGTTGCCCTTCAGGTCATGGCCCTCCGGCGTGCCGTGGTCGCAGCCGGGGCCATGGCTGTGATCGTAGCCACCGGCGAAGCGTTCGCCACGGTAATCGTCTTCCTGCAGGCCATGGCGCTGGATCATCGTACCCATCGCGCCGTCGATGATCAGGATCCGCTCGCGCAGGGCGTCGAGCAGGGCGTTGGCACGATCAGGATGCAACCAGGGCATGGCAGGCATGGCGGTCTCGGGCTCAGGGCTTGTTGGCGATCAGCGAAATCACTTCGAAGTGTGGCGGACGCTTCTCGCGGGTGACCGTCTCCAGGCTGGACACCTGCAGGCCGGCCTTGTCGACGAACTTGCGCAGCTCCTTGTCACTGAAACCAAGGTTGACGTGGCCGTATGCCTCCACCGCTGCCTTGTGCTCGTGGCGAGCCAGGCTGCACAGCAGCAGGCGGCCACCGGGGCGCAGCACGCGTGCGGCTTCGGTCACCGCCTGCGCCGGTTTGCTGGCATAGGTCAGCGCGTGCATCAGCACCACCAGGTCGAAGCTGCCGTCCTTGAATGGCAGTGCATGCATGTCGCCCTCGCGCACTTCCACATTGGGCAGGCGGCGCAGGCGCTCGCTGGCGGCGGCAACCACGCGCGCGCTGGTGTCGATGCAGATGTAGCGCTTGGCATGCGGGGCGACCAGTTCGGCCAGCACGCCGTCACCGGAGGCGATATCGAGCACGTCGCCGGTCTCCAGCAGCGGCAGCGCGGTACGCGCCAGCGCCTCCCAGGTGCGGCCAGGCGAGTAGTGGCGTTCCATGTCACCGGCCACGCTGTCGGCCCAGTTCTGGTCCGAGGCGCGGTGGGCCAGCACGGCGGCGACACGTTCAGCGTCCTGTCGCAGCAGCGGGTCGTCGCTTCCGTTGCTCAAGGCATGCCACAATGCACGCTGCGCCGGGTCCAGCTGGGCCTCGTCGAAGCGGTAATAGGCCGACACGCCCGCACGGCGGTCGCGGACCAGGCCGGCTTCCTTCAGGCGCGCCAGGTGGGTGGACACGCGCGGCTGTGCCAGCCGGGTGATCGCCGACAGTTCGGCCACGGTCAGTTCCTCCTGCTCCAGCAGCGCCAGCAGGCGCACGCGGGTCGCATCGGCGAACACCTTCAGGCGGGTCGACCAGTCTTCAAGATCCATAAATATCTACCTATCGCGATATAGAGATATATTCGCTGAGACGGCCCGCCGCGGTCAAGTCGCCAGCGTACGGAAGCAGCCGGGCCCCGGTACAATCGGGGCACCTGGGCGCACCGTAATGTGGCCCATAACTTCATGTACCCGGGAGGGTGTTGTGGATTTCAGCTTTACCGAAGAGCAGTTGATGCTGCAGGACGTTGCGCGGCGCATCGCGCAGGAGAAGATCGCCCCGAGCGCGGAGCACCATGACCGTACCGGCGAGTTCCCGCTGGACAACATCCGCCTGCTTGGTGAGAACGGGCTGATGGGCATCGAAGTGCCGACCGAGTACGGTGGCGCGGGCATGGACCCGGTTGCGTACGTGCTGGCGATGGTGGAGGTCGCCGCCGCCGACGCAGCCCACTCGACCATCATGTCGGTCAACAACTCGCTGTTCTGCAACGGCATCCTCACCCACGGTACCGAGCAGCAGAAGCAGACCTACGTGCGTGCCATCGCCGAAGGCACGGCCATCGGCGCGTTCGCGCTGACCGAGCCGCAGTCCGGTTCGGACGCCACGGCCATGCGCTGCCGCGCGGTGAAGCAGGCCGACGGCACCTTCGTCATCAACGGCAAGAAGAGCTGGATCACCTCCGGCCCGGTGGCCAGGTACATCGTGCTGTTCGCGATGAGCGAGCCGGACAAGGGCGCGCGCGGCATCACCGCCTTCATCATCGATACCGACAAGGCTGGCTTCGGTCGCGGCAAGACCGAGCCGAAGCTGGGCATCCGCGCTTCGGCCACCTGCGAGATCGAGTTCAACGATTACGTGGCGCAGGCCGAAGACGTGCTGGGCCAGGAAGGCGAAGGCTTCAAGATCGCCATGAGCGTGCTCGATGCTGGCCGCATCGGTATCGCCTCGCAGGCCATCGGTATCGCCCGTGCCGCCTATGAGGCGACCCTGGAATACGTGAAGGAGCGCAAGGCGTTCGGCGCGGCCATCGGCACCTTCCAGATGACCCAGGCCAAGATCGCCGACATGAAGTGCAAGCTGGACGCAGCGCTGCTGCTGACCCTGCGCGCCGCATGGGTGAAGGGCCAGGGCAAGCGCTTCAGCACTGAAGCGGCGGTGGCCAAGCTGACCGCCTCGGAAGCGGCGATGTGGATCACCCACCAGGCCGTGCAGATCCACGGCGGCATGGGATACTCCAAGGAAATGCCGCTGGAACGCTACTTCCGTGATGCCAAGATCACCGAGATCTACGAGGGCACCTCGGAAATCCAGCGCCTGGTGATCGCACGCAACGAGACCGGGCTGCGTTGAGTTCGATCGGCCGCGCCGCTGCAACGGCGGCGCGGCCAGTAGATCCACGCCATGCGTGGATACACGGGCTTCTTGGCCGAGCGATACCCGGTCTGGTCCAATGCAGGCCGGTTTTTACGCGGTCTGCAAGAATGATCTTTCGTGGCTGGGGATTCATGACGCTGGTGACGCCGATTGCAGCCATCCTGCTGCTGGCGTACTTCTTTCCGCATGAAGGCCCCGGGGGCAACACTCCGCTGCCGCAGGTTCTGTTGGGTGCAGGCATCGGTGCAGCGGTGAACGTATTGCTGGGCCTGTGGCTCAACCGTGCGCCCCGGCAGAAGGGCGAGGCCGCACCCCATCATTTCTTTTTTGTGCCGATGCAATGGGCTGCACTGGCTTTCGTGGTGGTATGCGTGATGGTTGCGCTGCTGCGCTGAGAGGTTGCCCGAACAGCGCCAACCAAGGTTGGCGGCTACCGGGCATGCCGTTGCTCTGGTGGATGCCAACCTTCGGGCATGCAGTTGCCCTGGTAGATGCCAACCTTGGTTGGCATGGATTCAAGAGCGGCAAGAAAAAAGGCCCCGGATCACTCCGGGGCCTGTTCGTTTCAGCTCACCGCCGGATCAACGATCCGGACGATGCGCGGCTTCCGCGTCGCGCTGGCGCTCCATGAATTCCTTGGAGGATTCATCCAGCTTGTCGCCCAGCATGCGGCGCACGACCACGAAGAACACCGGGATCATCAGCAGGCCGAGCAGGGTGGCGAACAGCATGCCGCCGATCACGCCGGTACCGATGGCGTGACGGGAATTGGCGCCGGCGCCGGTGGAGATCGCCATCGGGATCACGCCCATGATGAACGCGAACGAGGTCATCAGGATCGGTCGGAAACGCAGGCGTGCCGCCTCGATGGTGGCATCACGCAGGGTCCTGCCTGCTGCGCGCTGCTCCACCGCGAACTCGACGATCAGGATCGCGTTCTTCGCGGCCAGGCCGATCACGGTGATCAGGCCGATCTTGAAGAACAGATCGTTGGGCAGGCCGCGCATCATCGACAGGGCGAGCGCGCCGAGGACGCCCAGCGGCACCACCAGCAGCACCGCCACCGGGATCGACCAGCTTTCATACAGCGCGGCCAGGCACAGGAACACCACCACGATCGACAGCACCAGCAGCAGCGTCGCGGCATTGCCGGCCAGGATTTCCTGGTAGGACATGCCCGACCAGTCGTAGCCGAAGCCGGCCGGCAGATCGTCGTTGACGATGCCTTCCATGGTCTGCATCGCCTCACCCGAGCTGGTGCCCGGTGCCTGCGAGCCGACGATGTTGATCGCCGAGTAGCCGTTGTAGCGGCTCAGCGACGGCGACGCCGACACCCATTCGGACTTGACCACCGTGTTCAGCGGGATCATCGAATTGGTGCCATCGGCGTTCTTGGTCAGGCTGGACGGGCTGTAGAAGCTCTTCAGCGACTCCTGGCCGGTGCGGTACGGACCATCGGCCTGCATGGTCACGCGCTTGATGCGGCCTTCGTAGAAGAAGTCGTTCACGTACACCGGGGCCAGCATCAGCTGGATGGTGCTGTACACGTCCGACACCGACATGCCCATCGACTGCGCCTGCACGCGATCGACATGCAGCTGCAGCTGCGGGGCGTTCTCCAGGCCGTTCGGGCGTACGCCCACCAGATGGTCCGGCTTCTGCGCGGCCTGGCCGAGCAGGATGTTGCGCGCCTGGGTCAGCTGTTCGTAGCCGGCACCGCTGCGGTCCTGCAGCCACATGTCGAAGCCGCCGAACTGGCCGAGGCCCTGCACGGTGGGCAGGTTAACCACGAAGATCTGCGCTTCCTTGATGCCGTAGAACGCGCCGTTCATGTTCTGGATGAACTCGGGCGCGGTGAACTTGCGTTCCTCCCACGGCTTCAGGCGGATGAAGCCCATGCCCACGTTCTCGCCGGAACCGACGAAGCTGAAACCGGCCACCTGCAGCATGCCTTCATAGCCATCCTGCTTTTCCAGGATGCCACGCATCTGCGCGAACACCTCGTTGGTCTGGCCCTTGGTCGAGCCCGGCGGCAGCTGCACGATCGCCAGCGCATAGCCCTGGTCTTCTTCCGGCAGGAAGCTGCCCGGCATGCGGGTGAACAGGAAGCCACACAGTGCGGTAAGCACCACGAACAGAATCATCCAGCGCGGCGCATGGCGCACCGCGGAGGTGATGTGGCCCACATAGGTGTGGCTGATCTTGTCGTAGTACTTGTTGAAGGTGCGGTAGACGATGTTCGGGTTGTCGTTGTGCGTCGGCTTGAGGAAGGTCGCGCACAGCGCCGGCGTGAAGCCCAGGGCCAGGAACGCCGAGAACGCCATCGAGATGGCGATGGTCAGCGCGAACTGCTTGTAGATCTCACCGGCGGCGCCGCCCTGCAGGGCGGACGGGATGAACACCGCAGCCAGCACGACGGTGATCGCCACCACCGCGCCGGTGATCTGGGTCATCGCCTTCTGCGTGGCCGGTTTCGGCGCCAGGCCCTCCTCGGTCATGATACGTTCGACGTTCTCGATCACCACGATCGCGTCATCGACCACGATGCCGATCGCCAGCACCATCGCGAACAGGGTCAGCTGGTTGATCGTGAAGCCGATCATCCACATGCCCAGGAAGGTACCGAGCAGGGCCACCGGGATGACCAGGGTCGGGATCAGGGTGGCGCGGAAGTTCTGCAGGAAGATCAGCATCACCAGGAACACCAGGAACACTGCCTCGAACAGTGTCTTGACCACTTCCTGGATCGAGATCTTGACGAAGGTGGTGCTGTCGTACGGCGAGAACCAGGTCACGCCGGACGGGAAGCTGGGCTGCAGCTCGTCCATCTTGGCGCGCACCGCATCGGCCACGTTCAGGGCGTTGGCGCCCGGCAGCAGCTGGATGGCGAAGGCGCCGGTCGGCTTGCCGTTGTACTGGGTGTCGAAGCCGTAGTTGTTGGCGCCGAATGCGACGCGGGCGATGTCCTTCATCAGCACCCGCGAGCCGTCAGGATTCGCGCGCAGGATGATGTTCTCGAACTCCTGCGGCGAACTGAAGCGGCCTTCAGCCGAGACCGTGGCGGTGAAGTGCTGGCCTTCCGGCGATGGGTCCGAACCCAGCGCACCGGCGGCGAACTGCACGTTCTGCGCGCGCACTGCCGCCAGCACCTGGCTGGCCGACAGGCCGTAACCCTGCATCTTTTCCGGGTTGAGCCAGATGTTCATGGCGTACTCGGAACCGAACTGCTGGGTGCTGCCGACGCCGGGGATACGCGAGACCTGGTCGAGCACGCGCGAACCGACGATGTCGTTCAGGGCATCACGGTTGATGGCCGGCGTATCGGACTGCAGCGCGATCACCATCAGGAAGCCGGCGTTGGCCTTGGCCACCACCACGCCCTGCTGGGTCACTTCCGAAGGCAGTCGTGGCGTGGCCAGCGAGACCTTGTTCTGCACCTGCACCTGGGCGATGTCCGGATCGGTACCGGTCTCGAAGGTCAGGGTGATCTGCGCACGGCCGTTGGACGCGGACGAGGAGCTGAAGTACAGCAGATGATCGATACCGGTCAGCTGCTGCTCGATCACCTGGGTGACCGATTTTTCCGTGGTGTCGGCGCTGGCGCCCGGGTAGGTCGCCGAGACGGTGACCTGTGGTGGGGCGATGTTGGGATAGGACTCCACGCCCAGGTTGAGGATCGCGATCACGCCGCTGAGCGAGATCAGGATCGCAACCACCCAGGCGAAGACTGGATGTTCGATGAAAAATTTAGGCATGACGGAAGGTTCCCGTTACTGCTTGTTCGAATCGGTGGCGGCCGGCTTGGCCGCATCGGCCTGCTCGGGCTTGGCCGCGTCGGCCGGTGCCTTGCCTGCGGCTGGTGCCGCGCCCGCCGGAGCGGCGCCGCCCGCGGCAGGCTTGCCGTTGGCGTCCTGCCCCGGGGTCCACGGCTTGGCCACCGCCGGTGCACCTTCCTTGACCTTCTGCACGCCGGCCACGATCACCTTGTCACCGGCGGCCAGGCCATCGCTGACCAGCCAGTTGCCGTTCTGTGCACCATCGGTCTTCACGTTCTTGCGGACGACCTTGCCGTCGGCACCGACCACCATCACGTAGCCGCCGGTGGTGTCACGCAGCAGCGCCTGCTGCGGCACCAGGTAGGCGTTGTTGCGCTCGCCCAGGTTGGCCTGGAAGCTGACGAAGGCACCCGGCAGCAGGATCTGCTGCGGGTTCGGCAGCAGCGCACGCAGCGACACCGCGCCGGTGGCCGGGTCGACCGTGGTCGAAGAGAAGTCCAGCGTGCCCGGCTCGCTGTAGGTGGTGCCGTCGGCCAGCTTGACGTTGACCGTGGCCTTGCCGTCACCCGACAGCGCCAGCGCGCCCTTGGCCTGCTGCGCGCGCAGCTGGGTCAGTTCGTCCACGCTCAGCGAGAAGTTCACGTACAGCGGGTCGAGCTGGTCGACGGTGGTCAACAGGGTCACATCGCCCTGGCCGACCAGTGCGCCCTCGGTGACCTGCTGCTTGTTGGCCACGCCGCTGATCGGTGCGGTCACTTCGGTATAGCCCAGGCTGATGCGCGAGGATGTCACCGCCGCTTCGGCCTGCTTGACCGCGGCCAGCGCGGTGCGCTCGGCCGATTCGGCGTTGTCCAGGTCGGACTTGGAGACGAACTGCTGCGGTGCCAGCGAACGTGCGCGGTCTGCCGCCACCTTGGCATTGGCGTAGGTGGCGCGGGCCGAGGCCAGTTGGGCCTCGGAGGCATTGAGCGAGGCACGCAGCGGCGCCGGGTCGATCAGGAACAGGGGCTGGCCCTGCTTGACCTGCGAGCCTTCCTGGTAGACGCGCTTGAGCAGTACGCCCGGCACGCGCGCACGCACGTCGGCGCTGCGGAACGGCGACAGGCGGCCGACCAGCTCACGCTGCAGCGGCAGGGTCTGCGGCTTGGCGTCGATCACGCCCACCTCCGGCGGCGGGGGCGTCTGCTGTTCCGGCTTCTTGCAGGCAGCCAGCGCGACAGCAACGGCGCACGTCAAGGCAAAGGTGCGGAGTGGGGCGGTCATCAGGAGGAACTCCGGGGTTGGTTTGAAGACGGGGCCGCCGACGGCTGAGGCGCGAAGGCGCGCAGGAAGCTGTCGACGGAGAACTCTGCCCAGCGCCGACGCAGCTGCGCGTCATCACGATGGGGGGTATGGAAACGTTGTTTGTCGAAATCCTGACCGGCAATCATGCTCAGCAGCAGTTCGGCCATGAAGTGCGGGTCGTCATGCCGGAGCTGGCCACGCCTGCAAACGGTTTCAATCCATTCAGCAAGATAAAGCGTCAGCGCGCCGGCCCCATGCCGGTACAGCGTACGCGCCTCTTCGGGAAACTGGGCCGCGTCGGCGGCGATCAGCCGGCAGGCCTGGCCTACGTGCGGTTGGTTGAAGTGCTCCAGGAAGTCGATGGCGAACTGGAGCAGGCTGGCACGCAGGTCGTCAGTGCGGAGTGCACGAACCATGGCCCCGGTGGCGTGGCCGACGTGGTGCTGCATCACCCGGCGCAGCAGTTCCTGCTTGTTGCCGTAGCGCGAGTACAGGGTCTGCTTGGAGCAGCCGGCATGCTGGGCCACCGCATCCATGCTCATCTGCATGCCCTGCTGGGCCAGCAGCTCGCGCACGGCATCGAACACGCGCTCATCGCGTGCGTCGAGGGCAACGGGGAGGTAGGCCGGATTCACGCGGTGGACTATACCGTCCAGTTCAGGATTGTGGAATCGAATCGGCGTCGCCGCGTGTGTCTTCCGGTAACACGCTTTGCCGATCCTGTCGGCAGTGCTGAAGCGGGCGCCAGCACCATACCGGTGCGAACTGAATAGGCGTCTAAACCGCAGCAAACCCGAATCTGGTTATTCCGTCCTGCAGCAAGGCCTTTTCGTGCGGTAGGGCTACAATTTCATTTTCCCAACTGAGCAAGCGCATCGCTCTGCCATGAAACCGCAAAAAACCGCAGCCAAGACCGTGAAAAACAAGACCAAACCAGCAGAGTCGGAGGTCGCAGTGACCGCTGGTTTCTCCCTGGAGCCGGTGTACACGGCATTGCGCAAGCGTTACCCCGCGGCCGCACAGGCCGAAGCGGTGGCCTTCGCCACTGACTTCTACAAGCGCATGGAGTCGGACGAGTTCCCGCACCACAGCGCTGAAGAGTGGGCCGCTCTCGCGGCTGAGACGCTGGAATTCGCCCGTGCCCGCAAGGCCGGCAAGGCCAACGTCCGCGTGTTCAATCCGACCGCGAAGGCCAACGGTTGGGAATCGCCCCACACTGTGCTGCAGATCGTCAACGACGACATGCCGTTCCTGGTCGACACCGTCACCATGTCGCTGGCCGAACAGGGCGTGGGTGTCCACGTGCTGGGCCACCCGGTGCTGCGCTTCACCCGCGACAAGGCCGGCAAGCTGGTCAAGGTCGGCGAGGGTGATGCCGAGTCGGTGATGCTGCTGGAAATCGACCGCCAGCCGGCCGAAGCCATGGCGGCCATCGAGCAGGCCATCAACAAGGCGCTGGATGAAGTGCGCGCGATCGTGCGTGACTGGCAGCCGATGAAGGACAAGGCGCTGGCACTGGCCGACGACCTGGGCAGCCGCCAGCTGCCGGTCGACGCAGCCTCGCGCAAGGAAGCACAGGAATTCCTGCGCTGGGCCGCCGACAACCACTTCACCTTCTTCGGCTACCGCGAGTACCGCGTCGAGAAGCAGGGCAAGGAAGAAGTGCTGGCGCCGCTGAACGACACCGGCCTGGGCCTGATGCGCGGCAAGGACAAGTCCGCCGCCCGTCCGGTCAAGACGCTGGCCGCGCAGGGCCTGAACACCACGTCCGGCCTGAAGGACGCGCTGATCCTGACCAAGACCAACGCCCGTTCGCGCGTGCACCGCGCCGGCTACATGGACTACATCGGCGTGCTGGAATTCGACGCCAAGGGCAAGATCATCGGCGAGCAGCGCTTCCTCGGCCTGTTCACCTCCAGCGCCTACAACCGTCGCCCGTGGGAAATCCCGCTGGTGCGCCAGCGCCACGAGCACGTGATGAAGCAGTCGGGCCTGGCCCCGGCCAGCCACAGCGGCAAGGCCCTGCGCCACATCCTGGAAACCCTGCCGCGCGAAGAACTGTTCCAGTCCAGCGAGGACGAACTGTTCCGCACCGCCATGGGCGTGCTGGGCCTGCAGGAGCGCGTGCGCAGCCGCCTGTTCCTGCGCCGCGACAAGTACAGCCGTTTCATCTCCGCGCTGGTCTACCTGCCGCGCGAGCGCTTCAACACCGACGTGCGCCTGCGCATCGAGGCCATGCTGAAGGACGCGCTGCACGGCGAGTACGTGGACAGCTCGGTGGTGCTGGGCGAATCGCCGCTGGCCCAGGTGCACCTGATCGTGCGCCCGAAGCCGGGTGAAATGCTCGACGTCGATACCGCCGAACTGGAGCAGAAGCTGGCCCAGGTGCTGCGCAACTGGCAGGACGACCTGCGTGAAGCGCTGGTGACCCGCCATGGCGAAACTGAAGGCCTGCGCATCGCTGCCCGCATCGGCAAGGCACTGCCGGCCGGCTACATCGAAGACAACAGCACCGCTGTTGCCGCCAACGATGTCAGCCAGCTTGATGCCCTGACCGGTCCGGACGACCTGCGCCTGAGCCTGCAGGCCGTGCCGCGCGAAAGCGGCGATGGCCTGCGCCTGAAGCTGTACCGCCAGCTGGACGACATTCCGCTGTCGGACGCGCTGCCGATGATGGAAAACATGGGCCTGCGCGTGATCGCCGAGCGTCCGTACCGCCTGTCGGTCGACAACGCCCCGGTGTATGTGCAGGACTTCGAGGTCGAATCGACCGCCGGCGCGATCGATGCCGCCAGCGTCGACGAAGCCTTCGGCGAGACCTTCGCCCGCGTCTGGCACGGCGATGCCGAGAACGATGGCTTCAACCGCCTGGTGCTGGCTGCCGGCCTGCACTGGCGCCAGGTCGCCATGCTGCGTGGTTACTGCAAGTACCTGCTGCAGACCGGCGTGCCGTTCTCGCAGGCGTACGTGGAAGGCACCTTCACCCGCTATCCGCTGCTGGCGCGCCTGCTGGTCGAACTGTTCGAAGCCCGCTTCGATCCGGCCACCGGCCACGAAAGCAAGGAAGACATCGTCGCTGGCCAGGCCCAGCTGAAGGCGCACCTCGATGTGCTGGCCGCCGGTGACGAGGCCACCCTGAAGGTGCTCAAGACCGTGGTCGACGCCCGCAAGGGGGATCGCGATGCGCAGATGCAGGCCGCGCGCGATGCGCTGCTGAAGCTGATGGACCGCGTGTCCAGCCTGGACGAGGACCGCATCCTGCGCTCGTTCATGGGCGTGATCGATGCGACCCTGCGTACCAGCTACTACCAGACCGATGCCAACGGCCAGCACGGCCATGTCATCAGCTTCAAGTTCGATTCGGCACTGGTGCCGGACCTGCCGAAGCCGCGCCCGTACCGCGAAATCTTCGTCTACGGCCCGCGCGTGGAAGGTACCCACCTGCGCTTCGGCGCGGTCGCCCGTGGTGGCCTGCGCTGGTCGGATCGTCGCGAAGACTTCCGTACCGAAGTGCTGGGCCTGGTCAAGGCGCAGATGGTCAAGAACACCGTCATCGTGCCGGTCGGCGCGAAGGGCGGCTTCTTCGCCAAGACCCCGCCGGTGAACGGCGATCGCGATGCGATCTTCGCCAACGGCGTGGCCTGCTACAAGCTGTTCATCCAGGGCCTGCTGGACATCACCGACAACATCGTCAACAACAAGATCGTGCCGCCGGTGGATGTCGTGCGTCACGACATGGACGATCCGTACCTGGTGGTGGCCGCCGACAAGGGCACCGCGACCTTCTCCGACATCGCCAACGGCCTGGCCATCGCGCACGGCTTCTGGATGGGCGATGCATTCGCCTCCGGTGGTTCGGTCGGTTACGACCACAAGGGCATGGGCATCACCGCACGCGGTGCGTGGGAGTCGGTCAAGCGCCACTTCCGTGCGCTGGGCCGTGACAGCCAGAGCCAGGACTTCACCGCCGTCGGCGTCGGCGACATGTCCGGCGACGTGTTCGGCAACGGCATGCTGCTGTCGCGCCACATCCGCCTGGTCGCTGCATTCGACCACCGCCACATCTTCCTGGACCCGAACCCGGATGCGGCCACCACGTTCGTCGAACGTGAGCGCCTGTTCACCGTGCCGCGTTCGAGCTGGGCGGACTACGATGCCAAGCTGATCAGCAAGGGCGGCGGCGTGTACCCGCGCAGCCTGAAGTCGATCGAGATCACCCCGCAGGTGCGTGAAGTGCTGGGCCTGGACGAGAGCGTCAAGGCGCTGTCGCCGAATGATCTGATGAGCGCGATCCTGAAGGCACCGGTCGACCTGCTGTGGAACGGCGGCATCGGTACCTACGTCAAGGCCGCCAGCGAGCAGCACAGCGATGTCGGCGACCGCGCCAACAACGCGCTGCGCGTGAATGGTGGCGAGCTGCGCTGCAAGGTGGTGGGCGAGGGCGGCAACCTGGGCATGACCCAGCTGGGCCGCATCGAAGCCGCCCAGGCCGGCGTGCTGCTCAACACCGACTTCATCGACAACTCGGCAGGTGTCGACACCTCCGACCATGAAGTCAACATCAAGATCCTGCTCAACGATGTGGTGCGGGCCAAGAAGCTGACCGTCGAGCAGCGCAACAAGCTGCTGGCGTCGATGACCGACGAAGTCGCCGCGCTGGTGCTCAACGACAACTACCGCCAGAACCAGGCCCTGAGCCTGATGGAGCGGATGGCGGTCAAGCGCCTGGGTTCCAAGCAGCACTTCATCCGTACCCTGGAACAGCAGGGCCTGCTCGATCGCCAGATCGAATTCCTGCCGTCCGACGCCGAGCTGTCCCAGCGCAAGGCGCGCGGCCAGGGCCTGACCCGTCCGGAACTGTCGGTGCTGCTGTCCTATTCCAAGCTGGTGGCGTTCGCCCAGCTGCTGGATTCGGACATCCCGGAAGATCCGTACCTGTCCAAGGAACTGCAGCGCTACTTCCCGACCCCGCTGCAGAAGAAGTACGCCGACGCGATGGAGCGTCACCGCCTGAAGCGCGAAATCATCGCCACGGCCGTGACCAACCAGACCATCAACCGCATGGGCGCCACCTTCCTGATGCGCATGCAGGAAGACACCGGCCGTTCCATCGCCGAGGTCGCCAAGGCGTACACCATCAGCCGCGAAACGCTGGATGCACGCGCGCTGTGGGCACAGATCGACGCCCTCGACGGCACCTTGCCGGAGTCGGTGCAGATCGACGCGCTGGAAGTGATCTGGAAGCTGCAGCGCTCGTTCGTGCGCTGGCTGCTGTCGCGCCCGGGCCCGATGCCGGGCATCACCGAGGCGGTCAACCGCTATCAGGGTCCGTTCAACGACATCCGTGTTGCTTCGGGTGTGCTGCCGGATTCGCAGCGTCCGACCTACGAAGCCCTGGTGGCCGAGTGGAAGGAAAAGGGCCTGCCGTCGGCACTGGCACAGCAGCTGGCCGAACTGCACTTCCTGGAGCCGGCGTTCGACATCATCGAACTGGCCCGTACCCGCAAGCTGAAGCCGGTGGACGTGTCCAAGATCCACTTCCGCCTGGGCGACGCGTTGCAGCTGCCGTGGCTGTTCGAGCAGATCGACGCGCTGGAGGTCAACGGCCGTTGGCACGCGGTGGCACGTGGCGTGCTGCGCGACGAACTGGCGGCGCACCACCGCAGCCTGGCCGGCCAGGCACTGGGCACCAAGGGCAGCACCGCTGAAGCCAAGGTGGCCGCGTGGATCGGTCGTGACGACAGCAGCCTGCGCTTCACCCTGGCGATGCTGGCTGAGCTGGCCGAGCAGAAGACGTTGGACTACCCGACCGTCTCGGTGGCAGTCCAGCGCCTGGGCCAGCTGGCTGCCCACGGCGCGTAAGTGATGCAGTGCCGGGCGCTGCCCGGCATGCGTGAACCGGAACGGCCCCGCGAAAGCGGGGCCGTTCTGCATTGCATGGTAGTGCCGGCCGCTGGCCGGCAGCCGCATGAACTGCAACCGGGTGCAGCTGCCGGCCAGCGGCCGGCACTACCGGGTATGCTCTTGCTGGTACACCCACCCGGATCCACCGATGAGCGACACCCCCCGCATCGCTTTCCTGGCAAGCACCACCGAGCCCGCGCAGATGGCCCGCGCGGCCATGGTGTTGCGCTATGGCGACTACACGCCCGAGCAGGCCGATGTACTGTGCCCACTGGGCGGCGATGGCTTCATGCTGCAGACCCTGCACCGGCATGGGCACCTGGGCAAGCCGGTGTTCGGCATGAAACTGGGCACGGTCGGCTTCCTGATGAACCAGTACCGCGGCGACGATGACGTGCAGGCGCGCATCGCCCGTGCCGAACCGGCCAACCTGCGACCGCTGGAGATGGTGGCGCTGACCGAATCGGGCACCAGCACCGGCTCGCTGGCCTACAACGACGTCTCGCTGCTGCGCCAGACCCGCCAGGCCGCGCATATCGGCATCGACCTCAACGGCCAGGAACGCGTGGCCGAACTGATCGGTGACGGCGTGCTGGTGGCGACCCCGGCTGGTAGTACCGCCTACAACTATTCCGCGCACGGCCCGGTGCTGCCACTGGGCTCGCATACCATCGCCCTGACGCCGCTGGCCCCGTATCGGCCGCGACGCTGGCGCGGGGCGATCCTCAAGGCCGACACCGAAGTGCGTTTCCGCGTGCTCGATCCGTACAAGCGCCCGATCAGCGTGACCGCTGATTCGCACGAGACCCGCGACGTGGTCGAGGTGACCATCCGCGAGTCGAAGGACCGCCGCGTGACCCTGCTGTTCGACCCGGAACACAACCTGGAAGACCGGATCCTGAGCGAACAGTTCGTTTTTTGAGGACAATAGGCGGCCGGCCACGCCGACCGCTTGAAGGACCCCCACCGATGGGCGACAACTCCCCCCGTTTGCTGACCGTTGCGGTGACCTCGCGCGCATTGTTCGACCTCGAGGAAAGCCACGCGCTGTTCGAGAGCGATGGCGTGGCGGCCTATGCCGAGTTCCAGCGCCAGCATGAGGACGACATCCTCGGCCCCGGCGTGGCCTTCCCGGTGGTGCGCAAGCTGCTGGCGCTGAACCAGGGCGCCAGCCCGGAGAATCCGCGGGTCGAGGTGATCCTGCTGTCGCGCAACTCGGCAGATACGGGCCTGCGCATCTTCAACTCGATCCAGCACTACGGCCTGGGCATCATCCGCGCGACCTTCACCGCCGGCGAGCCGACCTGGCCGTACGTGAAGCCGTTCGGCACCGACCTGTTCCTGTCGGCCAACCCCGAATCGGTGCGCAGCGCGCTGCGCCATGGCATCGCAGCGGCCACCATCCTGCCCAAGCCGCCCGGCGAAACCGCCGCTGCGGCTGCTGACCAGATCGATACCGGCCGCCCGGCCGGCCAGCTCCGCATTGCTTTTGATGGTGACGCGGTGATCTTCGGCGACGAGAGCGAGCGCATTTCGCGCGAGCAGGGCGTGGAAGCGTTTGGCCGTCACGAGCGTGAAAGGGCCCGCGAACCGCTCAGCGGGGGCCCGTTCCGCGGCTTCCTGTCGGCCCTGCACACGCTGCAGGAAGTGTTCCCGGCCGGCGAGAGTGCGCCGATCCGTACCGCACTGGTGACCGCACGTTCTGCGCCGGCGCATGAGCGGGTGATCCGCACCCTGCGCGAGTGGGGCGTGCGCCTGGATGAGGCGCTGTTCCTCGGCGGCCGGCACAAGGGCCCGTTCCTGCAGGCGTTCGGCGCCGACATCTTCTTCGATGATTCGCAGCACAACATCGACAGTGCCCGCGAGCATGTGGCCGCCGGCCACGTACCGCACGGCGTCGCCAACGAGGGGTAGGGTCTGGTAGTTGCCAACCTTGGTTGGCATTGCCGTCAGGCCACGGGTCCGATCAAGGGCTGCCGGACATCCCCAGCTGCAGGTCCACCACCTTCCAGCGCAGGCCCTGCGGCTCCAGCACCACCTTCATCGGTGGCTGGCCGGGACCGCGATCCACATCAATCACGAAACGGTCCAGCGCTTCAAAATGATGTTCGGCATGCTTCAGCGGTCGCGCCGGTTCGGTCGGGCCGAAGGCATCGCCGCCCTGCAGTTCATTGCGGCCGCGCTTCCACAGCACGTGGCCCTGCAGCATCGCGCCGATACCGGTCGGGGTCACCATGGTGTCCACCGCCGCGCCGCCGAGCTGGTCGCCCAGCCCGTACAGCAGGGCACCGAAGGGACTGACTGCCACGTCCGGGCCGGCCTGGCGCACCAGGTAGTCGTTGAGCTGGGCGCGCAGGCTGCTGCGCACGCGCGGGAAATCCACGTAGCGCTCCAGGCGCGCGGTGTCGCGCTGTTCAATGGCCTGGGACAGCCCGCGCACGGTCATGTAGGGACCACCGAACCACCAGGCCGCCAAGGCCAGGACCAGCAGCGCAACGAGTGCAGTGAGTTTCTTCATGCCGCCCAGACTGCCGCAACCGCAGCGGCATGGGGTGAAGACTCAATGACTGGGTGATCCGCGGCCATCACCGAAGGCGGCCACCAGCTGTTGGCGTTCGGCTGCGGTCAGTGCCTCAAGCTGCGTCGCCAGCACGTCGTCCAGGCTGCCGGTGCGGGTAGTGCCGAGGATGCCGCTGGCCACGCCGGGATGGCCCAGGGCATAGGCAAACGCGGTCTGTGCGGGGCGTTGGCTGCGGATGGCGGCGATGGCGTGGCGCATCCGGCGTGCGCTGTGCATCAGTGCGCGGCTGCTCGGCTTGAGCCAGGCTCTGGCCAGGTACCAGGCGTCGGCCGGGCGCGGCAGGCGGGCGCGTGACGGCAGCAGATGGCCCTGCGCCAGCACGGTACCGGCCAGCACGCCGATACCCGCCGCGTGCAGCTGGTCGATGAGGGGTTCACGGTCCTGCTGCAGGGCGTTGTAGTCCAGAAGCACCACGTCGAACAGCGTGGGATGGTCGATCATCCAGCGCAGGGTCGACGCCGTGTGCGTATTGATGCCGGTGTGCCGGATCAGCCCGCGTTCGCGCAGTCGCTGCAGTGCGGCCAGCAGGTCATCGTTGATGTCGTGCTGGCTGGCACCGTGCAGCTGGTAGATGTCGAGGTAATCCAGGCCGAGGTTGCGCAGCGAGGCTTCGCAGCTGGCGGTGATGGCTGCGGGCGAGAAATTGCGCTGCTCGGCGCCGCTGATGCCGGCCTGGCCGGTGAGCGTGCCGCCCTTGCTGGAGATCACCAGCGACTCGCGCGGGTATCGCTTCAGCAGCGGGCGCAGGATGCGGCCCAGCCGCGGCTCGGCGTGGAAACCGGAGTAGTTGTGGCCGGTGTCCAACAGGTTCATGCCCTGTGCCAGTGCATGCTCGACCACGTGCGCGGCAGACTGTTCCGGGAAGCGGCGATGCCCCCAGAATCCGGAACAGCCCAGGCCCACCGGCGAAACCGCCAGGCCGGTGCGGCCCAGCGTGCGGCGTTGGTGCGCCAACGGCATCAGAATTCCAGGTCCAGCGCGGCGCACAGGTAGTCGACGAACGGACCGAGCGCGGCCAGGTCCTTGCCCAGTGTGGACAGCAGGCGCGGGCCGGTCATGGTGGCGTCGTCCAGCGAGCGCCACATCACCCAGTTGCGGTGCTTGAGGTCGTCGATGAATTCGAAGTCGGCCGGAAAGCCGCGCGGCGGTCGCACCAGCTTTTCGCTTTCCTCGAAGTCGAAGCGCTTGCGCAGGGCCGGTGCATGCGCGGCGGCCTTCCAGCTGCCGGGGTTGTCGAGGATGAAATGGCGCACGCGGCGCTGGGTCTCCGGTTCCGGATGCCACAGCCCGGCACCGACGAAGCTCTCGCCCGGCTGCAGGTGCACGTAGAACGAGGGCGCGGCCACCTCGCGACGACGCTCATGGAACAGGCGCGCACCCTGCCAGGTCTTGTACGGGGATTTATCGTTGGAGAAGCGCGCGTCGCGATGGATGCGGAACAGCGAGCCGCCGACGCCGCGGGTATCGGCGCGGAAGTGGTCGCTGACCTCGGCCAGCGCCGGCTGCAGGTCACCCAGCAGGCGCAGGAACGGCTGCCGCACGTGGTCTTCATACTGCTGGCGGTGGTCGTTGAACCACGCCTTTTCGTTATGCCGCGCCAGGCTGCGCAGGAACTTGAAGCTGGCGTCCGAGAAATAGGTACTCACAGGGTCTCCTGCAGCTGCTGGCCCCAGTCGCGCAGCGATTGCAGCAGGGCCTGGCGCCGCGCATCGTCGGGCGCTTCGGCGGCCAGCGCATCGAGCTGCTGCTGGTACTGGGGCAGATTGAGTTCGCCCAGACCACCGTCTCCCAGCAGGCGCTGGCGACGGTAATCCTGCCAGCGCTGGCGTTCAGGCGGCGCGAGGCTGTCGGGATGATTGCGCGCGCGGTAGCGGAACAGCAGCTCGGGCAGGCGCGGGTCGCGGAAGCGGCCTTCCAGTGCGGCCAACTGCTCCGGCGCGCTGGTGCGTGCCAGCGCAAGCAGCGGTTTGTCGCCGTTGCCGAGGAAGCCGTCGTACAGCGAGGCATCGACGTCGGCCACGGTGGCGGCGCGGGGCTGGTTGTAGACCTGGCGCGCCTTCTCGGCCAGCTGCGGAGCGAACGCGCGCAGCCGTTCCACCTTGGCCTCGATCGCGGCCACGTCCAGGCCAAGGCGCGCGTGGTCATCGGCGCGCAGGTGGTTCCAGGCGATCAGTGCCGGCACCTTGTTCAGATGCACTTCCTTCAGCGGTACCCGCGCGGCGCCTTCGGGCAGCTCGCTGGCGCGCATGTACAGGCGCTGTGCGATCACCTCGGCCGGCAGTTCCAGCAGATCGTCGATCTCGCCTTCCAGGTCGAACACGATCACCCGGTTGTTGATGGTCGGGTGCATGGCCAGCGGCAGTACTGGCGCCGCGCACAGGCGGCTGGCCGGGTAGCGCATGGAGATGTGCAGCACCGGCTTCATCGCGGCCACGTCCAGCAGGCCGCCGACAAAGCGCTTGTCACGCAGCTTCAGCGCGTACTCCCACAGGCGCGGCTGCGACTGCTTGAACAGGCGTGCCATGCCGATGGTGGCGCGTACGTCGGACAGTGCTTCGTGCGCATCGCCTTCGCGCACGTTGTTGGCCTCGGCCAGGTGCTCGAGCTTGAACGAGGTGGCGCCGTCCTCGCGCAGTGGCCACTGGATGCCATCCGGGCGCATCGCGCGCATCAGTCGCAGCATGTCCAGCAGGTCCCAGCGCGAATTGCCGTTGCGCCACTCGCGCTCGTACGGGTCGTGGAAATTGCGGAACAGCCCGTAACGGACGAATTCATCGTCGAAGCGCAGCGTGTTGTAACCCAGCGCGCAGGTGCCGGGGCGCGACAGCTGTTCGTTGATGCGGTCGAAAGCCTCGGCCTCGCTGATGCCTTCGGCCAGTGCCTGCTGCGGGGTGATGCCGGTTACCAGGGTGGCCATCGGCGAGGGCAGCAAATCATCGGCCGGGCGCACGAAGAAGCTGACCGGGGTATCGATCTCGTTGAGGTCGGCATCGGTGCGGATGGCGGCGTACTGCGAGATGCGCGTGCGCCGCGGATCCTGGCCGAAGGTTTCCAGGTCGTAGAACAGGAAGCTGTCAGTCATCAGTGCGCGCCCTCCAGGACCGGCAGCAGCGCGTGGACCTGCGCTTCCAGTGCGGCCCAGTCGATGTTGTCCAGTGAATCGTGACCTGCGGTGGCTGCAACCAGCAGGTCGCGTTGCAGTTCGGTGCGGCGCAGCGCCTCGGCGTAGGGCGTGTGCAGGAAAGTGACCATCGTGTAGTGCGGTACGAAGCGGGTCGGCCAGCGCCGCTGCAGCTCCTGTTCCAGTTCGCGCTGCAGCAGGAATGCAGGGTCGGCCACGCGGTCGCGCATTTCCAGGTAGTTCTCCAGCGCCATCTGCTGGATGGCACGTGCATTCGGCTTGCGCTCGGCTTCGAACGCGGCGAACGCACCTTCCAGATCATCGGCCTCCATCAGGTGACGGGCCAGCGCAACGCAGTCCTCGAACGCGCAGTTCATGCCCTGGCCGTGGAACGGCACCATCGCATGCGCGGCGTCGCCGATCAGCACCGCGTTGCCCTGCTGATGCCAGCGCTCCAGGGTGAGCGTGCCAAGCAGGCCCGGTGGGTGCTGCTCCCAGTCCGCGCGCAGGTTCGGGATCAACGGCAGGGTGTCGGCGAACTCGCGCGCGAACAGCGCCTCGGCCTGTGCGCCGGTGTTGACCGTGGCGAAGCTGGGGTCGCCCTGGTTGGGCAGGAACAGGGTGACGGTGAAGGTGCCTTCGTGGTTGGGCAGGGCGATGCACATGTAGTGGCCACGCGGCCAGATGTGCAGTGCGTTGCGCTCGATGCGGAAGCTGCCGTCGGCGGCTGGTGGAATCTCCAGCTCCTTGTAGGAGTGGTCGAGGAAGGCGATGTCCTCGCCCAGCGGCGCACGGCGGTTCATCGCCGCCCGCAGTGCCGAACCGGCGCCGTCGGCACCGATCAGGGTGTCGAAGCGGATGTCGTGCGGGCTGTCGTCGCGGTCATCGATGAAGCGCGCGTAGCCGGCATCGAAATCGACGGTGTGCAGGCGGCGATGGAAGTGCACGGTGGCGCCGGCCTGTTCGGCCAGCTCCAGCAGCGTGGTGTTCAGGTCGCTGCGATGGATCGACCAGATCACTTCGCTGTCATCACGGCCATAGCGCTGCAGCTGCGGCTCGCCCTCGCGCGGGTGCACCATGCGTCCGCGCATCATCACCGCGCGCGCCATCACCTCATCTTCCACGCCGGCCTGGCGCAGTGCGTTGCGCCCACGCTCTGCCAGTGCCAGGTTGATCGAGCGGCCGCTCTCGTAGTCGGCCACGCGCGGATCGCCGCGGCGTTCGTACAGGGTGATGCGCCAGCCCTGGCGTGACAGCAGGATGGCCAGCAGGGACCCGGCAAGGCCGGCACCGATAATGCTCAACGAGCGGGAAGCGTGTGCGATCAACGAACTGTCCAGCAGTAGGGGAGGAGCCGGCTCAGAGGCCGGCCCAGGCTTCCACTTCCTCGACGAAGTGGTGCACGTCCAGGTAGCGGTTGTAGAGCGGGGTGGGCGAGATGCGGATCACGTCGGGCTCGCGCCAGTCGCCGAGCACACCGATGCCGCGCAGATGCTCGAACAGCGCACGGCCGCGCTCGCGGCCACCGATCACGCGCAATGACAGCTGGCAGCCACGGCGCTGCGGCTCGGCCGGGGTGACGATGTCCAGCACGCCGGACAGGCGCGCACGGACCAGTGCTTCTAGCATGCCGGTCAGTGCCAGCGATTTGCTGCGCAGCGCCTCCATGCCGGTGCGCTCGAACAGGTCCAGTGAGGCGCGCAGCGGCGCCAGGCCGAGGATTGGCGGATTGCTCAGCTGCCAGCCTTCGGCGCCGATGGCCGGGGTGAACTGCGGCGCCATCTGGAAGCGGGTGGACTCTTCATGGCCCCACCAGCCGGCAAAGCGCGGCAGGGTGGCATCGCGGTGGTGGCGCTCATGCACGAAGGCACCGGCCACGGCGCCCGGGCCGCTGTTGAGGTACTTGTAATGGCACCACACGGCGAAGTCGGGTGCGACGTCATGCAGGCGCAGCGGCAGGTTGCCGACCGAGTGGGCCAGGTCGAAGCCGATACGCGCGCCCTGCAGGCGGGCGGCGCGGGTGATCGCATCCAGGTCGAAGGCCTGGCCGGTGCGGTACTGCACGCCGGGCCACAGCACCAGCGCCAGGCGTGAACCGTGCTCGGCGATGGCATGCTCGATCGCGGTCAGTGAAATCGTGCCGTTGGCCTCGTCCGGCTGCACTTCCACCAGGCACTCGGCCGGGTCGAAGCCATGGAAGCGGATCTGTGCTTCCACTGCGTGGCGGTCGGTCGGGAATGCGCCGGCTTCCATCAGGATCACCGGACGCTCGGCCGTGGGCCGGTAGAAGCTGACCATCATCAGGTGCAGGTTCACGCTCAGCGTGTTCATCGCCACCACTTCGCTGGGCAGCGCACCGACCACGCGGGCCAGCTGCGCGCTCACCAGGCGGTGGTAGGACAGCCATTGCGTGGGGCCGGTGAAGTGGCCTTCCACCGCCAGCTCGCCCCACTGCTTCATCACTTCCTGCACGGCCGCCTGCGCGCCACGCGGCTGCAGGCCCAGCGAGTTGCCGACGAAGTAGGTCTGCTCGCCGCCACCGTGGCGCGGAATCAGGAATTCATTGCGCAGCGGGCGCAGCGGATCGGCGGCGTCCAGGGCAATGGCGTGGGTGCGGCTGAGCAGGTCGGACATGGTCGGGCAACAGGCTGCAACGGGACCGCCAGTGTAGCGCCTGGGGCCTGGCCGGGGCGCTGCCAACCTTACGCCAGCGCCACATGACCCGGTAGTCGCCAACCTTGGTTGGCACACGTACAAGCAAGCGCCCACCAAGGTGGGCATCTACCAGGGCGGGAGCGAGCAAGCGCCCACCAAGGTGGGCAACGACCGTTCGCTGGCTCAGCCCGCCGCTGGCGCCGGCAGCGGATCCACGTGCCCGCACTGGCTGCAGGTACGCAGTTCCAGGCTGGCGTGGTAGCGCGCAAACACCTTGGGCAGGTCGGTTTCGATGTTCTGCAGCGGGAAGTACTCTTCGTGCAGCTTGTGGTTGCAGCGCTCGCAGTGCCAGATCACGCCGTCCATCTCATGCGGCAGGCGCTTGCGCTCCACCACCAGGCCGATACCACCGGGCGGGCGGCGCGGTGAGTGCGGCACCTTCGCCGGCAGCAGGAAGATCTCGCCGGCGCGGATCGGAATGTCGCGCACTGCGCCGTCTTCCTGCACCTTCAGCACCATCTCGCCTTCGAGCTGGTAGAACCACTCCGGGCCTTCGTCGTAGTGGAAGTCGGTGCGCGAGTTCGGCCCGCCCACCACCATCACGATGAAGTCGCCGTTGTCGATCATCTTGTTGCCCACCGGCGGCTTCAGCAGGTGGCGGTTTTCTTCGATCCAGGCGTGCAGGTTGATCGGCGAAGCGAGCATGGTGGTCATCCGTAAGGGATCAGTCGCGCTTGCCCTTGCGCGGGACGTAGGACAGGGCCTTTTCGTACGCTGGCTGCAGCTCTTCCATCGCGCCGACATCGATGCCCATCTCGCGCACGCGGCCATCCTTCAGGCTGTAGACCCAGCCGTGCACCATCAGCTTCTGACCCCGCGCCCAGGCGTCCTGCACGATGGTCGAGCGGCACAGGTTGGCGACCTGCTCGATCACGTTCAGTTCGCACAGGCGAGCATGCTTGAGTTCATCGGTCTCGATCGCGTCGATGATCGCACTGTGCTTCTGCATCACATCGCCGACGTGGCGCAGCCAGTTGTCGGCCAGGCCGACGCGGGTGTTGTGCAGGCAGGCGTGCACACCGCCGCAGCCGTAGTGGCCGACGATCAGAATGTGCTTCACCTTCAGCTGGTCCACCGCGTACTGCACCACGCTCAGGCAGTTCAGGTCGGTGTGGGCGACCACGTTGGCGACGTTGCGGTGCACGAACACTTCACCCGGGGCCATGCCGATGATCTGGTTGGCCGGCACGCGCGAATCGGAACAGCCGATCCACAGGTACTCGGGGTGCTGCTGCTTGGCGAGCTGGTGGAAGAACTCGGGGTCTTCCTTTTCGATACGGTCGGCCCAGTCGCGGTTGTTCTGCAGCAGCTTGTGGATGTCTTTCATGTATGGGTCCCTGGCGTCGGGTGGGGGCGCGCCGCAGCCATCTGGCTGCGTCGTCGCGGGAATCTGGGGCGTTCAGTCGCTGCGGGCGGCCTGTTCGCGATGCCAGCGCATCCACTGCGCCAACTCGGTGGAAGAGGGGGTGCCCAGCTGTTCCAGTTCGGCGATCACGGCGCGCTGGTTGGCGTCGGGATGGTTCTGGCTCAGCTTGAGCTTCAGCTGCACCTGCTCGACCTGGAAGCGGAAGCCGACGATGGCGCGCAGCTCCGGGCCGTGTTCGGCGCGCGTGGCATCGAACTGCCAGGCCTGGCCGACGCTGGCCTCGAAGCGGTCGCTGATCGCGCCGACCAGTTCGGCCAGCGCCTCGGCGTCGTCGAAGGTCTGCAGCTGGCCACGCAGCTCGGCAGCGGCGTAGTTCCAGGTGGGTACCCGCGCGGCGGGCTCCTTGTCCGGATACCAGCTGGCCGACACGTAGCCGTGTGGGCCATCGACCAGTACCTTGGCCGCGCCGCGCTGGCGCGACTGCGGGTTGGCGCGGGCCCAGTGGCCGCGCAGTTCGATCTGCTCGCCGTCACGCCGGTACAGCACCGGCATCCGGGTCAGCTCCGGCAGGCCATCGCTGCCGGGGGTGAGCACAGTAACGAACGGATCGCGCGCCAGCAGGCGGTCCAGCCAGAGCAGGTCGGTCTCGGCGAAGGCGCGCGGGGTGAACATGCTGGGGTCAGGCGCGCCCGCCCAGCGACTGGATCATGCGGCCACGCAGGCCCTCATCGCTGTCGGCCTGCGGCGGCTGCACTTCGTGCAGGCTGAAGCCGCGCACCAGTGCGTCTTCTTCATCCAGGCCGTCATATTCGACGAACTCGGCGTCGAACAGCTGCGAACGGGCGGTGTCTTCGCTGTCATAGCTCAGCGTGTTGCCGTCGCTGTCGAGCACTTCGGCGGTGCCGGCCGGGCGCACGCGCAGGCGGGCCCAGATCAGGGTGTTGCCGAGGCTGGCCAGCCACCAGCTGTCGCGCGAGGCAGTAATGTCATTCATGGGGGTTACCAGAGCGAGGCCAGCCAGAGCAGGGCGGCCATGCCCAGTCCGGCCAGCAGGGTCAGCAGCGATACCCAGGCCGGCGTTGCCAGCCCGGACAGCGAGCGGTCCGGCTGCTGGCGATAGTCGCGGCGCAGCAGCCAGGCCAGGGCATCGGGCTTGAGGAAGGCGCCGCTGCCGAAGCGCTCGGCGAGCGCCGGATGGCGGTCGCGCACATGCACCAGGGTCAGCGGCCAGAAGATCACGAAGGCACTGAACCCGGCCACTGCAACGCCGACGAAACAGAGGGCGAAGAACAGGGTCATGGGGCAGTACCTCCGTGGTCGTGTGGGGCTTAGAAGTCCGCGCTGCCCGGGGCGCGCGGGTAGGGGATCGCATCGCGGATGTTGGACAGGCCGCAGACGTAGACCACCAGGCGCTCGAAGCCCAGGCCGAAGCCGGCGTGCGGCACCGAGCCATAGCGGCGGAAATCGCGGTACCAGCTGTAGTGCTCACGATCCAGGCCGAACTGGGCCATGCGCGCGTCCAGCACGTCCAGGCGCTCTTCGCGCTGGCTGCCGCCGATGATCTCGCCGATGCCCGGGGCCAGCACGTCCATCGCGGCAACGGTCTTGCCGTCGTCGTTCAGGCGCATGTAGAAGGCCTTGATGTGCTCCGGATAGTTGGTCACCACCACCGGGCGGCCGACGTGTTCCTCGGTCAGCCAGCGCTCGTGCTCGGTCTGCAGGTCCAGGCCCCATTCGACCGGGAAGTCGAACTTCTTGCCGGACTTCTGCAGCAGGCTGACCGCATCGGTGTAGTCGATGCGCTCGAATGGTGCGTTGATGAAGTCTTCCAGCTTGGTGATCGCGTTCTTGTCCACGCGCTCGGCGATGAAGGCCAGGTCGTCGCTGCGCTCGTTCAGCACCGCGCGGAACAGGTACTTCAGGAACTCTTCGGCCAGGCGCGCGTCTTCGGCCAGGTCGGCGAAGGCGATTTCCGGCTCGATCATCCAGAACTCCGCCAGATGGCGGGTGGTGTGGCTGTTTTCGGCGCGGAAGGTCGGGCCGAAGGTGTAGACCTTGCTCAGCGCCAGGCAGTAGGCCTCGACGTTCAGCTGGCCGGACACGGTCAGGAAGGTTTCCTTGCCGAAGAAGTCGCGGCTGAAATCGATCGCGCCCTTCTCATCACGCGGCAGGTTCACCATGTCCAGGGTGGACACACGGAACATCTGGCCGGCGCCTTCGGCGTCGGAGGTGGTGATGATCGGGGTGCTGATCCAGTTGAAGCCGTTCTCGTGGAAGAAACGGTGCACGGCCTGGGCCAGGCAGTTGCGGATGCGGGTGACCGCGCCGAACAGGTTGGTGCGCGGGCGCAGGTGCGCCACTTCGCGCAGGAACTCCGGCGACATCGGCTTGGGCTGGATCGGGTAGGTGAGCGGGTCTTCGACCCAGCCGACCACTTCCAGTGCGCTGGCCTGGATCTCGAACGACTGGCCCTTGCCCTGCGACTTCACCAGGGTGCCGGTGGCGATGACCGAGCAGCCGCTGGTCAGGCGCTTGATCTCGTCGAAGTTGGCCAGGCTGTCGCCGGCCACGACCTGGATCGGGGCGAAGCAGGAGCCGTCGCTCACATTCACGAAGGCCAGATTCGCTGAACCGCGCACCGTGCGCACCCATCCGCGTACCGTGACTTCGCCGCCTTCCGGGATCTTCCCGGCAAGCGCATGTTCAACGCTGACCACCGTCATGACTTGAATCCTCTGCTGATCGACTCGATCTGTGAACACGGGAGTTTACCGGTTGCAGCGTTCTGCTTGCGAGGCATTTTTCGCGGCAACGGCTCCTTATAATGTCCCCGTACCTCTGGAGTAGCCCCATGGCCGTCAGCCTGACCCCCATTGCCTTCGAGCGCGTGCAGCGCTTTGTCGCCCAGACCCCCGGCGCGCTGGGCCTGCGTTTCGGCGTGACCAAGACCGGTTGCTCGGGCTGGGGTCACATCACCGACCTGGCCCGCGACGAGCGCGAGGGCGATACCGTGTTCGACCAGGATGGCGTGAAGATCTACGTCGATGCCAAGAGCCTGGCGCTGGTGGACGGCACCGTGATCGACTTCGGCAAGCACGGCCTGAGCGAGACGTTCACGTTCAGCAACCCCAACGCCACCGCCGAGTGTGGCTGCGGCGAAAGCTTCACCACCGACGCCGACAAGGCCTGAGGCCCGGTTCTGGCGTCCGCCGGGCGTGGTCCGGCGCTACCGGAACCTGCTCTGGTAGATGCCGACCTTGGTCGGCAGGGAAGGGATCCAAGGATGGAACGACCGGCTTTTACCTATCACCCCAACGCCTACGCCCTCTCATTCGAAGAGGTCGACGGAATCTGTGACTGCTGCGGTCAGGCGCGGACGCTTCGTTACCGGGGGCCGTTCTACACGCACCTGCGGCCGGAATATCTGTGCCCGTGGTGTGTTGCCGATGGCAGGGCGGCAGCCAGTTACGAGGGTGAATTCACCGGCTGGAGCGATATTGAAGGGGTATCCCCGGATCCAGCCGACCCGCCGCCGACCATCGCCCGTGAGCTGCTGCTGGAGATCTGCGAGCGCACCCCGGGTTACTCGTCCTGGCAGCAATCGGTCTGGCTGAGCCACTGTGAACGGCCCTGCGCCTTCCTCGGCTTCGCTGGCAGCGAAGACCTGCTGCCCATCCTCGACCAGGTCCGGCCCGATGTGGCGGCGGTCAATCCACGCGACGCCGACTGGGTGCTGGCGCACCTGAGCCGGGACGGGATGATGGTCGGCTGCCTGTTCCAGTGCCTGGAATGCGGCCAGCATCGCCTTCACGTCGACCTGGGATAGCTCCCGGCGGAGTCATGGATCGCCCGGGGCCCGGTAGCAGCCAACCTTGGTCGGCAGGGAGGCCCCCCCGGTTCAGGTTGCCCCGTGGCCCGCTGGTTGCCCGGCCACCCCATCTGCGCCATAATGCGCGGCTTCCTGCCTCCCTGGCGGGAATCCTTGCCCCACCGCGGTATCAACGGCGGGGGGCTGTCCGGCCGCAAGGCCACATCCGAAAGGTAGAAAAAACATGAGTCGTCATTACGAAATCGTGTTCATGGTCCACCCGGACCAGAGCGAGCAGGTCCCGGCCATGATCGAGCGCTACAAGTCGCTGGTCGAGAACGGCAACGGCACCATCCACCGTCTGGAAGACTGGGGCCGCCGCCAGCTGGCGTACCCGATCCAGAACCTGGTGAAGGCCCACTACGTGCTGATGAACATCGAAGCCGACCAGGCCGTTCTGAACGAACTGACCGAAAGCTTCCGCTTCAACGACGCCGTGCTGCGCAACCTGGTCATCAAGCGTGACGAGGCTGACACCGAGCAGTCGCTGATCATGAAGAGCAAGGACGAGAAGGGTGACAAGCCGGAGCGCGGTGAGCGCCGTCGTCGTGACGACGAAGAAGGCGAGTCCACCACCACCGCTGACAACGAAGCCGGCGACGACGCCGCTTCCGCCGCCTAAGGAGCCTTCCCATGTCCAAGTTCTTCCGTCGCCGCAAGTTCTGCAAGTTCACGGCTGAAGGTGTGAAGGAGATCGACTACAAGGATCTCAACACCCTGCGCCAGTACCTGACCGAGAACGGCAAGATCGTGCCGAGCCGCGTCACCGGTACCAAGTCGAAGTACCAGCGTCAGCTGGCGACCGCCGTCAAGCGCGCTCGCTTCCTGGCCCTGATCCCGTACACCGACAACCACGACGTCTGATGCCCGGCGGGGCGGCCCGGCGCCGCCCCCGCTGTGCCAGCTATTCGGACAGCCTTTGTTGCGGGGCATCGCCTCGCTAACGAATAACTCATCTGGAGCAATACCATGCAGCTGATCCTCCTGCAGAAAGTCACCAACCTCGGCAACCTGGGCGACCTGGTCGACGTGAAGCCGGGCTACGGCCGTAACTTCCTCGTGCCGCAGGGCAAGGCCGTGCCGGCCACCGAGAGCAACAAGGCCGAGTTCGAAGCCAAGCGCGCCGAGTACGAAGCCAAGGCCCAGGCCATCCACGCCGATGCTGACGCCCGCAAGGCCAAGCTGGAAGGCGCGAGCGTGACCATCGCCGCCAACGCTTCGACCGAAGGCAAGCTGTACGGCTCGGTCGGCGCCCGCGAAATCGCCGATGCCTTCACCGCTGCCGGCCTGCCGGTCAGCAAGAGCGAAGTCATCCTGGGCGAAGGCGCCTTCCGCAACATCGGCGAATACGACGTGCTGGTCCACCTGCACGCCGACGTCGAGACCACCGTCAAGGTCGTCGTCGTCGCCGAAGCCTGATCCCACGCCGCAAGGCCTGGAATCACCGCAGAACGGGCGCCCGCAAGGGTGCCCGTTTTGTTTTATGGCGCCGTTTCACGGCGTCGGGCCACGTCCGGCCGACGGGGTGAGGTTGGACAATGTTCCACGCCCATTCGTAGAACACGGCCACATCGGTATACTCAGGGCGTCACACCCGTTCCACGGGCATTGATTTCAATGGGATCAATGACTTGGAGGGTAAACGCAGGCCGCTTGCCGGCCCCAGTCCGGAACCCCTATGCGTCTTTCCACGATCAAGCTGTCCGGCTTCAAGTCGTTCGTCGATCCGACCACCCTGCACCTGCCGACCAACATGACCGGCGTGGTGGGGCCCAATGGCTGCGGCAAGTCGAACATCATCGACGCCGTGCGCTGGGTCATGGGCGAGAGCTCGGCCAGCCGCCTGCGCGGCGACTCGCTGACCGACGTGATCTTCTCCGGTTCCAATGCCCGCAAGCCGGTGTCGCAGGCCACGGTTGAGCTGATCTTCGACAACTCCGATCACACGATCTCGGGCGAGTACGCCTCGTTCAACGAAATCTCGGTCAAGCGCACGGTCAGCCGCGACGGCACCAGCAACTACTACCTCAACGGCACCAAGTGCCGCCGCCGCGACATCACCGACCTGTTCCTCGGCACTGGCCTGGGCCCGCGCAGCTACTCGATCATCGAGCAGGGCATGATCAGCCAGATCATCGAGGCGCGCCCGGAAGACCTGCGCGTGTACCTGGAAGAGGCGGCCGGCATCTCCAAGTACAAGGAGCGCCGCAAGGAAACCGAGACCCGCATCCGCCACACCCGCGAGAACCTGGACCGGCTGGGCGACCTGCGCGACGAGATCAGCAAGCAGCTCGAACACCTCAAGCGCCAGGCCAAGCAGGCCGAGCAGTACCAGGCGCTGCAGGAAGAGCGACGGGTCAAGGATGCCGAGTGGAAGACGCTGGAATTCCGTGGACTCGACGGGCGCCTGTCCAAGCTGCGCGAAGGCCTGTCGCAGGAAGAGACCAAGCTGCAGCAGCTGATCGCTGACCAGCGTGATGCCGAGGCCCGCATCGAGACCTCGCGCGTGCGTCGCGAAGAAGCCGCCGATGCGCTCAACACTGCGCAGGCCGCGGTCTACCAGGTCGGCAGCACGCTGGCGCGCCTGGAGCAGCAGATCCAGCACCAGCGCGAGCTGTCGCAGCGCCTGCACAAGGCGCGCGACGAAACCCGCCAGGCGTTGGCCGAACTGGGCCAGCACATCAGCGGCGACGAGGCCAAGCTGATGGTGCTGCGCGAGGCGGTGGAGGCCGCCACCCCGCAGCTGGAAGAGCTGCAGGAAGAGAACGAGATCAAGCAGGAAAGCCTGCGCGAGGCCGAAGACCGGCTGGCCAGCTGGCAGCAGCGCTGGGAACAGCACACCTCGCAGAGTTCGGAGGCCTCGCGCGCCGGCGATGTCGAGCGCACGCGCGTGGACTACCTGGACAAGCAGATCCTCGACGCCGACCGGCGTCGCGAAGCGCTGGCCGCCGAACGCGCCGGCCTGGACGTGGATGCGCTGGAAGAAGCCTTCGAGCAGCTGCACCTGCAGCACGACACGCAGAAGACCGCGCTGGATGAATTGAGCGAAGACGTCGAGCTGCGCAAGCAGGGCGTGGTGGGGGTGCAGGAACAGCAGCGCAATGGCCAGAACGAACTGGCCGAACTGCGCAAGCAGGCCAATGGCCTGCGCGGTCGTCTGGCCTCGCTGGAAACCCTGCAGCAGGCCGCGCTGGGCCAGGAGCAGGGTGCGGCAGTCGCGTGGCTGAAGGCGCGCGGGCTGGATTCGGCGGCGCGTGTCGGCGAACGCCTGGACGTTGATGCCGGCTGGGAAAATGCGGTGGAAAGCGCGCTCGGCCAGTTGATCGAAGGCGTGCTGGTCGATGATCCGGCCAGCCTGGTCGACGCCCTCGGCGAACTTGGCGAGGGCCACATTGCGCTGGTCGCCAACGCGGGTGCCGACGTCAAGGTTGCGCCGACTTCCCTGGCTGCCCGCGTGCGTGGCCCGGCAGCGATCCGTCGCCTGCTGGCACACCTGCACGCAGCCAAGGATCTTTCCGAAGCGAAGGCGTTGCAGGGCAGCCTTCCGGAAGGCGATTCGATCATCACCCAGAGCGGCGAGCGCCTGGGCCAGGGCTGGCTGCGCGTATCGCGCTCCGGTGCGGCCCAGCAGGGCGCGCTGCTGCGCGAACGTGAGATCAACGAGCTGCGTGAGCAGATCGAGCAGCTGCAGGACCGCGAGGCCGAGCTGGAAGAACAGCTGAGTGGCTTCCGTGAGCAGCTGCACGCCGCTGAGCAGCAGCGCGAAGACGCGCAGCGTGCGCTGTACCAGGCCCATCGTGCGGTCTCCGAGCTGGCGGGCCAGCTGCAGGGCCAGCAGGGCAAGGTGGAGGCGGCGCGTACCCGCATCGACCGCATCGAAGGCGAACTGAAGCAGTTGCAGGAAACGCTGGAAGCCAACAACGAGCAGGCGCGTGAAGCGCGCTCACGGTTGGAGAACGCGGTCAGCAGCATGGGCGACCTGGAATCGACCCGGCAGCGACTGGAGGGTGAGCGCCGCCAGCTGACCGAGGCCCGCGACCTGGCACGCGATGCTGCACGCGCGGTGCGTGAGCGCTCGCATTCGCTGGCGCTGACCCTGGAATCGCAGCGTGCGCAGCTGGCCTCGTTGAGCCAAGCGTTGGAACGCATGGGCACCCAGCGCGGGCAGCTGGATTCGCGACTGGGCGAACTGCATTCGCAGCTGGATGAAGGTGATTCGCCGGTCGAGTCGCTGCAGGCCGAGCACCAGAACGCACTGGAAGAGCGTGTGCGGGCCGATCGCGTGCTGACCGAGGCGCGCACGCTGCTGGACGGCATCGACGCCGAGCTGCGCAATTACGAACAGACCCGCCACCAGCGCGACGAACAGGCGCTGGCCCAGCGCGAGCGTATTTCGCAGCGCAAGCTGGATCAGCAGGCGCTGGTGCTCAGCGCGGACACCCTGCAGAGCGCGGTGGAGAAGGCCGGCTTCGTGCTGCAGGACGTGCTCAACGTACTGCCCGAGGACGCGCGCCTGGGCGACTGGGAGCAGGCCGTGCACCAGATCGACGGCCGCATGCGCCGGCTGGAGCCGGTCAACCTGGCCGCCATCCACGAGTACGGCGAGGCTTCGCAGCGCTCGGACTACCTGGATTCGCAGCACACCGACCTGACCACCGCGCTGGAAACCCTGGAAGACGCGATCCGCAAGATCGACCGCGAGACCCGCGGCCGCTTCAAGGACACCTTCGATCGTGTCAACGCTGGCGTGCAGGCGCTCTACCCGCGCCTGTTCGGCGGCGGCCACGCCTATCTGGAACTGACCGGTGAAGACCTGCTCGACACCGGTGTGACCATCATGGCGCGTCCGCCGGGCAAGCGCGTGTCCAGCATCTCGCTGCTGTCCGGCGGCGAGAAGGCGATGACCGCGGTGGCGCTGGTGTTCGCCATCTTCCAGCTGAATCCCGCGCCGTTCTGCCTGCTGGACGAGGTGGACGCGCCGCTGGACGAAGCCAACGTCGGCCGCCTGGCCAACATGGTCAAGGAAATGAGCGAAAAGGTGCAGTTCCTGTTCGTCAGCCATAACAAGGCGACGATGGAGGCCGCGCACCAGCTGTCGGGTGTGACCATGCGCGAGCCGGGCGTCAGCCGCCTGGTCAGCGTGGACCTGGAAGAAGCCGCGCGATTGGCGGGCGCGGCCTGACGTGCCATCCTAGTTACCTGAATGAACTAGCCGGAGAACCTATCGAATGTCCGACACGGCACTGTTGCGCATCGGCATCCTGGCCGCCGGCCTGCTGTTGATCGCCGCGATCTTCCTGTTTGGCCGTCCGAAGAAGAAGCCCCAGGGCCGCCGCGTGGAAGGCACGGAACCGACCAGCGGCGAGCGCCGCGAGCCGGTGCTGGGCGAAGACGGCGTCACCGTGGCCGATGGCCGCGTCGAACCGGGCATGGGCACGGAGGGCGAGCAGGCCGAACTCGGTCTGGGCGAAACCGACCCGGGCGCCAGCGATCTCGGCAAGCGCGCCACCCAGGATTTCGACAAGATCGTCTCGCTGTTCGTGGCCGCCCGCGCCGGCGAGCAGCTGCGTGGTGAGGACATCGTGGTGGCGGCCGAGAAGACCGGCCTGGTGTTCGGCCACATGAACGTGTTCCACCGCCTGGTCGAAGGCCACCCCGAGCGCGGCCCGATCTTCTCGATGGCCAGCATCATGAAGCCGGGCAGCTTCGACATGGCCAACATCCGCGCCATGGAGACCCCGGCCATCGCCTTCTTCCTGACCCTGCCGGCGCCGCTGACCGCGCTGGACGCCTGGGAGAAGATGCTGCCGACCGTGCAGCGCATGGCCGAACTGCTGGATGGCGTGGTGCTGGATGACAGCCGTAACGCCCTGGGTCGCCAGCGCATCGCGCACATCCGTGACGAGCTGCGTGCCTACGACCGCCAGCACCAGGCCCCGCCGCTGACCAAGACCCCGCGCTGGTAAGCGCCATGGCGTGCCGACCGACGGTCGGCACCCACAACAGTAGATCCACGCCATGCGTGGATGGGGCGAACCAAGGTTCGCCCCCACCAACAGGGTCAGGCCGGTACGCCGGCCACCTTCGCGAACGCATGGCGGAACGCGGCCATCTCGTCCTCGGTGCCGACGGTCACGCGCACGCGCTGTGGCCAGATCGGCCAGCTTCGCCCGATCACCACGCCGTTGTCGGCCATTGCCTTGGCGAACGCGCTGCCATCGCGCTGGACGTCGACCACGAAGCAGTTCGCTTCCGACGGCACGCAGCTGAAACCACGCTTGCCCAGCCACGCGATGGTGGCCTGCCGCACCTTGGCATTCTGCAGGTGGCGCTGTGGAATCAACTGCGGATCGCGCAGGCTGGCCAGTGCCGCCGCCAGCGCCGGCACCGGCAGCGGGTTGTCGCCCAGGTTGGCCAGTTCGCGCAGGCGGTCCGGATGTGCGGCCGCCACGCCCAGGCGCAGGCCGGCCATGCCATACAGCTTGGAGAACGTACGCAGCACGATCAGGTCAGCGCGCTGCGTTACCTGCGCGATCAGGCTCGGCTGCTCGCTGTACTGCAGGTAGGCTTCGTCCAACAGCACGCGGGTGGAGGCAGGCTTGTGGGCCAGCAGCCAGGCCAGCTCATCCGGTGGGCTGATCGAGCCGGTCGGGTTGTTCGGATTGCACACATACAGCAGCCCGGTCGGGTGCGCGTGTGCGGCGGCGACCATCGCGCGCAGGTCATGTGCGCCGTCGTCGCGCAATGGCACTTTCTGCACGTGCGCACCGTGTGCGGCAGCGACCTCGCCCAGCGTCTCGAAGGTCGGGTCGGCGACTACCAGTCCCGCCTGCGGGCCGGTCCATAGCACGGCGGCACGGTTCAGCGGTTCGCTGGAACCCGGATAGAGCCGCACGTGATCAGCCGGAATGCGTGCCTGTTCGATGAAGGCGTCGCGCACCTGACCGGCCAGCGCGAAACGGTAGCGGCCGCAACCGGCGATGCTGTCGCGTGCCGCCTGCTGGGCTGCGGGCGAGGGGCCGTAGGGGCATTCGTTGAAATTCAGCAGCACCGCACCTTCGGCGGGGGCGGGAGCGGCGGCCGTCGCGGGTTGGGCATGGCCAAGCTGCGGCAGCCCGCTGCCGGCGACGGCGAGGCCGGCACCGGCCAGTTGCAGGAAGCGTCGACGGGAAGCTGGCAGGGTCACGGGCAGGATTCCGAAGGGCAGACCGTCGCACGCTAGCGCCGGTGAGGGTGGGCGGCAAGCTGCTTTTTGTAGCGTCGAGCCATGCTCGACTACAGACATGCCAACCAAGGTTGGCACCTACCGGAGCGGGGGGAGAAGGTTGGCACCGGAGCGGGGGAGAAGGTTGGCACCGGAGCGGGGGAGAAGGTTGGCACCAGCGGGAGGGAAGGTTGGCACCTACCGGAGCGGGGGAGCGCCCGTCGAGCAAGCTCGACGTTACAAGGGCGGGGGCGTTACAGGGCCTGACGGCCGGGCGCGGTAGAATCCCCGGCCATCCCAGAGCCACCGGATCCCGATGAGCCCCAGCCCCGCCGAACGTGCCGAAGACCTTCGCCGGCAGATCGCCCAGGCCAACCGCGCCTACCACGAGCTGGACGCGCCGGAGATCCCCGACGTCGACTACGACCGGATGGTGCGCGAGCTGGAAGCGCTGGAGCGCGAGCACCCGGAACTGGCCCGTGCCGACAGCCCGACCCAGCAGGTCGGTGCGCGCCCGTCCGGCCGCTTCCCGGAAGTGCGCCACGCGGTACCGATGTTGTCGCTGTCCAATGCCTTCAGCGACGAGGAAGTGGCCGATTTCGTGCGTCGCATCGATGAGCGCCTGGGCCGTCGCAGCCTGCAGTTCTCGGCCGAGCCGAAGATGGACGGCCTGGCGATCAGCCTGCGCTACGAGGATGGTCATTTCGTGCTCGGCGCGACCCGTGGCGATGGCAGTACCGGCGAGGACGTGACCGCCAACCTGCGCGAGATCGGTGACATTCCCAAGCGCCTGCACGGCAGGGACTGGCCGGATGTGCTGGAGGTGCGCGGCGAGGTCTACATGGCCCGTGCCGACTTCGAGGCCTATAACGAACGTGCGCGCCAGCAGGGCGGCAAGGTGCTGGCGAACCCGCGCAACGCGGCGGCCGGTTCGCTGCGCCAGCTCGACCCGAAGATCAGTGCGCAGCGCAGGCTGAGTTTCTTCGCCTACGGCACCGGCGAAGTGCAGGGCGGCGAGCTGCCGGACACCCATTCGGGCACCCTGGCCCAGCTCGGTGCCTGGGGCTTCCCGGTCAGTGAGCTGTGCAAGGTGGTGGAAGGCACCGACGGCCTGCTCGGTTACTACCGCACTATTGGTGAGCGCCGTGATGGCCTGCCGTTTGATATCGACGGCGTGGTCTACAAGCTCGATGACCGTGCGGGTCAGCAGGCGATGGGCTTCGTCTCGCGTGCGCCGCGCTGGGCCATCGCGCACAAGTTCCCTGCACAGGAACAGAGCACCACGGTGGAGGCGATCGAGATCCAGATCGGCCGCACCGGTGCTGCCACACCGGTCGCGCGCCTGGCGCCGGTGGCCGTGGCCGGCGTGATCGTGTCCAACGCCACGCTGCACAACGCCGACCAGATCGCACGCCTGGATGTGCGCGTCGGCGACAGCGTGATCGTGCGCCGTGCTGGCGATGTCATTCCCGAAGTGGTCAGCGTCATCCTCGACCGCCGCCCGCAGGGCACCACGCCGTGGCAGATGCCGACGCGCTGCCCGGTATGTGGCTCGGAGATCGTGCGCGAGGAAGGTGCTGCGGCGTGGCGCTGCTCCGGTGAGCTGTCCTGCCCGGCGCAGCGCAAGGAAGCCATCGCGCATTTCGCCTCGCGTCGCGCGATGGACATCGACGGCCTCGGCGACAAGTACATCGAAACCCTGGTCGACGCCGGCATCGTCAAGAGCGTGGCCGATCTGTACCGCCTCAGCCGTGACCAGCTGCTGCACCTGAAGCTGGTGCTGGACGCCGAGGATCCGTCGGCACTGGCCGCTGCGCTGAAGTTGCACCTGCCTGCCGAGGGCAGTGGTGCGGTGCTCAGTGCGGTGCTGAAGCTGGACGGTAACGATCCGGGCTGGCGCGCGCAGGCGCTGGTGCAGCCGGCCCGCTTCGAATGGAACACGAAGAAGATCGCCACCAAGTGGGCCGACAACCTGATCGCGGCGATCGACGCCAGTCGTGCTGCCACGCTGGAGCGCCTGCTGTTCGCGCTCGGCATCGAGCATGTGGGCGAAAGCACCGCCAAGGCGCTGGCGCAGTGGTTCGGTGACCTGGAGCTGATCCGACACCTGCCGTGGCCACTGTTCAAGCGTGTGCCGGACATCGGTGGCGAAGTGGCGCGTTCGCTCGGCCATTTCTTCGAGCAGCAGGGCAACCAGCAGGCCATCGATGACCTGCTGCAGGTCGGCCAGGTGCGCATCAGCGATGTGCATGCGCCCAGTGCCAAGCTGCGCGAAGGGCTGGATCTGGCACAGCTGCTGGTCGAGTCGGAGATCCCAGGCATCACCCGCCTGCGCGCCGAAAAGGTGGTCGCTGCGCTTCCCGGTGCGCAGGCGGTGCTCGACGCCGAGCATGGACAGTTCGTCAACGCCGGATTGCCGGATGACACGGCGCGCGGTCTGGCCGAGTGGCTGGACGCCGATGGCCATGGCGCGATGCTGCTGGCGGCCGAGAAGGCGATGCAGCAGATCCTGGCCAGGGCGCCGGCGCTGGCCGAGATCGTGGCCGGCCCATTGGACGGGCAGACCGTGGTGCTGACCGGCACCCTGGCCCAGCTCACCCGCGATGCCGCCAAGGAGCGCCTGGAGGCCCTGGGTGCCAAGGTCTCCGGCAGCGTGTCGAAGAAGACCAGCTTCGTGGTCGCCGGCACCGAAGCCGGCTCCAAGCTGGACAAGGCGCAATCGCTGGGTGTGCCGGTGTGGGACGAAGACCGCCTGCTGGCCTACCTTGCCGAACACGAATGATGACCCCGCCGGGTGCCTCGCGCCCGGCATGAAAGACAAAGGAACACCGATGCAGACCGCTCCGCTGGATTTCCGCCTGGCCACCCGTGCCGACGAAGAACTGTTGATCGCGTTGATGCGCGAGTTCTACGCCGAAGACATGATCGATTTCGACGACGCGCGCGTGCGTCGTGGTGTGGATGCGCTGCTGGCCGACCCGCGCAATGGCGAGGTGCTGCTGTGGCTGGACGAGGCGGCCGAGGTGGTCGGCTACGCAGTGATCGCGATGGGCTTCAGCCTGGAGCAGGGCGGCCACTTCATGCTGCTGGACGAGCTGTACCTGAGCCATCGTGCGCGTGGTCGTGGCCGCGGCAAGCAGGCGCTGGCCATCTGCGAACAGCGGGCACGCGGCCGTGGCGTCAGCCGCCTGCGCCTGGAAGTGAACCACCACAACGAACTGGCACGGCGCCTGTACCTGGCCAGCGGTTATATCGACGACACCCGTGACCTGCTGACCCTGCCGCTGGACCATCCGCGCCCGGAGGGCATCCTGTGAGCGAGGCTCTGCTGCGCACGCTGCAGCAGCGTGCCGCGCTCAATGCGCTGGTGCGCCGCTTCTTCGCCGAGCGCGATGTGCTGGAGGTGGAGACGCCGATCCTGTCGGTGGCCGGCAACACCGAGCCGAACATCGACAGCTTCCATACCGATTTCACCGGCCATGTCGATGCCGGCGGACGCCGCCGCTGGCTGCGCACCTCGCCGGAATATCCGCTCAAGCGCCTGCTGGCGGCGGGCGTGGGCGACTGTTACGAACTGGGCCGGGTGTTCCGCAATGGCGAGGCCGGCGGCCGCCATAACCCGGAATTCACCATGCTGGAGTGGTACCGGGTCGGTTGGGACCACCACCGCCTGGTGCAGGAAACCGCCGAGTTGGTAGGCATGGCGCTGGCGCTGGTCGGGCGCAGTGCGACGCTGCGTGTGCTCAGCTACCGCGAGCTGTTCCAGCAGTACGTGGGCGTGGATCCGTTCGATGCCGATGAGGCCGCGCTGCGTGCCGCGCTGGGCGAGGTGCATATCGACCCGGTCGGGCTGACCCGCGATGACTGGCTGGACCTGTTGATGACCCATCATATCCAGCCGCATTTCGATGACGCGGTGATGACCGTGGTCCACGACTGGCCCGCCAGCCAGGCCGCATTGGCACGTATCCGTGCCGGCACGCCGCCGCTGGCCGAGCGTTTCGAGCTGTACCTGGGCGCGGTGGAACTGGCCAACGGCTATCACGAACTGAACGACGCGCACGAACAGCGTGTGCGATTCCAGCGCGATTTGCAGCGCCGCCATGAGCGTGGGCAGGTGCAACCGGCCGTGGATGAGGCGCTGCTGTCGGCGTTGCCGTCGATGCCTGCCTGCGCCGGCGTGGCGGTGGGGGTCGATCGGTTGTTGATGGCGATGAACCGCACGCCGCGTATCGCTGATGTGCTGGCCTACGACTTCGCCCACGCGTGAGCGCGGTGCGCACGTTCCTGAACATCGAAGACTGAACGGAATTCCGCGTTTTTGCGCTTGCTTCGGTAAGCAGGATGATGCTCTTATCACGGCAGATGCCGGACACTGGCACGCAGTTCATCCATTCCTGCTGGGGAAGGCTTTGGTCAAGTGGTTTGCGGTTGTCGCTGCACCGGTGTACTCCATCGCGCTATGGGGTGCCTGGCTGCCGTCATCGGCGTCGGCCCAGCAGGCGGGCTATGACGGCGAAGTGGTGACCTGCGAATCGCGCGACATGGGCTGGGTGCATTGCGATATCGACGTCAGCAATGGCATCGACCTTGTGCGCCAGCTGTCCAGCAACAGCTGCATCCGTGGCAGTGAGTGGGGCACCGACCGCAGTGGCGTGTGGGTCACCCTGGGCTGCCGCGCCGAGTTCCGTGCGCGTCCTGCGGAGGGTGCAGCGCCTGCGGCAACGGAAGGCAAGCGACTGGTCCGCCGTGTGGTGCGCTGCGAATCCAATGGCCGCCCGCAGAGTTGCCCGGTGCGTCTGGACGGGGCGCCGGTGCGCCTGCTGCGCCAGCTGTCGGTGCTGCCGTGCCGCGAAGGGCAGGGCTGGGGCTACAAGCGCAATGAAGTCTGGACCAGCCGTGGTTGCCAGGGCGATTTCGAAGTGGCTGACGAGGACGGGCGTTTTGTCGACGTGCCGCGCCGCCTGACCTGCGAGTCGAAGTCGAAGAAGCGCCGCTTCTGTGGCGCGAGTATTTCGGTCGGCGCGGTCGTCACCGAACAGCTGTCCAGCACCCCGTGCGAGGAAGGCAACACCTGGGGCTGGAGCCGCAACGGGATCTGGGTGGACGGCGGCTGCCGCGCCGAATTCTCGGTGAATTGAGCCCGGGCAGGCTCCAACCACGCGGGGCGTGGCCCTACAATGGGCCCATGAACACTGCCTCCGACATCGACTACGCCCGTTACGACCACATCCGCCCGATCCTCTGGACCGGTGATGCCCTGCAACTGCTCGACCAGCGCAAGCTGCCGTTCGTGGTCGAGCACGTGGTCTGCCATGACAGTGACGACGTTGCCAGCGCCATCCACGCACTGACCGTGCGTGGCGCGCCGGCCATCGGCATTGCCGCAGCCTGGGGTGTGGTGCTGGCGGCACGGGACGTGCAGGCCGCTGATGGCGCGCATGCGCTTCAGCAGTTGGAGCCGGCGCTGCAGCGCCTGAACGCATCGCGCCCGACCGCCGTCAACCTGGCCTGGGCGCTGGCGCGCATGCGTCGTTGCCTGAACGCCGCTGGTGCAGACTGGAAGGCGTTGCTGGAGGCGGAGGCGCAGGCCATCGCCGAGGAAGACCTGGCTGCCAATCGCCACATGGGTGCGCTGGGTGCGGGCCTGATCGAGGCCGGCAGCGGCGTGCTGACCCACTGCAACACCGGCTCACTGGCCACCGCTGGCTTCGGCACGGCGCTGGGCGTGATCCGCGCCGGCATGGCCCAGCACCGCATCGCCCGGGTCTTCGCCGGCGAGACCCGGCCGTGGCTGCAGGGCGCACGGCTGACCGTGTGGGAGCTGCAGCAGGATGGCATCGATGCCACCCTGATCGCCGATTCGGCAGCCTCGCACCTGATGAAGACCGGCGCTGTGCAGTGGGTGATCGTCGGTGCGGACCGCATCTGTGCCAATGGCGATACCGCCAACAAGATCGGCACCTATCAGCTGGCCATCGCCGCCCGCCACCACGGGGTCAAGTTCATGGTGGTGGCGCCGTCCTCGACCGTGGACATGGACACCGTGGACGGCAGCCAGATCGAGATCGAGCAGCGCGACCCGGGCGAGCTGTATGGCGTGGGCGGGACCCGCACCGTGGCCGAAGGCATTGCCGCCTGGAACCCGGTGTTCGACGTCACTCCGGGTGAACTGATCGATGCCATCGTGACCGAGCGCGGGGTGATCCTGAACCCGACCGCCGGGAACATGCGCGCCGCCTTCGGCGGTTGAGGCGCAGGGGAGGGGGCAACGTGACCTCCGCCCCCGGCAGTGCCGGCCGCTGGCCGGCAACCCCCTAAGTTCCTGATTTGTGCCGGTAAAATCCCTGTAAAGGGAGGCGGAAAACGGCCTGTTGTGGTAGTATCCACAGGTTGAATCGAGGTTCCGGCGCGACCCCCTCCCGCAGAGGGCTGCGCCGGACTGGACCGCTACCAGACAACGGAACCCGAATGGCAGAAACCGCCAAGGAAATCATCCAGGTCAACCTGGAAGACGAGATGCGCAAGAGTTACCTCGATTACGCCATGAGCGTGATCGTGGGCCGCGCGCTCCCGGATGCGCGCGACGGCCTCAAGCCGGTGCATCGCCGCGTGCTGTTCGCGATGAACGAGTTGAACGCGCACAGCAACAAGCCCTACTTCAAGTCGGCGCGTATCGTCGGTGACGTCATCGGTAAGTACCACCCGCATGGCGATCAGTCGGTGTACGACACGCTGGTGCGTCTGGCACAGCCGTTCTCGCTGCGCTACATGCTGGTCGATGGCCAGGGTAACTTCGGTTCGGTCGACGGTGACTCCGCTGCGGCGATGCGATACACCGAGGCGCGCATGTCGCGCCTGGCGCATGAGCTGATGGCGGACATCGACAAGGAAACCGTCGATTTCCAGCCCAACTACGACGAAAAGGAACTGGAGCCGACGGTCATGCCGACCCGGTTCCCGAACCTGCTGGTCAATGGTTCGGCCGGTATCGCGGTGGGCATGGCGACCAACATCCCGCCGCACAACCTGACCGAATCGATCAACGCCTGCATCGCGCTGATCGACAATCCGGAAATCGATGTCGACGGCCTGATGGAGTACATCCCGGGCCCGGATTTCCCGACTGCCGGCATCATCAATGGCACCGCCGGCATCGTCGCCGGCTATCGCACCGGCCGCGGCCGCGTGCGCATCCGTGCCAAGGCCGATATCGAAGTGGCCGACAACGGCCGCGAATCGATCATCGTCACCGAAATTCCTTACCAGGTGAACAAGGCGCGTCTGATCGAGAAGATCGCCGAGCTGGTCAAGGAAAAGAAGATCGAAGGCATCAGCGAGCTGCGCGATGAGTCCGACAAGGACGGCATGCGCATCTACATCGAGGTCAAGCGCGGTGAATCTGCCGAGGTTGTGCTGAACAACCTGTACCAGCAGACGCAGATGGAATCGGTGTTCGGCATCAACATGGTGGCGCTGGTCGATGGCCGCCCGCAGTTGATGAACCTCAAGCAGATGCTGGAGGCGTTCGTCCGCCACCGCCGCGAAGTGGTCACCCGCCGCACCGTGTTCGAGCTGCGCAAGGCGCGTGCCCGTGCCCACGTGCTGGAAGGCCTGACCGTCGCGCTGGCCAACATCGACGAGATGATCGAGCTGATCAAGACCTCGCCGAACCCCGCCGAAGCCCGCGAGCGCATGCTCGCGCGCCTGTGGGAGCCGGGCCTGGTCGGTTCGATGCTGGGCGCTGCCGGTGCCGAAGCCTCGCGTCCGGATGACCTGCCCAAGGGCGTGGGCCTGATCGAAGGCGGCTACCAGCTGACCGAGATCCAGGCCACCCAGATCCTGGAAATGCGCCTGCACCGCCTGACCGGGCTGGAGCAGGACCGCCTGACCGAGGAATACAAGCAGCTGCTGGAAGTGATCGCCGGGCTGATCCACATCCTGGAAGATCCCGATCGCCTGCTGCAGGTGATCCGTGAAGAGCTGATCAGTGTCAGGGCCGAGTTCGGCGACGAACGTCGTACCGAAATCCGCCACAGCGAAGAAGACCTGGACATCCTCGACCTGATCGCGCCGGAAGATGTGGTGGTCACCGTGTCGCATGCCGGCTACGTGAAGCGCCAGCCGGTGAGCGTGTACCGCGCCCAGCGCCGTGGTGGCCGTGGCCGCAGTGCAGCGTCCACCAAGGAAGAGGATTTCATCGAACAGCTGTGGCTGGTCAACACGCACGACACGCTGCTGACCTTCACCAGTTCGGGCAAGGTGTTCTGGCTGCCGGTCTACCAGCTGCCAGAAGCCGGCTCCAACGCCCGCGGCCGTCCGATCATCAACTGGATTCCGCTGGAACCGGGCGAACGCGTGCAGGCCGTGCTGCCGGTGCGCGAGTATGCCGATGGCCAGTTCGTGTTCTTCGCCACCAAGAACGGCACGGTCAAGAAGACCCCGCTGGGCGAATTCGCCTTCCGTCTGGCGCGCGGCAAGATCGCGATCAACCTGGACGAGGGCGATGCCCTGGTCGGCGTCGGCCTGACCGACGGCGAGCGCGACATCCTGCTGTTCGCCTCCAACGGCAAGACCGTGCGCTTCGGTGAGGACAAGGTCCGCTCGATGGGCCGTACCGCAACCGGCGTGCGTGGCATCAAGATGCCGGCCGGCGAGGAAGTGGTCAGCCTGATCGTGGCCGAGAGTGCCGGTGGCATCGAGGACGAGAACGAGGACGACAACGGTGTCGAGGAAGCCGCCGCCACGGGCGATGCGGTGATCGACGGCGCCGACGACGCCAGCGTGCAGTACATCCTCACCGCCACCGAGAACGGTTACGGCAAGCGCACCCCGCTGCCGGACTACCCGCGCAAGGGCCGTGGCACGCAGGGTGTGATCGGCATCCAGACCACCGAGCGCAACGGCAAGCTGGTCGCCGCGGTGCTGATGGGCTCCAGCGACGAAGTCCTGCTGATCTCCGACGGTGGCACCCTGGTACGTACGCGTGGCTCGGAAATCAGCCGTGTCGGCCGCAACACCCAGGGCGTGACCCTGATCCGCCTGTCCAAGGACGAGAAGCTGCAGGCGGTGGAGCGCATGGATGCCTCGATCGACGAGGACGAGGACGAGGTGGCTGCTGCCGCCCCGGCCACGACCGACGGCGCACCGGCTGCTGCCAGCAGCGAGGACGCCGCGCAGGAGTGATCCTGCCGCGAGCCTGAGGTACCCGACGACGCCGGCCCTGTGCCGGCGTCGTCGTATCCGGATGCCACACATGCGCGCGCGCTTCACGCAGGCGGTGGGATAACAGCGCATGCTGCCCCCGGAGATCGACGATGTCCGCCACGCCGCAGTCCGCTCCTGCTCCCGTCCGCGCCTCCCGGCATCCCCTTGTCACCGTGCTGTCGCTGCTGCTGGTCGTGCTCGGCCTGGTCATCGGCGGGCTCGGTGCGTGGCTGCTCAGCCTTGGCGGCTCGGCGTACTACGCCGTCGCCGGGCTCGGCCTGCTGGCCAGCGGCATCCTGTTGCTCGGCAACCGCCGCAGCGGTGCATTGCTGTATGCGCTGGTATTCACCGGTACGCTGCTGTGGACCTGGTGGGAGTCGGGCAGCGACTACTGGCGCTGGGTGCCGCGGCTGGGCCTGGTGACCGCGCTGGGCATCGTGCTGGCCTTGCTGGCGCCCACCCTGCACGAGCCGGTCTCCAAGCGCTTGTCGCGCAGCGTGGCGGGCGTGCTGATGCTGGTGTTCGTGGCCGCCTTCGGCCTGGCCTTTGCGCCGCATGGTGAAGTGGATGGGCATCAGCCGTTCCCGGAAGGCGCGGTCAGCGCCGGACTGGAACCTACGCGCGATACCACGGGCCTGCAGCCGGCTGACCAGCCCGCCGAGGGCGACTGGCCGGCGTGGGGCCGCAGCAATGCGGCCACCCGCTATTCGCCGCTGCAGCGGATCACCCCGGCCAATGTGGCCACGTTGCAGCCGGCCTGGCAGTTCCGTACCGGCGATATGCCGAAGAAGCGCTGGGGCGCGGAAACTACCCCGCTGAAGATCGGCGATCGACTGTACCTGTGCACCGCGCGCAATCGCCTGATCGCGCTTGATGCTGCCAGCGGCAAGGAACTGTGGCGGTTCGATCCAAAGGTAAAGGATGCTTCGATTCCCTATACCGCTGCCTGTCGTGGTGTGAGCTATTACGAGCAGCCCAGCACGCCGACCATTGCCGATGCGGCATTGGCCGATGTCGCCGCTGATCTGGCGCTGCCGGAGCCGCCGCCCAGCGTCACCCGCAGTGCTGCACCGGGCAGTCGACCGGCGTGCTGGGCGCGCATCATCGAAGGCACGCTGGACGGTCGCATCATCGCGGTGGACGCGGACAGCGGCCGCCCCTGCGCGAATTTCGGCAACAACGGCCAGGTCGACATCACCCTGGGCATGGGCGAGGTGCCACCGGGTTACGTGTCGATCAACTCGCCGCCGGCCATTGTGCGCGGCGTGATCGTGACCGGTCATCAGGTGCTGGATGGGCAGCGCCGCGATGCGCCCTCGGGCGTGATCCAGGCCTACGACGCCATCACCGGCAAGCTGCGCTGGGCGTGGGACATGGACCAGCCCGAGCGCAGCGGCTTGCCGCCGCGCGAGCAGACCTACACGCGCGGCACGCCCAACATGTGGACCACCGCCACCGGTGATGAAGCACTGGGGCTGGTCTACCTGCCGCTGGGCAATGCCGCGGGCGACTACTGGAGTGGCTCGCGCACGGAGAACCAGAACCGCTATGCAACCTCGCTGGTGGCGATCGACGTGGCCACCGGCAAGCCGGTCTGGCATTTCCAGGCCGTGCGCAAGGATGTGTGGGACTACGACCTGGGTTCGCAGGCCAGCCTGATCGACTACCCGACGGCGGCGGGCAAGGTGCCGGCGATCCTGCTGCCGACCAAGCAGGGCGACCTCTATATCCTCGATCGCCGCAACGGCCAGCTTCTGACCGCGGCCGAAGAGCGCAAGGTACCGGTGGGCGGCGTCGAACCCGAGCAGCGTTCACCCACCCAGCTGTTTTCGCTGTACCACACGCTGCGTCGCGAACATGACCTGACCGAGCGTGACATGTGGGGCATCACCCCGATCGACCAGCTGGTCTGCCGCATCCAGTTCCGCAAGGCGTACTACGAAGGTTTCTATACGCCGCCGAGCAGCGAGCGCCATTCCATCGAGTACCCCGGCTACAACGGCGGCTCGGACTGGGGCAGCGTGTCCATCGACACGCGCCGCGGCGTGATCGTGGCCAACTACAACGACATGCCCAACTACAACCGGTTGGTGCCACGTGCCGAGGCCGACCGGTTGGGCTGGCTGCCACGCGAGAAGATCCGGTTCGACAAAGGCGGTGCAGAAGGCGCGGGCGACCCGCAGGTGGGCACGCCGTATGGCATCCAGGTCAACGCCGGCTGGCGGTTGCCTTTCACCGGCCTGCTGTGCAAGCAGCCGCCCTACGGCGGCATCCGTGCCATCGACCTGCGCACCGGTAAGTTGCTGTGGGACCGTCCGTTCGGCAGTGCGCGCGGCAACGGACCATTCGGCATCCGCTCCGGCCTGCCGATCGAGATCGGCACGCCGAACAATGGCGGTTCGGTGGTGACCGCCAGCGGCCTGATCTTCATCGCTGCCGCCACCGATGACCTGCTGCGTGCCATCGACCTGAAGACCGGCAAGGAACTGTGGCACGCCAAGCTGCCCGCGGGCGGCCAGGCCAACCCGATGGTGTACGAGCAGGGCGGGCGCCAGTACGTGGTGATCATGGCCGGCGGCCACCATTTCATGGAAACCCCGAACGGCGATTACGTGATGGCGTTTGCGTTGCCCAGGTGACCGCAACGGGGGCGGTGATCCACCCCCATTGCATGACGCTGGATCACACCGTCACCACCACCTTGCCGATCTGCTCGTTCGATTCCAGGTAACGGTGTGCCTCCTGGATCTGCGCGAACGGGAACACCTTGGCGATCTTTGGTGCCAGCGCGCCCTTGTCCAGGCCATCGACGATGAACGCCTTGGCGCGGGCCAGTGCGGCATCGTCAGAAACGATTTCCGAATACAGATAGCCCTTCAGCGTCAGCGACTTGCCCAGCACGTTGAACAACGGGAACGGTGTGGGCTCGCTGCTCAGTGCGCCGTATTCCAGCAGGATGCCGCCACGGGCCATCGCTTCGGTCAGTGGCACGAACTGCGGGCCCCCGATCGGATCGAACACCACGCGGGCACCTGCGCCGCCGGTGATGCGCGCCACTTCGGTCACCAGATCCTGCTCCTGGGTGGCGATGACGTGGGCGGCACCGGCTTCGAGCAGGGCCTGGCGCTTGCCCGGGCCGCGGGTGATCGCGATCGGCGTGGCGCCCACCGCATTGGCGATCTGGATCGCGGCCAGGCCGACGCTGCTGCTGGCAGCGGTGATGATGACGAAATCCCCGGTGGACAGATGCGCCTGCTCCAGCAGCGCGCCCCAGGCGGTGACGTACTGCATCCACACCGCGGCCGCCGTTTCGAAGCCCAGCCCCTGCGGGTGCTTGACCACCAGTCGTGCCGGCACATTGGCCAGCTCGCCGTAGGTGCCCCAGCGCGCGATGTCAAGCGGCGGTATCACGCTGACCGCATCGCCTGCAGCGAAGCCGCTCACCGCACTGCCGATGGCTTCGACCACGCCGGCCGCTTCGTAGCCCAGCCGGCTGGGGAACTGCGCTTCCTGCAGATAGGCGCCGTTGCGGAACATCACCTCGGCGCGGTTCAGGCCGATCGCCTTGACCCGGATCTGGACTTCGTCGGCGGAGGGGGCGGGAACGTCGATATCGTCGATGCGCAGCACGTCGGCGGTGCCATATTCGTGGATGCGGACAACCTGGCTCATGGGGGACTCCGAGGAAGGGCCGACGAGGGCGCCGGCGAAAGGGTGAGCGCTACTGTGCGCGTAGTCTGCAACCAGAATAAGGGGTAATCTGGCGTTTCATTGAAAAACAATTGTTTGCAATGGACCTGATCGTTCCCCTGCGGACCTTCGCCAAGGTGGCCGAGGTCGGCTCCTTCGCCGCCGCTGCCGAGGCATTGGACCTGTCGCCGCAGCTGGTCGGCAAGCACATCCAGGCGCTGGAGCATCACCTGGGCGTGCGCCTGCTCAACCGCACCACGCGCAAGCAGAGCCTGACCGACTTCGGCCAGGCCTACCTGGCACGGGCAAGGGTGATCCTGGAGGAAGTGGAGGGCGCCGAGCAATTGGCGGAAGTGGCGCGTGGGCGGCCGATGGGACGCCTGCGCATCAGCGCACCGGTCACCTTCGGCGTGCACGCACTGGGCCCGGCGGTGGTGGCCTACATGCAGCAGTACCCGGACGTGCAGGTCGATCTGAATCTGTCCAACAGCCTGGTGGACATCGTCGAGGACGGCTACGACCTGGTATTCCGCACTGGCGATCTGGCCGACAGCGGGCTGGTGGCGCGGCGGTTGGGGCCGTATCCATTGGTCCTGTGCGCCTCGCCGGACTATCTGGCTTCGCGCCCGGCCATCACCCATCCCGATGACCTGAGCCGGCACGAGTGCCTGGGCTTTGCGCATTCGATCATCCGCACGCGCTGGAGTTTCCGCGATGCCGATGGCAGCGTGCTGACCGTGCCGGTGTCCAGTCGCTTCATGGTCAACCAGGCCGAGCCGCTGCTGACAGCGGCCGTGGGTGGTCTGGGATTGATCCTGCAACCCTACGAAATGCTTGCCGCCGCGCTGGCGCGTGGTGAGCTGGTGGAAGTGCTCCCGGACCATGTGCCGGTATCCACCTGGATCAACCTGGTGTACCCACGCGATCGCCAGCTGACACCCAAGCTGCGCAGCTTCCTGGACTTCTGCGTGGCACGATTTACTGAGCAGACGATGGCAAGGCGATAGCGTGGCATCGATCAGCATTCCCGTGTTCCCATGCGAAGGACTCGCCCCGTGATGTCTCTTCCGTTGCCGCAGCATGCCGCCCGCGTCCTGCTGCTGGCGTCCTTTTCCAGCGCCAGCGTGCTTGCGCAACAGACGCCTGCGCAGGCCTTGGCCGAGTGGGAGGTGCAAGGGCGCGCGGATGGCCTGGCGCGACCTGATATCGAATGCCAGGATTTCCTGCAGGCGATGGGCCGGAAGCCTCCGGGACTGCAGTATGTAGGCTGCAGCCAGGATGACGCGTCCTACATCAAACCCATGGAAGCCCACTACCGCGTTTCAGGCGCGCAAGCGGTGCAGGTCGAAGCCTATCTGCACACCACATTCGGCCTGCCTGCGTTGCGGTATGTCTGCTGTGGTTGGAGCAACGGTGCACCCTACTATTGGCGCGAAGGTCCGGATGCGGTGCGGTATCAGATCGGCATGGGGGGGGAATCGCTGCCGTACGAACGGGGCGAATGGCATCGCATCGAGGCATTCAACGTCACCGTCGAGGTGTTGCGGCAGCGTCCCTAGCGTGGATGCGGCGGGCGGACCCATCGTCTAGGATGCGTCCAGGGATACCCGCAAAGGAGCTGCCATGAGGGCTGTTGGACGCCTGTTTCTCTGCAATGCGCTGGCCTGTCTGGTCCTTGTGGCCACATCGGCGTTTCCGGCAGCTGGCGCAGCATCTTCCGAGCGCGAACATCCACGTGCGCAGGATGCCATCGATGACTGGCTTGCGGCGTTCAATGCAGGCAGCCTCGAGGCGTTGCAGGCATTCGCCGACAGATATGCGAAGCAGGAAGGCAGCACTCCCAAGGACTATCTCGAGTTCCGCGAGAGCACAGGCCCGCTGAGTGTGCTGGAAATACTCGAGAGCGGGCCGAGCCAGGCGAAGCTGCTGGTGAGGGGCCAGCTGAGCGAACGTGCGATGTGGGTGACGGCGGTCATGGACCCGGCCAATCCGTCGCACGTGAAGCAGTTCCAGATCGAGGGCACTGAAACGCCGGACAAGTACAAGCCGGCACGGGTTGCATTGCCTGCGCTGATGGCGGACGCCACAGCAAAGCTGGAGGCGCTGCGGGCGCAGGACGCGCTGTCGGGCGCGTTGCAGGTTACACAGAACGGCAAGGTGCTACTGGACTGGCGCGGTGGCGAGGCCGATCGCATCGCTGGAATTGCAGTGGGCATGGATACGCAGTTCCGCCTGGCGTCCTCCAACAAGATGTTCACCGCAGTGGCCATCCTGCAGCTGGTGCAGGAGGGCAAACTCAGTCTTGATGACACGATCGGCAAGCACCTGCCGGACTATCCGAACAAGGCCGTTGCCAACAGCGTGATCGTTCGCCAGCTGCTGTCACATACCAGTGGCTTGGGCGATTTCTTCGGCGACGATTTCGAGCAGTATTCCGCGTCGTTGAAGACGCTGGATGACTATGTGCAGCGCTTTGCCAAGGATGCACCGCAATTCACGCCGGGCAGCCAGGACAGCTATTCGAACTATGGCTTCATCGTATTGGGGCGCATCATCGAAGCGGTTTCGGGGCAGTCGTACTACGCGTATGTGGATGAGCACATCCTGCGCCCGGCCGGTATGACCGGCACCGGCTTCGAGCCGGAAACAACGAGCGTCCCGCAGCGTGCCGTCGCCTACACGAAGAAGGATGGGCAATGGGTTCGTGAAACGAAGTCGCTGCCCTGGCGCGGCATGTCAGCCGGCGGTGGCTACAGCACGGTGAGCGACATGGTGACGTTTGCCGAGGCATTGCGCAGTGGGAAGCTGGTCTCACCTGCGTTGCTGCAGCAGGCCACCACGGCGCAGAACCACAAGGGCTGGTACGGATTCGGCTTCGTGGTGCAGGGCGAGGGCAGGGAACACCAGTACGGTCACGAAGGCGGTGCGCCCGGATCGAACAGTGCCATCGTGGTGCTGCCCGCGCAGGGTTATGTGATTGTCGGCCTGGCCAATGTCGATCCGGATGCGATCGGCAACGTGGTCAACTACATCGCGCGAAGAGTGCCGCTGTAGCGAAGGCATGAGGCTCGGGGGCGGCTTGGTAGAGTCGACTATCGCGCGGAGCGTGAGCTCTTCGATCTTCCCGCGAACGGCAGTCGACCAGCGGTCGACTCTACCCAGTCGGTGTTACCCGGTTGCTGCCGGCACCCGCACCATCTTCGTCATCAGGTGTTCCACCACACCCGCCGGGTCGGCCGTGCGGCCGACATGCGTGCTCGACATCTGCACGACCGAGCTGCGCTTGGCGGTGAGGAAATGAAAGCGCGCACGTGCGGGCAGCTGCGCGATGGGGCCGGCGCTGGCGTCGCCGCGGCAGATGGCCACGATCGCATCCAGCCACGGCTGCAGCGCCTCCTGGTCCAGCGCCGGCGCGAAGGCCTGCAGGCGCGCAGGATCGATCTCGATGGCCGCCTCCAGATGACGCGCGCCAGGACAGGAGACGATCACCCCGACGTTGATGAACTCCTCGCGTTCCACCCGCGGTACCACGCGGATGACCGCATAGTCATACGTGTGCAGCGTGGGCACGGATGGCCTCCTGCACGAACACCGCACGCACCTTCAGGCGGTGCTTGAGGTAGTTGATATAGCCCTGCCGGTAGGCCTGCGGGCTGTCGAACGCCGGTTCGTCCACCAGCCAGCTGTCCGGCACCAGGCCGACGATGCGCTCGATCTCGGCATCGGTCAGGCGCGCGGCCAGTTCGGCATCCACCTCGGCGATGCGGCTGGCGAATGACAGCAGCACATGGTCGCGGATCAGCACGAACGGCTTTTCGCAGGCATCGCCGGCGTTGGCCCAGTCGTGATGGAAGTACATGGCCGCACCGTGGTCGATCAGATACAGCCTGCGGTGCCACACCATCAGGTTGGGATTGCGCGTGGTGCGATCGACATTGCTGGTGAACGCATCGAACCAGACGATGCGCGAGGCCAGGTCGGCATCCACCGGCATCGCTGCCGGGTCGTAGTTGATCGCGCCGGGCAGGTAGTCCAGGCCCAGGTTCAGGCCCTCGCTGGCGCGGATCAGCTCCTGGATTTCCGGGTCCGGTTCGGTGCGGGCGAACTCGCGGTCCAGCTCCACGAACAGGATCTCCGGAATCGGCAGGCCCAGCGTGCGCGCCATCTCGCCGGCGATCAGCTCGGCGATCAACGCCTTCGGGCCCTGGCCGGCGCCACGGAATTTCAGCACGGCCATGCCGTCGTCGTCAGTCTCGACCACGGCCGGCAGGGAGCCACCTTCCCGCAAGGGCGTGATGTAGCGGAGGGCATGTACGGTGCGCATGCGCGCATTCTAGCGTGGGTGCCGCCAAGGGAGCGCCGGGAGCGCCCCGGCGGCTCCATGTCGTTCACCGTCAGTGAGCCAGCGCACCGCGCTGCTGTTCCAGCACCTGCGTGCGGGTCTGCTCCTGCAAGGCCTGATCGGCCTGTCGCTGGTTGACCACGGCAAGCGTATCCAGGCTGTCCTGCACCGGGCGTTGCGCGGCCTCGGCGGTGGGCGATGACGCGCGCAGCGAGGCCGGATCATCCAGCGGCCCCTTCACCACGAAGATGCTCTGCGCCGCGCCTGCGCCATCGGTCTGGCGGCTGAGCACCACATGGTCGACCCGGTCCAACCCGTTTTCGCGGGCCAGCACCAGCAGGCTGGCGCTCAGGCGCTCGCTGGACGCATCGAAGCTGCGTCCGTTGGCAGCATCCAGCGCCGCTACCTTGCCGCGGATCTGCTCGTGCAGCGAACGGTCACGGCCTTCCGCAAGCGGCAACGCCATTGCATCACCTGTGGAGGCCTGCTTTGCGGTGATGGGGACATGTGCATGCGTGCCTTCGGTGTGGTCGAAGTAATGCAGCGTCGACGGCGAGGTGCTGGTGTCGAAGTAGGGCTGGCGCGGGGGCGAGCCCTCGCCGAGGTTGAGCCCGTTCTGCTCCAGCAGGCGCTCGTCCAGGCCCAGCTTCTTCATGTTCACTTCCATCCGGCTGACGCCGTCGGGCGCTGGATTCGCGGCCTCGTATCCGCTGGCCAGTTCGATCGCCTGGGCGCCGTAGAAATTCTGGTAGTCCGAATTCCCATGATGGCCCAGGCCGGTGCTGACGCCCTGATCGTAATAGTGCCTGGCCATTCCCTCGATGTTGGCTGCAGTGGGGGAGATGGTCAGGTCCGCATTGAGGGTCAGCTCCGGGTGCGGTGCATAGGTGATCGGCGGGCCGGGTCGCGACTGGATGACGTCTGTCGAGCGGGTGCTGGCTTCATACAGGTCGCGCAGGGTAGCGTCCGGATTGTTGGCACGTACCTGGCTGACCAGCGCATTCCAGCCTGCGATGTTCGAGGAGGCCTCATCGCGGCGGTTGGCGGCGAGCAGGGTGCCGATGGCCTCGGTGTAATCATGGCTGGTGGCACGGCCTGCGATCTGCTCCACGTCGGCATCGAACTGCACGTAGGCTCGCTCGACATCAGCATCGTTGAAGCCGTGCTGGATCTCGTGACCGAGCACAAAGGCAACCTCGGCCGCGTCGAACCTGTCCGGTGCCGCCGGGGTCGACAAGCTGCTGGCGGGCAGGTTGATGGATTTCGTGCCGGTCTCGTAGGTGCCACCCGCATTGCTTGTGGCGGGCAACAGTTCGAAGCGTTCCAGGTAGCCGGCCGCGATGGCGGCGTCCACCTGCTTTGCCAGCACCGGCGAGCCCGCGATGACGCTGCGCAGGTTGTCGACCTGGTCGCTGGTGACGTCGGTCCTGCCGGCGAATTCGCCCAGCAGACGTTCCGTTTCTGCGGAAAGGATCGTCATTGATGGCTCCCCTTACTGCACGGTGACAAGACGCACGCAGGCATGCGTGGCGTCGCCGAGGGCCTGGGGGTTCTCAGGCATGGTGTCGACCTTGATGCTCAGCTGCGCTCGATCGAAGCGGTCGTAGATCACCCGTCCGTGTTCGCCGCGCACCGTCTCGCGCTTGAAGCCGGCGGCATCCAGTGCCGAGGCGAAGTGCTTGAAGTCGACCTGGCAGATCGCCGCAGCCGAGGCCTTGCGATCGCTGCTGGTGTCCATGAAGTTCAGGTCCAGCCGCGCGTCGGCGGTGCCGGCCCGCCGCACTTCCAGGCCATAGCCCCATTCCGCCGTCAGCGTGCCGCCATAGCCGAAGTGGCCGGGGCCGAAGGTCTGCGCCGGCGCCTGCATTGCCGCGGACAGGCGTTCGGCGGTGAGCTCGCGGGTGGAGGTCGTTGCCTTGATCAGGTCCAGCAGGCGCGACAACAGTTGCTCGGCATTGAGCGGGGAGGGCGAAGTGGTCTCGGGGACGGCGGGGGCCATGGTGTCGGTTCCTTGAGAAGTCGGCGTGCGGTCGGCGGCATGTGCGCAGGCGCAGAGCGTGGCCGCTGAAAGTGCGAGCGTCCACGGTCGTATGAATGCGTACCGGGGCATATGCGTTCCTTGCAGATTGAAGGCTGACCCTAGGGCCAGCCGGATGAAGCAGAGGTTAAGCGCACTTGAGGCGTGGTCTTCACTCCGCCCTTCCCGTCGCGGTGGCAGCATCGGTTCCCAAGCAGCATCCACCCTGGGTGTGACCTTCAACAGGAGGCTGTCATGCCGCTACTGCGCAGCTGTCACGTTTCATCCTGCATGCTCTGCTCCGCGTGGTGTTGAATCCGGTCTGATACGGCCACCTTGCCGGCACGGATGGCCGCCACCCGCAATACCTGCCACCTTTCACGCATCGCAGCTCCGGCGCGGTCCTGCCGGTGCTGCGATCCAGGCATGTGCGCCTCCAGATTCCCCCTGTCTTGCCGCTGGCATTCCAGGTGCGGGAGAGCGCCATCTCCATGATGTTCCTGCAGGCTTTGGAGGTGTACCAATGAGCGACGAATACGATGGAACGCTGCCGCCCCTGGACGATGCCAAGGTTGAGGAAATGATCGGCAAGCTGGTGCTGGTCGGTGTGACCCGCTATGGCGGCGACGGACAGGTAAAGGGGCTGGAGCAGTACGCCGGCACGGTGTTGCGCATCAGCGCCGACGAGGGCGTGGTGCTGGCCGACGAGAATGATGGCCACGAGCGCTATCTGCCGCCGATGCTGGACCAGTACCAGCCAGCCGAGCCCGGGGAGTACCGCATGCGCACCAGTGGCATGATCGTGGTCGACCCCGACTACCTGGCCACCTGGGACCTGCACGCGCAGCAGTAGTGCCAGGCCAAGCCTGGCAGGTGCCGGCAGTTCCCCGGCACCTCCCGGAGCTGTACTTTGCCCCATCCGGCCACTAGCCCTTCCGGCCCATTCACGACAACCCCTGCGGTGCTAGATTCGGGTCCATGCCCGATTCCGGGTACCCATTCACACCCCAGGGGATAAGGATGCTGATCCGTCGAACCTCTCTGGCAGCGGCGGTTGCCGTTGCCACAGTCGGCCTGCTGGCCGCTGGCCCGGCGCTTGCCGATTACGCCAAGCCGCCGGAACACCTGCTCAAGGTGCTGAAGGCACCGCCGCCGCCGGCGCCGAACGTGGCCCCGGGCGGCCAGCGCCTGCTGCTGACCACCGCGCAGACCTACCCGTCAATCAGCCGCGTCGCCCAGCCCTACCTGAAGCTGGCCGGCGTGCGCCTGGAGCCGAAGAACCGCAGCCGCCATGACACCCCCGGTGGCTATGGCATTCCGGCCTGCGTGGCCGACTTCACCCTGGTCGACATCGGCAGCGGCAAGGAGACCAAGGTCAACCTGCCGCAGGGCTGCGCCACCGGCGCGCTGTGGTCGGCCGATGGCAGCCACTTCGTCTTCCAGAATGCGGTCGATACCAGCGTGCAGCTGTGGGTGGGCGATGCCGCCACCGGTCAGGTGAAGCAGGTGCCGAACGTGCAGCTGAACCCGATCTTCGGCTACACCGTGCAGTGGCTGGGCGGCAGCCAGAACCTGCTGGTGAAGCTGGTGCCGGCCAATCAGGGCCCGGCGCCGTCCAACGGTGGCGTGCCGACCGGTCCGGATGCGCAGGAGTCGCTTGGCAGCAGTGGCGAGAGCAGTACCTACGAAGCCCGCGACACGCTGACCAGCGTGCATGACGAGAAGTTGTTCGCCTACTACGGCGCTTCGCAGCTGGCCGTGGTCGATACCGCCGCCAACAGCGTGCGTCCGGTCGGGCAGCCGGCGCTGTTCAACGAAGTCAGCGCCGCGCCCGATGGCGTGCACGTGCTGACCGAATCGATCAAGGCGCCGTACTCGCATGCGGTGACCTACCAGCGCTTCGCCAACGACGTGGCCGTGCTGGACGTGAGCAATGGCCGCAGCACGCCGATCGCCAGCCTGCCGCTGGCGGACCGCGTGCCGGTGCACGGCGTACCGGAAGGTCCGCGCGGTTTCGACTGGCGTGCCACCGATCCGGCGACCCTGGTCTATGCCGAAGCACTGGACAAGGGTGACTGGAAGGTGAGCGTGCCGCATCGCGACCGCGTGCTGATGCTGAAGGCACCGTTCAACGGCAAGCCGACCGAAATCACCCGCACCACGCAGCGCTTTGAAGGTTTTGCGTGGTCCGCCGATCCGTCCGTGGCGTTCCAGTACGAGAACGACGAGAACCGCCACTGGATGCAGACCCGCATCGTCGATGTGGACCAGCCGAAGAAGGAAGGCCGCCTGCTGTGGGACATGTCCAGCGATGAGCTGTACGGCAACCCCGGCAACCTGGTCTTCACCCGCCTGCCGAATGGCGCGCAGGTCGTGCGCCGTGAGGGCAACCATGTGTTCCTCAGCGGCCGTGGCGCGTCGCCGCAGGGCGACCGTCCGTTCCTGGACCGCCTGGACCTGGGCACGCTGAAAAGCGAGCGCCTGTTCCGCAGCAGTGCCGACGCCTACGAACAGTTCCTCGGTTTCAGCAGCACGCCGGGGCGCTACCTGACCTGGCACCAGTCGGTGATCGATCCGCCGAATGCCTTCATTCGCCAGCAGGGTGAGGCAGTGGCCGATGCGAAGGCTGGCGAGGCACAGTTCGCCTCCACCACGACCGCGTTGACCAAGCTGGTCGACCCGACCCCGGAGGTGCGCCAGATCAAGAAGCAGCTGGTGACCTACAAGCGTGCCGACGGCGTGGACCTGTCGTTCACCCTGTACACGCCGCCGGGCTACAAGGAAGGCCAGCGCGTGCCGGCGATCCTGTACGCGTACCCGGCCGACTTCGCCAACGCCGCTCAGGCCGGCCAGGTGTCCGGTTCGCAGCAGACCTTCACCCGTCTGCAGCCGTACCGCCTGATGCTGCTGGCCGGCTACGCGATCATCGACAACGCGTCGTTCCCGATCGTGGGTGACCCGAAGAACGCCTACGACACCTACCTGGAGCAGCTGGAAGCCGACGCCAAGGCGGCGGTGGACAAGGCCGTGGACATGGGCGTGGTCGACCGCAACCGCATTGGCGTGACCGGCCACAGCCACGGCGGCCTGATGACCGCCAACCTGATCGCGCACACCAAGCTGTTCAAGGCCGGCGTGGCGACCAGTGGTTCGTACAACAAGACCTTCACCCCGTTCGGCTTCCAGAACGAACGCCGTTCGGTCTGGCAGGCGCAGGACGTCTACCTGAAGGCCTCGCCGTTCTTCTATGCCGACAAGATCAAGCTGCCGCTGCTGCTGGTCCACGGCGAGGACGACGCCAACCCTGGTACCGAGCCGTTCCAGTCGCGCAAGCTGTACCAGGCGATCCGCGGCAACGGCGGTACCACCCGCCTCGTGATGCTGCCGAACGAGCCACACTGGTACACCGCATTGGAATCGAACGAGCAGCTGGTGTCGGAAATGCTGAACTGGTTCGACACCTACGTGAAGAACGCCAAGTAGCGTCGAGCTTGCTCGACTGCATTGCAGAAAGGCCGCCTTCGGGCGGCCTTGCTGCATCCTGTGGAGCCGAGCCATGCTCGGCTGCTGTTCGCATGTAAACAGAGGTACGTGCTCTGCAATCAACTGTGGAGACTCGGTAACGACGTGTTACCGGCACATTCGCACGCCACGCAAATGGTCTAGGCTGAACCTGATAGCTCGTTCCAGGTCGGTGCAATGAAAGCCATTCTCCTTGCTGCAACGTTGTCGTTGGCCCTGGTTTCAACGGCATATGCTCAGTCGTTTCCTGCTGAGCTGACGCAATTGGGCATTATCGCCGGCATGCCCTACGCCAAGGCCAAGCGCCTGCTGGATGCCGCAGGCTGGCAGGCAAAACCTGCGCCGGGCGCGCCGGAATCGCTGGACGGCTTTCCGGAAGTCGGATGCCAGAAGGACGGAAAGCAGTGTGTGACGACCTTCGAAAAGGACGGTCAACAGATCGCGGTGCGGCTGGGCACTACCCTGGCAGGGCAGCCGTTCGTGCAGAGCGCTGACTGAGCACCCGCCCTCACGCCAGCGGTAGGCGGTCCTGCGCGTGCGACAGCCGGTCATGCAGGTCGCGCACGTGCTCGGCCTTGGCATGCACCCGGGTGGTATCGCCGAAACTGCGTAGATAAGCGCAGGCCGCGAAGCCGGCGCTCTTCTTTTCGTACTCGGCAATCCAGGCCAGTCGATCCGGATTGCTGGCCTGTTCGGCTGACCACGCGGCCACCGGCGGGCGGATGCGGTACTTCAGGCCGACACGCCACGGTTTGGGGGTCAGCCGGGCACGGAAGCAGTGCTGCAGCCGGCACATGCGCGCGTACAGGGTATCGGTGCCGAGTGCCTTGAAGAATGCCTGGAGCTGCTCGTCCTCCGGGGAGAACGTGGCATGCATCGCCAGCACGCGCAGTCCCGCAGGCGTGCGGTAAGCGCGCAGATGCCAGTCGGGGTGTTGTTCGCTGAAGGCTTCCACGCGCCGCAGCGCAAGCCCTTCGGCGCCCCCTGCGGCGGCCAGCCGTTGCCGGCGGCGCATCAGCAATGCGGCATTGACCAGAACCACCGCGGCCACGCCCAGCACCAACCCCACCAACCAGTGCCACAGCAGCGTGCCGGTGACGGCGCCGGCAAGCAGCACGACCGCCGCAACGATGGCCGGCATCACGCAGCCGGCAGGCGGCTGCGCATGGTCGATGTCAGCGAACAGTACGTCGGGGCTGTTGAGGCACAGTGCGCCATAGCTGTTGCGGGTGATGACGATGTCGCCGTCGCGCTGCACGATCTGCTCGCGGATCGGCACGCCCTCCACGCCGTAGTTGCTGCGCACTTCGCGGCGCGGCAGCGCCTGCCCGGCGAGGATGGCATTGAGGGCTTCGTTGGCGCGGCGGTCGGCGTGCACCTGCGCCTCGGCAGGGCCTCCGTCGGACCAGCCGAAGCGGCGCACCACCACCGGCCGGCCACGGAAGCGGGCCTGCAGGCGGGCTTCAGCCCAGTACGCGGGAACGATCATCATCGCAGGGTGCTCCATCTTCCGTGGCAGGTGCCGAATCGAGTCTGGCACAGCGCCGGGGTGCCCGCATCTGCTTGCTGCGGCGGCCGGGCCGGGGTGATAGATTGCGCGCTTCGCCTGCACTCCACCAAGGACGGAGCGATGCCCATGATCCTGCGCGGCCTGTTGGCCCTGGCCTGTGCCGGGGCGGTTGGCATGGCCACGGCGGCGGTACCGGCCGGGCCGCAGATTGTCACCGACGATGTCAGTCGCTTCTACGCGCTGTATGACGACGCCGGTGGCAAACCCAGCGTTGTGCAGTTGCGTGGATACATGGCCGAGGGTTCGGCGGGTCTGGCCGAGCTGGCGAAGGCGCGCCGGGTCACCCCCGAGCGCATTGCCGAGTCCATCGCCAATCAGCCGGAACTGTATGCGCAGGGACGAAGCTGCCTGGCTGAGCTGCCGGAGGTGAAACAACGCCTGACGCAGGTGTTTTCCAACCTGCAGGCCATCTACCCGCAGGCCGCGTTTCCGCCGGTGACCATCGCGGTCGGCCGCGGCCGTCCGGTCGGGCTGACCTCGAAAAGCGGCGTGATCATCGGCCTGGAAGCGCTGTGTGCAGCCGATTTCATGAATCCCAATGTGCAGGACCGCTTCGTGCACGTGATCGCGCACGAATACGTGCACATCCAGCAGACCGGCCTGGCCGATTTCGAGCCGGGTGACCCGCATGCGACCGTGCTGCGTGTTTCGCTGGGCGAAGGCATCGCCGAATTCATCGCCGAGCTGATTTCCGGCAACGTCGGCAACGGGCGCCACGCCGCCTGGACCCGTGGCCGGGAAGTACATATCGAAAGTGCATTCGCACTGGATCTGGACAGCACCGACCTGTCGCCGTGGCTGTACAACTACAAGCCGGGCTCGCAGGAGCCCTATGACCTCGGCTACTGGGTGGGCTACCGCATCGCCAAGGCCTATTACCTGCAGGCCAAGGACAAGCGTGATGCGGTGCGTGCGCTGATCCAGCAGGACAATCCGAAGACCATCCTGGCGGCCAGCGGCTGGACGCCGGGCATGTGGATGCCGGCGAAAGTCACGGGTGTGGCGGCGCGTACGGCTGCACGTTGAGCACGGGGCAGGGCGTTAGACTGCTGAAGATGATTTCAGGAGTACCCGCATGCGTGGACCTGTTGAGCTTGCCACTGCCACTATCGTGACGTTGGGCCTCGCGTTGGCTTCTCCGCTCGGCGCCGCCGAAGCCGTCGCAGTCAATCCGCTGCTGCAGACGCCCATCGACCAGTTGCGCCCCGACGAGGTTCGTTTCATGCAGCAGCGCCTGGCTGATTGGCCGGAGCTGCAACGCTATCGTGATGCCAACACGCGACTGCCTGCGGCGGTGCCGGGCCAGCCGCGCGTGGTGTTCTTCGGCGATTCGATAACCGAGGGCTGGGGTGCGGAAGCCAGCGCCGGATTCTTCCCCGGCAAAGGCTGGCTCAATCGCGGCATCAGCGGCCAGACCACAGCGCAGATGCTGGTGCGTTTCCCGCAGGACGTGCTGGCACTCAAGCCACAGGTGGTGGTGATCCTGGCCGGTACCAACGATCTTGCCGGCAACACCGGCCCGTCAACGCAGACGATGATCGAAGACAACCTGCACGCGATGGCGGACCTGGCCCGTGCACATGGCATCGCCGTGGTGCTGGCATCGGTGCTGCCGGTCAGCGATTACCCGTGGTTGCCGGGCACGGCACCTGCGCCAAAGGTGCGTGCATTGAACACGGCGTTGAAGCGCTATGCCGATGCACAGCATCTGGTCTATCTGGACTACTACACGCCGATGGCCAATGCCGCCGGAGGACTCGATCCGCAGCTGGCCGAGGATGGCGTGCACCCCACCGCGAAGGGCTATGCGGTGATGGCGCCGTTGGCCGAGGCGGCGGTCAAGCGCGCGCTGCAGCAGAAGTCGCTTCTGCGGGCAGACTCGCCAGCAACCACTCACAGAAACTGATCACCAGCGGATCGGCGGCGCTGTCCTCATGCACCAGCCAGCTCCAGCGCGGGCCGCGCACGCGTGCCTCATCCAGCGGCTGCAGCAGCCCCTGATCGCAGGCGCGTGCCGCCAGCAGCTCGCTGACCAGGGCGATACCCAGCCCTTGGCAGGCAGCATCCAGCAGCTGCCCGGGTTCGGAGAAGTTCATGCCTTCGCGGCGCTGTCCGACATCGGCACCGCCCTGGACCTGCCACTGGCTCCAGTCCATTTCGCGCTCGCCATGCAGGGTGAGGCGTTCGTGCACCGGTGTGGCGAGCAGGGCCGGATGGCAGGCCGGAAAGAGGCGATCCTGCAGCAGCACCCGATGCTGGCACTGCGCCTGTGAGTCGAGGTCATCGCGCACCGCCAGGTCCAGCGTCTGCGTGGTCATATCCGGTGCCTCCTCGCTGGTCAGCAGCCACAGGTCGGCGCCGGGATGCAGGCGATGGAAGCTGGCCAGGCGCGGCACCAGCCAATGGCGGGCAAAGGCTGGGCTGGTGTTGACGATCAGTTGATTCGGCTTGCGGTACTGATCGAGCCGGCGGATTCCGCTCGCCAGCTGCCGCAGCAGGGACTGGGTGGTTTCCAGCAGGTCGATGCCGGCGTCGGTGAGGGTGACGCTGCGGCCCTGCCGGAAAAACAACGGCTGCTGCAGCGACGCCTCCAGGCCCCGGATCTGCTGGCTGATGGCGGACTGGGTCAGGTGCAGTTCCTCGGCCGCCCGGTGGAAGCTGCCAAGGCGGGCGGCGGCCTCGAAACCACGCAGCGCGTTCAGCGGGGGCCAGTGCTTCAGCATTTCAGATAAGTAAAACTGTTCAATTGATGGCTGAATCTATCGTTTGTTCTTATCAATACGCAAGCGCAGCATAGCGTCCATCCCACATCGGCCCTGGAGCCCGTCATGAGCAGCCGTCGTCATTTCCTCACCCAACTGGCGGGCGCCGCTGGCCTTGGCGGCTTGGCCGCCCTCGGCCTGGCGGGGCTGCCGGCGCGCGTATCCGCAGCGGGGCCGGGTGCGGGTATCTGGCGCATGCCGGACGAGCACGGGCCGCAGGAACGCGTTTTCCTGGCCTTCGCCGCGCAGCCTCGGGTGTGGGGCGCGCAGGCCGATGCGGTGAACACCGCCGTGGCACGGCTGGCCCGCACCATCGCCCGCCACCAGCCGGTCAGCGTGCTGTGCCGCCCGGCGCAGCGGAAGCAGGCGCAGGACCGCTGCGGCCGCGACAACATCGAGTTCCTCGAGGTGCCGCTGGATGACATCTGGGTGCGCGATTACGGCGGGTGCTTCGTCACCAATGACCGGGGCGGGCTGGGGCTGGTCGACTTCAACTTCAACGGCTGGGGCGGCAAGCAGAGCGCACGCAACGATGGCGCGGTGGCGCCCTGGCTGGCGCAGGTGACCGGCGCGACGCTTCTGGAAAGCGATCTGGTGGGCGAGGGCGGCGGCATCGAAGTCGATGGCCATGGCACCGCGATCCTCACCGAGAGCTGCTGGGTGAACCGCAACCGCAATCCAGACTGGTCGCGCGCGGATATCGAGGCGGAGCTGAAGCACCACCTCGGCCTGCGCAAGGTGATCTGGCTGCCCGGTATCGCCGGCGAAGACATCACCGATGCGCATGTGGATTTCTATGCGCGCTTCGTGCGCCCGGGCGTGGTGATCGCCAACCTGGACAACGATCCGGAGTCCTATGACTACGATCTGACCCGCGAGCACCTGGACATCCTGCGCGGGGCCACCGATGCCGATGGCCGCCGCCTGCAGGTGCACACGCTGCCGCCGCCGCTGGACGGGCGCGACAACGTGCATACCCGCGACAACGACGATCTAGCGATGGGCTACATCAACTATCTGCCGATCAACGGCGCGGTGGTCGCGCCGCAGTTCGGTGACGACGCAGCCGATGGCTACTGCCGTGAACTGCTGGAAGACATGTATCCCGGCCGCGTGATCGAACAGGTGGATATCGATGCGATCGCCGGTGGCGGTGGCGGCATCCATTGCGTGACCAAGAACATGCCGAAGGTAGGCTGAGTTGCCTCAGGCGTCGTCCTGCTTCAACGCCGCATCGGCCGCCAGCAGCGCCTCGGCGGCTGCACTGAGCGGCGGCGACGGCGGGGCGACCACGCCGATCGCTTCCATCATCTTCGGCATGCCCAGGAACTGGCGCGCGCGACGGTCGTAGATGCCGGTGACCAGCAGCGCACGGGTGGCGATCTTCTGCTCGGGCCCGATCAGCACGCGCTGCTCCATGATGCCGCGCGAGCCGACCCAGCCCACCAGGCGCGTTTCCAGGGTGAAGCGCTGGAACGGCTTCAGTTCGCGGCGGAACTGGATGGTGCCGGCGCCGACGATCGGTGCCCACTTCTCGCGCAGCGCCACCCGGCCCAGGCCCATGCGCAGGATCAGGTCCAGCCGGCCCAGATCGAAGATGTTCCAGTAGCGACCGTTGGTCATGTGCAGGTTGCTGTCCAGATCATTGGGCAGTACACGGAACTGCAGGCGCGAGACCCCAAATGGGGCCTCCAGCTTCGGCCGGAACAGACTGCACAGCAGCAAGTGGAGCAGGCGGAACCAGAGATTCATGGTTATGACGACTGTTATAGAATCGTCGATACGCTAATCTATGACGACTGTCCTGGCAAGGAGCCTGCCATGAGCCCGCGCCCCTCTGATGCGCCACAACGCGTGATTGATGCTGCGGCACAGATGCTGGCACGCGTGGGTCTCAATGCCACCAGCATCCGTGAGGTGACCAAGTTGGCCGAAGCGCCGCTGGGCTCCACCTATCACCATTTTCCCGGTGGCAAGCAGGAGTTGCTGGCGCGTGCCACTTACATGGCTGGCGACAAGGTGGAAGCGCTGCTGGTGGAGCTGCTGAAGGGCGGCGCAGTGCAGGGCCTGCAGCAGTTCCTGGCAATGTGGCGCGAGCGCTTGCTGCGCTCCGAATTCCGCGCCGGCTGCCCGGTGTTGGCCGCGGCCGTGGAGGAACCGGTGGAGGCGGTGCCGAGCCAGCCCCGTGCCGCCGCCGCCGAGGTGTTCGCACGCTGGCAGGGCCATCTGGCCGCGGCGTTCATCGCCGACGGCCACGATCCGGCCGCCGCGGGTGGGCTGGCCAGTCTGGTGATTGCCAGCGTTGAAGGTGCGGTGGCGATGTGCCGCGCACTGCAGGACATCGCCCCGTTCGATCAGGTGGCCGCGCAGTTGCTGAAGGCCGCCGCGCGGCCTTGATCCGGCCGCACGGTCGCGGGAGACTCGGCGCAGGCCCTGACTGGACGCCGCCATGGACGAATCGCACTGCCGCCACCTGATCGAGCACTACCTGCAGGCCTACAACCGCTTCGACATCGACGCCATGCTGGCGGTGCTGGCGCATAACGTGCGTTTCGAGAACCACAGCGGTAACCAGCTGACGATGGTCACCGAAGGCATCGATGCCTTCGGCGAACTGGCACGGCAATCGGCGCCGTTGTTCCGTGAGCGCGAGCAGCGGTTGCTCGAGCTGACCTTCAAGGATGATGTGGCGCTGGCCAGCATCGGCTGGCGTGGCGTGTTCGCGCAGGACATTCCCGATGGTCCCAGCGCGGGCACGGAACTGGCACTGCAGGGACACAGCGAGTTCGCTTTTGAGGACGGTCGCATCGTGCGGATCGTCGACCGCAGCTGATGATCGATGGCCTCGGCCCGTCGTCTGGACAGCGGCTCCGACCGCGGTAGCATCCGCGCAATACCGCCTACGCGTGCCCGGCAAGGATGTCCGCATGCTGTATCAGGTTCTCGAGCTTCCATGCTCCACGGGCTGTAGCGGCGCATGTGGATGGCCGAGATCGGTTTTTCGTTCCTGGCCTACCCTGCGCTATGATCCGCGCCAAGGCCAAGGTATGTGGCCGGCTGTCAACCACCACGAATGAGGAAGAGCGCATGGACGTCGCTACACACCGCAACAGGATGTTGTTTCGTTGGATCATGGTGACGCTGCTGGCAGTACTGATGCCGTTTGCGGCTCTGGCGCAGCCCGCAGCCGGGCAGGCCGAAGCCGCCACTGCCGCGGAAGAGGCGCAATGCCGCGCCTGCAGCTATGAGCGTATCGGGCACAAGGTCGATATCGGGCTGGTTGCACTGGTGTCGCTGCTGGTGGTGGGCCTGCTGGTAGCGGTATCCCGCGAATGGGGCACCACCTCGCAACGATGGACCTGCCGCACGCTGGCCCTGCTGCTGGTGGGCATCGGCCTGGCGTTGCTGTGGTGGGCTGGCAGCGTCGTCTACCTGGGCTACAACCCGTGGCAGGAAATGGCCGCCCCCGTCGATGGCTCGCTTACCTCGACACTGCTCAACACGTCACCGAAGTGGTTGGCTGCGCTGGTGCTGATCGGCTTGGCGCCTTCCATCTGGAAACGCAGCGAGCGCCTGCCGGCCTGGCGTATCGGCTGACCCTGGAGCGACGGCGCCGGGCCACACCCGGCGCCGCCTGCGGCAATCAGTCAAAGCGCCAGCGCACGCCCGCATAGACGCCACGGCCTTCGCCTGGCGTCGAGCGCGCGACATCCTTGCCGGCGTCGTCGTAGCCTGGCGTGACCGTGGTGGCGTAGTGGCGGTTGCCGATGTTGCGCATCTCGGCCCAGGCCTGCCAGCGGACACCGGGTGCGTCGTAGCCGATGCGGCTGCCGAAGATCACATGGCTGTCAGCCCAGTAGCTGTTGGCGTAGTCGACGGCGATGCGCGAGGCGTATTCGGTATTGAGCGCAGCGTACAGGCCGGATGCATGATCGAAGCGCAGCTCGGCCTGGTAGGCGTGGCGCGGCAGGCCGGGCAGGCGGTTGCTGCCGAAACGCGCGTCGTGGCGGTAGCGGAAATCGCTGAAGGTATACGCCTGACGCAGCGACAGGCGGCCCGGTGCAGCCTGCCACAGCGTGCTGTCCAACCCGGCTTCGATGCCGCGGTGAACGGTGGGGCTGGCGTTGTTCTCGGCGATGAACAGGTTCGGCACCGGTTGCAGTTCGACACTGAGCAGTTCGTGGTTTACGTGGGCGTAGTAGCCGGTCAGTTCCCAGCGACCCAGCGCCGCGTCACCGCGTGCGCCCAGTTCCAGCGTGGTGGCCGTCTGGTTCTGCATCGGCACCGGCGCGCGCTGGCGGCCGGTGGACGGGCCATTGCCCGGCCCGAAGTACTGGTTCGATCCCCAGATCATCGACCACGGATGCGGCGCTTCCACCGAGCGGCTGAGGTTGCCGAACCACTGCGTCTGCGCGCTGTGCTGCCAGGTGAAGCCCAGTCGCGGCGCATAGTCCCAGTCGCGGTCGCGCAGACGGCCGCCGCTGCTCGGCCAGGTCACCTGCACATCGCGACGGGTGTTGATCAGTGCCAGCCCGGTCTGCATGCGCAGGCGGTCATTGAAGGTGAGGGTATTGCCGACGTGCAGCGTGCTGTCGGTGCCGTGGTGGCGGAAGTCACGCGTGCGCGTGCCAGCGGCATAGCCGTTGCTGGCAAAGCGCAACGACTCGCGCACATCCGCATCCAGATCATGGGTGACGCGCAGACCGACCGTGGTTTCGCTGTCCATGCCGAACAGCTGGTGGCGGCGGCGGTAGTCCAGCGTGGCGTTGAGGTTGGCGTAGTCCAGCTGCTGCCGGTACAGGCTCTCGTTCAAGTCCATCGGGTACGTGTGATAGACCAGTCCGGCCTGCAGCGAGGAGTCCTCATCGATCTGCAGCGTGGTGACGTTGCCCACCCAGGTGCTGCCCGGCTGCGGGCGACGCGCATCGATGGCCAGGTTGGCCGCATTCGCGGCACGCGGATCGTTACGGATCTGATCGCGGGTCAGGCGACCGGGCGTTTCATGATTGGTTTCGCGGTAACGCACGAAGAAGCGCGTCTGCAGGTCGGGCGTGATCTGCCAGCCGATGTTGGCCATTGCGCCCTTGCCGTCGCCGCGCGCGTGGCGCTGATAGCCATCGAATTCGGTATCGGTGTAGGCCAGGAAGTAGTCGACATCACCACTGACGCCGCCCCAGCTGATGCCGTGCTTCTGGTAGCCACGGCTGCCGGCTTCGTAGTGCAGCTGCACGCCCGCCGAATCACGACCGCTGCGGCTGACATAGTCGATGGCACCACCCAGCGCCAACGCACCGCGCTCGAAGCCGTTGGCGCCGCGCAGGACTTCGACGCGCGACAGCCACAGCGGTTCCAGCAGCTCGTAGGGCGTGCCGCCCGGACCGGTCAGTGGCAGACCGTCGATCGACACCGCAATGCCTGAGGCATGCGCGCCCGGGCCCCGGTTGATGCCCGAGCCCCGGATCGAGATCTTGGTGCCTTCGTTGCCCGGCGACTGCGCGCTGATACCCGGTTGGTAGGCCAGCACATCGGCGCTGCTGGACAGGCGGCTGTCGGCCTTGGCCACGTCGATGACGTTGCTGGCACCGGGTACGCGCTTCAGTGCCTCGCGCGCCTGGGCGCTGGCATCGGCGGCAGCGGTGACCTGCACAGCATCCAGCGTGGTGGCCTGTGGGGCCGCAGCGGCGGTGGAAGAGAGGTCGAGGGAAACGGCCAGGAACAGCAGCGAAGGGGTGGGGCGGTACGACGAGAGCGACATGCGGGAATGCTGTAAACCAAGAAAGTGGCGCGCAAGTTAACAGGCCGGCGGCGTCACGTCACCCACCGGCGGCGTATGGCCGCCCGCGCTCCTTGTAGAGTCGAGCTTGCTCGACTGCTTGTCTGCATCGGTGTCGAGCATGGCTCGACTCCACAGAAGGTTTACCGTCAGGGCTTCGCCAGCGCCTTGGCCTTTGCGTACAACGCCTTGGCAGTCTCCGCATCACCCAATGCCGCATGGCACTCGGCCAGGCTGTCCCACGCGTTGGCCGAATCCGGATACAGCTCGGTGTTGAGCGTGAATACCTTCAACGCCCTATGCGCACCGAGGTTTTCGCGGATGGCGTAGCCACCAGCATTGATCGCACGTTCCAGTTCGCCGGTGGGAACGCCATTGCTGTCGCGCAGCCAGCTACGCATCTGCGGTTTCGCATCGGTGCTGTCATCCAGCGCATAGCCGATCAATCGCTCGGACAACACCGCATGCGGAAACTCCTGCGGCGCGGCCACCGCCATCGTGCTCTCCACCAGCGTGCTGGACCAGACATTGCGGGCGCTGCCGTTGGTCAGGTACACGAACACCCAGTAACCGCTGGCCAGCGTGCCCTTGTAAGCCAACCGCGCACGAACGCGGGTGCCGCCATCGTGGCCAACCTGGGTGTAGCCGTCGCTGCGGGTGGTGTCCCATCCCGTGGAGAAGAAATTGTTGCCGCCACCGGCCAGTTTCTGCGGCTGCCAGAGTTTTTCCAGGGTCGCCGTGCGCAGCAGCTTGCCGGTCGCCAGCGCCTGCAGGAATCGGTTCATGTCGCCCACGGTGGTCTGCAGGTCGGCATGGCCCCAGCCGTAGTCCGGCCAGGCATCTTCATTGGCCGGCTGCAGTTGGCCATCCTTGCCGATGTAAGGCACCGCCGCGCGCGTGGCTGGCACGCGGGTAACGCCCCACGAGGTGCTGGCCATCTTCAGTGGCTGCAGGATGCGTTCGTGCGCGATGGCTGGGTAAGGCTTGCGGTAATGTGCTTCCAGCAAGGCGGTCAGCACCAGGTAGTTGCCCTGGGTGTACTGCACGCGGCTGCCGGTGGCGAACTGCATCGGTGTCGCGCCGGCCACCTTCAGTGCAGCGCCAAGGTCAGGGGCTACACCAGGGTAGCCCTTGCTGACCCAACGGTTGTCGACACGATCGTAGTACTCGCCGATACCCGAGCTGTGGTTGAGGAAATCGCGCACGTGGATTGCCTGCCATGCTTCAGGCAGGTCCGGCACATAGCGACTGGCTGGCGCATCCAGATCCACCTTGCCCTGGTCGACCAATTGCATCACCAGCGTGCTGGTCAGCAGCTTGGCCATCGACTGCGCGGCGAAGATGGTCTCGACGGTGGCGGGCGCATGGGTAGCGGGATCACGTTCACCGCTGGCGCCCTGGTACAGCACCTGGCCGTTGTGGGCGACCAGTACCGCCTGGCCGGCGATGCCGTAGCGTTCGCGGTTGGCCTGCAGCTGGGTGCTGAGCTGCTTGGAAAGATCGCCGGCAGTTTCAAGCGCCGAAACGGGTGGGATCGCAAACAGCGTGCAGAGCAATGCAACGGCCAGGGTGCGGTACATCGCGGTGATCCGTCAGCGGTGATGGCGCATGTTGGTCACGTCGGAAGAGCGGGTCAAGGGCACCGATTCCCGCATCGGGGAGAGCCGGCCAGCGGCCGGCACTACCACACGTTTCCGGTAGTGCCGGCCGCTGGCCGGCACCCCCGCGATCAGCCGAGGATTCCCGGCAGATCCAGTCCCTTTTCCTTCGCGCAGTCGATCGCGATCTCATAGCCCGCATCGGCATGGCGCATCACGCCGGTCGCCGGGTCGTTCCACAGCACGCGGCCAATCCGCTTGGCCGCTGCCTCGGTGCCGTCGCAGACGATCACCATGCCGGCGTGCTGCGAGAAGCCCATGCCGACGCCGCCACCGTGGTGCAGCGACACCCAGGTCGCGCCGCTGGCGGTGTTGAGCAGGGCGTTCAGCAGCGGCCAGTCGGACACCGCATCGGAGCCGTCGGCCATCGCTTCGGTTTCGCGGTTCGGCGAAGCGACGCTGCCGCTGTCCAGATGGTCACGACCGATCACGACCGGCGCCTTCAGTTCGCCACTGGCCACCATCTCGTTGAAGGCCAGGCCGAGTCGATCACGATCACCCAGACCCACCCAGCAGATGCGTGCCGGCAGGCCCTGGAACTTGATCTTCTCGGCGGCCATGTCCAGCCAGCGGTGCAGGTGCGGGTTGTCCGGAATCAGTTCCTTCACCTTGGCATCGGTCTTGGCGATGTCTTCCGGGTCGCCGCTCAGTGCGGCCCAGCGGAACGGGCCGATGCCACGGCAGAACAGCGGGCGGATGTAGGCCGGCACGAAACCCGGGAAATCGAAGGCATTGGCCACGCCTTCCTCCAGCGCCATCTGCCGCAGGTTGTTGCCGTAGTCCACGGTCGGTACGCCCAGCGCGTGGAAGCCGAGCATGGCGCGGATGTGGTTGGCCATCGATGCGCGCGCTGCCTTTTCCACGTCCTTCGGTGCACTCACACGCTTCTCATCCCACTGTTCGACCGTCCAGCCCTGCGGCAGGTAGCCATTCACCGGGTCGTGCGCGGAGGTCTGGTCGGTCAGCAGGTCCGGCTTCACGCCGCGCTTGAGCAGTTCGGCCAGCACGTCGGCAACGTTGCCGAGCAGGCCCACCGACGTCGGCGTACCGGCCTTACAGGCGTCGTCGATCAGGCGCAGCGCTTCGTCCAGATTGTCGGTCCAGGTATCCAGGTAACCGGTGCGCAGACGCATGTCGATGCTGCTCTTGCGGCATTCCACCGCCAAGCACGAGGCGCCGGCCATTACTGCAGCCAGCGGCTGTGCGCCACCCATGCCGCCCAGGCCACCGGTGAACAGCCACTTGCCGGTCAGGTCGCCATCGAAATGCTGGCGGCCCATTTCCACGAAGGTCTCGTAGGTGCCCTGCACGATGCCCTGCGCGCCGATGTAGATCCAGCTGCCGGCGGTCATCTGGCCGTACATGGCCAGGCCCTTCTTATCCAGCTCGTTGAAGTGATCCCAGTTGGACCAGCGCGGCACCAGGTTGGAATTGGCGATCAGCACGCGCGGCGCATCGGCGTGGGTGCGGAATACGCCCACCGGCTTGCCCGACTGCACCAGCAGGGTCTGGTCGTCGTCCAGGCGCTTGAGCGTTTCGACGATGGCATCGAAGCTTTCCCAGTCGCGTGCGGCGCGGCCGATGCCGCCATACACCACCAGTTCCTGCGGGCGCTCGGCCACGTCCGGGTGCAGGTTGTTCATCAGCATGCGCAGCGGCGCTTCGGTCAGCCAGCTCTTGGCGTTCAGCGTGGTGCCGGTCGGCGCGGCGATGGTGCGGGACGGGTCGTTGCGGGTCATGCGGCGCTCCGGTTCGTAGCGAATTCAAGGCAGGCGTTGAGCACCTGCGCCAGGGTGTGGCGCAGCGGTGCGGCGTGGTCGGGGTCGAGCGGGGTGGGCCAGCTGTGTTCGTCCACCTGGTCCGGAAGGGGTTCGTGCATGTAGCCACGGCAGGCCAGCTCCATCTGCAGGCTGTGCACGCCGCCGGCGATGTTGCTGTAGTGGCGGGTGATCCAGCCGCCCTTGAAGCGGCCGTTGCGGACCTGGCTCATGCCACTGATCTTCAACAGGTTCTCCACCACGTCGCTCAGGACGTTGTCGCAGGACGTGTCCGGCGCACCGGACGGGCCGGCGGTGCCCAGGTTGAACTGCGGCAGCTCACCGTCGAACAGATGCGGGATATGCGAGCGGATCGAGTGTGCGTCGTACACCACCACGGTGCCGTGGCGTGCACGCAGGCGCGTGATCTGCGAAGCCAGTGCATCGTGGTAAGGCAGGAAATACGTGTCGCGGCGACGGGCGATTTCTGCTTCGTCCGGTTCGCGCCCCGCGTGGTACAGCGGCTGGTTGTCGAAGGTCGTCAGCGGACACAAGCCGGTAGTGTTCTGGCCCGGGTACAGCGACACGCCGCTGGGATCGCGGTTGAGGTCGATCACCGAACGCGAGATCGCTGAGCGCACCGTGGTCGCGCCCATGCCGCGCACGAAGTCATACAGCTCGTGCACCCACCAGTCGGCATCGCGGCGTGCCAGCCAGGGCGAGTGGTAGTCGCCGATCAGGTCGTGCGGCAGCTCGCTGCCGGTATGCGGGAAGCTGACGATCAACGGGGCATCGCCCTCATGGACCGTCAGCCATTCGGGATGGGTCGTCATGCCTGCGGTTCCACGGTCGGCAGCAGATCGGCCAGGCCCTGCGCCAGCGCACCACTGCGCACCAGGTTGGTGGCGGTCACCATGTCCGGATGGAAGTAGCGGTCTTCTTCCAGCGTCGGTACCTGCGCGCGCAGGGTGGCGCGCACGGTTTCCAGTGCGGCGCTGGAGCGCAGCGGCGCGTGGAAGTCGCAGCCCTGCGCGGCAGCCAGCAGCTCGATGCCGATCACGTTGGCGGCGTTCTCTGCCATCTGCATCAGGCGGCGCGCACCGTGCGCGGCCATCGACACATGGTCTTCCTGGTTGGCCGAGGTGGGAATGGAATCCACGCTGGCCGGGTAGGCGCGCTGCTTGTTTTCAGAGACCAGCGCGGCGGCGGTCACCTGCGGAATCATGAAGCCGGAATTCAAGCCCGGGCGCGGGGTCAGGAACGCGGGCAGGCCGGACAGCGCCGGGTCCACCAGCATCGCCAGGCGGCGCTCGCTGATCGAGCCGATCTCGCACACCGCCATGGCCAGCATGTCGGCGGCAAAGGCGACTGGCTCGGCGTGGAAGTTGCCACCGGACAACGCCTCACCGGTGTCGGTGAACACCAGCGGATTGTCGGACACGCCGTTGGCTTCAATTTCCAGCGTGGTCGCGGCCTGGCGCAGGATGTCCAGCGCCGCGCCCATCACCTGCGGTTGGCAGCGCAGACAGTACGGGTCCTGCACGCGCACGTCGTTGTCACGGTGCGATTCGCGGATGTCCGAGCCTTGCATCAGCGTGCGCAGGGTGGCGGCGGTGGCGATCTGCCCGCGCTGGCCGCGGATGGCATGGATGCGCGGGTCGAACGGCGTGTCGGAACCCTTGGCTGCTTCCACCGACAGCGCGCCGGTCACCAGTGCGGCCTGGAACACGGTCTCGATCTCGAACAGGCCCGCCAGCGCATAGGCGGTGGAGAACTGGGTGCCGTTGAGCAGCGCCAGACCTTCCTTCGCGCCCAGCTCGATCGGCTGCAGGCCGGCACGCGCCAGTGCATCGACCGCTGGCAGGCGCTCGTCACCAATGAAGGCTTCGCCCACGCCCAGCATGACGCTGGCCAGGTGCGAGAGCGGTGCCAGGTCACCCGAGGCACCCACCGAGCCCTGCGCGGGTACCACCGGCAGCACGCCCTTGACCAGCATCGCTTCCAGCAGCAGCAGGGTTTCCTCGCGGATGCCCGAGGCTCCCTGCGCCAGGCTGACCAGCTTCAGCGCCATCATCAGGCGCACCACGCTGGCCGGCATCGGCTCGCCCACGCCGGCGGCATGCGAGAGCACGATGTTCCGCTGCAGGGTAGCCAGATCTTCGCGCTCGATGCGCACGCTGGCCAGCTTGCCGAAGCCGGTGTTGATGCCATACACCGGCGCGCCCTTGGCGACGATGGCGGCCACCGCCGCAGCACTGGCGCGCACCACCGGCAGCGCGGCCGGGTCCAGTGCAAGCGGCGCACCGCGATAGACCTGCCGCCACTGGGCGAGAGTGACATGGCCGGGGCGAAGAACCAGGGTGTTGCTCATGTGTTGCTCCAGGAGGCAGGCAGGTCGGGCTGTCCGCGCACTACGCGCGCGTGCAGCGGGTTGAATCCAATGCGATAGACCAGGTCCGCGGGCGCATCGATGTCCCAGATCGCCAGGTCGCAGTCCAGGCCCACGGCGAGGCGGCCGACGCGATCGCTGCGTCCGAGCGCGCGCGCCGCTTCACGGGTGAAGCCGGCGATGCACTCATCCACCGTCAGGCGGAACAGGGTGGCGCCCATGTTCATCGCCAGCAGCGGGCTGGTCAGCGGCGAAGTGCCCGGATTGCTGTCGGTGGCCAGCGCCAGCGGCACGCCGGCCGCACGCAGCGCCGCGATCGGCGGCAGGGTGGTATCGCGGGTGAAATAGAAGGCACCGGGCAACAGCACGGCGACGGTGCCGGCGGCGGCCATCGCGGCGATGCCGGCGTCATCCAGATGCTCGATATGGTCGGCCGAGAGTGCACCGAAGCTGGCGGCCAGTTCGGCGCCATGCTGGTTGCTCAGCTGCTCGGCGTGGATCTTCACTGCCAGCCCGTTGGCGCGTGCCGCTTCGAAGACCTGCCGCGCCTGCGCCGGCGAGAAGGCGATGTTCTCGCAGAACACGTCCACTGCTTCGGCCAGGCCTTCGGCGGCGATGGCCGGAATCATCACGTTGCACACCTCGTCGGTGTACTCCTGTGCTTCGCGGCCCGGCGGAATCGCGTGCGCGCCGAGGAAGGTAGTCACCACGTTGACCCGGCATTCCTCGCCCAGCGCACGTGCGACCTGCAGCTGCTTGCGCTCGTCTGGCAGGGTCAGGCCGTAGCCGGACTTGATCTCGAGGGTGGTCACGCCCTCGGCGCGCATCGCCAGCAGGCGCGGCCGGCTTTCGCTGGCCAGCTGTTCCGGCGTCGCAGCACGGGTGGCGCGCACGGTGGAGACGATGCCACCGCCGGCACGGGCGATGTCGGCATAGCTGACGCCCTGCAGGCGCTGCTCGAATTCGTTGGCGCGGTTGCCGGCGTAGACCAGGTGGGTATGGCAGTCGATCAGACCGGGCGAAATCCAGCGGCCTTCGCCATCGATGCGGGTGGTCGGCTTCAGGTGGGCGTCGCTGCCGGCCGGACCGACATGGACGATGCGGCCGTCAGCGCAGGCCAGTACGCCATCGCGGATGACACCCAGCCCTTCGCCATCGAGGGTGATCAGGTGAACGTTGGACCAGAGGGTATCGACGTGCATGGCATCCACAACGCGGCTGTGCTTATATGTCTATACAATATAGGTGTCCATTTCGGGTTGTCCAGCCATGTCCGATTCGCGTTCCCCGCACTGTTTCCATGCCGCCCACGCCCTGCTGGCCGACGGCTGGGCCCGCGATGTCCGCCTGCAGGTGCAGGACGGCCGCATCACGGCGATCCACACGGGGCAGGGCGCCCAGCACGGCGACACCTGCGTCGGCATCCTGGTGCCGGGCCTGCCCAACCTGCACAGCCATGCCTTCCAGCGCGGCATGGCCGGGCTGACCGAGATCGGCGGCGGTGACGGTGACAGCTTCTGGAGCTGGCGCGAGCTGATGTACCGCTTCCTGGCCCATCTGCGCCCGGACGCGGTGCAGGCCATCGCCGCCCAGGCCTACATGGAAATGCTGGAAAGCGGCTTCACCCGCGTCGGCGAATTCCATTACCTGCACCACGACGCCGATGGCCATGCCTATGCCAACCGCGCCGAAATGAGTGCGCGCATTGCCGCTGCGGCCGATCAGACCGGCATCGGGCTGACCCTGCTGCCGGTGTTCTATGCACATGCCGATTTCGGTGGCGCGCCGCCGAATCCGGCGCAGCGCCGCCTGATCCACGATGTGGAGGGCTTCGCGCAGTTGCTGGACGCCGTGAAGCCGTCGTTGGCCGCACTGCCCGACGCGGTACTCGGCATTGCCCCGCACAGCCTGCGTGCAGTCACCGGCGAGGAATTGAGTGCATTGCTGCCGCTGACCGACGGCCCGGTGCACATCCATATCGCCGAGCAGGTGCGTGAAGTCGAGGCCTGCCTGGCCTGGAGCGGCCAGCGCCCGGTGCAGTGGCTGTACGACCACGCACCGGTCGATGCGCACTGGTGCCTGGTGCATGCCACCCACATCACCGATGACGAGCGTGCCGCCATCGTGGCCAGCCGGGCCGTGGCCGGGCTGTGCCCGATCACCGAAGCCAACCTGGGCGACGGTCTGTTCCCGATGCAGGCGTTCGCGCGCGAAGGCGGTCGCTTCGGTGTCGGCTCCGATTCCAATGTACTGATCGACGCGGCCGAAGAACTGCGCCTGCTGGAATACGGCCAGCGCCTTACCCTGCGCGGGCGCAACGTACTGGCCCCGGACGCCACTCGCAGCACCGGTCGCTTCCTGTTTGAAGGCGCACTGCACGGTGGCGCACAGGCCCTGGGCGTGGCCGCTGGCCTGCAGGTCGGCGCCAGTGCCGATCTGGTCGAACTGGATGCCACACACCCCGCGTTGCAGGCGCGACAGGATGACGCATGGCTTGACAGCTGGGTGTTCGCCGCACGTAATGGCGCGCTGCGATCGGTCTGGCGCCATGGCCGCCAATGCGTGGCCGAGGGCCGCCACCTGCAGCGCGAGGCGATCACCACCGCCTTCGCCGCCGCCCTGCGTGGCGTGCTGGGCTGATCGCCTCCCGCCACAGAGACCCCATTACGTGAAGGCCAGCAAGTCCGCCACGCTCAACCAGCGTATCCGCAGCGATCTGGAAAGCCGCATCCTCAGTGGAGAGTGGGCACCGGGCTTTCGGATTCCGTACGAACACGAGCTGATGGAGCAGTACGGCTGCTCGCGGATGACGGTGAACAAGGTGCTGACCGCGCTGGCCGAGAGCGGCATGATCGAACGCCGCCGCCGCGCGGGTTCGTTCGTGGCGCGGCAACCCCCGCACCTGGAGCAGGTGGCGCTGGAGATTCCCGATATCGCGATGGAGGTGGGCTCGCGCGGTCATCAGTACGCCTATCGTCTGCTGCAGCGCGATCTGCGCCTTGCCGATGCCGGCAATGCCGGTGAAGTCGAGCTGGCCGGGCAGGAAAACCTGCTGGCGATGCGCTGCCTGCATCTGGCCGATGGCCGCCCGCTGGCGCTGGAGCATCGCCTGATCAGCCCGGTGGGGGTGCCGGAGGTGTTGGAGGTCGACTTCAGTACTACCGCGCCGGGCAGCTGGCTGCTGCAGAACGTGTCGTGGACCCGTGCCCAGCACCGCATCAGTGCCTGGGGCGCGGATACTGCCACCGCCAAGCTGCTGGACGTGAAGCCCGGCACCGCCTGTCTGGTGATCGAGCGCCTGACCTGGCGTGGCGAACAGCCGATCACCCGCGTGCGCCAGGTGTTCCTGGGGGATGCCTGGGACCTGGTGGCGCGCTTCGCGCCTGGGGCGCGGTAGGGTCGTATCCACGCGTGGCGTGGATCTACCAAGGGGTCGCGCATCGGGATTCAGTGGATCCACGCCATGCGTGGGTGCTGGTCCCAATCAATACGTGGCGCACTGCCGCCAGCGCACCGGCTCATCCACGCCGGGGCGGGCGTTGAGCTGGATGCGCACGTTGCGCAGGGCGGGGTAGTGCAGCACTTCCTCGCAGACCTGCGGCCAGACCTTTTCCAGCTCGCCGGTGCGGTTGATCGCCAGTGTCTGCCGGGTCAGCCAGACACCGCTGGCGATGCCGGGCTTGCCGGCCAAGGCGCGGGACAGATCGGCCTGGAAGCGCTCCAGCGTGGCGGCATCCGGGTTGGGGTTGCTGCGTGCATCGGTTGAGGGCGTGGCCGGTGCAGGCGCAGCGGTCGGCGGCATGGTGGCGGGGGCCAGCGCCGGTTCGGGCGCCGCTTCAACCGCAGGCGCAGCCGGCGCGGGGGCGACCGCCACCTCGGCAACAGGCGGAGTGTCCTGCACATGCAGCCCTTGCAGGCTCAATCCCACCAGCAGGCCCAGCGTGACCGCGCCGAGCGCGGCAATGGCGATCCGGCGCAGGGCTTCATGGCGGGCGCTGGCGCGCACACGGGTTTCGATTTCCGCCGGCAGATAGGGCTGCAGCAGTGGCCACAGGCGCGGGCCGTCCAGCACCTCGACCGCCTGCTTCTCGGCGGCGCTGCGGCCGTCGCGTTCCATCCGGCCTTCGGTCAGCAGCACGCCGCCCTTGGCGCCGGCCAGGCGCGCGGCCGCACCCAGTTCGTTCACTGCAGCGGTGCCGATACGGTAGGCCAGGCCATGCTTGCATGACACCAGCCAGCTGTTGGGGCCATCGCTGAGCAGGAAGTCACTGCTCGGCTCACGGGACTCCTCGCCCGGGTCATCCAGTTCGCGCAGGCCGCGCTGCTCGCGCAGCATGCGCTTGACCAGTACCGAGAATTCGCGCCAGTGCATGCCCGCCAGGGCCTGCAGGCCGAGTTGCATCTCCTTCTGCCGCCGTTTGATCCACCACAGATAGACAACGGCCAGGGAACAGGTAAGCAGGGCCGACAGCAGGGCCAGGATCCAAGGGAGCATGCAGGAGGTGCGCGGAAGGGGCGAATGCGAAGGCGACAGTGTAAAGGTCGCGCCGTGCCGCTGAGTCAGGAGGTTCCTGACAGGAAGCGTGATGGAGCACGCAGTTCGGAATACCGCGGGCACGAAAAACCCGCCAATCCTGAAGCCGTGAGGGGAGGGAACAAACGGCAGCCGAAGCGATTGGCGGGTTGCTCGCGATTGTCAATCAAAATTTATTGCATTGCAACAATGGCCAGTCAGGGCACGCTGCCTGGCGACTGATGGCTGCCCGGTGCAGGTGCATCGGTGCCTGAGGCGTCGCGATTCTCCAGCTTGGCCAGGCGCGCCTGCAGGGCGTCGATGCGGGCCTCCAGCGCAGTCACCTCGTCGGCGGTGGGCACGTGCAGGCGCTTGAGTACGCCCTGCACCTGGTCGTCGAACGCTTTTTCAACCTTGTTCCAGGTGCCGGAGGCCTTCTCGCGGGCCTCGTCCAGCGAGGTTTCAACGTTGTCGCGCCAGCCCGGGCCCTGCTCGCCGTTGCGTTCACGGCGGCGGGCTTCCCAGGCTTCGCCTTCCTTCACCAGGCCGTCGAAGAAGCGGCTGCCTTCGGCCTGCGCACGGCCAAGAGCGCCCAAGCCGGCCAGCCAGACCTGCTGCGCCGAGTCACTCAGCTTGCGCGAGAAGCGCTCGGCCTGGTCACCGAACGAGGCGTCGTCGTTGCGGCGGTCATCGTTTTCGTACTGGTTCATCGCACTTCCCGTGGGAGTTGGGCCTGTCCCGAGAGTAGCGCGCGTTGGCGTTGCACGGCCGTGACGGCCGCCGCCGGGGTTCAGCCCAGCTTTTCCTTCAGCACGCGCTGGATCTCGCCTTCGACCATGCCCTTCATCGCCGACAGCAGGAAGCCCAGCTTGGCGGTCACGCGCACGGCGCCCGGCTGCAGTTCGATCGCACCGTCCACGCCGCTGCCGGAGAAGTTCAGCACGTCGGCGGTCCAGGACGACTTCAGGCCGAAGCGCTCGGACAACTTGGCGGCAACCTGTTCGATCGCGGCGCGCGCCTGTGCGTCGGGCAGGGCGTGGGCGTGGCGGACATCGATGGTGGACATGCAGGCTCCTGGCGCAGGGCGGGGATGATCAATGAGGGCGAGCATTGTGCGCATCGAGGGCCTCCGCGCCAAGCACTCATCGTGGGTTCTTCTTCGTTGGCGGCCAACCTGCTAGGCTGCGCCGCGTGCAGAACCTGCTTGTTCACTTCAGTCAACAACAACAGCCCGACCAGCCGCTGCGGCCCGGGGTGCAACGCATCGTGCGCCAGGCCAACGGCAGTGTGCGGCTCGGCGATGCCGGCAACGGCGCCCTGCTGCTGGCGCAGTTCTGCGTGGATGATCGCGGCCTCTGGCTGCAGGTCGGCAACGGTATCCGCGGCATTCATGTGAACGGTCGCCCGGTGCGGCGCATGGCACTGCTGCGTGCGGGCGATGCGGTGTATGTGGACGGCGTGGAAATGGTCCTGCAGGGCGAGGTGGAGAGCCTGCTGCAGGCCCCCGCGCCGAACAACGGTGACGGCAACGACGAGCAGCAGCGCCTGCTGCGCGGTGTCGGTGGCCTGCACCATGGCCGCAGCTTCACGCTGTCGCGGTCCCGCCTGATCGGCCGCGGTGGCGACGCTGACATCGAGATCAATGAACCGGCCTTCGCCGAACAGCATGCCCGCGTGGAAGTGCACGGCGAGCGCGTGCTGCTGCGTGACCTGGGCAGTGCCGACGGCACCCGGGTCAACGGCGTGGCCGTGCGCCACTGCTGGCTGCAGGCCGGCGACCAGGTAGTGTTCGATGGCCAGCACCGGTTCGTGCTGGAAGTGCCGCATGACCCGCGCCGGCGCCCGCTGCCGGATGAAGACGAGTCCAGCCAGGACGCCGAGCAGGCGCCGGTGCTGCCGGCCGTGCCGCGCAAGGTCCGGCGCTGGCCGTGGCTGCTGGTCAGTGCGCTGCTGCTGGCCGCGCTGCTCAGCCTGCTGCTCTGGTTCGGCGCACGCTGATCTGAATCCGCCGGGTCCGCCCTGGTAGGTGCCGACCTTGGTCGGCACGCTCTCCAGGTGCGCATGACGCCTGACGGCGTACGCCGACCAAGGTCGGCGGCTACCGGAGCATTGCTGCGGGCCAATGGATTCCAATGAAACCAAATTTCCCTTGCGCCACAAGGCCGCAAGGCTGGTGCACTGCGGCATACTAGGGGTCTTGCCCCACAGGTGTGACATGACGCGCGCGTTCAACTTCAGTGCCGGCCCTGCAACCTTGCCGGAATCGGTCCTGCGCCAGGCGCAGGCGGAAATGCTGGACTGGCACGGTACCGGTGCCTCGATCGTGGAAATGAGCCATCGCGGCGCGGAATTCATGTCCGTGGCCGCCGAGGCCGAGGCTGACCTGCGTCGCCTGCTCGATATCCCCGAAGACTATGCGGTGCTGTTCCTGTCCGGTGGTGCCACCACCCAACAGGCGCTGATCCCGCTGAACTTCGCCGCCCCCGGCCAGCGTGCCGACTACGTGGTCAGTGGCCACTGGGGCAAGACGGCGGTCAAGCAGGCCGGTGTCTACGTCGACGTCAACATCGCCGGCAGCAGCGAGGCCAACGGCTACCGCGAACTGCCGGCGCGTGCCGACTGGCAGCTGTCGCCCGATGCCGCCTACGTGCACATCACCGCCAACGAAACCATCCACGGCGTCGAGTTCCGTGATGTGCCCGACACCGGCAACGTTCCGCTGATCGCGGACTTCAGCTCGTCCATCGCCAGCGAACCGCTGGATGTGCGCCGTTATGGCGTGATCTACGCCGGCGCGCAGAAGAACCTCGGTCCGGTCGGCATCGCGGTGATGATCATCCGCCGCGACCTGCTCGAGCGCAGCGGCCAGCCGCGTGCGGACATCTTCGATTACCGATCGCACGTCGCCCGCGATTCGATGCTCAACACCCCACCGACCTGGAACTGGTACCTGGCCGGCCTGGTGTTCAAGTGGATGCTGGCCGAGGGCGGCGTGGCCGAGTTCGCCAAGCGCAATGCCGCCAAGGCAGCGCTGGTGTACGGCGCCATCGACGGCTCTGGCGGCTTCTACCGCAACGAGGTTGCACATGCGGCCCGTTCGCGGATGAACATCCCATTCTTCCTGCCCGATGCCGAACTGGATGCCCGCTTCGTCGCCGAAGCCAAGGCCGCCGGCCTGCTGGCGCTGAAGGGGCACAAGGTGGTCGGGGGCATCCGCGCCTCGCTGTACAACGCCATGCCGCTGGCCGGGGCCGAGGCGCTGGTCGCCTTCATGGCCGATTTCCAGCAGCGTCACGGTTGAGCAATGAACGGTGCGCACCGTCGGGTGCGTGCCCCGCAACAAGGAATTCCGATGGCAAGCAGCAAATCCAGCAAGAAGGCGCCGAAGAAGGCCGAACCGGCCAAGGACAGCGCCTCCACCAAGGCCAAGGGCAAGAGCACGTCCAAGGCGGCCTCGAACCCGGCACCCACCCTGGCGCCGCTGGCGCTGGCCGATGTGCGCTCGAAGATCGACCAGATCGACCGCGACATCCAGGGCCTGATCGCCGAGCGCGCGCGCTTCGCCCACCAGGTCGGCAAGGCCAAGGGAAAGCTCGCCGCCGCTGTCGACTACTACCGTCCCGAGCGCGAAGCGCAGGTGCTGCGCATGGTGGTGGACCGCAACGAAGGCCCGCTCAGCGATGAACTGCTGGTGCACGTCTACCGCGAGATCATGTCGGCCTGCCTGGCCCAGCAGGAGCCGCTGAAGATCGGCTACCTCGGCCCGGAAGGCACCTTCAGCCAGCAGGCTGTGCTCAAGCACTTCGGCCGCTCCGCGCTGGGCCTGCCGATGGCCAGCATCGAGGAAGTGTTCCAGGAAGTGGAAGCAGGCAATGCCGATTTCGGCGTGGTGCCGGTGGAGAATTCGGGGCAGGGCACCATCCAGATCACCCTGGACATGTTCCTGACCTCCAACCTGAAGATCTGTGGCGAAGTGGAACTGCGCGTGCAGCAGTACCTGATGTCGCGCAGCGGCCGCATCGAGGACATCGAGCGTATCTACGCACACCCGCAGTCGTTCATGCAGACCTCGGCGTGGCTGCGCGCCAACCTGCCGAAGGCCGAGAAGATCCCGGTATCCAGCAACGCCGAAGGTGCGCGCCGTGCGCGCAACGCCGACGACGCGGCGGCCATCGGCGGCGAGAGCGCCGGTCACGTGTACGGCCTGAAGAAGGTGGTCACCAAGCCGATCCAGAACGATGCCGACAACACCACCCGCTTCCTGGTGGTGGGCCGCAACATCTTCCCGACCTCCGGCCACGACCGCACGTCGGTGCTGGTGTTCATCCATGACAAGCCGGGTGCGCTGTTCGACGTGCTCAGTCCGTTCGCCCGCCACGGCATCAGCATGAACCGCATCGAGTCGCGGCCGTCGCACCACGGCAAGTGGGAATACGGCTTCTTCATCGACCTGGCCGGCCACATCGACGACGCGCCGATGCAGGCCGCGCTGGCCGAACTGGAAGCGCACTCGGCGCAGATCAAGGTGCTGGGCTCCTATCCGGTGGCCGTGCCCTGAGTGCTGCTGCGGCGGCCACGGCCGCCGCTCCCTGATGCATCGCTGGCGCTGCCGGCGTTTACGGAATGATCGAACGATGAGCAACGCGCAACACTGGATCGCCCGCAAGGGCCAGCCGCTGCAGGGCAGCCTGACCATTCCCGGCGACAAGTCGGTCTCGCACCGCTCGGTGATGTTCGCCGCGCTGGCCGATGGCACTTCGCATATCGAAGGCTTCCTGGAAGGCGAAGACACCCGCGCGACCGCGCGCATCTTCAGCCAGCTGGGTGTGCGCATCGAGACCCCCAGCCCGTCGCAACGCATCGTGCACGGCGTCGGTATCGACGGCCTGAAAGCACCGGATGCGCCGCTGGACTGCGGCAACGCCGGTACCGGCATGCGCCTGTTGGCCGGCCTGCTGGCGGGCCAGGCGTTCGATTGCACGCTGATCGGCGATGAGTCGCTGTCCGGCCGCCCGATGCGCCGCGTGACCGGCCCGCTGTCGCAGATGGGCGCGAAGATCGACACCCAGGATGACGGCACGCCGCCGCTGCAGGTGCATGGTGGCCAGGCGCTGCACGGCATCGACTTCGCCTCGCCGGTGGCCAGTGCGCAGATCAAGTCGGCGGTGCTGCTGGCTGGTCTGTACGCGCAGGGCGAAACCAGCGTGCTGGAACCGCACCCGACCCGCGACTACACCGAACGCATGTTGTCGGCGTTCGGTGTGGACATCGAATTCTCGCCGGGCAAGGCCCGCCTGCGCGGTGGCCAGCGCCTGCGCGCGACGGATATCGTGGTGCCGGCCGATTTTTCCTCCGCCGCGTTCTATCTGGTGGCTGCCAGCATCATTCCGGGCTCCGAGCTGCGCCTGAAGCAGGTCGGCCTGAACCCGCGCCGCACCGGTCTGCTGCATGCGCTGCGCCTGATGGGCGCGGACATCACCGAAGAGAACCCGGCCGAGCAGGGCGGTGAACCGGTGGCCGATCTGGTGGTGCGCTACGCGCCGCTGAAGGGTGCACGCATTCCGGAGGAACTGGTGCCGGACATGATCGACGAGTTCCCGGCGCTGTTCGTGGCCGCTGCCGCCGCCGAAGGCCAGACCGTGGTGAGCGGTGCGGCCGAGCTGCGGGTGAAGGAATCCGACCGCCTGGCCGCCATGGCCACCGGCCTGCGCGCGCTGGGCATGCAGGTGGACGAAACCGAAGACGGCGCCACCCTGCACGGCGGTGTGCGCCTGGGCAGCGGCACCATCGAAAGCCACGGCGACCACCGCATTGCCATGGCGTTCGCCATCGCCGGCCAGATCAGCGACGGCGAAGTACGCATCAACGACATCGCCAACGTCGCCACGTCCTTCCCGGACTTCGATGGCCTGGCCCGCGGCGCAGGATTCAACCTGGCCTGATCGTCATCGCGTCCGCCGGGCCCTGCCCAGCAGATCGCGCGCCTTGGTAGGTGCCGACCTTGGTCGGCACGCTCACATCATCCGGTAGACGCCAACCTTGGTTGGCACACTCACTTCACCCGGTAGACGCCAACCTTGGTTGGCACACTCACATCACCCGGTAGACGCCAACCTTGGTTGGCACGCTCACATCTCCCGGTAGGTGCCAACCTTGGTTGGCACGCTTTCCCGCATAAAAGGACGGAGGCCGAAGCCTCCGTCGAAACATCACGAACCCCTCGTCCGCGATCAACGCTGCTCGGTACGGAAATCCACCGGGACCCGCACCACGCTTGCTACTGCGCGGCCGTCATGCACCGCGGGCTGGAACTTCCAGTTCTGCACGGTGTTCAGCACCGCACGATCCAGGTCGCGGCTGCGCTCGCCGCTGCGCGAAACGATCGCAGCGTTGGCGACATTGCCGCGGGTATCGACATTCAGGCTGGCGATCACGCTGCCCTGTACACCACTGCGCAGTGCGGCGGCGGGGTAGGTGGGCATGCGGTTGTTGGCCAACGGGCGCGCTTCGCGATTACGCAGCACCGGCGCGGCCTTGTGCTGGCTGGAGGCCGGGGCAGCCTGGCGTGCGGCGGGCGCCGCTGCATCGGTTGCCGCTGCCTGCTCAGGGGCCGGCAGCATGCGCTCGCCGACCGGTGCTGGCGCCACATCTTCCTGGTTGGAATGACGCAGCCAGAGCAGGGCGGCAGCAAACATCGCCACGATCAGCGCGATCCACATCCAGGGCGACGTGGGCTTGTGCTGCACGCTTGAATCCTGCTGCAGCTGCGGCGAATGAAGGTCTTCGTGGGTGGTGGCAGTCATCGCTAACTCCTTCCGTCAATGGACGACGTGGGAAGTGTTGCGCGAGCCATGGACGGGAAGTGTCAGCGTTGCGTCAACGCCACCGGCAGGGTTCAGTTTGCCTGCCGGGAAGCGTTCAGTTACTGCGTCTTGAAGTCGAACGGCACTTCAATGCTGCCGGGCACGGCCTGGCCATTGCTCTGCGCCGGGGTGAAGCGCCAGCGGCGCACGGCGTCGGTGGCGGCACGGTCGAGGTCGCGTGAACCGCTGCGCTGGATCACCGTTGCGTTGTTCGGATAGCCGGTGGCGTCCACATCCACGCGTACCACCACGGTGCCGGTTTCACCGGCGCGCAGGGCGGCGGCGGGATAGGACGGCGGCGGCGACTGGCCGGCGATCGGCATCGGCTGGCTGTTGCCGCCGGCGGCGGGCGCAGGGCCCGGTGCAGCCGGGGCCGCTTCAGCGATGGGGGCGGGCGGTGGCGGAGCGGTTTCGACCAGCTTCGGCGCTTCTTCCTCGACCGGGGCCGGCTTGGCATCGGGCATGTCGCTGGAACCGGCCGCCGCGGCCAACGGTTCCGGCAAGGGCTCGACCTGGGCGGTTTCCTGTGGGGTCTGCGCGGCCGGGTCGGCGCGGAAGAACTCCTTGTCACGGCCGGTCAGCCAGACCAGCACGAACAGCAGCACGCCCACGCCGAAGGCGATGCCGGCGATCTTCAGGGCGTTGCGCGGGATATGCACAGTGAACGACTTGGCGGACGACGAGCGGGGTGCAGACATGGACCGGACCAGTACGGAATGGCTCGATTCTGCCACGGCGGGAATGAACGGGGCGGCAGAAATCCGTATAACAGGCGATAATCCCGTTCCTGATACCCACCACGACACCTGCCATGCTTGATCCAGCCCTGCTCCGCCACCAGCCCGCCGACCTCGCCGAACGCCTGCGCACCAGCCGCGGCTTCGAGCTCGACGTGTCTGCCCTGGAGTCCCTGGAGGCTGATCGCAAGCGCATCCAGGTGCGGACCCAGGAGCTGCAGAGCCTGCGTAACAGTCGTTCCAAGGCCATCGGCCAGGCCAAGGCCAAGGGCGAGGACGTCTCGGCCATCATGGCCGAGGTCGCTGCCTTCGCCGACGAGCTGAAGGCTTCGGAAGTGGCGCTGGACGAGCTGCGCGAGAAGATCGATGCCATCTCGATGGGCATCCCGAACCTGCCGGCCGATGACGTGCCGGCCGGTGCCGACGAGAATGACAATGTCGAGCAGGCGCGCTGGGGGACCCCGCGCCAGTTCGACTTCAAGGTGCTCGACCACGTTGAGCTGGGCGCCCGCAATGGCTGGCTGGACGGTGAGACCGCGGCCAAGCTGTCTGGTTCGCGCTTCACCGTGCTGCGCGGCCCGATCGCGCGCCTGCACCGTGCGCTGGCCCAGTTCATGGTCGACCTGCACACCGGTGAGCACGGCTACGAGGAAACCAACGTGCCGCTGCTGGTCAACGCCGATTCGCTGCGGGGCACCAGCCAGCTGCCGAAGTTCGAGGATGACCTGTTCAAGACCGCCGTGGGTGATTCCACGCGTTACCTGATCCCGACCTCGGAAGTGCCGCTGACCAACATCGTGCGCGACGAGATCGTCGATGCCGAGCACCTGCCGCTGCGCATGACCGCCCATTCGATGTGCTTCCGTGCCGAGGCTGGCAGCGGTGGCCGCGACGTACGCGGCATGATCCGCCAGCACCAGTTCGAGAAGGTCGAGCTGGTTTCGATCAGCCGCCCGGAAGACAGCGACGCCGAACACCAGCGCATGACCCGCTGCGCCGAAGTGGTGCTGGAAAAGCTGGGCCTGCCGTACCGCAAGGTGCTGTTGTGCACCGGCGACATGGGCTTCTCGGCCATCAAGACCTACGACCTGGAAGTCTGGCTGCCGTCGCAGGAGACCTACCGCGAGATTTCCTCGTGCTCGAACTGTGGCGACTTCCAGGCCCGCCGCATGCAGGCCCGCTGGCGCAACCCGGCCACCGGCAAGCCGGAACTGGTGCACACACTGAACGGCTCGGGCGTGGCGGTCGGCCGCGCGATGATCGCGGTGATGGAGAACTACCAGAACGCCGACGGCAGCATCACCGTGCCGGAGGCCCTGCGCCCGTACATGGGCGGCCTGGAAACCATCGCCTGATTCCCTGATCGGGCGGGTGCCATGCTTGCATGGCACCGAATCCACGCATGGCGTGGATCTACTGGAGGATGTTGCACGCGCCCGGCATGAATTCACCGATGCCTCAGTAGATCCACGCCATGCGTGGATGAACCACCGTGATCACTCCACAGCGCGCAGCTTCTCCAACGGCACCCATCCCGGTTCGCCCGTCGCCGGCACGCACCACGCCCAGCCATTGAGCGTGCGCTCCCCGCGCAGCAGTTGCCCGGGATCCACATCCAGTTCCCGCGCGCAGTAATCCTCCGTGGCAAATGCGCCACCCTGCGCGTCGCGGCCGATCACCGGCGCCGGCACGAATCCAGGCTGCTGCCCTTCGGCTTCGCACAGGAACCAGTCTTCCCAGCCCTCGGGGCCTTCATAGCGTTCGCCCACCACCAGTGCCTGGCCACGGCGCAGGGTGATCGGGTGCGGAAATTCGCTGCGGTGTGCAGCGGTCACGATGTAGTTCATGACTCAGCCTAACGCCCTGGTGAGCGTCGCGCATGGCACGGAATCCACGCGCACGGACAGTAGATCCACGCCATGCGTGGATGGCGCAGCAGCCACGCCATACCCCATGGAAAAAACGGCCCCGCAAAGCGGGGCCGCCAGGGTGGGCCGGGATGGGGGAGGGGATCCCGGCCCGCGTGCAGCGCCCAGACGAGGAGAGAGCGGCGCCGAACGCTGGAACGCTTATGCAGCGGCGGCTTCGACCGCTTCGTGCGACGGCAGCGCAGCCAGTGCGCCGGCAATGGCGTCTTCGCGGTGCTGCGGCGAGTAGGCGATGCCTTCGGCGCGTACGAACTCGACGTCGTTGATGCCCCAGAAGGCAAACGTCTGGCGCAGGAAGGGCTCCTGGAAGTCCGCGGGCGAATCGGTGTAGATGCCGCCACGGCTGCTGGCGATGATCACCCGCTTGCCACCGGCCAGGCCTATCGGGCCGTTCTCGGTGTACTTGAAGGTGCGCCCGGCCACGGCCACGCGGTCGATCCAGGCCTTCAGGGTGGACGGAATGCTGAAGTTGTACATCGGCGCGCCGATCACCACGATGTCGGCCGCCAGGAACTGTTCGAGTACCTGTTCAGCATCGGCAGCTTCGGCCGCGTCGGTCCTGGCAAGCGATCCGCTGCGCAGATGCGGTACCGGATTGGCATCAAGATCGCGATAATCAACCTGCAGGCCGTCGATCTGCTGCGTGAACTGGGCCACCACGGCGGCGGTCAGGTGGCGGGAGACGGAGTTGTCGCCAAGCACGCTGGCGTCGATGTGCAGAAGCTTCATGGCAGTACCTATGTTCGGGAGAGGTGGCGGGCTTGCCGCCGACGGAGAGAACGATAGGTTGTTGCAAAGACGGAATAAAGGTGGTTGAATGCCACGTATTGTTCTAGATATGGAACTCGGGCATGCATGACCTGAATGATCTGTACTACTTCGCGATGGTGGTCGACCACGGCGGGTTCGCCGCCGCCGAGCGCGCACTGGGTATTCCCAAGTCGCGCCTGAGCCGCCGCATCAGCCAGCTGGAAACCGACCTCGGTGTACGCCTGCTGCAGCGCTCCACGCGCCGTTTCGCCGTCACCGATGTCGGCACCAGCGTGCACCGCCACGCGCAGACAATGCTGGCCGAGGCACAGGCCGCACGCGAAGTGGTGGACCGCCTCAGCGCGGAACCGCGCGGCGTCGTGCGCGCCAGCGTGCCGGTGTCACTGGCGCAGATGCAGCTGCCCAAGCTGCTGCCCAAGTTCCTTGAGCAGTACCCGAAGGTGCGCCTGCAGCTGAACATCAGCAACCGCCGCGTGGACATCATCAACGAAGGCTACGACGTGGCCCTGCGCGTGCGTTCGCGCCTGGACGACGATGGCAGCCTGGTGATGCGCAGCTTCGGCCAGGTGCAGGAACTGCTGGTGGCCAGCCCGAAGTACCTGGACCGCGCCGGTCGCCCCAAGGACCCGGAAGAGCTGACCCAGCACGTCACCCTCAGCATCAGCGAAGACGAAGCACGCCAGCGCTGGGAACTGCATGGCCCGGAAGGTGAGGTTCGCCGGGTTGACCTGCAGCCGCGCGTGGCCGGTTTCGACTTCCCGCTGCTGCAGAGCATGGTGAAGGACGGTTTCGGCATCACCATGCTGCCGGAAACCGTGTGCGCCGATGCGGTGCGCAATGGCGAACTGGAAGTGGTGCTGCCGGATTGGTCGCTGCCGCAGGGTGTGTGCCATGCGGTGTTCGCCTCGCGCCGCGGTCTGCTGCCGGCGGTGCGCGTGTTCATCGACTTCCTGGCCGAGCACCTGCCGCCGCAGCTGGAGGCCTCGCGCCTGGATTGCGGTGGTGCCTGCGAAAAGGCCAAGGAGCGGATCAAGGCCAGCGCGCTGGGTGCGCTGGCGGTGGACGCGGGCTGAGGCCAGCCGCCTCAACGACAATGCTGATCCATGAAACGGTAGCGCCGGGCCATGCCCGGCGTTGCTGTTTCCGGGCGCCGATCACTTCCGGCCCAACAGCCGGTCCCAGAAGCTGCGCCGCGGTTGTGTGGCAACGGTGGGCTCGGCAATGATCGGTGCTTCGAGAACCGCCATCAGTTCCGCGCTGCGCGGCTTCTTCAGGAAACGCGCGTAGTCCAGATAGCTGGTGACCTTGCTCATGTGTAGGCGCTCGGGCATCGCCGGCAATGCACCTCCCTGCAACAGCACCCGCAATGCTTGCGGACGGTCCAGGCGGATCGCCTCGAACAGTGCCGTGCCGCCGCAGCCGGGTTCGATCTGGTTGGCGCGCTGTGGCGCATCCTTCAGCAGGTCGCGCAGTGCGTTCGCATCATCGCGTTCCACCGCCGCTACCAGTCGTGCCAGTGCTTCGGCTTCTTCGGGCGGAAGACTGTCGCGATAGGCCTGGTCGGCGATCTCGCGCTCGTCGCGCCCATCACCGCCCTGGATGCACAGGAAATCGGTGACCAGAGCGACCGGAATGCCGGAGGTATCCAGCGCCCAGTAGCTCGGATAGACGCCGTCGCCCCAGCCGCTGGTGAATACGACCAGGCCATGCGGTGAGTCCTCGCCCCAGGGGCGGTATTCGGCGCCCTCATCCAGGCCGTCATGGTCGATCAGTGCATCAGACCACTCGCTGCCTTCGTCGCCATCGGCCTGTTCGATCAGGGCCAGCAGTGCCTGCTGGGTGTCGGTATCCATGAAGCAGCCGATGCCGGCGTCGACCGGGTAGCCGATAAAGCTGTCCTCATCCAGTCCGGTCAGGTCCTGCGTGGTCCAGCGCGCCATCTGCCAGTGCAGGGCAGACGCAGTGAGGGCTTCGCGGGGCTTGAACCAGACCACGGCCAGCGCCGGGCGGCCGCTGTGCACGATGATCTCGACCGGATGCCGGCCCAGCGGGGCGGTGTAGTCGGCCAGCGCAGGCGCCTCGGCCTGGACCAGTGGATCGCAGACCACCAGATGCCCACTGCTGACCGGCAGGTGCCCGGCGAACGTACGGTGCAGGGCCATTGCGGCCAGCTGGGTGTCGTCCAGCAGGGTGGTGCGCAGGTTGGCCAGATCGAGGTGGGCCATGGCGGCTCCGATTGCAGTGAAGGCCCCACCGTGCCGGATGCGAAGGGCGGGGGCAAGGGTGGTCTTGGGCAAATGCGCTTCACGTGCGAGAATACGCCGCTGCCCGGGCGACCGGGACCCGATTGGAGAGATGGCCGAGCGGTTTAAGGCACCGGTCTTGAAAACCGGCGAAGGGTTAAACCTTCCGTGGGTTCGAATCCCACTCTCTCCGCCAATCCTGAGTAAGTGTTTGTTTTGAAACAACATTTTTCAGGCGCTTGAAGGGCGGCTTGGGGCACCAATCGGGGCACAACTCCGATGCGATTACCAAGCTATCTGACTCGCTCTTCCACTGGTCGTTACCAGTTTCGCATGCGCGTTCCGACGGACATGCGCGGCATCGTCGGCAAACCTTTCGTCAAGCATCCCCTGGGCACCCACCTGCATAGCGCAAGAGTGGCTGCCTTGGCCATCGCGCAGCGTTATGCTCAAGCATTCGATGCCATCAGGGATGGGTGCATGACCAAGAAGGGACTCACGGTTGAGGATGTTCTGCGCAGCGTCGCGGAGAACGGCTCCCGGCGTTATGAAATTGACTTGCCGGGCTTCCGTCTTCGGACCACGGATGCGGCCGACCATGCTCGAGCAATGGAGGCGCTGGAAGAAATCGGCAAGTTCCACTTCGGTGATACGGGTGCAGTTCCGGCGGCGGCTGGGCCAAACCCGTTGGAATCAGCGGCGGCGCAGCCCCTGCCAGCTGAGACCATCAGCCTGGTCGATGCGAAGCGAATCTGGCAGGACAAAGTCGCCGCCGAGGACATCGAGGTCAAAACGGTCGGCATCAAACTGCTTCCCGTGACAGAGCTGATCGAGTTCTTGGGCGCCGAGCGCGAGCTGCACACCATCACGCGGCCTGAGATGGCCCGCTTCTACGACCATTTGGCCAAGCGCGGGTTAACGCGCTCTACGCTCAACAATCGCCAGAGCTACCTCGCAGGAAAGAGAGGATTTTTCACTTGGGCGATGGCTTCAGGCTATGTGCTCAAGGGAGACAATGTCGCCGCAGGTCATGTCAGCGTTTCGATGGCGGAGAAGCGCAAGCGCCGAAAATTTGGCTTCCAGGCCTTTACCTTGGACCAGATCCATCAGCTCTTCGCGCCCGATAGCTTCAAGCAGCTTTCGACGGGAGCGCGCTGGGCGGCATTGTTGGGCCTCTATACGGGCGCCCGGGCGGGCGAGATTGGGCAGCTGTTCACCCTCGACGTCAAGGAAGAAGAGGGAATCCCGTGCATCCGGTTTACCGATGAGGGGGAGGATCAGAGGTTGAAGACCGATGTTTCCAATCGGGTCGTCCCGTTGCATCCCGACCTGATCAAGCTCGGTTTCTTGGACTACGTCGCCGAACGAAGGGAGAGCGGGGACTGGCGATTGTTTCCGCAGGCTGACAGTAAGGCGAAGAATGGTGCGGGGAACTGGATATCGAAGGCGTTCAGCTACTACCTCCAAAAGCACAGTGGTGGGTGGCCGAAAGCAAAGCGCGGTTTCCATAGTCTCCGAAAGACCGTGATTCAGGAGATGCAGGGCAGCGGTGTTGCTTCTGAGATGCGAGCCCAAATCGTCGGCCACGAATTGGACGACGAACACCACGCGACTTACAGCAGGCCTTTTACGGTGAGTGAGAAGCTCAATGGTGCCGGGGGAACCCCAGCTCTGGGTGTGCTTGATTACGGGATCGACCTGGAGGCGCTGCGGACCCTGCCGGCACGCAAGATCGGGCGGCGCAGCAGCAATACCTCCGCACGCTCTACGAAGGTCGGTGGTAAGGGGAGGGAGCGGAACTGATGGCCCTCAGTGCTGCGGACGCCTACCGCCGTGCGGTCGAGCGGTTTCTTGGAAAGCTCACGGGGACGCAGACGGTGGGAGGTATGGAGAGGGCCGTCAAAGAACAGCGTCGCCAAGGGCTGAGGCGTCCCATCTTGGATCTTGAACTGACTTTCAACGAAGCCGCCGGTGTTCTCGCCATCAGCACTGGCCAGTTGGAGACACTGCTCCAACAGCACCCTCCCAAGGATCATCTGTTCGAGGTCAAAGGGACTCGCAAGAGGGCCACTACCCTATCCAGGTTAATGGACTGGGCCGACTGGCTAAGGGGGGAGGGCTACTGGAAGCCGCTGACGGAACGCGGAACCAGTCCCGATACCTTGCTCACAGCTAAGTTGCCCTTCTTGCTGGTCAAGTCGTCCGGGACGCAGCGAGTGATTGTGGAGCCTCTGTCCGGCAAAGACATCTCCGATGCGCTCCTTCAACAGATACAGGAGCTTGGACGTGCGAACGACTGTAAAGTCATCTTCAGGACGTTTGCAGATGCCTTTGCCATGCCTTGGCTGAGGCCTGACGTCAAACGCGCCTGGGCAGACACGTTCTTCAAGATGGCAAAAGCACAGGCGGCTTACTTCCGCGATTTGGCGCAACGGTTGGAAGCCACCCGCGCTCAGGTTAATAGGCAAGTATTGGACGAGCACCTGCAGCCAGCGCCTCGAAAGACGCCCCATCAGGGCGCTAGGCGCGTCTAACGGCAACTGAATGGAATTGGAGGCCTCCAATATCCGTATCTATGGCAGCCCTCACTTCGGATGATTACTCCAACGCCCCGGTGGTCGGAGCGATGGAGCAACAAGATGGGCCTTGATATGTATGGGGGAAAGATCCACAAGGAGGAGACGTCGTGCGAGGGACAGGTGTTCTTTCAGTGGCGATGCCATCCCAACCTCCACGGCTGGATGTTCGGGCTGCACAGTGCCCGGACGGGGTGCTCTGACCCGTTTGAGTTCAACATGGTTCGCGTGTTTCTCGGAGCGGCAGACCTCGACGCATTGGAGCAGGCTGTCCTCGATGAGCGGCTGCCCCACACGGTGGGCTTCTTCTTCGGTGAATCGGATCCCGATCGAGCTGAAGAAGATCTGGACTTCATTGCGCAGGCCCGCGCATTGATCAACGACGGTTGGGACGTGTTCTACAACTCTTGGTGGTAATGGAATCGGACACGACCATGGCCTACATGGCGGACCGCGACGCTTCCTACGACAGCGGTGTTTGCACCGACAAGACGGCCATTTACGCCGACTACCGGCAATACGTGTTGGAGGAACTGGGCAAGAAGCCAGTCAACGCGGAGGACTTCTGGAAGCGCGTTCGCGAGAAGTTCCCAGGGGCCGGCATCTACCAAATCTCCCATGGGGGCAAGAAGCCTCGTGTGGCCGAGATTCGAATTGCTGGGATCAAGCCGCTGCGAGATATAGCGGATTTGGAGGTGCCTTTGTGAGCAGCTTCTGCGTTTATATGCACCCTTGATCTTGTAAGTGGACTTGGCTTGGATAAAGGAGTTAAATCCGCCTCGGGGGTCCAGTTACACTAAGTCGGCGCTTCGCTTGGAGCCTCATGACCTATTGTCTAGAACAAAGGAGTTGTTGATATGGGCACGTTGGTTGTCAGGCACTATCCGACCAAGCTGTTTCTCAAGGCTGCGGATCACACTTACGTCGAGTGTGGGACAGGGGCGAGAGGATGGAAATGTTGGGGCGGCAAGACCGGAGGAAAATTTCTTCGATCTGTCACAGGGAGCACGCTGCGAGCGGATTCGGTAGCGACGCCCAATGAAACGGCTGGAATCACGTGTTACCTAATCAATGGTGTCTGCCACCAGGCGGCCAACCGAATCTTGAGCCAGTCGAACATCACGGTGGACGGAGCGCGTGGATATTCGTTGTCTGTTTCGCTGTTCGGAGTTCTAGGCAGGGAAACAGGATTTCTTGGCCGCTGTAGGGCGCCGTTCGTGGACTTCCCTGGGGTGACGGGAGACTTGCCCGCATGCATTGGAGACACGGTTCTGCACACCGGAGACGATGTGGGCGTGAGCTTCAATCCCGGTCGGCGCGATTACGAAGACGTTCGCTATATGTCAGAGGTTCGCGAGCTTTATCAGCGTGTCAATGCTGAGGCGCTGCAGGACACCACTGCGCTCTTTGAGAACCAGATGCAGCACTTCCGACTATTCCTGAATCATAAGTTCGGATACCAGCAGGATCGGGTTAGCTCTGCCGAATACCACCGCATCATGGTGGCGCGCGAGAACTTTGAGAGCCGTCGCATTCGTGCCGAACAGACGTTTGCGGAAACGAGGGATGGTCTTGCATTTGTTCGTAAGTTTGACGAAATGACCCTGGAGTTTCAGGATGAGGTGGCGCAAGCTTTGGATGGGCAGGCCTATTTCACTCTGCTGAACCTGTCCCCCGACGAGCGCATCGTCCTTTCTGATCCTGAGGGCACTTTCGAAGCGTATGGCGATGGGACCGAGCCGGGGGGGGCAGCAACCTGATCACGGGCCGCGATTGAGCCAGGCGGAGTATGAACGCCGGATTTCGGCGCTGAATGCGTCGAGTCCGGCTATACCCACAAGTGAGCAGGAAGAAGCACGTCGACTGGCGGAAATGAGTCTGCTCATCGACTACCATCTAGGACAGAACTTCCCACCTGACCGCCGAGAGCGCGTGCTCCAGGAGCACCGCAAGTTGACGCGTCGCTTTGTGTGGCGATTGTTGCGCAGTTTGCTTACCCATCCTTTGAGCCCATCGGAAGGGCTTGCGAGGGCTCAGGTTCGCAGCTTTTCTAAGCTTCTCAAAGACGATGAGCTTGCAGCCCTGCTTGACTTGGATGTCGAGGACGTGACCAGGTTGAAGTAGGCTGGAGCTTGCCAAATCCCCATCCTGTCGCATGCTGAAACTATGACCGCTTCCAATGCCTTTGTGGACGACAGCATGGACCGCCAGGACGCCCTGGCGGCGTCCCCCCGTTTCACCGTGCAACGAACCCCCGAGGGCATTCGCGTGCAGCTCCAGGAGGGCGACACAGACCCCGGCACCGGTTTGACCATCGACCGGGCCTTGGCGTTGCTGGAGAACCTATTGGAGCAGGGACGCGCTGTCACCATTCACGATTGAAGTTTCCAGCCCAACCCCTTGGCGTTGCCGACAGGCGCCTTTCCTTGCCTTCCAGGAGAGCCTGCCCGTGTCCGATGCCACATCCAACGAAAGCTTCCTTCAGCGCCATTCCCGCGACGTCGTCGAGCGCTTGATCCGTCAGATGGAGGAGGGCACCGGTCCCTTTCTCAAACCCTGGGACGCCCGCGTGGATCTCGGGTTGCCCATGAACCCCACGACGGGCAAGAGCTACCGGGGCGGAAACCTGCTCCACCTGTGGGCCCTGCAGAGCGCCTGGGACACCCAGGACAACCGGTGGATGGGCATTGGCCACGATCCCACCCAACACGCGGCTTACGTGAAGTCGTGGATCCAAATCCTCCGGGACGATCCCCGGGAGCTCTTCCGAGCCGCGGGGGCGGCCGAGCGGGTGGTGGAGTTCCTGAAGGTGCCTGAGTTGGTTCGCGAGCCGCTCCAGAAGGTTGAGCAGGAGTGGCAGTCCGTAGCGGCCAATCGGCAAGAGCTTGAGAAACCTGCTTCCAACGTCCGGCAGTGTTCCCGCCCCAAGACGAAAGCCAACCCATCGTGCATCCCAACGTGTAGGCGCGGACCACACCGCACTCCGCCGGCTGCTAGCCCTGCATGAACGGCCTCGGTGCGCTCGGGCTTGAGCGTCACGCTCGCACTCTGGCCGCGCCAGCGGGGCATTGAGGTCAACGCGGCCTTCTGGTCCAAGGGCTTGAGCCACAAGCTGGTAAGAGCGGCCACCAAGGTTGCTAGCTTGGATGGCCACTTGCAGACATTGACGAAGCCTGCGCGACGCAGATGGAAGCCGCTTGTGGCAGCGGGTCAGGCAGAGCAGTTACTTCTTGGATGCCATGCGCTGGTAGAGCTTGTAGACGCCGAACATCGCCGCACCACCCGCAATTGGTGCAGCCGCGACCACCCCCAGTCCAGCAAGCATGCCACCGCCCACAACGCTCCCCACGGTTGCCAAGCCGGAGGTCACGGCGGCTGCACCGGCGGTTCCGGCCGCTGCACCACTGGTTACGCCGAGGATCGCAGAAGTTGCGCCAGCGACAGCTCCGCCGCCGGTCGAAATCGCGGCACCTGCGGCCGATGAACTCTTCTTCCTTGCCATACATTTCCCTGTTGGTTTTGAGTTGTGGGCAGAATCATCGCCTGAGCATCAATCTCTGTCCATATGCTTCATTTTTGTCGCTTTTCCGTCAATTTAATGACGCGGACTGCAGTTTGTGTAACCGCGCTCCGAAGCCCCCCCTTGCGCATTCCCAGAATCGATCTATGCATAGGTGAACCTACTCACGAAATGGAGGTGCACCTTGAAACCCATCGTTCAAGGCCCAACGCGTGGCCCGTGATCGCACCGAGCGCGGACCCATCGCGCCACCCGCTCCCGGGGTGCTGGTGAACTACAGCGTGGCAGGCATGGTGTCCGAGCAACAGCAGGCGCTCTCGTTGGGCCACGAGGTCCGCAAGGCGGGGCGCTGGGGCGTGATCAGCACCAGCGGGCAGGTCAACGCCGACACGGCCGGCACCGGCTACGTTCGCTGGCGTGGGGCCTCAACGACCGGTGGACCCTGCGCGGCACCGCCCAAACCTCAGCGGATGGGAAGGCCAACGTGGCGTTGGGGGCCACGACGGTGCTCGGCACCTATGGCACGCTGGACATGGAACTAGGCACCTCCACGCAAGGCGGCCTACGTCAGGCCATGGCTTACGACTACCGCGGCCCGAGGTTTGGCGTGCGCCTGGAGCACGAGCGCCAACAGGACTACTGGCGCCTGCGCGCCCCCGGTGCGTTGGAGGTGGAGGAGCGCACCCGGGGTTCGGTGTTCTGGCGGCCCACGCCCCAGTGGTCCCTTCGGGCCAGCTATTCGGACGTGCGCACGCCACGCTTTCGCACCGCTTACGCCGACGCCGGGCTGACTTGGCGTGGCTACGGGCACACCGTGGCCGTCTCCGCCTTGCGCGATCTGGAGCGCAAGGAAACCCGGGTGGAGGTGGGCTACAGCTACGATTTGGGCCGGGGCAAGGGCGTGAGCGTTAGGGCCCGGCAAGCCCCGGATGCCACCGCCTGGGCCGTTCAAGGAGGCGCCCGCCCCACGGTGTTGGGAACCCCGGTTGGCTTGTCCGCTTCGGTGGACGAGGGAGCGGCTGGCCAGACGGCCAGGGCCAACGCCAACTGGACCACCCGGGCAGGGTGGGCCCAGATCAACGCCGAGCACGGGCCCAGCGGCACCTGGGCTTCCGGTTCGATGGCCGGTGCCGTCCACCTGGACCGCCAGGGCGTGACGTTCCTGGGGCCGGCCGAATCCTTCGCCGTGGTGGACGTGCCCGGTCAAGCCGGGGTGCCGGTGAGGGTGGGCGGCAGATTGGTGGGGAAGACCAACGCCCAGGGCCGCCTGGTGGTGGGCGAGGTGACCCCGATGGTGCCGACCGAAGTCCGAGTGGACGATCGGGCCTTGCCGCTGGGCACCCAACTGGCCGAGATCGAGCAAACCGCCACCGCTGGCCGCCAAGCCGGCATGCACCTCACCTTCCCGGTCCTGACCGAGACCGCACGCACCTTCCGCCTCACGGGCCCTGCCATCGAAGCGGGCACGGTGGCCAAGACAGCGACCGAGACCACCCAGGTGGGCTACGACGGGGTGCTCTACCTGGAGCAGCCGCGCCCCGGCCAGACGGTGGAGGTGGAAGGGGTCTGCAAGGCCCAGCTGCCTGCGGACCTTGGGGCTGCGCAAACAGTGGCCGAGGTGGCTTGCCGCTGATGGGGAGAGCCTTTGGAAACAAAGGCTTGCTATGTCGCAGGTGCTGCGAAAGTGGCCCTCTACCATGGGGGTGAACGATACTTGGCGCTTGTCTTAGGGGATCACTGGATGCCACTGCTTTCTTGGTTCAATCGCGACGCAGACCTTACACGCGTCGCCTTGGCTCCTTACCGGCTGCTGGAGCCGGTTGCGAAGCTTTCCTACGGGGAAGAGGATTCGCCCAACATGCTCATTGAGGGAGACAACCTCGATGCGCTCAAGGCACTGCTTCCATACTACGCAGGAAGGGTCAAATGTATCTTCATTGATCCGCCTTACAACACGAAAAGTGCGTTTGAGCAATACGACGACAACCTGGAACACTCCAAATGGTTGTCGATGATGTATCCCCAGCTGGAGCTTCTCAAAGAGCTCTTGGCGCCGGATGGATCGCTTTGGGTGTCGCTAGATGACAATGAAGCTCATTACTTCAAGGTCATCGCTGACGAGGTCTTTGGACGGAAAAACTTCATTGCAAGCATCGCCTGGCGGAAGCGTGATGGTGCGCCGAACGATCGCAAGATCGGTAGTGTCCATGATCATGTAATGGTATGGGGTAAAGCGAAAGGTTCGACCGGAAAAGCGACGCTCGCGGAGTTGAGCTTTAACTTGATGCCCCGCACCGATAAGGCGAACTCGCAGTATCGGGTATTCGCAGAGCCTGACGGCCCGGACGATCGCGGGCCGTTCCGGAAGATTGACACGACGGCTAACGGCAAAGGGGGGCGCTTTGTTCAGAGCCTGTTCTATCCCGTCACGAACCCGCATACCGGTGAGGAAGTCTGGCCTCGAAAAGGCACCTGTTGGCGGCATAGCAAGGCAGATATGGAGGCTCTTCAGAAAGATCGTCGTCTTTACTGGGGTGTGGATGGTCAAGCTAAAACGCCCATGCGGAAGCTATTCCTTGATGAGGCAAAACAGGGCATGACAACGCCCACCATTTGGGAAGACACTGGTCTCAATCAGCATGCAAGTCGTGAGATGGAGCTCCTCTTTGGGGAAAAGGCGGCGTTTGAAACCCCGAAGCCGGAGGCCCTTCTTCATCGAGTAATTCATGTTGCAAGCAACCCCGGGGACATCGTGCTCGATAGCTTTTTGGGGAGCGGGACTACGGCTGCAGTTGCGCACAAAATGGGGCGGAACTGGATCGGCGTCGAGCTTGGTGATCACGCACGGACGCTTTGCGTTGAGCGAATGACGAAAGTAGTTGATGGAGAAAAAGGTGGCGTGTCCGAGCTGGTCGAGTGGGAGGGCGGAGGGGGGTTCCGCTTTTACAAGCTCGGCGTGCCCGTGTTTGATGAAAACGGACACATCCGGGAGGGCATTCGCTTTGAGCATCTGGCCGCCCATGTTTGGTTCGCGGAAACAGGAACGGCACGATCAACACGCGCTCCGAAGGACGCCTTTTTGGGTGAGCATAGCGGAGTTGGCTACTACCTGCTCTTCAATGGGATATTGGGGGACATCACCAAGACAGGCGGGAACGTCCTGACCCGAGCCTTGGTGCGTAAGCTTCCCAAGTTCGACGGCCCCAAGGTGATCTACGGGGAGGCAAGTGCTTTGGCTGAAGAGCAACTTCGCGAGCTTGGTATCACGTTCAAGCAAACCCCCTACGACATCAAGGCGCGTTAACTATGGCACTTTCTCTAAAGATCTATCAGAAGCGTGCTCTGGCCAGTTTGGAGGCGTATTTGGGCGATGCTCGGCTTGCTGGACCGGCCCAAGCCTTTGAAGACAATGTCGACAAGGGACTGGTGTCCACTTACAAGCCCATGCCAGGCCAACCAGCAGTGCCATACGTGTGCCTGCGTATTCCCACCGGTGGTGGTAAGACTGTGATGGGTGCGCACATCATCAAGGCGGCCGCGGACACTGTCCTGGAGCGCACCCGTCCACTGGTCTTGTGGATGGTGCCTTCCACCCAGATCAAGAACCAGACGCTGGATGCCTTCCGCGATCCGCGCCACCCATACCGCCAAGAGTTGGACGGAACCTTTGGCGGGCAGGTGGCCATCTTTGACGTCGCGGATTTTGCTCAGATTCGCCCAGCAGACTTGGGGACCAAGACCTGCGTGGTCATCGGCACCGTCGCGGCTTTACGCGTAACCGATAAAGAAGGACGCAAGGTCTACGAGCACCACGAGGACCTGGAGCCCCATTTCGGCGGATCTACGGGTGATTTGAACTACCTGGATAAAGGGCCAAATGGCAAGTCGCTTGCGTCCTTTGCTAACTTGCTCAAGCTCCACGGGCCGTTGGTCATCATGGATGAGGCTCACAATGCCACCACGAAGCTTTCTTACGAGGTCTATGAGCGCTTGGGTCCCAAGGCCGTAGTGGAGCTTACGGCCACGCCGGATGCCAGTAGCTCTAATGTCTTAGTAAGCGTGGCTGCCTTTGAGCTCAAAGACGAAAAGATGATTAAGTTCCCGGTGGTGCTGAAGGAGCACAACGGGCAGTGGGAGGTGGCGGTCAGTAGTTCGGTCGCCCGTCGCAATACCTTGGCCAAAATAGCGCTGGGCGAGCCGGACTACATCCGTCCAATTCTGCTCATCCAAGCTGAAAGCGCCAAAGGAACGGCCACGGTAGAGCAGGTCAAGAAGCACCTGATGGATGTCGAGAAGGTTCCTGAGGCAGCCATTGCAGTTGCCACCGGCGATCATCGGGGTATCGACGGACTGGATCTGTTCGCCAAGGATTGCCCAATTGAGATCATCATCACCAAGCAGGCGCTCAAGGAAGGGTGGGATTGCTCCTTCGCCTATGTGTTTTGCTCGGTGGCACAGGTCAAGAGTGACAAGGACATCCAACAGCTGTTGGGGCGCGTGCTTCGCATGCCCTACGCTACTGCTCGCAAGCAGGAGGCGATGAACAAGGCCTACGCTCACGTAACCACCGAGCGCTTTGGCGCGGTGGCCGGCGAATTGACCGATGCCTTGATGAAGATCGGCTTCAATCCTATCGAAGCCGCGAGCGGCATCCGCGCCGACTCCAAGCCTGGCGACGAGCTGGATCTGCAAGGTGGGGAGCACAACCCTCTGCCGACGCCGGTCCTACGTTTGACGGTGGCGCAAGAGCCCGATTTGACCAACACCCCTGCAAAGGACCACGAGCGGGTGGTGTATGTGCCCAGCGAGCAGGGGAAGGGCGGGGTGGTTGAAGTCACTGGTGAGGTGGACGAATCCACTAGCGAAGCCATCCTGGAGGCAGTTCCAGCCAAGGCGCGCGAGGAGACCGAAGAGAAGCTGCGCCGGCACCAGCAGGTTGCGGTGGCGGTAAAGGCTCCTAGCGAGAACGGTGCGGTCTTCGGCGTGCCCCGTCTTTGCATGGTCGAGCAGGGCGAGCTCGAGTTCATTGATCAGGGTATGGTAGCCACCGATTTTGCGTGGGACTTGTTGGCAAGTCCGCCGGACCTAGGCAGTTTCCGCTTCAACGAGGAAAGCAAGACATTTGAAGTCGACTTGGATGGTAAGGAGGTGAGCTACCACCTCATCAAGGATGATGTGGCTACTTACTTGCCAGGTTTCGCCCAGGACCGAACGGTCACCGATTTGGTTGGCTGGTTGGATCACGAGGTCCGCGATCACACCGTCAAGCAGCCGGTGCTGCGCGAGTGGCTTCGAAAGTCCGTTGATGGTCTGCTGAATAGGGGTCTTTCGTTGGAGCAGTTGCTCAAAGGGCAGTTCGTCCTGCGTCGAAAGCTCGTCGAACAGCTCGCTGCCTCAAAGGCGAACGCTTACAAGCGAGGATTTCAACAGGCGTTGTTCGGAGGTGGCATGGACGTCGTGACCAGTGATGATCCTGGTCATTCTTACACCTACCCGGCAGACATGACGGCGTATCCTGCGCGCTACTACTACCAGGGGCCATATCGCTTCAAGAAGCATTACTACCCGGTCCCTGGCGATATGAATTGGAAGACGGGAAAGGGCAAGGTCACCGAAGAGTTCGATTGCGCTCAGGCCATTGACATGATGGACGAGGTTGAGTTTTGGGTGCGAAACTTGGTTCACCCATCCCAGTTCTGGATGCCAACTTCTAAGCAGCGCACTTACCCGGATTTCGTCGCTCGTCTTACCGATGGGCGTCTGCTGGTGGTGGAATACAAGGGAGGTGACCGATTCTCCGCTGATCAGGAAAAGGAGAAGCGGTTGGTCGGACAGTTGTGGGCCGAGCGCAGCGACGGGCGGGCCGTCTACCTCATGGCGCAGTTGAGGGATGAAAACAACAGCAGCCTTACGGATCAGCTGAAGGCAGCGATCGGTAAGTAATCAGGATAACAGGGGGCAATGGAATGGCTGTCTACATCTCAAGTTTGGATGTTCTGAATTTTAGATCATGTGTTTCCACAAGCTTGCAGCTGACCAGCTTTACACCGCTGGTTGGGTTGAACAATTGCGGGAAGAGCAATTGCCTTACCGCGCTCCAATGGCTCGTGCGTAAGGCAAAGCTTGGTGTGGAAGATTTCCACGAGCCGACCCTGCCGGTGCAAGTGATGGGAACACTGCGTGGGATCACCGAGGCTGATCTGGCGGTCCTGGAGCAAAAGCACCGAAAGAAGATTGAAGGACACGTTCGGGACGGGGCGCTGATGGTTCGTCGCGAACAGCAGGTGCCTGGGGGCGACACTGAACTGACCGTGATGAATCCCGACACAGGCGACTGGGAGCCGAACCCTACGGGCATCGATAACGCCATCTCAGCACTCTTTCCAGATCCTATTCGCATCGGAGCAATGGAGAATGCTGAGGAGGACGCCAGTAAGGCCAAGACGACGACCACGATCGGCAAGCTGCTGGCCTCGATGCTTGCCGCTATCCAAGAGCAGCACGAGGAGGCCTTGACCCCGCACTTGGCAGCCATCCTAGGAATGATCTCTGCAGAAGGTGGAGATCGTTTTAAAGAGTTGGGTCGCATCGACGATTCAATCAATCGTAAGATTTCGGATCTTTTTCCTGGTATCCACATCAAGCTGGATTTCCCAGTGCCGGTCTTCAACGACCTCATTAAGGCGGGAACTGTCAAAGTTTACGAAGGGGAGGGGCGTGGACGTGCCTTCGGGTCATACGGCCATGGCGCGCAGCGCGCCATCCAGATGGCCATGGTCCGGCATCTAGCGGATCTGAAGCGTGGAGCAGCGGCTGCGGGCGGAGTAACGCTACTGCTGGTGGACGAGCCTGAACTCTTCATGCACCCGTTTGCAGTGGAGCAGGTGCGTGAAGCCTTGCGTGCGTTGTCAGAGGCTGGATATCAGGTCGTGTTCTCAACCCACTCTGCTCAGATGATCTTGGCCAAGGACGCGAAGAACGCGCTGCTAATGACGAAAAAGCATCCGGAGGGAACCAAAGCACGTCCGCGCATGCAATCCGTCGTAGAACAATTGGTGGACAATCCCACGCATCAACTCCAGCAGCTATTCAGCCTGACAAATTCGTCTCAGATATTGTTTGCCGACAAAGTCGTGCTCACAGAAGGGAAGACCGAACTCCGGCTGTTGCCATCCATCTTCCAGTTGGTGGCGGGCAAAACCATGGGGCAGTCATCGTTGGCAATTGTTGCGATGAGTGGGGTCTCGGATACTCGTAAGTCAATGGAAGTTTTGTCTGCCCTCGGGTTGCCTGCGTGTGCCATCGTGGACTTGGATTTCGCTTTCCGCCAAGCAACAAAGCATGGTTTCCTGCAGGCGGATGATCCCGATGTTGCTGCGTGCAAGAACGTTCTCGCGAGGATGGCAGGCGCGGGCCTCGTATCTTTAGACGGAGCGTTGCCTTGCAAGGGGATTCAAGGGCCGGCTTCGAAGGCATTCGAGTTGCTTGCGGCCGATGACGAAGCAAAGCCCCACATCGCTGCTTTAATACAGAAACTGCGTGCTCAAGGCCTTTGGTTGTGGGGCGCTGGTGCCATTGAGCCTCACCTTGGGATTTCGGAGAAGTCGGAACACGCCTGGCTATCTCTCCAAGTCCGATTGGAGAGCGAGCCACTGGAAGATTGCTGCTCGGACTCAGATGGCATTCGATCCTTGATCGAATGGCTGGATGCCCCTCCTGCGGTTCAGCCGGCATGAGCGGCCGCGATTGGAGCGCCTATCAGCTGGTGGATTCCGAACGGGAGCTCCGCGTCTCGGAGCATCGGTTCTACGTTGAGCAGGCCAAGACCCGCCTTCTGTCTCAGTTCGCCAACATTGAGGCGGAGGCCGATCAAGCGGAATCCGAGCACTGGGAGCGCAGCGGTCAGTCCTTCGACCCTGACTGGCACGACCCTGGCGATCTAGCGGACGCTGCGCGCGATCACGGCGTCGAGTTCTACCAGCTTCTAAGTGAGATGCATGATCGAACCCGCCTCAGTGTGGTGGCTGGCATGTATCACCATTGGGACAAGACATTTCGACGCTTCCTCGTTCGTGAGTTCAGGTGGCCCAAGTTGGTGATCGGCGACAACACGCGGCGCGCTCTTTGGAAGCTGGATAGCGCGAAGCTGGAGAGGTTGCTTGAAGCCATCGGCTTGGACCTTTCTGCTCTCGCCTGTTACCCACGCATTGATGCCATGCGGTTGGTCGTCAATGTGTTCAAGCACGGGGAGGGGAAGTCATTGGACGATCTCCAGCTGCGCTACCCGGAGTTCTTGCGAACAAGTTCTCACGGATGGAACTTGTTCGACGACACCGACATGGAGGTGTCGGATGTTCACGTCGATGACTTTGCTGCGTCTATTGAACTGTTCTGGCGTGAATTGCCGGCTACCGTAAAGTTCGACGAGGCAAACCTAGATGTTCCAGACGATTTTGCAAAGGCCTGGAACAAAGACCTTGAGGCGCAGAAGGTATCTCGCTTTGTCAAACAGCACGACATTTAACCGGTGTTGTCTCTTTGAGTAGCCCGGGTGAGCGCTTGGTTCCATCGAAAAAGTGAAATGGTGGAATCGAAGCGCTCGTGGCTCAGGGCGGAAGTCGGGGCTGGGGCGGCGGCGTTAGGTGCTCCGGAGCGCGATGTTCTAACGAAACTTTTCGTAGATGAGCTTTCCCGACCGTTCGAGCCCCGCATGGAGGATCGGGGTTTCCTCGGGGCCATGGTAGAACTCCAAGTCAACCGGGATGGGCAGTCGTTGCGCTAGTTCGGCCTCCCATTGCTCGGAGTATCGGCTGAAGGTCGCGAACCCATCGCTAAAGTCGACTCCTGGTGCCGCTGAAAGATCAAGCGCCACCGCGATGTCAATGTCGCTGTCGGGGCGATGATCGCCTCTTAGTCGGCTCCCGAACAAGTGGATCTTCGCGATGATAGGTTCTTGGCGAGCCCATTTCAGCAGCACTGCTTCGATCACTTCTAGGTCCATTGCAACTCCAATGTCAGATCTGCTGTCCAGCCGGGGCGGACTCTATCATCCCATGATGCGTGCTCTTGGATCTGCTGCCGCGCGCGCAGCAGCTTACCGGTCGGGCGATGTATGCCGGCGACAAGCTATTCGGTCTTCAGGTAAAGCATGGGCGTCCCATCTCCCTCACGGGCCTACCCCCGATCTAAGCGTTCCATAGTTCAGCAGGTGAAGCAGGCACTCGGCCACGTCCAGTGCGGCGGCGGCCCACTCGTCATCATCGCCCAAATGCGGCTCTTCCTTGCCCCCGTGGAAGAGGTTGTTGCGCACCCGGCGTGCCGCTTCGACCAAAGCACCGGCATTGGACTGCTGAAGGGACAGGCGCTGAAAGACCGCGCGGTTGAGGCCGTTGACCACCGCCACCTCCTGGACCATCGGGCGGTCACGCGGAGGTGAGAGGATTTGCTCGCGCGTGCTGTCCGACACCCGATCGAAGAAGAGTGAGTCGTCCAGCCGTGACACCGCTTCATCCACCGCGGGCCAGTTCACCTGGGCCATTCGGTAGGGACCGGCGCGAAGAAAGCCTGGATCGTTCTTGAGGCGAAACTCCAGCTGCGCGAACGCCCGCAGCAGGTCGAACGCGAGGGGATCAGAGACGGGCATGGGTGCCTTCAAAGTCGGTGGAGGACGTAGGCTTTTTTAATCTGTCGGCCAGAGGCCGCAGATTCTGAGTTTAGCCGTCCCGAAGCACTGGACACCGCGCCGCTCTCTGTTTGCAGGGGGAGTAGGAATGCAGACGTATTCCAGAAAGGAGGGTGATCCTGGGCGGCGGCGAGACGTCAAGGCGTGAGCGTGGCGGTGCTCATCCGTCGGGTGGTTATGATCCACGCGTCTCAATGCATGCAATGTCGCCGCGTCACCTGCGGACTTGGGCGTGGGGCGGGCAGTTCTCCTGGCAAGACATTTAGTCCAAATAGCTTGTAGCATTAAAGCTAGAAAATGCTTTAACGTGTCCAAGCCGCCTAGTTCGGCGGTCTACAGGGGACGCATATGCAAAGGAAGAGCATGTGGTTGGCTGGCGCTCTGCTAGCCGTTTGTGGTCATGCTTGGGCGGGTCAGGGGGAGGTGTGCTTGGCAGATAGCCAGAACACACCTGCTGGCATCATGAAGCCTTTCGAGGACGCCACGGTGTTCCGCTGCAAGACGACCGGAGCGGTGACCGTCGCGCAGCTCTACGCGAAGGGTTGGCGAGTGGTTTCCGTGTTTCCCTAAAGCTCATTGGATCCAGCGAAGCCCGGTGTGGTCAGCGTGGTCTGGACCATTGTGGCTGAAAAGGACGCGCGCTGACGTCGGGTTGTCCTCTTAAGGACTCAACGGACATGCATCAATACCAAGAGGTGTCGCAGGAAGATCTATGGGGCTGCGCAGCCGCCTGCGTGGCCTCTCTCATGGCCATTCCGTATGCGCGAGCGAAAAGATGGCTGGAGAAGGAGAAGGGGCTGTCGGTGTCAGAGAAGCCCTATGGGTTTGAAATCGATGAGATAGCCAACGCCCTCTTTAGAAGGGGAAAGAAGCTGATTGCCGACTGGAACCCCTCTTCGCCAGTTCCTGACGGCACCATCCTGTGTATCTACAGCAGAGTTCGCTACCGCGATTTTCATTACGTCCTCAAGGTCCCAGGGGGTTACATGGACCCCTGGTTTGACTTGAAGAAAGGCAAGATGGTCGGCAAGGTGCGGGCCTCCCTTCCGAAGGGAACGAAGATCTACGTGGCGCTCCTGCCGGCCTCTTGATCTGTTGCAGGGTCAAGGACGCACGACATCTAGAAGAGGCGTTCAGGTTGGAAGACTTCAGGGGGATCGGCTATAACCTTTGGATTCCCTAATGGAGTCCTCCCTTGGCCCTGACCACCCTGAAGTCCCTTAACGCCGAAATCAAACAGCTCGAAGCCCAGAAGAAGCTGGTCGAGAAGCGCGACGGTGAGGTGCCCAAAGCCCTGGCGGTCCTGCAGAAATATGCGAAGGTCCTCAGTCCGGCCCAGCGGCGGCAGGTGGCCAAGCTCATCGGAGAAACGATCGACGCCAAGCCGGCGCGTGCCACCAAGGCTGCCGCAGGTCCCCTCAAGGGGCGCAAGCTTGGCAAGGTGGCGCCGAAGTATCGCCTTCCTTCCGGTGAGACGTGGGCTGGTCGGGGTTTGGCCCCCAAGGCCTTCACCGCATGGGCCAAGTCCGCCGAGGGCAAGGCGTGGGCTCAAGCCAACCCAGGAGCGAAGTTCCCGTCGGCTGATGGGACGGTGAAGAAAGCTCCCGCCAGGGTGGCCAAGAAGGCGGGCAAGCCGGTGAAGAAGGCCGCCCAGAAGGCCGTCAAGAAACTTGCGAAGAAAGCCGTCGCCAAGAAGGCCAGCAAGAAGGCCTGATCATGCGCGGCCTGTTCCCCAAAAAGAAGAGCCGGCTCTCGCCGCAAGACAAGGCCATCGCGGCCGCCCACGTGCTGCTGGACAGTGCCGAGGGCCGATTGGACGAGAAGGCCGCCGGCAGGCGCTTGCGCGAGGAAGTGGGCCTCCAATGGTCCTTCCTGACTTGCATTCAATACCTGTCAGGGCAAGAAGCCTTGGCGGCCATTGAATCGCTGCCCAAACCACCAACGCCAGGAGCTGCTACGCGCTGCGCGTCAGCGGCCCGTAGAAGCGGTTGAGAGGCAGTGGAGCAGATGGGAGGGCGCAGGGCCCAGCGCCGTGCGTACCCCGGCGTGCGCACTCGTCTCCCCGCCACGCCTGCGCACTTCATAGGGTGCTTTTCCTGCACCACCTGCACAAAGGCCAGGAGTAGGCCCAGCAAGGCTATGGATGACATTGAGGGGGCATCTAACTACCTGCGAAACCCTGCACCAAAGGGGGTATCTGGCAGGGGCATCAGCCACCGAGTGGGAGCCAAATTCGCAGACACCAGGAAGAAGCGAAAACATGGCGTCCAACAGTGTCCAAGAAGAAAACTCCTACTACTGACAGTGTTTCAGGAAGGCTATGAATTGAGGGTCTGAAACAGAAAACGTGTGGCGAGCAGCGCACTGCCAGATTTGCCAACAGCTTCCTTGAAATGCCTTGTGCCACAGTGCCTTCCAGCCATCTCTGTCGTCAGACTGACACCCACATTCCAGTAACAGTTTCCGACATTGATGTTTTTCGGTGTTACAAGTGTGGCAGGTGTTACGCCAGTCGGATATGCAATTTAATTCAAGCAGTTACGCCACCCTCGCCGATCCCGGCCACGGTGTAACACAGGTGTTACCGGTGTTACAGCCTGCCCACCGCGACGCGACCTCGAAGATCCGCCCACCCGCCCCAGGCGCCGACCTCGGTCGTCAAGGCATCGGGGACTGTGATATGAAGACGGGGTCTTGCCGAAAGGTTCTTTCAAAGGGAATGGAAGGATGGAACGGCTTGGGGGAATTGCGTGCCGCGCGTCGGCGCGCCGAAAGGGGATGAGAACGTATTTCGGTAAGCTGAGCGTCGTCGGCGCCTGGCTCTGCTGGCTGCTGTTGGTGGGTTTGGCACTGCCGCTAATCGCAACTGCTCAGACGGTCACCTACATCCACACCGACGCCCTTGGCTCGGTCGTTGCCGAAACCGATGAAAGCGGCAACGTGATCAAGCGCTATGACTACGAACCCTATGGCGGCGTTGTCGGCGGGCAGGTTGCGGATGGGCCGGGATACACAGGGCACGTGAGCGACGCTGCCACGGGGCTGAGTTACATGCAGCAGCGGTATTACGATCCGATGATCGGACGATTCCTGTCCACTGATCCCGTCGGACCTGATGTTAATGTAGGGGCGAACTTCAATCGCTACAAGTATGCCGCGAACAACCCCTATACTTTCAAAGACCCAGACGGCCGGCAGGAGTGCCGTTCATGCGAAATGTCTTATGGCGCTTCGGTGGGGTACATGCTGCGCAACGACCCGAACTCAATGCGCGTATGGGCTGGCGGCGAAGCGGCGGTGCTGACCACGGGAAGTGGTGCTATGGAAGGCGCCGCGCTTGGCCAGGCAGTCGGGAATTTTGTTGATACGGGAAATTATTCCCAGCAGGCAGTGACAACGCTTGCTGCGGTTGTAGTCGTCGGCGCGCTCACTCATGGAAAATCAGGTGCAGGCCCCATGCTCGGCCCTTCACCCAAGATCAACTTGGGACAGCAGGGAAAGCACTTGGTTGGACACAACAACTACATTCCTGGCAGAAGTGTTCTAACAGGAAATCCTAGCGAACTTGGAAGGAGCGCTGGCACTGGGCAGCAGGTGGGAAAGGTTGACGTTGGCCTCCCAGGCTCCAAGGAGCGGGTGAGTTTTGGCCAAGAGGTCGGGTCCTACGTTGACCCGGCCGGCAATGCCACACCGACGACAAACGCCATAATTCACTACGGAAAGGATGGGATTCACATCGTTCCTTCAAGGCCAGATCCATGAACAGTAGCTTGCGATCCGATGTAATACTTAGCGTGAGCAGAGCGCTTCTTGGAGAAGTGTTTCCAGAGCTTGTTGCTGTTTCTTGCGAAATTGACGGCGAAAGCAAGTTCCAGTTGACGTTTGTTGTGGATTCCGCGCTTCCCGCTTCCAGAGCGGAAGACATTTCCTGCATTGAGACGGAAGTCCTTGCTGACTTCCCAAGCAATTTCGACATCTCTCACAAGGTCGTTATTTCCAGGCAGGCCAGCCTTCCTGCACGGGATGCCTTTTGGATCTTTTTGAGAAAGACCGCATGATTCGAGAGGGAACTATCAGATTTTGCATCCCTTTAGTACATTGAAAATTTAGTACATTGAAAATGTCGCGAAGGACGCGCATCGAAGGTCTTAGGTGCGAACTCTTTCGTGATTTCGTTTGCACCAAAGAACAAGCCGCCCAATGGGCGGCTTGTGGTTATCACGGGGTCGCCGGAATCACCTGCCGACTGACAGCCTCCCGCCTTGAAAGGCCAGCGCCATTTCAGGACCTAGTGGCCCTTGGCCAGCATTGCTGGCAATCCCGTTCGCCGGGCTGGTGTTTACTCGACCGCGAATGGAGCAAACGCAATGACCTCCTCGCCGATCCATTCGTTGACCATGGCCATGCGCGATTGCAGGGGTGCCAGTTCCATCGACGCCCAAACCGTGGCCGCATCCCGAATCGAGCCGAATCCACCGGCATTCTGCGGGACGATACCCAACAGCTGCGGGGGGATGCGCAGCGCGGCCAGAATGTCATCACGAGTCACACGCTTGATGCCGGTGAACTCATCCTTGGCCGCCACTTCGCTGATCGGGATCAGCTGCAAGCCATCCTTCTTGCCATTGGGCGAATGCACGAACAGGTTGCGGAAATTGCCCGGCCCACGCGAGTCTCGCAGCGCCTCACGCAAGGCGTCCACGTCCATACCCTCCGGCTGCGGATCGGTCATGTAGAGGATAAACCCGGCGTGCGAGCCGTTGGTGTAGTACCTGCGGCGGAACAACGTGGCCGATTCGTTCAGCAGCGCCGACTGCACCACGGCCAACCACTCCGGCAACCCGTAGATTTCCTGATCGGTATCGGCCTCGCGCAGCTGGTGCACCGAGCCAGGTGCAAATTCATGCTCGGCCCGCCCAGCTCGCACCTGGAAGAACACACCTGGATCCACGCCACGGCGCATGTACTGCGCCATCAGCGGGTGCAGCTGCAACAGCCGCCCGGAGTGCGAGAGTTGCCGCCCCAGGCTGTCCCCAGCCTGTGCCAGCAACTGCTCGTAGGCCTGATCGGCCACTTCCCAGGTGACGGCGCTGCTAGCGCCGATGCAATGACCCGCCACCTCGGCCAATTCCAGTTCCAGGCGCGGCAGCTCGGCCGCAATCTCACCCTCCATCGCCTCATATTCCTCGGCCAGTGAGAGTGCCGAACGCTCATTCGCGCGCAGCTTCTGAATGTCGCGGGTCAGCGTGCCATCGCTCTCGCGCAGCTTCGCACCCCACTGCTGGCGTGCAGCGGCGGCATCGCCCTCGCCGACGTTGTGCCAGCGAGGTGTGGGAAGGACGGCGCGACCTACAGCGCGCCGTCATGAACCTTGCGACTGTCAAAGACATACAGACGCATAGAGCCAAGGCTTGGAACACGCACAGACTGAGATGCCTTGCCATCGGAGCCGGGTTTGAGCCAACCCGCTGCGATGAGCTCACGGGTGGCCTGGCGAGGATCGAAGCCCGCACACAACTCCCGTTTCAGTGCTTCAGGTAGCACCAGGTATTCGGTGACACCCACCTCATCGAAGCGGCGGAAGCCTGCTCGGTCGCGCACCGGTGGTGCTTCCTGCGCGTAGCGCAGCGGCTCCAATCGACTCTCGCCATGGGCCTCGAAGAACGCACGTACGCGTGAGAGCAGCGCATCGGTATCGGCGCTACCCGAGCCGCCCCGACGTTGCAGCCAAGCCTGGAAGCACGCGGCGACACCGCGTGTGGCCTCACCCTTAGGTCAGCCGGTGATGCGGTGGCGGCAGCTGCTGGCCAACTCCCCGGCAAAGGCGACAACAGCAAAGCGCTCGGCCACGCGGCGCACTTCACCCGAGGCGTCCTCGGGCACATAGGTGGCCAGGAATCGGTCGGTGGATTCGCGCAGTTGGGCGGTCAGCGTCGGGCTGTCCTGTTGGGTCTTGGCCTCGACCTTCAACGGCGAGCAGACGAACACCGGTTCGGCCAAGTCGCCATCCTCGGTGACACCGACGTAGTACACGCCGGTCTCGTTGAGCTGATAGTGGGCCCGCGCAGCACCGCCACTGGCGCTGTCGGCGGCGTCCTTGTTGCCCTTGGTCTTGCCCTCGGCGCCCTTGCGTACTCAACCGCACCGCGCTTGAACTCGGCACTGAACTTCCTACGCTTTGACATGAACACTCCTCATGGCCTGAATCGGCCTTCTTGTAAGTGTCCGTGAAAACGGGGGTGAACCCTTCCCTGGCTTTTGGGATCAGGCGTCTCCGCGCTTCTTGCTGCACCGTTCCTTTATGGCTTTGCGGACATCGTGCTCAGCTTGAGAAAGCTGCGCTCAAAGCGTTGATGCAGGTGCTGGAAAAAGATCCATAAGCCGGCCTAGTGCCGGCTTTCTCTTTGCGGGAAAGTGGAAGTCGACGGCCCTGTTGTCCGATACCGCCGGCAGCCCGCCGCTGAGGTGTTGTGTCCACGTGTTCGAACGGGTGGCAGATCCTGGACGGCTACCCGCGTCGCCCACCCTTCGGCTTGTTATGGCACAACGGGTAGCTGGAGCACGACCGGAAGGCCCCATGCGGTCCATTCCGGTCCACGAACACGCCCACCTTGCACACCGGGCAGCGCTCCTCGTTGATGGCCGCGCCTGAAATCGTGGTCACTTCCACCGTGCCGTCCCGCACCAGTTCATCCAGGAACGGCGAGTGCTTGCCCTGCAAGGTGAACATCGCAACCGACCGCCGCGCACGCGTCAGTGCTACATAGAACAGGCGCCGTTCTTCGCTCAGCGGATAGGTGTCGCCGTCCGGCATTGCCAGCGAAAGCACCGGATCATCCGCGCGCAGGCTCGGGAAGCCGCGATTGACCATGCCAGGCAGGATCACATAGTCCGCCTCGCGTCCCTTCGATCGGTGGACCGTGAGGAACTCTACGTCCATCGTGCTGCCGAAGGCTGTCTTCCAATCCGAAGGCATCGCGTTGCGATCCGCGCGATACCTTCCCAGAACAAAGACCGTCACGCGCCCGTTGCGCCCTTGTGGCACCGCCCCGGACAACAGCTGCTGATGCAGCTTGGCGAGGTGCTGGCGAACGCCATCCTGCAGCTCCTCGCGCCGGTTCATCTGGAAGGCCTGCAGCACCGGGCCCATTGCCGGTGCAGCAGAACGAACCTCCTTGACGATCTGTGCGGGGTTCCTGCTGACGAAGTGACTGGAAGCATCACAGAGCGCCTGTGGGCAGCGGAATGTCTGCTCGAGCTTCAGCACCTGGCCGTGCCCCATCCATTCGCGGAATCCGGTCATCACCGAAACGTCGGCGCCAGCGAAGCGATTGATCGACTGCCAGTCATCGCCCACCGCAAAAAGATAGCGGCCCGGTTGGCTGACCAGCGCACGGCAGAGGCGTGCGCGGGCGCGCGATGCGTCCTGGAATTCGTCGGCCATCACCAGTTCGTAGGGTGATTCATAGTGGCCCTGTTCCAGCAGCCCGGCCGCCATGTTGAGCATGTCCTCGAAGTCGATGCCGTGCTCGTCAGCCAGTGCGTTGTCCCAGGCCTGGAAAACCGGCCCTGCAATTTCCAGGAAGCGACGGTGTCGCTCCTTGAACTGATCCTCGGGCATCTGCCGCAGGCGTGCGGCCATATCGTCCAGCGTCAGGCAGTTGCTCTTGGCGTGCGCAATGAAGGTGCGCATCAAGCCGATCAGGTCCGCGTCCGGCATCGGCTTGGCGCCCTGATCCGGAAACTCACGGTCCGGGTTCGGGTCGAGTTCAACATCAGACTCGCCAAGCTTCTCTGCGAGGTCCAGCAGAGCATGTCCACTGCGCAGGCCAAACGACGTCGTCTCGACCAGCGCGGTGCCGCGCGCCACATGCTGCTGGCGCTTCCAGTGCATCTCTTCGCTGTAGTTGGCAAAGTGCTTCGGCGGCTGGCCATCGGCATCCAGCGCAAAGTGCTCGTGATACAGCCCTGCGTCCGGATAGTAGAAGTCCGGACGATACTGGCGATGGGTGTCGGTCGCCGTATCAAATTCGTAGCGTCGCTCGTAGTCGTACGTCACGCCGTTGTAGAACAGCCAGTCGGCGATCACGCATTCTTCCAGGCTCTTCACCCGCTCACCCTGCAGGGTGCGGATGTAGGGCGTGCCATCGCGGTCGTAGCCGTCGGCCTCCATTTCCGCGCCGAATGGCGGCAGGTCGCGCCCGAATACCAGGCGGAACATGTCCCATTGGGTGCGGAAGTGGGTCGAGCGATCCTTCAGGTCGTCCACCAGTTCGGCCAGTTTGTTGAAGCCCTGCGTGGCGTCAATGGCCCATTCGGGGATGTCGGGCTTGCGTCCGGTGGCCTTGGCGACGATGGACAGGCCGAGTGCATGGAAGGTCCGTGCCTCAATCGCGATATCACCCATGCCCAGCCGATCGAAGGAACGCTGTGCGCGTTCTTCAAGTTCCCTGGCGGCATCCTTGTTGAAGGCGAGCATCACGATCCGTTCGGGTTCGACAAATCCGCGATCGATGGCATAGGCGGCCTTGGCGACCATCGTGGAGGTTTTGCCAGAGCCGGCCGCGGCCACGACCTGCACGCGGTTGTCGAAGCAGATGACGGCGCGGGCCTGTTCGTCGGTCAGCGGCTTGCTCTCGACCCGGTCCAGGAAATCCTTGGCCAATACCCGCTCGCGCGCTGCCATGGTGGCGTTGGCGTCGGCCCAGGCCGTGGGCCAGTCCAGCTGCCAGTCGTGCAGGGCGTCCAGTGCTGCACGGTGGCTGGGCGAATGCAGGTCCTCATGCACATCCTCATCCAGGAACAATTGTTCCAGCTCGCGCGGCGTGAGCGGCAGGGCGGGGCGCCCGGCCAGCAGCGTCTGCTGCTGCTCGTGCGTGATCCAGCGGCGGCCGGTGCTGCTCCGGTCGATGAGGGCGTCTGCTTCGGACAGCCACGACTGGATCTGCTCCAGAATCGTGTCGAACAGTGCCTTGCGCCCTCGCGTGGTACACGCAAAGCGCACCTGCTGCAGCGCTGCCGCAAGCCGGGAGGCCTGGCCGTTGGGCAGTCCATCCATGGTCAGCACGCCGTCGGCCTGGGTCTGCAGGACGACCTTGGCCCAAAAGAGTCCTGGGATGACCTGCACGCGCTCGTCGTCAGCCACGTGCTGCCGGTACTGGCGACTTTCAATCAAAAGCTCAACATGTTCGCCGTCAAGTCGCAGCCGCCAGTTCGGCGAGCGGGTCACACGTAGGCCCCAGCCCGAGGGGCGCCATTCCATAGACATCCAGATACTGCCTTGCGTACGTCAACTGGGCTTGCAGAGCCCTTACCCCTCCATGATAAGGGGCCTTGACGACGCGTGTGGCCTTTCGTTTCACGGTCGGTCGTGCGACGGTTTCATTGACGTGGGCGAAGGCCGTTGCCAGCATGAAGCCTGTGGATGTGGACGCCGCTCATGGAAATCGACTGGAACAGTGTGGGTACCTTGAAGCACACCGTCGGCGGCTACGATATCCGCACGGATGCACTGAAGATTCTGGTGACCGCTGCAATGCAGGGGCACGAGGGTGATGTCACGCAGATGCGCATCGAGATGGAAGACGGCGTCGTCCTTCTGCCAGACGAGATCAGGTGCCTGGCACTGGCGCGGAGTCGCATCCGCTAGCCGCGCCGATTGGCACTGGACCCGGTTGGCCTGCGGCAACTCCAGGTGCCAGCGCCTGCCAGCACGGAATCACTCGTAGACGCGGTCCCGCCTCGTGGGAGGCACCTCGACCAGGTCTCCCCGCCGGATCAGCTCATCCAGATCCACCGCCGATGCTGCCAATGCCTCCTGCGCATCGAAATCCCATTTGTTCCTGTACTCGCGCGCCAGAAGATCGCATACCGCCTTGGCGCGCTGGTAGGCATCGTTCTTGGCGTCATCCTGCATCAGCTCATCGCGATGGATCTGGCAGAGCATCAGCTGGTGTGCATCTTCGCCGCGCTCGCGCTCCCAGGTGATGTCGGGCAGGCCGGAAAGAGCGGTCGCAAGTGCGAGTGCAGTCATTGACATGGCGGTGTCCACAGTCGGCGGAAACCTGAGCGTATGCGAGCGGCAGTGGCAAGCGACCGCTGCCGCTCGCATGGTTTCACGACGTGTTCACCATTCGTCGCCGGATGGAATGCGCTGGGGAAACTTCCTCAGGCATTCACATCCACGACAATCCGCCCACGCACCTTGCCCGGAATGATCTGCTCGTAGACCTCAAGCACGTCGGCAAGCCCAATCAGCTGCACCGTGCTTTCAAGCTTCTGCGGATCCAGGTCGGTGGCAAGCCGGTCCCACGCACGCTGGCGAACGTCCTGCGGCGCATTCACCGAATCCACGCCGGCAAGGGTCACGTTGCGGAGAATGAAGGGCAGCACCGAGCCGTGCAGTGCATCGCTCTGCGCCAGACCACAGGCAGCGACGGCACCGCGGTATTTCGTTTCGGCAATCGCGTTGACGAGGGTAGGGCCACCGGCCACATCCACCACGCCGGCCCAGCGTTCGGCGCTCACCGGCCGGTCGCGTGGTTCTGAAAGCTGCGCGCGATCGATGATCTCGGCGGCACCCAGGCTGTGCAGGTACTCGGCGTGTTCCGGGCGTCCGGTGGCGGCCACCACGCGGTAGCCCAGCTTTGAAAGGATCGCTACCGCAATCGAGCCGACGCCACCGTTGGCGCCGGTGACCAGCACATCGCCCTTGTCAGGCGTCACGTCGGCGTCTTCCAGTGCCAGCACGCACAGCATGGCGGTATAGCCTGCGGTGCCGATGGCCATGGCGTCACGGGTGGTCAGGTTGTCGGGGATCCGGTTGAGCCATTCGCCACGCACGCGGGCACGCTGTGCCAAGCCGCCATGGTGGCCCATGCTCAGGTCCCAGCCATTCAACACGACACGGTCACCGGGCTGGAAATCGGCATTGCTCGACTCCAGCACCACGCCGGAAAGGTCGATGCCGGGAATCAACGGGAAGGTGCGGATGACCGGGCGCGTATTAGTGAGGGCCAGTGCGTCCTTGTAGTTCAGCGTTGAATATTCAACCTGCACCAGCACGTCGCCGTCCCTCAGGTCGGCGTCATCGAAATCGACCAGTTCCGTGGATACGCCGTCGTTCGTTTTGCGGGTCAGCAGTGCCTTGAAACTCATGGTGGGGGCTCACGTTCAGTGGATGAGCCCATGCTAGGCTCGCACAGTTATCGCAACAAGAACGATGATTTTCCGTAGGTACTATGGTTTTCCGGAGTATGCATGCGTAGCAAGCGTTGGGATGGCAAGAGCGGTTGCGCCGTGGAGGTCACGCTGTCGGTGATGGGGGGCGTGTGGAAGCCTGTCATCCTCTTTCACCTGATGGCGGGCAAGCGTCGCTTCATGGAGCTGACGCGGCGGGTGCCCAACGCCACCCAGTCCATGCTGACCAGCCAGTTGCGCGAACTGGAAGCCGATGGGGTGGTGATCCGCCATGTCTATGCAGAGGTGCCACCGAAGGTGGAGTACGAGCTTTCCGAGTTCGGGCGCACGCTGGTTCCGGTGCTGCTGGCCATGCGCGAGTGGGGTGAAACCTATCGTGGCCATAGAAGCACGGACAGCGATGGCTGAGGCCTGAAGCGTAGCGCCGAGCGTGGTCGACATGGCCCGCGCACCCCGCAGCGTTCCGGAGGCCACAGCGATCGCGGTAGTGCTGCAGGCAGCGCATGTGGAGCGCTGCCTCGCTCCGTGAAGGGCGGCGATGCGGTTCCTGTTCCGTTGACACCCGGTTCCCTATAGTGGCGCTGGAACCCTGCAATGGAATGCCCATGCACGTGATGTCCCCCAGCCGGTGTCTGACGCTTGCACTTGCCGTTGCAGTGAGTGCCGGCGCATGTGCGCGGCCGCCGTCCACCGAACACGAAAGGAATCCCGCCATGCCCGGCGCAACCCAGACCGGCCGCACGATCAACGGCCACACCTATTCCGATGCGCCCGTGGACGTGACGCTCGGGCCGAACACCTTCCGCATTCCAGCCAACTACCTGGACAGCCAGATCGCACCGTGGCCGGGCGAGGGTGTGACGCTGGTCATCGAGTGGCCGGACATGACGCCGACACTGCCGGGTGCTCGGGCAAATCCGCGTACGAATGATTTCCGCAAGGAGATTCCAATCCGGATCAACTACGTTGATCGCGTTCCCGTCGAAACGCTGCTTTCAAGACTGTCGTCGAATGAAGCCATCACCGAAGAGGGGTCTGTGGAAAGGGAGGATCCCAGGGACCGCCTCGATCAACGCGTTGCACAGCCGGAGACCTTGGGGCTGACGCCCTATGCAATCGACGAAGCGAAGATGGTGGTGTACGCGAAGAAATATGAGGCGCGGTACGGGAAGTTGCCTGTCCGCAATCCCGCCTACGAGAGAGACTGGTACATCGCACGCCAGGCCGACGGTCGTATCAGCTCGTTCATCAAATGTGACGGAGAGGAATTCCGACGCGACGGCGTGCGGCTGGAGGGGGGCGAGGTGATCAGTGAGCCAGGAGAGGTGGCAGCGGGCTGCGTTCACTATTTCGTGGACATCGACAATAAGCTGTCCGTCAGCCTGGACTACAAGAGAGCGTTTCTGAAGGACTGGAAGCGTATGGAAGAGGCCGTCAGGGATGTCATCGCGCGTACCCGGTCCAAGTGATCAGTGATTCAAGGAAGAGAAGGGGCAAGGTATGAGTGGATTGACCGGACACGATCTCAGAGTCCTTGGCAGCTATGCCAGAGACGGCAATCGCGAGCTTTACTGGAACTACCTGTCGCAACTGCCGGGAGCCGATGGGTACGGGACACTGGCGCTGGGTGTTGTACGCAATGACAGCCTGCCTGGACGGGTAGCCAACACCTATGCGCAGAACTACGCGAAGACCCAGCATGAAGAGGGATCCAGGTTTTCAAATGCACAGTTGACAGAGCGGCAATGGGAGTCCTTTGGGCAGGCCCTGCTCGAAAGAGATCTCGAATTGCGCCAGCAGTGGATGAACGAGCACCGTCCAGACCTGGCACTGAATCTTCCAGGAAAGGATGTGATGCTGGCCCACGACCGGGCATTTGAGCAGCATGAACTTGATCCAAACTGTTGGACGCCGCGCGTGCTGCTGCAGGCGGCGGAGCAGAAGAGCGGCCCCGAGAAGCTGGAGCAGATCTGGACCAACATGCTCAACAACGACTACGCCGGAGGCCCCCGCGTAGGCAACACCAGCGTCGATGCCATCAGCCAGATGGGATGGACGAAGGGCGGTCAGTACCTGACCCGTTTGAGTGTGCTGGAAGCTACCCAGGCGCTGGAAGGACGCTCGGCGGTCGATCCGAACGTCATCGGTGGCAACAGCTACTACGCGATGTACTTCGAGGCGGACAGGAAATGGGCCAGCGTCAGTGCGGGCGGCGGTCACATGTCGCTGCGCGAGATCACCGATCCCGCCCGTACCGCTGAACTCAACGACGCGCGCGAGGTTCGTCTGGAGCGCCAGGAAAAACGCACCCAGTTCCACCCGGACGACCCGTATCGGATGATTACCCGCAGCCCGATGACCGCAGCGGTGGACGACGTGCCGGATCCCTCACAGGCGCCGACCCGTCTGGCGGACATCGGCCCAGGCCATCGAGAGTACGCACTGATGCAGCAGGTGCGCGAAGGCGTTGCCGCGATCGATGCCAGCGCAGGGCGCACCCACGACGAGAACAGCGAGCGTTTTGTGGCGAGCGTGATGGCCCTGGCCCGCCGCAACCAGTTTGAACGCGCCGATCACGTGCTGCTGAGCGCCCAGACGGCCGACGCTCCCGCAGGGCGGAACGTGTTCGTGGTGCAGGGCGAGATGACCGATCCCGCCCACCTGCGCGTTTCAATGCCCACGGATGTAGCAGTACATACGCCGGTTGCGCAGTCGTTGCAGCAGATGGAAGCGGTCAGCCTGGATCGCCAGCAGACTGCCGGGCAACGCCAGCAGGAAATTGATGTGCAGGCCCGCGACAATCCTGCAATGCGGATGGGATGACATCGCAGCGCCAGTCGCGTATGGAACCTATTCAGTAGTAAGGCGCAGCGCCTGGCAGCCAATGCCAGCCCCCGAAATGGGGGCCGGCACACATCACGGCAGGGCGTGATTTACGGGATGGTGCAGCCGCTGTTCCGCAGGCAGCGAGCAAATGCCGGGTAGCACACCTTCTCGCCATTGCCCGCTGCGAGGCAGGCGTCGTAGGCGGTGTAGCACGGGGTACAGCGGGACTGCGCGGAGGCACTGCCGATTCCAAGGGTCAGTGCAGCAGCCGCAATAGCAACAGACAGCTTGAATCCAATCTTCATGCTTCACTCCGTTGATAGCCCTCCTTGGGCACCACGGAGGCTAACGTGGGAAGAGGGTGTATTCAACCCGCACCGCGCCCGGATGGGCATCCATCTTCAGCGCCCCGCCCTGGATTTACTTTGTTGGCGCGTCTGCAGTCTGGGCGGCCACCATGGCTTGTTGCATTTCCTTCAGCGACAGATAGCCATCACCATCGGTGTCCAGGCCCGCAAAGTACTTCGCGATCTCCGGCACCACGATGGCTTCCTCCTTGCTGATCCTGCCATCTTTATTCTTGTCCATCGCGGTAAACGCGGCGTCGATTGAATCGGCCTGCTTGTTGAAACGACCCTGCTGAAATTTCGCGTACTCGGCCTTGTCGACGCGTCCGTCGTTGTTGGCATCCATGGCGGTGAATGTGGCGTCGATGTAGGCCTGTTTCGGGTCGGCCGGTGAGGCCTGGGCCAGCAACGGGGCAGCGCACAGGGCGATCAACAGAGTGATCCTGGTCATGGGTGGTTTTTCCTTGAGAGATTCAGGTCAGTGGCAGGGATAGGTGTAGCCGTCGGCGCCGCGATAGGTATCGTTGCGGCGGTCGTAGTTGCCGTAGCGGTTCATGCAGTAGTCGGCGCGCTCGCGGACTTCGCGTTCGCGTCTGGCAGCAGCGGCAATCACTCCGGCCACCACCGCGGCACCCACCACGCCCACCACCACGCCGGCGGTCTTGCCGTCGTGCCGGCGCTCGCGTTCCCGCTCACGTTCGCGCCGCTCCCACGCATCACGTTCCCGATCGCGGTAGTCCTGGCTCCAGTGCGGGCTATAGCGGTCACCACGCTGTGCATGGGCGTCGCTGGAGTAGGGCATCAACACCAGTAGCTGCGCAGCAGCTGCCAGCAGTAGCGCGGCTTTTTCTGTTCTAGGAAACATAGTCCAGCTCCTGTGCGGACATTCTTGATAGCTGCAGTACACACCGCGGACATTGCGCGAACCTGCTGTCACTGGAGGGGAATGCATTGGCTATTGGACCAGCGCCTCCACCGGGTCAAGCCGTGCGGCACGGCGTGCCGGCAGGAATCCGAAACCAACGCCTATCAGGCTGGAACACGCGAATGCGGCCAGAATCGAATTGACGGAGAACACCAGGCTGAAGCCCGCATTGGCCAGCTCCAGGACCACGCCCAACGCCAGGGCCACACCGATGCCGAGCACACCACCGAGCAGGCAGACCAGCACCGATTCGATCAGGAACTGCTGCAGGATGTCGCTGCGGCGCGCACCCACTGCCATGCGCACGCCGATCTCGCGGGTTCGCTCGGTCACCGATACCAGCATGATGTTCATTACCCCGATCCCGCCCACCACCAGTGCGATGGCCGCGATGGAGCTGATCATCATGGTCAGGATGCCGGTGGTCTGTTCGATGGATTTGCGGATCTGCGCGTTGTTGCTCATGTAGAAATCGGTGCTGCCGTGGCGACGCGTCAGCAGTCGCCCGATGGCCTGCTCCGCCGCTTCCATGCTGATCGCATCCGAGACACGCACGGTGATGCTGGAGACGTGGCTCTGCCCCAGCATGCGCGCCATGGCGGTGGTGTAGGGCAGCCATACCCGCAGCAGCGATGCATCACCGACCGCACCGGCGTCCTTCTTCACCACACCCACCACGCGCACCGGCACATTGCCCAGCAGCAGGGTCTGCCCGATTGGACTATCGGCCGTGGCGAACAGGCGTGCGCGGGTATTGGCGTCGATTACCGCCACCTGCTGGAAGCCGGCTACGCCGGGCGACCCGAAGAAGGCGCCTTCGTCCAGCTTCAGACCATGCACGCGGAAGTACTGCTCGCTCACGCCCTGCATCTGCACACTGGCAGAGCGGTTTCCGCGCAGGGCGGTGCCGCTGGTGGCAACACCGGGCGTGGCGCTGTCCACGAAGGGTTGCCGGGCAAGGGCCACGCTGTCGCCGGGAGTGAGTGTTTCCACCCGCGCCGAGTGCAGGTCGCCAAAGCCGGAGCCGGGATAGATCTCGATGGTATTGGTGCCCAACGAGGAGATGTTGGACAGGATGGCCTGCCGTGCGCCGGTGCCCAGTGCTACCACCGCCACGACCGAAGCAATGCCGATGATGATTCCGAGCATGGTCAGGAAGGTGCGCATGCGGTGGGCGTTCATCGCGCGCAGTGCCATGCGGAAGGCTTCGGCGAACCGATCCCGCCAGGCCTGCCAGCCGCTGCTGTCCACGGATTGGGGCACGGCTGGCATCGCCACGCCCGCAGCCAGAACAGTACCGGTTGCACGATCTTTCACAATCCGCCCGTCGCGGATTTCGATGATGCGCTGCGCATGCTCGGCCACGGCCATGTCATGCGTGACCAGCACCACGGTATGACCCTCGGCGTGCAGTTCGCCGAGGATCTTCATCACTTCTTTGCCGGAATGCGTGTCCAGCGCACCTGTAGGTTCGTCGGCGAAGATCACCGCGCCACCATTCATCAGGGCACGTGCAATCGAAACGCGTTGCTGCTGGCCACCCGACAGCTCGCCAGGGAGATGCTGCATGCGCTCGCCCAGGCCAAGCCGCGACAACAGCGTTGCTGCACGCGCATGGCGAGCCTCGGCAGGAATGCCAGCGTAGATCGCGGGCACTTCCACATTGCTCAGTGCAGTCAGATCGGTCAGCAGGTGGTAGCGCTGGAAGATAAAGCCGAAGTGCTCGCGGCGTAGTTCGGCCAGTTCATCAGGTGACATCTGCGCGGTCTCGCGCCCGGCGATCTGATATACGCCGGCGGAAGGGCGATCCAGGCAACCGAGGATGTTCATCAGCGTGGACTTGCCGGACCCGGATTGGCCTACGATGGCCACCAGTTCACCTGCGTGGATATCCAGGTCGATGCCGTCGAGTACCACCAGTGTCTGCTCGCCCGCGGCAAATTCGCGGCGTACGCCGCGAACGCGCAGCAATGGCTCGGTCATGGTCGTACTCATTGGGGTTGTGCAGGCGCGTTGGTGGCTTCGACGTTGGCCTGCGCCAGCACGACCTGCTCGCCTTCCTTCAGCCCGTCGCGTACTTCCACCTGGATCTGGTCATCCAGCCCGGTGGTGATGCGCCGCGTGCTGGCGTGGCCGTCGGCACCGCGTACCTGCACGCTGTAGCTGCCGTCGGCGGCGCGTGCACCCAGTGCGGCCGAGGGAATGATCAGTACGTCGTTGGCGCGGCCCAGCACGATGCGAACCTGCGCGGTCATGTAGCTCCGCAGGCGACCATCGGCGTTGTCCACGTCGAACTGGCCGTTGTAGTACATGGCCGTGCGACTGCCACCCGATACTGCCGGTGCGGCGAGGCTGGAGCTGTCTTCGTTGGTGATCGATTCCGGCGCTGGCGCGATATCCCGCAACGTGCTGCTGTAGCGGCGGCCGGCATCACCAAGAATGGTGAAGAATGCCTCCTGCCCGACAGACGTGTGTACGACGTCGGCCTCGGAGATCTCAGCGTACACCGTCATCACGTCCTGGTTGCCCAGCATCACGATGGTCGGTGCGCTCTGCACCGCGTTCACGGTCTGTCCCTGGCGCGCGACCACGGCCAGCACGGTTCCGTCGGTGGGTGCGGTGATGCGGGTGAACTCCAGATTGGTCTGTGCGACATCGACGTCGGTCTGTCGGCGCGTCACTTCACCGTCCAGCGCAGCGATCTGCTCCCGGGTTGCATCGACCTTGGCCTTGGCTGCATCGAAGTCGGCGCGGGCCACCAGTTGCGAGGCCGCCAGTTGCTGCTGCCGATGCAGTGTCAGCTCGAACTGGCGCAGGTCGGTGGCCAGCGCATCGCGGTTGGCGCGCGCGGTGCGCTGTGCGGCCTGTGCGCTCAGCAGTGCATTGCGCTGAGTGCGCGAATCGATATCGGCGATGGGATCGCCGGCTTTCACCTTGTCGCCCAGCTTCACATGCAGGGTATCGATGCGGCCGGAGACCTGCGCACCCACGCTTACCAGCCGCGAGGGCTTCAGCGTGCCAGTGGCTTCCACCACCTGTTCGATGTTGCCTCGGACGACTGGCGCAACCTGCAGGTGCGTCGGCGGTGCGGGCCGCAACCATGCAGACAGAATCAGCGCGCTGCACAGCAGGCTGGCAGCAATGATGAGCGCACGGCGGCGCTTGCGCGGTACGGCGCTCATCGGCGCAGCATCCAGAAAAGACAGGTCATCGGGGGTCCTCGCGACAGAAGAGACACACGTCTGTCGTGGCAGACGTGGTTGGCCGTCGAGTCTCGATGCGCTGGGTTGCGCGAACCTTGCGGGGCTGTCGTTGTGTCAGCGTGCGGCAAGAAGGGCGAGCAGTGCCACGGCGATGAACTGCAGGGCGCTACCGAGAACCAGCAGCGCATTGCGCAGGCGGTGGCCTGGCATTCGCGCACCGCAGAGTTGACTCGCCGCGCCGGCCACCAACCAGAAGAACGTTGGAGCAGACAGATTCGTCATTCCTGCAACGATGGCGATCAGCAGCGCACTGGCAGTCATTATCCCAGCGGCATGTCCATCCAGGACGCGTAGCAGTGGTGGCGTTGGGCGCGAGGTTGCCGCGCGCCATGCCGCCAACCCATGCAGCGCAGCATGCACGGCAGCGAACAGGAGCACGGCAACCGCTGCCGCTGTGCTCGCGTGCCGATGCGTTGAAGCCGCCAGCGCAATGCCTGGCAGCAGCAGGAACAATGCGCCGAACAGCCGCATCAACACGCCAGTGCGCTCGGTATCAGGAACTGTTTGCAGCCAACGCGGCCAATGTTGCAGGCCGGGCGCGCTGCCATTGCGCGGGCGGCGATTCCATGCGGCAGCGGTAAGCCCCGGCGAATTCCGTGGTGGCACAGTGCGCGTGGAAGAGGACGGTGGAGGAGCTCCCTGGGTCACATGCAGGCTTCCTGTCAGATCGGAACGCGGTGGCACGGCAGGTGCCACACCCCGATGCTGTCCAGCGAACATTGCCGCAACCTTGCCTGTCCTCGCTGCCGGCCACGCATGGACAGGTGCCAGTTACACAGGTGCATGCGATGTGTTCAATGCTCCAGCGGTGGCGTGCTGGTCACGCCCGGATGCAATGGAAACTCAACACGGATCAATGCACCACCGCCAGGCGCATCCAGAATCGTGACGTGGCCGCCGTGGCGATCGATCACCTGGCGCACCAGGTTCAACCCCAGGCCCGCGCCCGTCTGCCGCGGCCGCAGCCGCTGGAAGGGTTCGAAGACGCGTTCGCGCTGGTCGACCGGTATGCCGGGGCCGTCATCCTCGACCTCCAGGCAGCTGCCCTGAACGCGCACGATGATCTGGCGTCCGCCATGTTCGGCAGCATTCAGTACCAGGTTGGAAATTACCCGCTCCACTGCGCCGGTCTCGCCGAGTACCGGGAAGTGCGATTCCACCGCCACGGCTACGGTCTTGTCCGATTGGATCAACAGCGGCGCCAGATCGGCGGCCACCCGTTTGGCCACCCGTGCCAGGTTGATGGTTTCCTTCGGCCCGTCTTCGTCCATGCGGTGCAGATCCAGCAGTTGCTCTGCCAGCGTCGCCAACCGCGCCACTTCCACGGCCAGGCTGCGCGAGGTGGTGTCGTCGGCCGCATCGACCTTCACCCTCAGAATCGCAATGGGCGTGCGCAGCTCATGCGCGGCGGCTGCGATGAAGCGGCGTTGCCGTTCGTGCCCCTCGTCCAGCCGCTCCAGTGCTTCATTCACCGCCGTCACCAACGGAGCGATCTCCACCGGCACAGCGGTTTCTGTCAGGCGGACACCGCGGCGGCTGGCGGAGATGTTGCGGGCTTCCTGGGCGATGCGCTCCACCCCGGCCAGGGCCCGTCTCACGATGATCGGTGTCAGGACGATGGTGGCCAGGCCCAGCAGCAGGAAGATCGGCAGGGTGATGATGTGTGCCGCCAGCGCCATCTGCCAGGTCAACGTATCGGTCTCGCCATGGGCCATGACGGTCAGCTTGCCGGCCGGCCCGCTGTGCTGGCGGACCACGACGGCCAGGCCATCGCTGCGGTCGCGCCCGCGCAGGTCGCCAAAGGGGATGCCATCCAGTGCGCCTACCAGCGAGGCATAGGCCGGCGGCACAGGTCCGAACGTAACGTGGTGGCCGTGCTCATCCTCGGCGATGAACCAGGCACCGGGAACGATCTTCAGCAGTTCGGCCAGTTCCGGCGTGTTCTGCACGTACAGTTCGCCATTGCGGTCGCGGTGCACCGCGTCGGCGGCCACCGGCGCGAAGGTCTGGATGGTGTAGTAGCCACCGCTGTCGGCACGTATCAGCACCATCAGCAGCGCGAAGAACGCCACCAGCAACGCCAGCAGCTGATAGATCAGCGTTTTGACGATCAACGGGCGCTTCAGCGATGGACGACGCGCCATTACCTGGCTTCCCGCATCAGATAGCCGACGCCGCGGATGGCATGTATCTCTACTCCTGCATCGGCATCGGCCAGCTTGCGGCGAAGGCGCGAGACATGCGAATCGAGCGTGTTGGAATGGATGCCGTCATCGAATCCATACACCGCCATTTCAATCGACTCGCGCAGCACGGTGCGGCCCAACCGCCGGGCCAACGCGGCCAGTACACGTATCTCACGGCGCGGCAGCTCCAGCCGTTGCCCGTCCACGCTGGCCTCGCCCGATGCCGGATCGAACACCAACCGGCCGATGCTCACCAGTTCCACCTGCATGCCGCTCGGCCGGCGCCCGGCAGCGCGGATACGGGCGAACAGCTCTTCGAGTGCGAAGGGCTTGGTCAGATAGTCGTCCGCGCCCTCATCCAGGCCGGCGATGCGGTCCGGCAGCTGCCCCAGCGCGCTCAGCACGATGATCGGCACCCCGGGGTTGCGCTCACGCAATAGTGAAATCAATCCCAAGCCGTCGCCGTCGGGCAGGGTGCGGTCCAGCAATACCAGGTCGTGCGATCCGCACAGGGCCGCTTCGCGGGCCAGCGCCAGCGTGTTGGCCAGATCCACCACGTAGCGCTCGCGCTGCAGGGCGGACTTCAGGGTAGCGGCCAGTTCGGCTTCGTCTTCAATCAGCAGGATGTGCATCGGCAGGGCTTGCGCAGGAAGGGGGCGTGGCGGGGCGGTTCGGCACGCGCCGGCACCGTATTACAGGAACATTGCGTGAACATGGCGTGCCTTCCCGATGTCCCGCAAGGCTGTAATCACGCAGGAAAGCGGACGTCGACGCAAGGTTCGCGCAATCCGGGCACTCCAGCCTTGGTGCCCTTCCGCTGATCCCCAACCCCCTGGAGTATCCATGAAGTTGTTCGTTCCGTTGTTGTTCGTGGCCGCGCTGAGTGGCTGCACCACCGCCAAGATGACCGTTACCCCCGATGGCCGGCGCGGCGTCTCCATCGACTGCAGCGGCTCCAGCTCCTGGAGTGGCTGCTACGAAAAGGCCGGACAGATGTGCCCAGGCGGCTATGTGGTCTTCAGCAAGGATGGCGACGACGGCAACGCCATCGCGGTGGGCAACAAGAACGGCTTCACCTCCACCCAGATGGCCACCCGCTCGATGCTGGTGGCCTGCTCGCACTGATGCCGGGAGGGGAGGTGGGTTGCCACCTCCCCTCGGTGCGCTCTGCGAGCCTGTTATGGGAGCCCGCAGTTGCCCTTCGCCATGCAGGCGACGAACGCGCGGTAACACACCTTCTCGCCCTTGCCCGCATCCAGGCAATCACTATAGGCGTCGTAGCAAGGGCGGCAACGGTCGGGTTGAGCGGTCGCACTGCCGATTCCAAGCGTCAGTGCAATGGCGGTGACAACAGCAGACAGCTTGAATCCCATCTTCATGTTTCACTCCTTTGATAGCCCTCCTTGGGCAACGGCGACGCTACAGGCGGAGGTGATCGTGCACAAGTGACTGGAAGTGCCGACGGTTTCGGACGCGCGTGAACCAGTGCCAAGCAACGACCTGCTTGCCGACAGTGGATTCAGCGCTACAAATGCTTCCGTTCAGAAGCTGTAAGCCGCCTGCACATACACCCGCCGTGGCTCGCCCGGGAAATGCCCGTTGCGTTCGATGAAGCCACTGGCCGCGTACACCTTGTCGAACAGGTTCTTGACGTTGGCCTGGAACTGCCACTGCCTCCACGTGGTCTTCCAGCTTATGTCGAACACGGTGTAGGCCTTGACGGTCTGCCCATCCAGGCTGACGCGCTCGCCGACGTGATCGGCGCCAAAACCGATGGCGGAGTTGATCGCCGGCAGGTCATAACGCGTCCACAATCCCAGCTTGTTGCGCGGCGCATTGGCGAATCGGTCGCCGGAGGCGTTGGTGATGCCATTCGGGCCGGCGTCCTTCACCCGCGCATCGTTGTAGGCGTAGGTCAGGTTCAGCACCCATCGCTCGCTGAGGTCGGCCAGAAGGTCAAGCTCCATGCCGGTACTGCGTACCAGGCCCAGCGCGGCCAACTGGTTCACGCCACCGATCACCTCGCCGGTGGCCTGCACGATGTTGCTGCGGTCGATCCGGTAGGCCGCCATGTTCAAGGTCACGCGGTCGGCCAGCAACGACTTCATGCCCACTTCCCACTGCTTGCTGCGCTCGGCATCGAACGGTCCGCCAGCGGCTGGGTTCTGGTTGGCGGCACTCTGCGGCACGAAACCACTGGCGATGTTGGCGTAGACATTCAGGCCCTCGCGCACGGTGAACGTGCTGCCCAGCCGCCAGCTGAGATCGTTGCCGTCCACACTGTTGCCAGTGATGCGATCCTCATCCTTGAAGCCATCCCAGCGCACCCCGGCCAGCACATGCCAGCGTGTGCCCAGTGCCAGTTCGTCCTGCAGGTAGCCGCCATAGCGCTTGCTGCGGGTGGACGTGCTGCGCCAGGGCAGGGCAGCCAGGTTGTAGTCGTGCCAGGTACTGGCGCCGTACACGGGATTGAACAGGTCGATGCCGCGCACCGGCCCGGCGCCACGCGCAAGGTCAGCGCTGTTCGCGGTCTGTGCGGTGAAATCCGCATCCAACTGGTACACATCGGCGCCGAACAGCACCTTGTGCTCAACCGTGCCGGTGGTCACCCGCCAGACTGCATTTCCGTTGGCAGTGAATGCTTCGTTGTCGCGGATCTGGTTGCGCAGCTGGCGGGTCATCCATTCGGCCACGCCATCGCGGTCACGATCGATCAGGCCCATCGGCTCGTGGTACATCTGGTGTTCGTTGTTGCTGAACCAGCGGGCGGCGAAGTCCAGGTCCAGAGTGTCGCTCGGCGCGAAGCGGTACTGAGCCAGCGCCACCTTGGCGCGCATGTCGAGGAAGTCGCTGGCCTCGTTGTGGTTCCAGCGCCGGTCGGTCAGGAACGTGCCTGCATCGTTGACCGGCACGCCGCGCAGGCGGTTGCCGCCAAGGTTCTGGGTGATGTCGGTGAACTGCAGCACCAGTTCGCCGGTCTGGCCGACGTCGAAGGCCAGCGAGGCGTCGCCGATCACGCTCTCGCTGTCGGTGTTCCAGCGCACGCCCTTTTCACTGTCAGCATAGAGCCCGGCGCGATAGCGTACGCTGCCGGCGGCATTCAACGGCCCGGTACCCTCGAACGATCCGGCACGGAAGTCCTTGTCGCCCAGCTGGACCTCGATGCGGCGTTCGGCGCTGGCTTTCGGCTTGCGGGTCACGTAGTTGATGACACCGCCCGCATCACCACCGCCATACAGCGCGCCTGCCGGCCCCTTCAGCACCTCCACGCGCTCGATGTTGAACAGCTGCGGCACCGAAAATCCTGCGTACGGGTCGCCGCGCAGACCGTCATACAGCACGTTCTCCTGGCGGAAGCCGCGCAGGGTCACCCCGGCATAGCTGAAATAGCTGATGCCGCTGATGCTGCGATAGAGGTCGGTCACCTGGCGCGCGGCCTGGTCGTCGATCAGTTCACGCGGGATGACCTGGATCGACTGCGGGACCAGCTCCAGCGGTGTATCCGTGCGGGTGCCGACTGCGGCATCGTCCACCCGGTACAGGGTTTGTGCACGCCCGCGGACTTCGACCTTGTCCAGGTCCTTGGGCGCGGCGGGTGAGGACTCGGCAGCATGGGCAAGGGTGGCCAGGGGCAGCGTCAGTGCCAGGCACAGGGCGCGTTGCAGGGGCGCGGTCCCTTTTAACCATCTCCGGGCCCACGAGACGGACCCCTCACCCGTCTGCCCCCTCGCCCGTCGCCACCCCCAGATAAAACATCAAAAACCACATGACTTTGAGATGT